>SHZZ01000048.1 GCA_009692005.1 Gemmataceae bacterium | reverse complement strand
TCCCCGCTCCCCCCGCAGCAGACCCGGAGGGACCTTGGCAGTGATAGACCGGGACTTTTCCGAAGCGAAAAATCCGTGCGTCGCCAGGTGGATATATCTTCCCTGAGAGGCGGTTTGGAAAAAGCGCTCTTCGGAAGCCTCGGCGCCAAGCAGTTTCATCAACGGAACATTTTGAAAACGGGTTTTGAAAAGAGCTTCAATGGCATCGGCTTCTTCGCGAGTGCCGGGAAGGGGTTTCCAGCGGCCAGAACTGCCGTTTCCTCGGGGCGTGGGGCCAGCCTCTGCCTGGGGATTGCCAAACAACACATCCCCAACCACCAGCAAGCCATCATTTTTTGAAACCTGCTGGTTAAGCATTCCAGGCATGGCTTGTAGGAAGGGAACTACGCCAATGCGGATTTCCTCCAGCAGGTATTTCCCAGGCGCTTCGCCTGGCAGAGCAGCAAAGGGCAAAGTTGCCAGCGGGCCGTCCGGGCTGATCAACACGGTTTTCACCCCCTGCAGTTCTTTCACCAAAGGCCGCCAAACTTTTTCTCTGAGCAGGACTGCCGGGTCAGAAGGCCCCTCGGCTGGCAGCCGCCTTTTGTCCAACCCGCCTCGCCAGGCAATCACTAGCTCATCAATTTCCCTGGCCCCCTCCAGGTTCACCCGCAGGATGGGCTTGTCTTTTCGCAAGATGAAGGCGGCATAGGCGGCGCTGGAAACCAATGATTTCCCCTCTTGGTCCAAATGGACATGGGAATAGCGGAGGATATCGATGGCGGCGGTGTCTAAAGGCAGCAATTGCTGGATTGCTGTTAGCATTGCGGCCGACGGAGTTGCTTCACTCAGCCGGGCAGACATTTCCTTTTCCAGCGCTTCGAGATTTTGCAACGCCTGGCGGAAGCGTTTGGCATGGCTTTCCAACAGCGCCGCCGACGGGGTCTGCAAGTAAATCATGTTAAAGTTTCGCGTGGCCTGCAGCAGGCGTGTGCGCAAACTTTCATCCCCGGCCAGCGCCAGTTGCAGCTTCCTGCGGTAAAAAACCATGCCCTTCCAGGAAAGGACTTTTTCATAAAGGGAGGAAGCCTGCTCCGGGGTAGTTTCAAGGCTGAGAAGCATGTTGAGGAAGTAGCGGTTCAGGGCGGCGAGTTCCATCTGCTCGAGCTGGTTTTGCACCGGCGCGGCCCGCTGCAACTCGCGCAGGACCTGTTCAACCGCAATCTGGTGCCAGCGCAAGGCCTCGGTCTTTTTCCCTTGCAGGTAGTACAGGTGGCCCAGGTTTTTTCGCACCAGGGCCAGATCGGGAAAATCACCCCCATAGCGCTTCTCTTGCGAATCCACTAATTCCAGCAATTGCTTTTCCGCCTTGGCCAACTGCCCTTGTTTCAACCAGGTCAACGCCAGGTTGTTTTTCACAAGCTGAGGGACCGGGTGATCAGGGGAATAGGCCTTTTCGTAAATATCCAGGGCGGCTTTTAGATGAGTTTCGGCCAGTTGGATGTCGTTTTTCGCCAGCGCAGCCTTGCCCAGGTTGGCCAGTGAATTACCCCTGTCTGGGTGGCCAGCGGGCAGGGTCTTCTGGCGGATTTCCTGCCCTTTTATTAAGTCCTTTTCCCCTGCCGGTATTTCTCCCAGCATCAACAGCAAACCGCCGCGATTGGTCAAGAGCGTTGCCAGCATGGGGTGATCAGGCGGCAAATTCTTTTCCAAAATGGGCTTGGCCTTGTCCAGGGTATCGAGCGCCTTTTCCCCTTTTCCGGTGCGGGAATAGAGCCCGGCCAAATTATTAAGCGCCAGGGCCTTGTTGAATTGGGAGCTGGCCGGGGCCTTGTCAAAAATGGCCACGGCGCGCAGTAACAACGCTTCCGCCTGGGCATAAAATCCCGTGGTCAAATACATTTGCCCGTAGTTCGTCAGGGTGGTTCCCAGCCGGGGGTGTTCCTTCCCAAGAGCCTTTTCCTGATTAGCGATTGCTCTCTTGTAAAAATCGCCGGCCGTCACATATTTCCCCAGGCTGCTGTTGACCAGACCCAACTGGTTAAGCGCCCTGCCGCATTTTTCATGCTCCGGCCCCAGGGTCTTTTCGTTGATGCTCAGGGCGCGCTTTAACAACGGCTCAGCGTCGGCGCTCTTTCGCAAGAGGTGGTAATATCCGGCCAAGTTGAGCAAAGCGTCAGCGGTTTCGGCCCGGTCTGGGCCCAGGGCTTCCTGAATCTTCAGGGCTTTCTCCGCCAGAACCGTTGCCTCGGCATAGTTCCCTTTTTGCGCCTGGGTCTCGGCTTGTTTCACCAGTTCTGTGTATTCGACTTGCTCCTGGGATTGAACCACGGCCATGGAAAGCAGCGGGACCACAAGGAGTAAAAAACAGAGCGGCCAGCGAGGCATAGTTTGTTCCTAACTGGGATGGGAATAGGACTGTTGAAGTTTAATCGATTTGGCCAGCGAGCGTTAGGGAAATGTAAAATGGTGTCAGTTCATTTATTTCTGCTCTGCCTTCCGCGGCCGACCACTGGTCGCCGAGTGGCGCACGGCCGATAGTTCTTTCTCGGTCAGCGGCGTGCGTACCCACCAACGCCACCAGCGCTGTCGCGCCTCGGCATCGCCGCGAACGCGGGGCGCCACGGGCAGTTCGCTCAACAGTGCGTCGGCGCAACCCCGCCCGTGGGAGTGGTAACCCGACCAGGGGTAGTCGTCCAGCGTTTGCACCATGCCGGCCCGCAGCGGATTGGCCTCGAGGTAACGCAGCACCACCAGGAAGTGGTCTTCTTCCTGGATGACCGGGCTCTTGAACCGCCCCTGCCTGACATGCCCCACTGTGCGGCACTGGCGATGATAACGCCAGGTGTGGGCGACCGTCACCGACTGGAGAATCCGGCTGAGGGATTGCCCGGCTTCGGGCTGCAGCAGATGAAAGTGATTGGTCATCAGGCAATAGCCGAACAGCCGAAACGGTTAGCGCAGTTGCGTCAGCGCGTGCAGGAAGGCGCGGTAGTCGGCCGGGCAAACACGGCATCGGGATTGTTCCCGGGATTGATGGCGTGGTAGATAAAGCCGTCGTCGCATGCGGGGATGCCTAAAAGGAGACGAGGTAATTGCCAACGGAAAAATGACCTGACACTTTTTATCCACCATATATCCCTTTTTCTTTTGACAAGCCGCCTTGGCCTGGTTACTTTAATTACACTGTTGAGGGATTTTATTAAATGAATTGTCTTTTTACTTTAAAATGCTTTTTAGGTGAATCCCTGGTCAAACCAACAGTTTGGATTTGCAGTCTGGTTTTATTGACGGCTGCCGTTTTGAAAATTCATTTAATTTTTACCACCCCGCATCTTGCGCCCCCCCTGTTTGGGTCAGTTAAACTTTTGCTGGCATTGGCTGAAATGGAGTTGCTTTTTGCCGTGTGCTTTTTTTATTTTGGAAACAAATTTTTATTTGGAATTGCGCGGCTGTCTTATTTAGCGGATTTTTCTTGACTAATAATTACATGATCTGGATAGGCCAGCAGGACTGTAATTGCCCGGGCTCCTATTCCATTTCCCCAAAAATCATGCTGGCAATTGATGGATTCCTAGTGTTGCCATTGTTAGTTTGCCGGCAAGACGAAAAAACTAATTACCACCATATCCTTTCACTTTCTTGGGCGCCGTTGGGGGTTCTTGCGATTTCCCTCGTTTTGTTTTTTGGCCTGATAAATCTTCCTTTGGGGTTTGCGACTTCTATTAAAAACCACGAAAATGTTCCGGTGCAAATTGTCGGGGGCCTGGACTCGTTTTCCTTATCAACTATTAAAAATTTGCCTGTGACTATTGGTGCAAATCAAACAAAGGCAATTGAAATTGACATTACTTTTTCTGGGACCAATGGAAGCCAAGATAGAAAATTTCATTTGTATTCAGATTACAAATACCAACCAATAATTTTTGGGAATGTTTGCTATACTATTACTGGAAAAAACTAGAAAAATGGCCACTAACCATTTGGGAAATGACTGACTTTTGTTTGTTTTTATCCTTGTTTAAAAGGAGTTGCAATGAATGGCAAGAAAAGTTGGCCAAGGGGCATGGTTATCGTCGGTCTGTTTTTTATTTTTACCGGCCTTGCTTTGTTTTCGGAAAACAGGCTGGAGGGAAGTTTTGGGTTTGTTGCCCCGGGAGTTTTTCCAGAATGTGATAATGGTTGCAAAGACCGGCCAATTGGGCCAATGTGCCAACGCCAATTTGAATTTATGCATGGAATTAATCAAGCAAAACTGTGAAGGTTGCGGTTGCACGGATAATTTTAATTATGATTATTGCGTTTGCGTAAAGTGAGGAGCTAAATGGCTAAAATTTTGGTTCCCTTTTGGGTGGCGACGGCGTTTGGGGTTTCCCTGCTTTACGGAGGTGAAAGCCTTGGGCAAGGAGATGGTTTAAAGGAACAGTTTCTTTCCGAATGCCACAAGGCTTGGTCCGAGTACGAGGTGTTTTTGCAAACTCTGCAGGGAAAAACTATTACCAAAAGGATTTACGCCAGCAAAAGGCCTCCCCAGGCGGGGTATATCGAAATCAAACAAAATACGAACTGTAAAATGGTTCTATCCCAGGAACAAAATGAAAAATCCCAGGATGGCGTGTTACATTGCCAAAACCTTGATTACGCCTTTCGTCTGGTCCGGAAAAGCGAAAATGAAAAATGGAAACTAGGCCAGGTTCACCTTTCCCAACCCGAGGGCGTCGTTCCATCTCCCATGATCCAGCAGATCCAAACCCTTAGGTCTACACATTCCAACCCGCTCCTCAAATTGGATACTTTAACCCTGCAAGATTTAGTTCAAAAGAAGGATTTCAAAATACTAGAATGCAAGGCCATGCGGTTTGAGGATTCCAATTGCGTTGAAATTATTTTTGTTTCACCCCATGAAGTCAAGCCAAAGAATTCCGGTGAGTTCTATTCTGAACAAAAGGGGACAATGATCCTGGACCCGAGCCGGTCCTGGGTTTTACGCAGAGCGGACCTTGATTGCTCCTTTAAGGACGAGCCCAATCTCAAAGTTCAAATTGAAACCAAGATTAGGGAAGGAACCAATCCCAAACTGCCTTTGCCAGTGAGTGTTGAGAAAAAAACAAAATAATCCGGCAAATTCGCGACTTCGAATTGGAGCCGGGCGTTCCGCCTCCCCTTGATGCGCGATTTCGCCTGAGCGCTTTTGGGTTTCCTGAACCGGAGGATGGCAAAGGTCACATAAGTTGGTATTTATGGTTTTCCATGGCCGGGGTGGTTTTTCTGGTTTTGGGCTGGGTGTTTTCCAATTGGAATAAGGCTGCGGGGAAAAATGAAGAGGCGGTAAACTGAATCGCGCCCAGGGGCGAATCGCTTTATTACAGGTTTTTCATCTTCTTAAGTTGGCATTGGCCTGGAAGAGATTTAAAATGGGTGCTATTTGCTTTCCTTCTGGATTAAAGCCGCGAATTGCCGGCTTTTCCCTGGTGGAAGTTTTAGTGGCCATGGGAATTGTTTCCCTTTTAATTGGCTTAACCCTGCCTGCAATTCAGAGCGCCCGGCTGGCGGTGACCAAACTGCAATGCCTGCACAACCTTCGCCAAATGGGATTGGCCCTTCATGGGTATCATGGCAATCATGGCAAATTTCCCCCGGGGCATATTTCTCAACAGCGGGGAAAGGCATTTTCCTTCATGGGATGGCAACCCCCTTTGCTTCCCTTCCTTGAAAAGGAAGCGCTTTGGGCTCAGACTTTGGAAGATTTTTCCAGAGTAAGTCCCAAATATTCCTTCCTGGACCACCGGGGTTTTGGAACCATTGTCAGGGATTTTGTCTGCCCATCGGATTTCAGGCTTTTTTATTTGGAATATTCCTTGGAGGGGACTCGCCCTGCTCTTACCAGTTATGCCGGGGTCATGGGGACATCCGTGAAACAGATGAATGGGATGTTGTTTTCTGATTCGGAAACCCGGATTTTGGATGCTACGGACGGTAGTTCCTGCACCTTGCTGGTTGCGGAAAGGCCGCCAGCCCTGATCGCTGGTTTGGCTGGTGGTACGCCGGTTATGGCCAGTTTAATGGGTCGGCAGAAATGGTATTAGGTAGCAATGACCTGAATATTGGGGGAGTGGCTGTATACCAGACAATACACTGTCCAGCAGGCCCTTACCATTTTTCACCTGGCAACCTGGAAAACTATTGCGACATTTTTCATTACTGGAGCCTTCATTCAGGGGGCGCAAATTTTCTTATGGTTGATGGTTCCGTCAGGTTCATCAGCTACAATGGCACGGCCCTTATTTCCACCTTGGCAACCCGCGCCGGGGGGGAACTCCCCGTGCTTGATCCCTGAGACATTCAACCTTCTTTTTCAGCAGGACCGGGTTTTGCTTGGGAATAGATAAATGGTGTCAGTTCATTTTCCCGTGTCTTTCACATTTAGAAATGGCCCCTGCTCCACCGGGCGCCACTCACGCCAGGGGTGGCCTGCCTTCGGCCTCCAACCTGGCTTCGACTTTGCCGCCTGCTTCGGTTCCACCCCCCTAATTCGTGGAAGATAAATGGGAATAAATGGTGTCAATTCATTTATTTCTGCTTCGCCTTCCGCGGCCGACCACTGGTCGCCGAGTGGCGCACGGCTGATAGTGCTTTCTCGGTCAGCGGCGTGTGTACCCACCAACGGAAAAATGAACTGACACCATTTAAATTCCTACAAAATAGCTTGAATCACGCGGCCCCTGCTTAAGGGATTGGGGCGATCAAATGCATCCCGGATTTCCGTGTTGGGCGGATAACCCAAACAGTGAAAGATCGTCGCAATCAGGTCAGAAGGCTCCACTTTTCCCTCCATCGGAAAGGCCGCATGTTTGTCGGAGGAACCGTGAACCACCCCTCCCTTGATGCCACCCCCCGCCAATGCCAGAGAGAAACAACTTCCCCAATGATCGCGCCCTCCTTGATTATTAAACTTCGGAGTGCGTCCAAACTCTCCAAACCAAACCACCAGCGTTTCTTCCAAAAGGCCGCGTACTTCAAGGTCTTCGATCAGAGCCGAAAAGGCTTGGTCCATGATGGGCATAAGAAGGGATCGAAGCGAATCGTTGTGTTTGGTGTGCGTATCCCACCCTCCTCCGTTAGGCTGATCCTTGATCCGGGTCCAGTTCACTTGGACCAACCCCACGCCGGCCTCTATTAAACGCCTTGCCAAAAGGCACGACTGGGCGAAACGGCTGCTGCCATACCGTTCACGAAGTTTGATGGATTCACAGCCAAGGTCAAAAGCCCGCCTTGCATTGGCCGAATAAAGGAGTTCGGTTGCCTTTTGAGCATGTTGGGAGAAGGCGCTCACCCCCCCTGATCGATTCAAATTGTCAAAGTTTTTATTGATCTGCTCCAAAAGGGATCGCCTTTCGTTGAACCGCAGGGCTGGCACCTCGCCCGGCAAACTTAGGCCTGGCACTTGAAACGAGAGATCGGAGGGATCGCAATGAATCAGCCATGGGTTGTAGCGCGCCCCAAGGAACCCGGCATCCTGTCCAGGCCATGGAAAATTGCCATCATTCCAAAGGTGTTCAGGCAGGGTAATGGCCGAGGGGATCCCGTTCATTTCAGGGCGCAATTTTCTTAGCAATGCTCCCATCGAAGGCCAGTTATTGGGTGCTTTGGGGGGGGAACTCTCCTGACTCAAGGGGGCGTGTGGAATTCCCGTCAACATCTGGTAACCGCTTGAACTATGGGCGTTGTCGTTAGTAACCACGGCACGCAGCACCGCCACCTTGTCTGTGAGTTTGGCGGTGCAGGGCATCAGTTCACCCACGCGAAACCCGGGGGTGCGGCTTGGGATGGTGGCGAACTGCCCTCGGATTTCGGAAGGTGCGTTGGGCTTGGGGTCCCATGTTTCGTGTTGAGGCGGACCTCCCAGCAGGCCAAAAAGGATTACCGATTTGGCTTTTCTCCTTGGCAAGTTGTTGCAACGAGCCTGATTGGCCAACAGGCCGGCCAGCGACAAACCTCCAAGGCCTATCCCCCCCACACTCATCCAAACACGACGATTCATGGCGGTCGGCGAGGAGGCAACTTCATCGAGGATTCGGTACATGGCATGCGGCTCGTTGCGAGATTGCTATTTCAGATCCCACTCTATCTTAATCGGCAATGGCGGTAAATCCATTCACGGTTTTTCAGTTACCCGTGGTCCGAATCCTTGAGGCCCAAGGGTTGATTTTCAAAGGTCCAGCCAAGACACGATTTATTTTTTCACAAACTTGAAAAGAGCCTCATCGGTTCGCAAAAACATGGCGCCATCAGCAAAAGCCGGGGTCGCCAAAGTCCGTCCGGTTACCTGGTTTTTGCCAATCACGCGGAATTGCTTCCCCGGTTTCACCCAGGAGGCGCCCCCGTTTTCATCCAGGAACAGGATGTTGCCATTCACATAAATCGGCGAAGCCGAGTAACTCCCCTCCAGTCGTTCCATCCAGTGGCTTTCCCCGGTTTTTGCATTCACGCAGGAAGCCATGCCTTTGTCAGAAACAAAGTAAAGCTCTGTGCCAATTAAGAGGGGTGTTGGCGTGCTTGGCGCCCCTCGTTTAAGCCTCCAGGCGATATGGGAATTGGTGACATCTCCTGTGCCACCCAATTTTACCGCAATCAGCTCGGGATTATCGTAATCGTGATTATAAATGACCAGCCCGTGGGCCACTGTAGGCTGGGGCACCACCGACCATCCGGGCGCCATTACCCGCCAAATTTCCTTGCCACTTGCCAAATCATACGCCGCAAAGTGATCAGGTCCAGGAGCCATAACTTGGGCCTTGCCATCCACCATGGCCACCGTCGGGGTCACAAACGAGTGGCTTATGCGCGCCTCCACCGAGCGCTGTTTTTTCCAAGCGACTGTGCCTGTTTCGGCATCGAGTGCGGCAACAAAGGGATTCTTGCTACCATCGCAAACAATAATGAGTTTGCCATCATGAAGGTAGGGCGAACCGCCACAGCCATGGAGAGGGGGATATTCAAGCTCGTTGCAAAGCCAGGTAATGGTTCCATCCCTTGCCGATAATCTTGCCGTTCCAAGGGGCCCAAAATGAACAAACAAGGCCCCTTTGGAAAGGATGGGGGTTGGACTGGCGTGGCTGTTTTTAATGTGAATGGAGGGCGCCTTGGGGATCCGTTTGACTTCCCTGTCCCAAACCACCGCACCTGTCGTGGCGTCCAAAGCCATCGTGCGAAGGGACAGGCCTTCTCCTTGGGGCACGGCGGTGGTCAGAAATACTTTGCCTCCGCCAAGGACAGGCGATGACCAACCCAAGCCGGGAATGTTGGTTTTCCAAACAACATTTTTCGAATCCGACCATTGGCTTGGCGTTGGTTTGCCAGCAAAATGGCCATCGGCATTTGGGCCTCGAAATTGAGGCCATTGACCTTGACATAACAAACAAAGGGCAACCATTTCGAACAACATTTTGAAAGTACCTCTAGAAGAATAAATGGTGTCAGTTCATTTATTTCTGTTGCTCCACCTTCCGCGGCCGTGGGCTGAGGGCGATGTTCAGTTGCCGCGATTGGTGGCGTGGAAGATCAAGCCGTCAGCGCTCGGTCGCAAGTGTCGGCATGCGGGCAGCCTAAATGGAGACGAGGTAATTGGCAACGGAAAAATGAACTGACACCATTTATCTTTCTTTGGCGTGGCCGAACCAGACCAGCCGTCGCATGGGGAACTGGCTGGCAAATTTTTCGAGAAGGTTATCCAAAGGGTCGCGGACTTCCGCTGGAAGATCGTCGACACCCCGGGTCAACTCCGGAAGAAAAAGCTGCACTGGCCGGCCCTGGTCGGCGCCAAGAACGAAATAGTCCTGGTTCGGGGGCAGCTTCCTTTGAGGAAACTTGATCCCTTTGAATAAATCTTCAGGAGTGGCCCCTTTGGGCCAGGGCGACAAAGAAGCGAATAGCAAAAAGGTTTCCACCCCAGGGCGGTTGTCAAAGCGCAAGGCTTTTCGCGTTTTCTCCCCCATCACCTCTTGATACGGCGGCCAGATCAGGGTCTTGAGCGGTTCCTGTTCTTTGGGCTGGTCGGTCATATTAATTTTCCCCAGGCCCGTGCCATCGCGTGACCAGGGGAATAGCGGCTTGATTTTTCCATCCGCTTGCACCAGGAAAAGAAAACAGTAAGCGGGTTGATTCAACTCGATATCGAAAAACATCAGGTCGCCCTCTTTAACCGGGAGCGCTTCCGGCCCGGGTAGTTTCATCCATCCCATGGAATCTTGTTCATGGCGGAGAAAAATATCGAAGCGGTTGCAGGCCAGCGGGGCCGGGCCGGGAGCTGGCGTGCCGCCCTGGTTTTTCCCACTCGCCAGCAGTTGAAAAAAAAGAACCAGTGTCAGGCAGGCGCCGAGAAAAGTAAGGGTCGCCCGCATCCTGCCACGGAGCGTCTTGCCTTTGCGGAACCGCTGCAACTGCTGGGCAAATTCCGCTGCCGATTGAAATCGGTTTTCCGGCTCAGGCGCCAGCGCCTTCATCATCACGCTTTCCAACTCTTTAGGTATGGCCGGATTGGCTAGGCGGGGCGAATCGACATGGCCATCGCGGGCTTTGACCAGTGACAACAGCGGGGACGAGGAATTATTGGGGGGATAACCGGTTATCAGATGGAAAAGGATGGCTCCCAGGCCGTAAATGTCGGAAGCGGGGCTTATTTTGTGGCGCTCGCCTCGGGCTTGTTCCGGTGGCATCCAGGGTGGAGACCCGACCGCGGCGCTCTTCACCATGGCGGAATTATCCTCCAGGGAATGAGCCAGGCCGAAATCGGCGAGGACCGGTTTGCCCTCTTCATTAAAAAGGATGTTGGAGGGCTTCAGGTCCTGATGCAAGATGTTTTTCTCGTGGGCGTGCGAGAGGATTCGCGCCAGGCGGATGGTGAAATCGACCGCTTTTTCAATGGTCCAAGGGGCGGGGTTATGCCCGCGCAACTGGTCGGCCAGTGTGCCGCCCGCAAGGTACTCGAGCACCAGGAATGGGCGTCCCTCATGCGTGCCGCACTGAAAAATTTGCACGATTCCCGGATGATTAAGTCGTGCCAGGGAATCGGCTTCTGCCTGAAAGCGGGTGGTGTCGGCCTGGTCGATCCATTTTAAAAGGACCGGGCGGTCCAGCCCCTGCTGGCGCGCTTCCCAAACTTCACTGGAGGTTTTTTTGCGGATCTGCCGCACCAGGTCAATTCCGGGCGGCGGCTTCGGCTGACGAGATTCCATTCTCAAAGAGCCTGGTTCCGAGGTTTTGGAAAACTTCATGTTTTCTTGCGAACAATGCGCAAGGCGGCCGTGGTTCATGATTCTGGGCACCTCTGGGGAAACCACTTACACTCCAGGTATTCTAGATCTATAACCGGTAGGATTTCAATGTTTATTTTGAATAGAAAGAGAAATCTTTTATGGCACACCCAAAAAGGGAAAGTGTCATTACCTGGTATTAATGCGCTATTTTCCGCTTTATTGTCAGGTTCAAAAAAATATCCGCAACCGGCGCAGCTTTTATTCTGAACCAAGGAGGCTTCTCCGGCGTAAAGAATACCAGGAAGAAAAGGCTCTTCCTCCCACCTCAAAAGTGTTCCTTTACTTTTTTTAGGAGATTTTCCCATGACAGTTGCAGCACCCGCTTGCGATTCCGGCGCTTTCAAGATTTCCAAAAAGAAAACCCCTGGGTAAAACCAAGGGGGAGGGCAGATTCAAGGGGCGCAAAACGCCCTGCAACAGCTTACCCGCGCTTTTTTGCAAAAAGACCGCGCCACCGTGGAACAGTTGGTGACCGAAGATCACATGAGCATCACGGGCCGTAAGCGCACCTACAACCGCAACGACATTGGGGCTCAGGTCAACCAGATGGACATTCACCAATACCAGGTATCCAACCAGCAGTGCCGAAATCTTTCTGACCAGAAAGTGCTCATTCACTTCGAGACCCGAATTAATGCCAGCAGCAACGGCCGCAATGAAAACGGGAACTTTGCAGTGGTATCAGTTTGGGTTCAAGAGAACGGCGGCTGGCAAGAGAGCTTTTACCAGGAAACCCGCATAGGTGATTAAGGCGACTTATCTCTGGCTCAAGGCCCAGTCGCCCAGTTTCACAACAGGAATCAAAGCCTGGCAGTCGCTCTGCCGGGCTTTGATTCATTTCAATACTTGATTTCCAGGCCAAAGGATAGGCCCTGTGCCCAGATGGAGCTTTGGGTGAGTTGTGGTTCGGGCCTGGCCGCGCCTGCCAGGGCGCCGCCGTTGAACTGGCTGGGGTTCAACACCGAATCGACCTGGTTGCCGGGGCGCAACACGCTCGACCAGTAGAAGAAGTCGTACCCTGCGAAGACCTGAATCCTGCGGGTGATGTCGTAGCCGAGGCGCGCCTGCACCTCGGGAATGATGGCGAAGGCCGATTGGTTGTACATGCCGCTGTTGCTGGGCTGGGAATAAATGGCGCCGTTGGAATCGAGGAAGGCGCCGCCATTCTGCGACACCAGCCTGGACCCTGCGACAGCCAGGTTTTGCTGAGTTTGTCCGATGGCGATTTTGCCCTGGGCGCCAGCATGGAAGCGGTTCCAATCGTATTGAATCCCGCCGCCGGTCTGCACGCCATAGAACCAATTGCGGCATTGGAACTGATCGGTGCCGAGCCATTGTGAGTTGATGCCGTTCAAGGAGCCGCTGGTGGCCAAGGAGTAGTCCAGATTTTCCTCAAGTTCTGCAAAGCGTCCGCCAGCGAGAACATTCCAAGAGAAGCCGTCGCCTGGCGTGCCAAAGCGGGCGCGGGCGTTGGCTTCCCCTCCGGACAACCGGCTGGTGGAGTAAACATGGATTGAGGTCGGCCCCTGAAGGTTTGGCGCCACGGCGAAAAAGGAACTGGGGTTTCCCTGCGGATTGATGAAGGGCGCGGTGACGACCGGGGTGCCTGGGCCGGAGTCTAAAGAGAAAAAGGCCGAGCGTTGCTCGAGAAGGAAACCGGAGGCTTCCCAAGAATAGCGGCGCTCCTCATCGAGGAAGAACCCGCCATTCAAACGGAGTCCGGAAAAAGGCCCATAGTCGATGGAATCGCCTCCTTGCCCGCCGAGGAGGACTTGCGTTCCTGGCTGGCCGACCGCGCCTGGCGCCGCTTGCGAGGGAAAACCCGAGGTGACCATGGGATTGGGCAAGGGTCCGTTTTTGATGCGCCAGTTAAGGTACTCCACGCTGAAGAACATGCCGTCCAATTCCCGGCCCAAAGGGGTGGGGTTGGCCGGGGCGCCGAGTTCGCTGAAGGCCCCCATGGCGTTCAGCGGCAAGCTGCCAGGAGGACTGGGCGAGGTGGCCACGGGGGCGGGTTTATTGTTGGTGTCTTCTGCAAAGGCGAGCCCGGCAACGCCGGCGGCAAGGCCTAGCAGGAATGGGAATCCTTTCCCCATGCCTATTCTCCTGTGAACTTCAGAGTGTTCGAATCTACGGCAGCACTTCCTTGGACTTGGTGAATATCGACTTGAGGAAAAAGGCCGGTTCACGGTAAGGGAAGGCGAAAAGGGCGATTGCCCATTCCCGTGAGGTTGCGACCGGAAGAGGGGGCAAACTCCGAAAAAGCGTCAAAGTCATTTGCAGGGAAAAAGCGTAAGATAGGAGGAGATGCGCAATTGCAACGGCGAGTTTCTCTCACTCTCATGGCCATTTCCCTCATCACCTTGACCACCGATTTTGGATCCGGCTCAGCCTACGCCGCCGCCTTGAAGGGCAGTTTGCTGCGTGTGGCGCCCACCGCAACCGTCCTCGATCTCACCCATGCCATGGCGCCGCAGGACCTTCGCATGGCCGCCTGGTTCCTGGTGGAAACTCTCCCCTGGTTTCCCAAAAACTCTCTTCATATCGTGGTGGTGGACCCCGGGGTGGGCAGCCAGCGAGAACTGCTTTACATCGAGGGGAAAGGGCAGAAAATTCTTGCGCCGGACAACGGCTGCTGGACTCTGGCGGTTCCCCAGCCGGAGAAAGTCATCCGTCTGAAGGAGAAGCAATGGTGGAACCCCTCGGTATCCGCGACTTTTCACGGACGGGACATTCTCGCGCCGGTGGCCGGGCACTTGCACTCGGGCATTTCTCCCATGGAACTCGGCCCCGCGGCCCCAGAATGGGTGAAGTTGCCCCAACCGGCGCCGGTGAATAACCACGGCATCCTTACAGGGGAGATCACCTGGGTGGATTCTTTTGGCAATCTCATTAGCAACATTCCCTTTGAAGCCTTGTCGGTGGCAGGCTATTGCCTGGCTGGCGGGCAAAGCATCGGCAATCGTTGCCTGCACTACGCGCAATTTCCACCGGGGGAATTGGTTTACCTGCCCTCGAGCGGCGGGTATTTGGAAATCGCCAAAGTGAATGGCAGCGCCGCTGGCCAGTTGCATCTGCGCCCGGGCGGCACGGTTTCCTTTCACCCGCAGGGACAGCCATGAAGCAACCTCTGGACCTGTTGGAACATTGGGACCGCGAGCATTGCTGGCATCCGTTCACGCCCATGGCCGAGTACGGATTGCAGCGCCCCACGCTCATCACCAGAGCCGAGGGGTTTTTCCTTTTCGATCAGGATGGCAACAAGTACCTCGACGCTTTTTCTTCACTGTGGTGCAATGTCCACGGTCACCAGGTGGCGGAAATAGACGAGGCCATTCGCCAGCAGCTGAAGGAAGTGGCGCACACCACCTTTTTAGGCTTGTCGCATCCGACAGCGATCCAGTTGGCCAGGAAGCTTGTGGAATTGGCCCCGGCCGGGCTGACGCGCGTCTTTTTTTCCGACGATGGAGCCACCGCCGTCGAAGTCGCCATCAAGATGGCTTTTCAATACCTGGCCCAACGCCCCGATCCCAAGCCGGAGAAAACTCTGTTCCTTTCCCTGACCGGGGCTTACCACGGCGACACGCTGGGGGATGTCAGCCTGGGCGACATGGGAAAATTCCACGCCTTGTTCAAGCCCTTGCTTTTTCCCACCCTCAAGGCGCCCGCTCCCTACTGCTACCGCTGCCCGCTGGGGCTGCGGCGCGAATCGTGCGCCATCGACTGCGCTGCTACCATTGAAAAAATGGTCGAGGAAAACGCTTCCCGTCTTGCCGCCGTTGTCATCGAGCCCCTGGTTCAAGGCGCGGCGGGAATGATCACTGCCCCGGCCGGCTTTTTGAAAAGACTGCGCGACATCACTCAAAAGCACGATGTCCTCCTCATCGCGGACGAGGTGGCCACCGGTTTCGGCCGCACGGGCACCCTTTTCGCTTGCGAACAGGAAGGAGTGGTTCCGGATTTCCTTTGCCTGGCCAAGGGGATCACCGGTGGCTACCTGCCCCTGGCGGCGACGCTGACCAGGGAAAGTATTTTCCAGGCGTTTCACAACACTCCCGGCGGGCCGGACCGCACTTTTCAGCATGGGCACACTTACACGGCCAACCCGCTGGGCGCCGCCGCCGCAATGGCCAGTATCAACCTCCTGACCCAACCCGGCGGAACCCTTTCTCAAGTGATGGAGAAAGGTGAGCGCTTGCAAAAACAGCTTGATCGATTGCAAGAGTTCCCCCAGGTGGGGGAAGTCCGCCGACGGGGGTTGATGGCTGGAATAGAAATAGTTAAAAACCGGGCCACCAAGGACCCTTGGCCGGAGGAATACCGGGCCGGCAACCGCGTTTGCCAACTGGCCAGAAAAAAAGGGGTGATGATCCGCCCGCTGGGCGATGTGGTCGTCGTCATGCCTCCCCTGGCCATCAGCGGGGAACTTGTGGACCTGCTGGGAGAAGTGCTTTACAATTCGTTCATGGAATTTGCTTTAGTCGCCGGTCGTGAGGTACTCGCCACATGACCGGTTTTTTTATCACAGGAACCGACACCGGGGTGGGCAAGACACGCTTCACCTCTTTGCTGGCATCGTGCTTGCGCGGGCGGGGCGTCGCCGTCCGCGTTTGCAAGCCTGTGGCCACAGGGGCCCAGTGGAATGAAGACGGGCAATTGATCAGTGACGACACGCGGCAACTCGGCCTGGCGGCGGGCGATTTAGATTTCGACTCCCTCACGCCCTACCGTTTTGAAACGCCGGCCAACCCGTCGCTGGCGGCGCGCCTGGCTGGCTCTGCTTACACCATCAACGATCTTGTCGTCGCCGTTCGCCGCCGAGAGCAAGAGGGCGCCGTCACTTTGATCGAAGGCGTGGGCGGCATCATGTGTCCGCTGACGGAAAAAGAAACCATCGCCGACCTGGCCAGCAGCCTGGGCTACCCCTTGCTGGTGGTTGCTCGCCGAAGTTTGGGGACCTTGAACCACTTGTTCCTGACTTTGGAAGCGGCGCAAAGCCACGGATTGGAAGTCGCTGGGGTGATTATGTCGGAGACGGAACCACCTGTGGACTTGGCCTCGCGGCACAACCCCACGGAATTCTCCATCCGCTCCCGCGCGCCCCTGCTTGCTATTCTTCCCTATGAACCCGATCCGGCCCTGGGGCAAGGGAAAAGAATCGTTGATGCAATCGATTGGCCTGGGCTTCCTTCCCGGGGGCCAGGCCTGGGCTTGCTTCCCAGGCCAAAAACCCCGGTCGTCTCCTTCGCGCAGATTCAATTACCTTGAGGACTCCATGGATATTCTGCATTTTAAGTGTCCTAGTTGCGCCAAATTAATGGGGGTGATCCGCGAGGCGCTTGGCACGCAAATGCGCTGCCCCCATTGCAATCAAATTCAACTCGTAACTTTGGCTAGCGCGCCGACTCGGGAATTGCCCCAACCCGGAGCGCCGATCCAGGACAGTTCCCCTTTCGAACCTGCTCATGACACCGTCGACTTTGTATCGGGAACCAATCCCCAAGACAATTCCCCCGAAAGCCTGATGCGAACCGAGGAAAGTCCCGCCCCGGCGGAACCCCCTCCAGCCCCACAAGAAGCCTCCCCTGCAACCCTTTCCCAGCCAGAATCGCCGGCTCCCATGCCCTGGGAAAACGCCGGCTCACTGACCGGCGCCGAAGCAAAAAAACGCGCCCCCTCCGGCTCCAACGCCATGTCCATCTTCTTTTTCTCCCTCGTTTCCTACAGCGTTCTCGCCACTGCCCTGCTGATCATGCTCATCCTCCGCTTGCAAACCAAGCCGTTGCACCCCCTGGAATACCTCCCGGATGTCGATGGCGACAATCCAGGTGTTAAACGCACCAGGATCCGTTTCAACAACGATAAGGAACGAACCCTGCTCCCCCTGCCCGACCAGTTCAAGCTCAAACTCGGACAGTCCGCCCGTGTCGGGGAACTGGAAGTCACTCCACTGCGGGTCGAAAGAAAAAAAGTCGGAGTCCTGGTGTCGGGATTCTCCAAGTCTGAACCCTGCAATTTCGATTCCTTGGTTCTCCATTTGAAACTGAAAAACCTCTCCAGCGGCCAGACCATTGCCCCGCTCGACCCTTTTTTCAACCGACGATGGAAAGAACGGCAAACAAATCCCTACCCGCCCCCCTTCACTCTGGTAAGCTTGCAGGGAGGGGAACATTATTTTGGCGGGCCTGCGACCTGGCTTCCCTTGCAACTTGCCGGCGCCAAGATTTCCCAGCGTTCCAGGGAAACGGTCGAAGGAGACAACCTCGATAAGGAGCTGGCACCAGGTGAGGAAACGCAAGCCTGGGTTTGCACCGATGGCCAAGATGAAAAAACCCAGACGCTGTTTACGCACGGCGGCCCCATAAACTGGCGGGTTCAAGTGCGCCGAGGTCTGGTCGATGTGGGCAACCGCCAATTGCCCGCCACAGCGGTGATTAGCGTTGATTTTCGCAAGGAGGATATCGAAAACATTCAAAACAGGGTTAAACAGGAAGGATGAGTCTTCAGCAACATTGCCGACATCAATTAATGAATAAAGGATGAGCCACTATTTAATAATATAATGGAAAATTTTAGGATTCAACCTTGTTGATCGACTTAGTAGAATATATCAATCTAACATACAGGTGAAGGCACGACCTTATCCCAAGTTGGGCTTAATTCACTGGTGTCCACTCCCGCCCGGTGGTGGTTGCTTTGATAAGTCGCCAACTTTGGTTTTTTCCCCAAGCCATGGAGCGCTGGGGAGTTTTTCCTTTGGAGGAAAGCCGTTACTGGCTGATTGCTGCTATGAAATTGACTCGTGCTTCTAGCTACGCCCTTCACGCCCTGAGCTATATGGCCAACCAAAAAGGTGATAAGCCAATGGCTTCTCACATCATTGCTCAGGCCCGGGGGATTCCTGAACGGTTCCTGCTCAAGGTCCTCAAGCCGCTAGTTTCCACTCGCGTTCTTCATTCCGTCAAGGGACCAAACGGCGGGTACAAACTTGCCAAGGACCCTGCCAAGGTAAACCTGCTGGAAATTTTGGAAGCCGTCGATGGCCCCATTCGCGGCATGGCTCCCTTCGCCGAGGACCAGGGCGGCGTCTTGAATAACAAGCTCGAAAACATTTGCAAGCACGCCGCTGAAACGGTTCGCAAGCAACTGGAAAATGTCTCCCTGAGCGAATTGGTCGGTCGCAAGGCCCGCTAATTTCCTGAGACTTTGGAATATCTTGCAGGAGAGGGGATTTTTTCCCCTCTCCTTTTTTCCTTTTCCTGGCGCCTTTCATGCCACTCCGCGTTTCCAACATCCGATTGCCTGTCGAGCAACCGGAGTCCTCCCTGGTGGAACGCCTCGCTCGCATTTTGGGAACCCTCCCAGGGGATATTCATTCCTGGCGCATCTTGCGCAAGAGCCTTGATGCCCGGGAAAAACACGGCCTCTGCTTCGTCTACGCTGTGGAAGCCTGCTTGGCGGATGAAACAGCCTTCTTGCCCCGCTCTACCTCTTACCACCCGGTGGAGGTTTTTCACGAGGAACCATTTCACCTCCCGCCCATCGGCGAGCGGCCCTTGCAACACCGACCCGTCGTCGTCGGCTCCGGGCCAGCCGGACTCGCGGCCGGCTTTTTTCTCGCCCAGGCAGGCTTTCAACCACTCGTTCTCGAACGAGGAAAGGCTGTGCGCGAACGCATCCAGGATGTGCGCGCCTTCGACACCGGGGGCGCCTTCAATCCCGAAAGCAATTACCTGTTTGGCGAAGGCGGCGCGGGCACTTTTAGCGATGGCAAGCTCACCTACCGAGGCGCCGGGCCTGAAGTCCGTCGCATCCTGCAGCTCTTCGCTGAACACAAGGGCAAACCTTCCGTCCTCTACGATTACCGCCCCCACCTCGGCAGCAACCGCCTCCCTGCTGTTGTCAAGGCCCTGAGGCAAGCCATTCACTCGCTCGGCGGCGAGGTGCGCTTCTCCACACGCGTTGAGGATTTCGATATTCAGAACGGCCAACTAACCGGTCTGTTTACCTCTTCCGGCTACTTAAACGCCGATGCGGTTTTTCTGGCCATCGGCCACAGCGCCCGCGACACCTATGAAGCGCTGTTCCAGCGCGGCGTGGCGATGGAATTGCGGCCGTTCCAACTCGGGGTGCGCATCGAGCAGCCGCAAGAAACCGTCAACCGCGTCAAGTATGGACCGCAAAAACTGGAAGAGATTCTCGGCGCCGCCGATTATTCCCTCGTCGCCAATGGCCGCCGCGACCTCTTCACTTTTTGCATGTGCGCTGGCGGGTACATCATGCCCAGCGTTTCCGAACCGGGCGCCTTTTGCACCAACGGCATGAGCCTTTCCAAACACGATTCCCCTTTTGCCAACAGCGGCCTGGTGGTCACCATCAACCCGGGGGAACTGGAATCGACCCATCCGCTGGCCGGAGTGGAATTTCAGAGAAAGTATGAAAGGTTGGCCTTTGCAGTCGGCAAGGGAGATTACCTTTGCCCGATTCAAGGGGCGGGGGATTTCCTGGCCGGGCGCTCTTCCAACACCGCCTGGCCCAATAGCTACCCGCGCGGCGCCATCGCTGTTCCTTTGGAATCGATCCTGCCGCCGCAAGTGATCGAGGCCCTTGCAGATGGCTTGCCCATTCTCGACCGCAAATTCCGCGGCCGCTTCCTGCAAGAAGCCACCCTGGTTGGCCCCGAATCGCGGGGCAGCGCGCCGCTGCGAATCCTTCGCGAGGAAACTACCCGGGAAAGCCCCAGCGCCGCCGGATTGTTCCCCATTGGCGAAGGAGCAGGATTCGCCGGAGGAATTGTCAGCGCGGCCCTCGACGGGTTGCGCTCCGCGGTTCGCCTGATCTCCACCCGCGCCCCGGCGCAATAACTCCTCACGCTACAATCGCCTCCCGCGGGGAATAGTCCGGGTAGGGAATGAAAGTGTCCAGGGGGTGGAACAATTCCTCGCCCCGGGCCAGGCGTTCCATCAAAATCAGCATCTTCGCTTCAGTCCCGGGAAGGGCCAGCGTCGGTTCCAGGCTGAGCTTGAGCCCTTCCACACCAATTCCCTTTCCCCGTTGAGCGAACTTGCTCGTCGAGGGAAAGCGCTCCCTGACCTCGGGCTTGTAATAACAGGAATAGCACAGCCCGCGCGGGCGGTTGGCTCGAGTTCGATTACAGCTTCTGCACAACATGAAAGGCCTCCTTGGGAAGGGTTGAATTTCAGGAAGGTGATCCAGTCGGTTGGTTTTCGCGCCACGCCTGGCTGGACCGCTGCCAGCGTTGACTTTGCTCGCGCTTGATTTCTAAAAACAGGTTGCGCCTCATGGCCGACCGTGTGGTGGTATCGCACCAATCGAGGAAAACTCGGGCTGCCCCCGGCCACCCCAGGCGCCATTCGACTTCCAGGCACAAGCGTTCGTGAAATTGCTCAATCTCGTAAACCGTGACCAGCCCTTCGCCTTCTTTGCCGCAGTAGCCAAAGAAGCCGCAGGCGCTTGCTGGAAGATCCCAGGCCAAGGGATTGGCTCTGGGGAAAACGACACAGTCTTGTAGGAGAGCGGGGTCGTCCTCCCGGAGTCCCTTTTTCAGGGCCACCAAGGAAGAGTGAGAAAGGAGGGGTGCGATCCCCTGGCGGAAGATAAATCTCCAGTTGTCCATGGTGAGAACCTCCAAAAGGAAGAGAAAACTGATGCCGACCTTGCATGTAGTAATACTATAAATTTGTTCAGTTTATTTGCAATTTAATAAACACAGTAATTCAAAATAAACCCGGTTTAATGGCGTTTATTAGAGATAATTACCCCTGTCTTGGAATGTTTAATATACATTTCTATACATTGGCGAGTATGGGGCGCCGTTTCTCGACCCTTTCAAAGGGATGCAAACCGTTGAGGGTAAATACCGGGGCCAAGCGTGATTTGTTCTTCCCTGGGATCGCCGCGCAAAGAGCGCGGCCATTCAATCTGCCAGCCTGGCGCCTGGCGTTCCCGGGGAAAGAAAAATGCCGGGGCCGGAGGAGCAAAGTTGATAGACGGGCCCGTCTAATTTCTCTACCCCCGGGCGCCATCAAAGAAGGGCCACCCCGCACACCCTTAACTCTGTGTGGACAAAAAGTAGTAGCAATTTAATCCAAACAAATTGTCATGGCCCAATGAGGACATTTCTCTAGCCTCTTCGTGATTGTGAGCATTTTTTATGCTATTCACTTTTTTATCACCTTTGTTTCGACTACCATGCGGTGGATTACCCAACTCTTTAACTCACAGGGGTCTCTCGTGAAACACATCAAGGCAGGGTTTACACTCATTGAGCTACTCGTGGTCATAGCCATTATTGCCATCTTGATTGGAATGTTGCTGCCGGCGGTGCAAAAGGTAAGAGAGGCGGCCGCGCGCGCTCAGTGCGGCAACAACCTCAAGCAGTTGGCCCTGGCCATGCATAACTATGCCTCCACTTACAATCAATTCCCCGGCGGGGGAGAAAGCGATGGCGTTTGCTGCAGCGCCAACAGCTATAGCAATTGGGGATTGGAGGCGCTCCCTTACATCGAACAAGAGGCGCTTTTCAAACGCTACGACAAAACCAGATTCAACGAAGATGCCGCCAATCGCTATGTGGTTCAGCAGCCGGTGAAAACCATGTGGTGCCCGGCAGACGAAGTCACTACGCGGCTGGCCATGCCGGCCAGCGGCCCTGGCAGCGGATTTAATTATGCCCGCGGGTCTTACCGGGCGGTATCCGGCAGAAGCGGAGGCAACGGCCGCGTTTTTTGGGATACCTGCGAACCAGACCTGGGGACTTTGAACCTCAACTGGCGCGGCGCGCTGCATGGCACCATTACCGAAGCCGGCATGCGACGCCTGATGGCTGCCAACCAGCCTTACTGCGGCAATTTTCTCCCCGAAAAACCCAACGGCATAAAAGACGGCACTTCCAACACACTTTTCATTGGCGAGTATGCCAACATTGATGTGCCACGAAGGAACTCTTTCTGGGCTTACACCTACACTTCTTACAACCAATCTTCCATCACCGACCAGAGCCGCATTTTAGGCAACCGCTATGGCGACCCCGCCCGACCGGGCAGCGGCTGCGCTTCTTTGCCAGGCAACGGCGACGACAATCCCTGCAAACGGGCCTTTGGCGCCAACCATGGCACCGGACTTAATTTCGCCATGGTTGATGGCAGTTTGCGCTTTATCGCCTACACCGTTGACATTAATATGTTGGCAGCCATGGCTACTATTGAAGGGGGGGAGGTTGCAGATGTCCGCTAGAATTCTTCTATCTTTTGGTTTGTTTCTGACGCTGGGATTCTTGGCCGGGTGTGGGGAAGCCACGGAGCACGCCAAAATAGTTCCTGTTTCCGGCCTGGTCACCCTGGATGGAAAACCCCTGCCCAATGCCCATGTGCATTTCCAGCCCATGGCCCAGGGAACTGAGAATCCGGGGTACGGTTCCTATGGAAAGACCGATGCTGCGGGAAAGTTTTCTTTGTCGTTAAACGCGCAGGCAACGCAAGCGGCCGGCGCCGTGGTGGGAAAGCACCGGGTAGCCATCACCACCACCCAGGATGACACGAAATACGATCCGGCGGTCGGGTCGCCCGACGGTTCCAACCCCAAGGCCAAGGCCCCCAAGGAAATCGTGCCAGCCAAGTACAATGCCGAAAGCACATTGACCTTTGATGTCGGGTCTAACGGCAGCGACAAGGCCAACTTCGACCTGACGGCCAAATAATTGCCCAGGCAACTTCTTGCAAACCGCTCCTTCATCTGGGAACATCCCTGGAAGGAGCGGTTTCTTTTTTTAGAGGTGGAACATGGAACGAAGAAGTTTTTTGACGGCGGCGGTAACGGGAACGGTGGCCTGGCGCGGGGCCCTGGGCGCGCCAAGTGAACGGGTGGTGGTGGGGATCATGGGCGCGGGAGGGCGTGGCGCCGGCCTGGCTCAAGGGTATGCCAAGTTGCCAGGGGTGGAAGTTGGCTATGTCTGCGACACCGATAAAAACCGTGCGGGAGCAGCGGCGGCCTCCGTGGAGAAAGCAGTCGGCAAGGCGCCCATCATCACCGGCGACTTCCGCCATATTCTCAATGACAAAACTATCGACGCCCTGGTCTGCGCCGCCCCCAACCACTGGCACGCCCCCGCCACCATATTGGCCTGCTCCGCAGGGAAGCATGTCTATGTGGAAAAGCCATGCAGTCATAACCCGCGGGAGGGAGAACTCCTGGTCGAGGCTTCGGAAAAAAACAACCGCCTGGTGCAGATGGGGAATCAGCGGCGCACCTGGCCGAAAATCCGCGAAGCCATCGAGGCCATACATAAAGGGGAAATCGGCAAAGTTCACCTGGCCCAGTCGTATTACACCAACAACCGCCCGACGATTGGCAAGGGCGAGGCCAAGCCGGTTCCGCCCGGCCTCGATTTTGAACTGTGGCAAGGCCCGGCGCCGAGGAAACCTTTCCAGGACAACTACCTGCATTACAATTGGCACTGGTTCTGGCATTGGGGCAATGGCGAACTGGGTAACAACGGCATCCACATGATCGACCTGTGCCGATGGGGACTGGCGGTTGATTTCCCCATTCGGGCGCGCTCTTCCGGCGGGAGATACCACTTCCAGGACGATCAAGAAACTCCCGATACGCAACAGGTGGAGTTCACTTTTCCCGGGGGCAAATTCATCCAATGGCTCGGGCTGAGCTGCATGCGCTTTCAGCAAGACCGCCAGCCGGATGTGGTTTTCATTGGCGAAAAAGGGACTTTGGAAATTCGTGGATTGGGCTACACCATTTACGATGCCAAGGGAAAGGAAGTGCGCAAGGCCGTCGGCGCGGGTGGCGACGCCGACCATTTGGCCAATTTCGTGGGGGCGATTCGCGGGCGAAATACTTTGAACTCACCTGGACCCGAGGCGCATAAAAGCACGCTCTTGTGCCACCTGGGCAACATTTCGCAGCGGGTGGGTGAGGAAATCACCTGCGATGGGAAAACCGGCATGGTTCAAGGGAAGGGAAAAGAGATGTGGAAGCGGGAGTACGCGCCGGGCTGGGAGCCGAAAGTTTAACCCAAAGTGTTTTGCATTAAAGGGTTGCGAATTCAGATCCAGGCTGATTTTCGCAACCCTTGCTTTTTTTAACAGAATACTTTTTTTCCCCTGACAGATTGAGGCTTTTCCTGCGTATGTATTAGTAGAGACCTAATTGGAGACTCGCCCGCCCACAGGGACGCCAAGAGGGTTTTCTGCACTTCCTAGGGCCGTGGAATAGAGCGAGCAAGGTGAAAACTTTGTATATTCGCGGCCCTTTCTAATCTTCAATGGTTAATCGACATAGGGATCGGCGCCAAGATCTTTCAGGATTTCCTGCCTTTGCTTTTCGTGAACCAGAAGGTCCACTCGCGAAGTGAAGTGCCGCGCTTCCACACGCAATTGCGCCTTTTGGAAAAACCTCAAGTAGGAACCCCAATTCTTGTTGGCCTTGGACAGGCCGATTTGACGCAGTTGTTCCTGTTTGTGTTCTCCCATGCCTTCCAAAAGTTCATCGTCGAGTGAAAGGAAAAACTGTGCGCTGCCCGGATCGCCCTGGCGGCCGGAGCGACCGGCTAACTGCCTATCAATTCGCAGGGCTTCGTGCCTTTCCGTGCCCAGCACATGCAATCCCCCGGCGGCGATCACATCCCTGCCAGGTTTGATGTCGGTGCCGCGGCCCGCCATGTTGGTGGCGATGGTCACCCTGCCGATCAAACCAGCCTCCTCGATGATTTTCGCCTCCCGTTCGTGGTTCTTGGCGTTGAGCACCTGGTGATCGATGCCCGCCTGTTGAAGTTTTTCACTCAGGGATTCGGATATTTCCACGCTGCGCGTGCCGATCAACACCGGGCGGCCCAGCGCTTTCAGCCGTTGCACTTCATCGACCACGGCGTCAAACTTGGCGCCTTCCGTGGGGAAGACCCGGTCGGGCCAGGGTTCACGAATCACCGGTTGGTTGGTAGGCACCTGCGCCACCCAGATCTTGTAGACACGGCGGACTTCCCAGCGGTTTTGCACTGCCGTCCCCGACATTCCCGACAACTTCTTGTACAGGCGGTAGTAGCTTTGGAAAGTGATCTGGGCGGCGTGTTCCTCGGCATGAGTGACAGGCACTTTTTCCTTGGCTTCCACCGCCTGGTGCAGTCCGTCGCGCCAGTGCCGATCAGGCATGCGCCGTCCCGTGAACTCATCGATGATGATGATCTTGTTTTTTTCCACCAGGTAATGCTGGTTGAGCTTGAAGCGGTAATGGGCCTGCAGCGCCTGCTCCATGGCCTCGTGAAGTTTGTCAAGGGCGTCGCCATGCGGGCCGGAGGGCGGGTTGGAATAGCGGACCAGGTGCTTTCCCAGGGCGCTTAATTCCAGCTTCTGGTTCTGCGGGTTCATTTGGAAATGCTGCGAGGCTTCCATGCGCTGGGCCAGTTCATCGGCCCAGTGATAAATGATTTGCTCTTCGGCGGTGGCCGGCCGGACCTGGCCGCTAATGATCAGGGGGGTCCGGGCTTCGTCAATGAAGATATTGTCGGCCTCATCGACCAGGGCAAAATGGTGGCCGCGCTGCACCAGCCCGGAGGCTTGCGGTTTTCCCTGCGCCAGCCAGTGATCCCAGAAGGGGGTTTCTGCGCCATGGCTCTGGGCGGTTTTCAAGCGGTCGCGGAGGAAGTCGAAACCAAACTCGCTGGCAGTGCCGTAGGTAATGTCGGCCTGATAGGCCTGCTGCCTTTGGCCATCGGGAATTTGCTGCTGCAGAATTCCGGTGGTCAGGCCCATGGCCCGGAAGAGGGGGGTCAGCCACTCGCCATCGCGTTTGGAAAGGTAATCGTTAACGGAAGAAACATGGACGCCTTTACCCGCCAGGGCATTGAGAACGGCAGGCATGGCGGCGACAAGGGTTTTGCCCTCGCCGGTCGCCAACTCCGCCAGGGCGCCCTCGTGAATGACGGAACCGGCGGCGATTTGCACATCGAAGGGGCGCAGGCCCAAAACCCGCTGGCACTCGACGCAAACCATGCCAAAGACTTCCGGCAGCATTTTCTCCAGAGATTCGCCACCACGCGCCCGGCCCTTGAACTTTTTGGCAACTTCCAGGATTTCGAAATCGCTTTTGGCCGAATAAATTTTTTCGTAGTGGCGGACTTTGGGAACTACCAAGGCGGCGCGTGCGAGGATGCGCTGCCAGGGAAGGCCAAACCATTTCAGTAAGTAGTTTTGCCAGGCTGGCGCAAAGCGGTCATCGCGGTTGCGAACTTCGCCGCGCCCTTCCTCAAAAGGAGCATGGTCGAGGGCTTTGTTTAAGGGAGCGATGGTCAAGTTCCACCCCTGAAAACCTGGAAGGAAACACCCCATGGTATTGTAAGGTGGATCGGCAAAATAGTTGACTAGGAATCAAATAAAAACCCCCGGTCTCCGGAACCACCTCTCCCAATGGCGCCAAGAAACCGGGGGCTTGTTCGAGAAATCCTGAAAAATCCAGCCCAGCCGACCCGCTGTTCCATCTCTCCCATGGCCAGCGCGGGCCGGCTGGCACTGGTCGATACCCCATCGCGGGTAGGTTGCATTATTCATTAGCAATTCATGGGCCAAGGCGGACTATCCCCTTTCCCATTTTTGATTTCTCGACATAAGATCAATTAAATTAACAACTTGCAACAATAGCATTTTTAATTTTACTTGGACATCCTGCCGGATTGAACCCCAGTAGTGCCCGTTGCTTGTGCTTTTTGCCTAATCTGTTGGCGTTACAAAACAACCCAAATTTGTAACGATTATTCCTCCTGACACGGTTATTCCTTCCCTTCAACCCCTCCCTTTTTATCATTCCACCTCGTGGCCTTTTCCGATGGATTTAACGAAGGTAATTTGACCTCCAAACAGTTCCTTCCTACCATTGCAGTGGCTTGGTTTTCTCCTACACGAGTGGAAAATGGCGACCGACTTCCGACTGAAAGAATCCCTGCCCGAAATCACTGAAGCGGTGATGGCCACTTACACCGAATGCAGCAAGACCAGCCACCTGGGGCACCGCCCCCTTCCCAGCCGCGAAGCCGTCGCCGAGATTATCACTGACCTCCTGGACATCCTTTACCCCGGGTTCTTCCGCAGGCAAAACCTGCACCTGGGAAATGTGGAATACCATATCGGCGACCTGATTGACGGCTTGCATGACAAGCTGACCGTTCAAATCGGCCGAGCCTTGAGGCACGAACAGCAATTCCAGCCCGAGGAATCCCCTCAGGAATTGGATCTCGATTCTCTGGCACAGAAGAAAACCGTGGAAATGCTCAAACGCCTGGCCGACATCCGAATGCTCTTGGAACAGGATGTGCAGGCGGCGTATGAAGGCGACCCCGCCGCCAAGGGGCACCACGAAATCATTTTCTGCTACCCGGGGGTGGAGGCTATTTCCATTTACCGGCTGGCCCATGAGCTTTTAGTCTTGGGTATTCCACTGATCCCCCGCATGATGACCGAATACGCCCATGCCAAGACAGGCATTGACATTCACCCTGGGGCGCGCATTGGCACCGGGTTTTTTATCGATCACGGCACAGGAGTGGTGATCGGCGAAACCTGCGACATCGGCCACTATGTGAAACTGTATCAGGGCGTTACCCTGGGGGCGCTTTCCTTCCCCCGCGATGCTTCAGGCAACATCATCCGCGGCATGAAACGCCATCCCACCCTTGAGGACGAAGTCGTGGTCTACGCCAACGCCACCATCCTGGGTGGGGACACCGTGGTGGGCAAAGGGGCCATCATTGGCTCGAATGTCTGGTTGACGCAGAGCGTGGGCCCCGGGACCGTGGTGGCCCTGGAAAAACCACTTTTGCGCATGAAGTCGCCCAATTTGCCCGACGGCGGCTTGCACTATCAAATCTAACCCAGGATCCATGGACACCCGCGTAACCCTGGTTGAGGAACCCCCTTCGCCTGAAACCCTGGCCGAAGCTGTGCGCCTTCTGCAACAGGGCGAAGTGGTGGCGGCGCCGACCGAAACCGTTTACGGCCTGGCTGCCAACGCCCTGAATGAGCAGGCGGTGGCAAAAATCTTTTCCGTCAAGGGGAGGCCGACGAATAACCCCATTATTGTTCATGTGTCGAGCCTGGCCCAGGCCAAAGAACTGGCCAAGGATTGGAATGAGACCACGGATAATCTTGCCAGGCGGTTCTGGCCCGGTCCACTGACTCTGGTGGTGAACCGTCAGGAGAAGATTCCCAACCTGGTTACCGCTGGCGCCAATTCTGTGGCGCTGCGCTTCCCTTCGCACCCGGTGATGCAAAGTTTGATTGAACTGGCGGGGTTTCCCCTGGCGGCGCCCAGCGCCAATTCCTCGGGACATATTTCCCCGACCCGCGCAGAGCATGTTCTTCACGATTTAGGGGGGAAAATTCCCTTGATCCTCGACGCCGGCGCTTGCTCCGGGGGCATTGAATCGACCGTCGTCGACGCCAGGCAATCCCCGGTGCGTTTGCTTCGCCCGGGCGGGATCAGCGCGGCCATGCTGGAATCTGTCGCCGGGCCGGTGGAATTTTCTTTTCAAAATACCACTTCCTCCAAGCCCTTGCTTTCCCCAGGCCTGTTGGAAAAACACTACGCCCCGCGAACGACCGCCTATTGGATTGAAGAAAACCTGGACGCTGTTCGCGAGGAATGTCAACTGGCTGGTTGGAAATATGGCATCCTGGCCTGGGAAGAAATTCCCGGCGCGCTTTCCCTGGGAACCCAGCCGGAAGAGTACGCACGCGGACTTTATGATGCCTTGCATCGTTTGGACGCCATGGGCCTCGACCGCATTTTGATTATTGCCCCGCCGGCGAGACCAGAGTGGCTGGCCATTCGCGACCGCTTGCGACGGGCCGCACTCAACTGGGAGAGTCGCGCAGTTCCTGAAAGGAAATCCAATCCTTATGACGGCATTGGGGAATAAGTTTTTCCAGGTGCTGATGGTGCGTGAAGAGAATGACCTGGGTTTTTTGGGAAAGTTCCGCCAGGCAATCGAGCGCAGGGATGGCCCGGTCGTCGGAAAACTGAATCAGGATGTCGTCGAGGATGACCGGCACCGGTTCCGACAGCTTCTTTAAATGCTCTTCAATAGCCCCCAAGCGCAAGGCAAGAAACAACTGATCCGCGGTGCCATCGCT
>SHZZ01000047.1 GCA_009692005.1 Gemmataceae bacterium | reverse complement strand
ATGACCTGCCATCAGCTTGGGAAAAAGAAAGAAGCCGAGGAGTATTTCAAGAAACTGGAAGAGGTTATGAAGGTTAAAAGGAATGCGGAGAATAAGGAAGCGCAAGGAATATTTTTAGAAGCGAAAACGCTGCTGGGGAAGGGAATGTAAGTTGCGTTTCTTTCCGAGGCCCCAAAGGGCCGAGGCCGAAGCACCCTCACGGGTGCAAGGCGTGAGCGACGGGTTTTTTTTTGGTCCCCTCACCCTCAATCCCTCTCCCCCACTGCTTCGCAGCGTGGAGAGGGAGGAAAAAGACGGACCCGTCTATTTCCATTCCCCTGGGAACGCCAGGCTCCAGCCTGGCTACGCTCGGCCTCCGCTTCGCCCCTACACAACCCCGGAAAAGGGAATGTTTCTATCTGTGGAAGACACGTTTTTCTCCTATCCTCTTGCTTGATGCCAACATATCGCATAATTTTGTTGCAGAGGTCCACCATTGAGGAGAGCCGCTTGTGATTCATGTGCGCAACCTGACGAAGTACTACGGCGATTATCTTGCCGTGCGGGATGTATCCTTCGATGTCCCTCGCGGGCAAGTCGTGGGATTCCTCGGGCCGAACGGCGCTGGCAAGTCCACTACCATGCGCATTCTGGCCGGCTACCTGACCGCCTCCTCCGGGGAGGCCAGCATAGATGGCATCGATGTCTTCTGGGACCCGGTGGCGGTGCGCTCGCGCATCGGCTACATGCCGGAAAGCTGCCCCCTGTACCCCGAGATGCGCGTGGCCGAGTACCTGACTTTCCGCGCAGGCATTAAAGGTCTGCATGGGAAGTCTCGCGTCACCCGCGTCGACGCCTGCATGGATCGCTGCTGGCTGAAGGAAGCGCGGGGTCAACTGATCGGCACCTTGTCGAAAGGATTTCGCCAGCGGGTAGGGCTGGCTGACTCCCTCTTGGCCGACCCATCCGTCCTGATCCTCGATGAGCCCACGGCCGGACTCGACCCCTCGCAAATTCGCGAGACGCGCAAGCTCATCCGCGAACTGGGCCAGCGACACACCATTCTTCTTTCCACCCACATCCTTTCCGAAGTGGAAATGACTTGCGACCAGGCGATCATTATCAACCGTGGGAAAGTGGCGGCGGCGGGGCCGCTGGAGGACATCCGGCCGAAGGATCAAACGCTGGAGGAAATGTTCATTCGCCTGGTGGAACGAGAGGAGGCCGCCATATGAACACTCCCAAGGGACAAGCGCTGGCAGCCATGATGCTGGCCCTATTGGTCGGCGTGGCGCTGGTCTTCACTCTGGTCTATTTGCTGGCCGGGCTCTTCCGCGCCCGCACACTCTTGCGCCGCGAGTTCCTGGCCTACTTTCTCTCCCCCGTGGCTTATGTCGTGTTGGTGGTGTTTCTCGGGGTGACCGGTTACCTGTTTGGCAACACCTTCGACTTGCTCACCGCCAGCGGCCCCAAGGGAGCCGAGTTCCCCCTGCAGGCAATGTTCGGCGATGAGCGTTTCTGGCTGGTATTTTTGTTCATACCACCGCTGCTGACCATGCGGTTATTCGCCGAGGAACGCAGCTCAGGCACATTGGAAATGCTGATGACGGCGCCACTAACGGATTGGCAGGTGGTGCTTTGCAAATACCTGGCCTGTCTTGGATTTTACACCGTGCTGTGGCTGCCGACTTTGTTTTACCTGCCAGCCTTGCTCGGGTGGACTGGCTTTCACCTGAGCCTTCCTGCCGGCTGGGCCGGGTGGTCGCTGCTGGCTGGCCTGTTGGCAATTCTCATCGGGTTAATGTCGTTGGCGCCGACCAATTTGGAAACCCGCCTGCGCCTGGCCGGCCTCTGGATATTGGGCCTGGGTCTGGCCGCCGCCGTGGCCGCGGGGGTGGTTCATTACCAAACTCCGGGGCCGCACCTGGCCTCGGTTACCTTCGCACTCGACCCCTTCCCGGTACTGTCGACTTATTTCGGCATGTTCCTCGCCGGCGCCATGTTTCTTTCCATCGGCATCCTGGTAAGCAGCATGGTCAGGGATCAGATGGTGTCGGCGCTGGTGTCGATGGGCTTGGGGCTGCTGCTGATTGGCGCTGGCTTCTGGAAGCCGGAACAGGATGGGGGCCTTCTTTTCAAAACGGTTTACTTTTTCAGCGTGCCCTTGCACTTCGAGCGCTCCTTTACCCGCGGGATCATCGACACCCGCCCGGTGATCCTTTATGCCAGCACCGCGATTTTTTGTCTCTTCCTGACGGTGCGTAGTTTGGAAAGCCGGAGGTGGCGTTCATGAGTGGATTGAACCAAAAAGCCAATTCGAGAACGCGCCCGGCGCTGTCGCGGATTCACACCGTCAGCCGACTGGCTGGCATGACGGGTTTCTTCCTGGCGCTCATGGCGCTGGTGCTGGGCAACCCTGGCGACCCGCTTGCCTCGGCGGGGGAGCTGTGGCAGCAATTGAGGTTCAGCGGCACAACGCTGTGGGGAAAAATGGTCCTGGGCGGGGTGGCGCTTGCCGTCCTGGCTTTGGGGGTGGAGATCGTGGTGGCAATGCAACTCGCCGCCGGCCGACGCAGCGCCCTCGGCATGGGCGCCACTCTTCAGGCCGCCCTGGCCCTGGCCGCCGCTGTCACCTTGAATTACTGGTCCTTCAGCAATTACTGGCTGTTGGACATCACTCGCGACCGGCTGTTCACCCTGCCGCCCGAGTTGAAAGCGAAACTGGGGACGCTGCAGGAGGAGACCACGATTGTGGTTTGCCAGTTGCACAAGACCTTTGGCCATGTGGGGGATAAACCGGACCGCTACGACTACGCCGCCGAGCGCGTGGTGGTGGGCAAGGTGAAGGACCTGGTGGATCAATTGCGTGAACTGGGGCCGAAGTTCAAAGTCATCGTCCTCGATGTGGAAGAGGAAAGCTACGAGGGCCGGTTGGCATCGTTGTCGCGTCAGGCTCCCGCGCTGGCCAAGGCGATAGAAACTGCGCCGGAAAACAGCATCTTCTTCTGGGCGCGCAAACAAGGCGCCACAGGCCAGGAAATGATCCAGCGGCTGGGCTTCAACGAGTTTTACCGGCTGGACAAGGCAGCGTCACAATCTGCGAACGAAGGCAAAGGCAACTTGGTGCTGCTGCCGCAGGGGGGCGAGGGCTCTCGCGCCGTGGAGTTGTTCGCACGGCGGATCCTGGCGCTGGAAGCGCGCAAGCCGCGCGTGGCCGTCGCCGTCGTCGATGAGTGGCTGACCACCAAGGGGACGGAATCATTCGGCCTGGCCGGGCTGAGGGCGGCCTTGGAATCGCAGGGGTACGAAGTCCGCGACATCCTTTTGAGAAAACTTCGCCAGCGGCCGGTAACGGCGGTGGCCTACACCTTTGATGAAAGCAAGCTCGACAGGCTGGAACAAAGGCTGCGCGGCCTCGACCTGAACCTGGAGAGGTTCGACAAGGGAATGGCCTCGCTGGGGAAAATGGTGGAGCAGTGGAAATTGACCCCGCTGGCGGATTTAGAAAAGACCTATGCCGACCTCCTGCGCGGCGCCAAGCTGTCCGAAGACCAGAGAAAACTTCAGGTGGAGTATTTCGAGGCCGAAAGAAAAAACATTCAGGAGGCTCGCGACCGCTTCAAAAAGCAAAAGGACGAGGTCCTCGTTGAGCGCAACTCCCTCGATGTCGATTCCCTGGTTGAGCAACAGCGCTTGGCCGACCTGGAAGCGAAAACCAGTTTCCTCCTAGCCGACTGCGACCTGCTTGTTGTGCCACGGCCCTCGCTGCATGATGTCATCACCGACGACCGCAACCTGCCTTCCTGGCTGCATGGACTCGACCCGGCCCAGCTCAAGGCCGTCAAGGGATTTGTCAAGTCGGGAAAACCGTTGTTGGCCCTGGTGGGTCCGGCCAACGAAGCGCCAGACCAGGGGCCGGTGCCGCCTGGCTTCACCGCCAACGACGGCTTCGAGGAGCTTCTTGGGCAACTCGGGTTTCGTTTCGGCAGGCAAACGGTTCTTTTTGACGAGGAGGTGGAAGGGTTCGGCGAGCAAATGGCGGGGCTGCTCACGGGCGGGACAAATGTGAAGATTCCCCCTTTGGCCCTGGAGTGGAAGGAAGGGGCGGGTCTGCCGCCGGCGTTGAAACCTTCCTGGCCGTTGAAGGCCCACCCAGTCCGGGAAGCGCTGCGGCTGTCGGCGCGCGGCCAGTCGGTCAAGGGCGCCATGGACCTGAGCCTCAGGCATCCGCGGCCGGTGTATTTTGAGCCCAAGGGCTTGAAGCTGGCACACGACCCCACCCTCTTCCTCACTAGCGCTGATTCCTGGAACGAAGCGCAGCCGTTTCCTGAATCACAGGGTCTGGGCGGCGACAGAAAAATGCCCGCCTACAACCCGGATGACAAAGACCCGAACAAAGGCACGCTCGATGCCCGAAGGCGGGGGCCCTTTCCCGTTGGCGCCGCCGCCGAGGTTCCCATTCCCCCGGAATGGCTCGGCGCGGACGAAGTGAAGGGCCGCACCGTGCGCGCCGCCGTCATTGGCGAAAGCTGGTTCCTGGTCGGGCCAACACTCGACACCGCAAAGCAAAGGCTGGTCCTCGACATTTGCAACTGGCTTACCGGCCGCGACGACCTGTTGCCCGCCGTTTCGCCTGCGTGGCAATTCCCCAGAGTCAACTTGCCCAGGCGGTCGCAGGACCTGTGGCTCTGGGGCGCGCGCCTCGGCCTGCCCGCTTTCTTCGCCTACCTCGGCTTTGTCGCCCTGGTCCTGAGGCGAATGCGCTGATTGAACTTTATCCTTGGGGCTCGCCGTTCATGAATTGGAAAAATACCGTTACGCTGGGATTGCTGTTTTGCGCCGCCTTGTCGCTGCTGGCTCTGCCTGGATTGAAGGATAACCACAGCGGCTCGGCCCTTGCTGGCCCGCTCGACTCGGTCACTGCCGATTCTCTGCGCAAGATCGAAATCAACCTCGGCGGCCTGGGCGGTCAAGTCGTCCAATTGCAAAGGCTGTCGGCGCAAGCGCCCTGGAACCTACCAGGAAAATGGCCCACTCGCGCAGCCGAGGTCGATCGGCTAGTGGCCCTGCTGCTCGGGTTGCGTTCGCGGTTTCAACCGATCACGCTCCAGTCACCGGGCGCTCTCGGGTTTGAAAAGCCGCGCGCCGTGGTCAAGCTGGAAACTCTGTCCGGGGGGCAGGCCAAAGAGATAATTTTGGAGTTTTCGCAAAGCCCGGCGGCATCCGGCGAAAACCGCTTTGCCGAGCCCGACTACATGCGCCTGGCCAATTCCCCCATCGTCTACCGCCTGGGGCCGGGCGTGGTGCGCGCCCTCGACCGGTCGGCCGATTATTACCAGCAGCGGCGCCTCTTTCCGGGCGAACGGCTCGCTGTTTCAAAAGAAGGTTCTCTCTCCTCGTCGCAAAAAGGGGAGAAACTTTTGGCCAAGTCTGTCGCGGTGGTCTTCGACGACAACGGCAAAAAGGCCGGCTTCTCCCTCGCCAAGAAGGCGGACGAGTGGGAATTGCAAGATCCCGTCGGCCGCGACCTGATTGAACCCAAGGCCCGTGACGCCTTCCTCACTGCCATACCCGAACTGTGGGCGGAAAAGTTTGTCGCCGCCGATCCCATTAAGACGGGGCTCGACAAGCCCGAGAAGACTCTCACCGTCACCCGGCTGGATGGTTCGGTCATTACCCTGGAGATCGGTAAAGTGTCATCGACGCGAACGAGCAAGCGCCAGCGGCCAAACCCGCCCGGTCTGCCGCCGGGCCTGCCGCCCCAGGAAGAGACCGTCATCCATGAATTGCGCTTTGCCAAGGTGAAAGAGAACAGCCAGGTTTTTGAAATCGAGGGCGACAGGCTCAAGGATGTTTTTGTCGCGGTGGAGGCCTTGCGCAATCCGCAACTTCTCCCCCTGAGCGTGGCCGACGCCACGCGTGTGGAGATTCAAGGGCCGGTGGAGGTAACGCTGGCCAAGGAGGGCGAGCGCTGGAAGGTGGAGAAGCCTTTTCGCGCTGACGCCGATTCCGAAAAAGTGACCGACTTGCTGACCAAGGCCGCGGGGTTGGAAGCCCGGGGGAAGGACATTCTCGACGGGGCCAAGCTGCCCGATTACGGGCTCGACAAGCCCGCCAGTAAAATCACCATCACACTCGAGGAGGAAGACAAAACCGCCCAGCCCGGCGCCGACGGGAAAAAGGCCAAGCGCCAGCGGACCGCGACCTTGCTTTTGGGAAAACATGAGGCCAAGGAAAAGAAACAGTACGCCTCCGTGGCAGGCTTCCCGCGAGTCAACCGCGTCGACGATTCCTTGGCATCCCTGGTGGCGCGCCCGGCCATGGCCTACCGCGGCAAGCGCGTTCTCGACCTGGTGGCGGACGATCTCTCTTCCATCACCCTGTTCAGAAAAGTCGGCCAGGTGGAGTTCAAAAAAACTGAAGCCGGTAAGTGGGTCTTCGCGCAACCCGGCAACCCTTCACTCGACGACCCCAAGGTGGCCCAGCTCGCCTCCTCTCTCGCTGCCATGGAAGCGCTGGAGTTCGTGGAGGAAAACCCCTCGGCAGCCGACCTGAACAGCAAGTACGGCCTGAGTGAACCTGCGGTTAAAGTTTCCCTCGGCATGAAGGCCAAGGATAAGCCGGTGAAAATTTTGACTGCGGGAAAAGCACGGGGGATGCAGCCGGGGTACTTCGCCCGCCTGGACGGCCAGGGACCGGTCTTTACTATTCCCAACGAACTTTTCACTGCCATCGACCGCGACGCTCTGGCCTTCCTTCCCCAGGAATTCTGGAAAATCAATCCTGAAGACTTGGCTTCCATCCGCGTGGAAGGTGAGAAGAAATCGTTCACGCTGGAGAAAAAAAACAACCAGTGGAAGGTGGCCCAGCCTTTTTCCGCCCCGGTTTTGCCTGAGGCCGCCCAGCCCGTGGTGAACGAGGCGTCGGCGCCAAAGACTGAAAAGTTTGCTGCCTTCGCAGCCAAAAACCCTGCCGAGTTCGGACTCGACAAGCCTTTCCTCAAACTGACGGTGACGGGCAAAGAGGGCAAGGCGCAAACCCTGGTGGTGGGGAAAGTGGCGGAGGAAAAAACCCAAGCCCGCTTTGCACGGCTGGAGGGGCAGCAAGCGGTGGGCATCATCGGCGCCTCGCTGGCTTCCTCGTTTAACCTTGACCCGCTTGACTTCCTGGACCCCGTGGTGTTGAAAACCGACCCCTCGCGACTGGCGGCCATGGAATTTCAATCTCCCATGGGGCCCTTCACTTTGAAAAAGGAAGGGGAGATTTGGAAAGGGAAAGAAGCGCGCGCCGGCGAGTTTAACGCCGAGCCAGATGCCCTGGCCGCACTGATTGCACTGTGGTTCAACTTGCGCGCCGACCGCTTTGCCGCCTGGGGCGAACCGCTCAACCTCCAGCCATTCGGCCTGGACAAACCCGCCTCTTCCATTTCTCTCATCCTTCGCGACGGGGATAAAGTGGAAAAGAAAATCCTGCAGCTCGGCAGCGAAGTGAAGGACCGGCCAGGCTACCGTCACGCCCGCTTCGACAAAGAACCCGGGGTGTTCGTCCTGCTGCCTGGCGTGGCCGCCGTGCTGTCCCGCGGCTACCTCGATTATGTCCCTCGGGACCTGCTGCAATTGAACTCCGCCGACATCGTTTCCCTTTCCCGAACCGGTTTGGCGGGCGAATTGAAACTGGCGCGCCAGGATAGCGGCTGGAACCTGGAAACGCCCCTGGCCATCAAGGCCGACGATAAAACGGCGGAAACTCTGGCCAGCCGCCTGGCTAACTTCCGCGTGGATGCCATTGCCGCCTTCCCACCAGGCGATTTGAAACCCTTTTCACTTGACCAGCCGTTCGCGGTTTTGCAAATCCAGATGAAGGGGCTGGTGAAGAAACTTTTCGTGGGCAAGGAACCCCCGGGGCAGGCGGGCAAGCGCTATGTCATGGTTGAGGGAGGGAACTCGGTGGGCGTCGCCTCCGCCGATGTGGTGAAACTTCTTCTTGCCGGACCCTTGGGTTTCCGTGACCGCTCCCTGGCCAAATTCCCCGATGCCGACAGGTTGAATCTTGAGCGTGGTGCGCGTAAAGCCGCCTTTGCAAAGGTGGATGGAACCTGGAAATTGATCGAGCCGCTGAATGCGGATGCCGACCAGCAACTTCTTGACGACACCGTCGATGCTCTGGCCCGCCTGCGCGCCGATGAGCTGGTGGTGGAGAAACCCGATGCCGCCGCCTTGGCCCGCTTTGGCCTCGACAAGCCCGAAACTCGCTGGACGATTCTTTCAAACAGCAAGCCGGTCTTGGCGCTGCATTTGGGAAAACGCGATGAAAGCACCGGCCGGGCTTACGCCATGATCCCAGGGAAGGAGCTGGTGTTCCTTATGGATCCCAAGGTTTCCTCACTGCTGCTGGGTGAATTCCGCCCCAGGCAAGTTTGGAACCCGCCGCTCGATGCGGTCCAGGTGGAGCGCTTCCGCCTGACGGCCGGTGGCAGCTCCTTCGAGTTCCTCAAAAAAGACACTGCATGGCAACTGGCGGGCAAGCCGGCCGAGGTGGTCAACGATACCCTGGTGAACGATACTCTGGCCGCTCTGGCTGGGTTGAAACTGGAACGCTATGTAGCGGACAAGGGCGCCTCGTTGAATCTGTTTGGGCTGGATCCGGCGGAGATGGTGATCGAGTTGGATACGCCGCAGGGGCGGAAAGCGCTGCTACTTGGCCGGCTGGAAGGCGGTTCGAAACGGTACTATGCCCGTGTCAAGGATGCTCCCAACCAGGATGTTTTCCTGATTTCGGAAGGCGACTCCTCCCGCTTGACCCGGGACCTCAAGTCGTACTTAAGAAAAATCAATTAAGGCGTGCTTGGTCCCAAGGGGCCAAGCACCCTAGGGGCTTGGACGGTGCCTCGCACCCGCCCTTTTTTCTTGCCCCCTCTCCACGCTGCGAAGCAGTGAGGTAGGGCGGTGAGGGGACCAAAAAAAAGAAACCCGTCGCTCACGCTTCGGGCTCGTAAATCGCGGCGATCCCAGCAAAGAACTAACGAGTCTTCGGTTTTGGAGGAGCAACCTCCGGCGTCTTCGGCTTGGAAGGAGCAGCCTCAGGTGTCTTTGGTTTTGGAGGAACAACCTCCGGCGTCTTCGGTTTGGGAGGAGCAGCCTCCGGCGTCTTCGGTTTGGGAGGAGCAGCCTCCGGCGTCTTCGGTTTTGGAGGAGCAGCCTCCGGCGTCTTCGGTTTGGGAGGAGCAACCTCCGGCGTCTTCGGTTTTGGAGGAGCAGCCTCCGGCGTCTTCGGTTTTGGAGGAGCAGCCTCCGGCGTCTTCGGTTTGGGAGGAGCAGCCTCCGGCGTCTTCGGTTTTGGAGGAGCAGCCTCCGGCGTCTTCGGTTTTGGAGGAGTTCTGGGGTTGGAAGGATCCTTGACAATATGCTTCGGGGGGGGCTTATGGCCGCTCACCAAACTGGGTGGTTTTTTGGGCAATTGAGACACCCATTTTCCAATCTGGCCTACCCCCATGGGGGGGACATTTGCCACGGGGGCCCCGGGTGTTCGTGTTGGGTTCGGCACGGGAACAAAAGTAGGCGGAGCCCCAGGCTTTCCACTAATCCGATCGCGACCATATTGACGAACCGACTGGGCCCAAAGATCCTGGCGCTCCATTCGGTAATAGTCGAATATTGGGTCTGGCCTATTGGCTCGCCCCAAATTGGTCCAAAATTGAAAACCCTGATTGGCAAAGGTAGGACGGAAGTAGTCGCCGTAGAAATAATTGCCACAACCGGATCGGACAAACAACCCGCCCGGAAGATCGTTGGTTCGGATCACCCATTGCGGGCGATGGTAAAAGCCCGGACGCTGATACATCGGACGAGAATAATAGACGGTGCTGAAGAGAAAACCCCGATATTCAAGGGCATAGTCCCAGTAACCAGGAAGGCGAACATACCCGGAAGGAGTGTAGGTCCAACAGGTGGGAGTCCAAACCCAACCAGGGCGATGTGCCCTCCAAAGGCCAGGCCGCCATGCATAACCCCCACCCCGCCAATCCCAATACCCTTGTGACCAGGTCATGTCAGGTTGGGGAGCCGGGACCGAGGGGCCAATTTCTGGAATCGGGGGAGGGGCATCTTCGACAGGATCTTCGAGCCCGACGGCCAATGGTTTCCAATACCCTGGATACCAGCGCCAGCCTTTCTCAGCCTGGATAAACCTGCCCGAAATCCACTCCATGCCTGGAGGAATCTGCCTCCAAAAACCGCTGACCCAAACGAAGTCGTTGCGGTCTTCATCCAACCGCCAATAGCCAGCGATCCAGCGGACATTTTCCCCTTCGGGTTTTTCCTCTGGGGGGACCTCGCGGAGGGGGTCTGGGGGTTTGCGATCCAGAACAGGGCCCGGCGCGGGACGAATTAAGACGGGTTGAGCATAGGCTTCATGGATGGCGCCACGGTCCAAAACTTCACCTTCCTCTTGAAGGAAGGCCAAACCGAAAAAAAGCAGCATCGAAGGCATCATGGCATAACCTCCCTTGGGGAATTGTTAACCTAACTCTTGATCGGCCAAATTGTGCGTTTGGATTTCAAAAAAAGCGCCCTTCCAAGCTCTACATTTGACATGGTTTCTCGGGGCGTTACCAAACCCCAAAATATTGGGTATTCTTGTGGATCCGGGAAAAGCCGGATGACATGACGAACCCGCTATTTTTCTCTTCCCTGGGAACGCCAGGCTCCAGCCTGGCCAGGGATTTCGTTGACAAACACTCCCGGTGGGAGATAATCCGGCCAGAGAATCACGCCAGCAAAGACTGAGTTTTTATCCCACCTAAACGGATAACCCACCAAGGGCCAAAGCCATGGAAACCAACTTGAACGGGCCGGTGACTCGGCGAAGCGTGTTGCTGTCGGGGGCCTTGCTCCCCGCCTTGGACCTGGCCCCGGAACCAAAGAAAAAAGAACTGCGGATCGGGGTGATCTCGGCGTCCATCCGGGGAAAACCGCAGGCGAGAAACGGGCACACCTGGCATTTTGCCCAGTACCTGCATCCCACCTGCGACTTGAACGCGATCAAGAAATATCTCGACCCGGGCTCCGCCGACTATTTCAAAAAGTATGTGCGTAATCCCAAGATGAACTGGGATGCCTTGCCCTTTACGGGCACCCGCATCACGCACTATTTCGATACCGATGAGAAGAACGCTGGTCCCTTTGCCGAGGCTTTTGCCGGAGTGAAACCGGCCAAATCACCTGAAGACCTGGCCAACCAGGTCGATGCAGTCTGGCTAGGCGACGCCTCTGGGTTTGGCGACGACCATTTCGACTTGATCGCCCCGGCCCTGCAAAAAGGACTCCCCTGCTTCTGCGACAAGCCAATTGGCGGCACGGTGAAGGAGACGAAAAAGATTTTGGATTTCGCGCGGAAGCATAGGGCGCCCATCATGTCTTCCAGTTTGTTCCGCCATGAATTGGGAATGGAGACGGCGTTGCGACGGCGGGATAGCGGCGAATGGGGGCCGATCCGTTATGTCATCGCCGGGGTGCAAGGGGGATACCAGCCCGATGGCTGGCTGGTTTACGGCCAGCACCCGGCCTGGACAGTGGTGACTTTGCTCGGCCCGGGGGTGAAAAGCGTCAGCCTTTATGCCAGGGAAGACACCTGCCATGCCCTGGTCACCTACCCCGACCGAATGCCCGGAGAGATCTGGTTCGGCCGCCCCAACCCCGAGTGGGAATATTGCCACACCAGCGTGTTTTTTCAAAAGAAGCGATTTGAATTCACGCCATCGATGGAGGGGGATTTTTGGTACGGGCACCATTATGAAATGTTTCGCATGGCGGCGGTGTTTCGTGAGATGGCGCTGACCCGTGTGGAACCAATCCCGCATGAAGAGATCATCGCGGTGACAGCGATCGTGCTGGCGGGGGCAAAATCGATTGTGGAAAAAAGTCGCCTGGTGGATGTTGCCGAGGTTAGTTGAACCGTTTCAAGTAAATGGAGGTAAGAAGATGGCAGCGAATCGCAGGGAGTTGCTCGGAGCGGCGGGAATTCTGGCGGCGGGGCAAGCCCTGCTATCTGAAGTCGTGGGGCAGGAACGGAACCCGGCGGCAGCAGTCGCCGACCGTTCTTCCAATATCAAAATCACGCGCATGCGAACCTTCTGGGTCGGCCCGGCGGTGTTCGTCCGCATTGACACCAATCACGGTGTGACCGGCTGGGGGGAAATCAAAGGGGTGGACCCGCGCGTTTCCAAGCCCCTGGCGGAATCGCTGTTTGAAATCATCGCTGGGGAAAACCCGACGCGGATCGAGCACCTGTGGCAAAAACTTTTCCGCGCCCACCGTGACATCCGCGGCGGCCCCTTCATGATCCACACCATGGCCGGCATCGACATTGCCCTGTGGGACATCGCAGGCAAACTGTGGAATACGCCTATCTACGCGCTGCTGGGCGGGCCGTGCCGCGACCGTATCCGCGTTTACCACACCGACAAGGCGAAAAAGGTGCCGCCCCCGGGAGTGTTTGAACACAGCGGCAATCCAGCCGACATCGACCGCATTGTCGCTTCTATCAAATCCGCAAGGGAACAAGTCGGGCCGAACGGCACCGTCATGTTTGACGCCCATTGCGCTATTCCGCCGGCAACGCTCATTCAACTGGCCGGCGCCCTCAAATCCTACGACCTGCTCTTTATTGAAGAGCCGGCCGTCCCGGGCAATATCGATGTCTTCAAACGGTTGAAGGAAAAAATCTCCATCCCGTTGGCCAGTGGCGAACGCGATAGGACCATCTTCGAATTTCTTCCTTATTTACAAAACCGCTGCCTGGACATCTTGCAACCCGATTGCTGCCACACGGGCGGCATCACCTCGATGCGCAAGATCGCCATCCTGGCGGAAGCTTATCAGGTGCCGTTGGCGCCGCACTGCACCGCGGGTTCGCTCGGCATCAGCGCCAGCTTGCATGTGGCCGCGTCCATTCCCCTGTTTCTCATTCACGAGTTTTACCCCGACAACCAGGGTTTCAACATGAAGGGAATCACGCGCATGAGCTGGAAGCTGGACGCCGAGGGGTACATCGGTTTGCCCGGCGGGCCGGGTCTTGGCGTGGAAGTGGACGCGGACCGTCTGGAAGAAGAGGCGAAAAAGCCGCAGAGTTACAAATGGCCTGGGCGCACATTAAAAGACGGCTCCATCGCTGATTATTAATATGCCGGGCACGACCTATTTTCTGGAGATGTTCGCAGCGCCTGTGCGGACCATTCCCCCGCCGCGGGAAGGCTTGTCCACAGTTCATGCCGTTCGGCCCACGGTGGCTTATTACCGTTTCCTTTACGAAACGGTTGGCCGCGATTACGGCTGGACCAGCCGAAAGAAAATGTCCGACAGCGATCTGAAGTCAATTCTCCAAGACCCCTTGAATGAAGTGCATGTGCTGATGGTGAATGGCTCGCCTGGGGGTTTCGTGGAACTCGACCGAAGAAAAGAATGGGAAATTGAAATCACGCAGTTCGGACTGATGGGCGAGCATATCGGCCAGGGGTTGGGCAAGTATTTCCTTCACTGGGCTTTGCACCGGGCCTGGAGTTGCCAGCCGAAGCGGGTCTGGCTGCATACATGCACGAACGACCATGCGCACGCGCTGGTCAACTATAGGAAGGCTGGGTTGCAAATATACCAGGAAACGCCGCGGGCCTAGGGGGAAAGGTCACCAGCAGATTCGGTTCGATTGCCATCGCCGCAGGTTCACCAGGAAATAGGGCGGCATTTCCACGCCTGTAAACCTTAAGCCAGCATTTCCGGAATGACCTGGCCGTCGTGGACCAAGGGCACCGGGCGGTTCAACTTGTCGATCAGCACCGACCTGGGATCGATACCAGCCAAGTGATAAATGGTGGCGAGAACATCCTTGGCGGAAACTGGCCTGTCGGTGACGATGCCGCCGATGCGGTCCGTTTTTCCCACCACCTGTCCGCGCTGGATTCCCGCTCCGACGAACATATTGGAATAGGCGTGGCCCCAATGGCCGCGGCCATCACCCTCGAACCTGGGGGTGCGGCCCATCTCGTTCATCACCAGCACCAGGGTGTCGTCGAGCATGCCGCGCGTTTCCAGATCTTGTACCAAGGCGGAAAAAGCCAGGTCGAAACCGGGCAGCAGTTCGTTCTTCAAACGATTGTAGTGGTCCACATGGGTGTCCCAGCCAGCGTTCAACTGGCCGAACTCGTCCCAGACCACCGTGACGAACTTGCAACCGGATTCCACCAGCCTGCGGGCCTGCAGAGTCGCTTGCCCGAAAAGGCTCATGCCATACGCCTCGCGCAAGCTGAGCGGTTCCTTTTCCAAGGCGAAGGCATGGCGCACGGCGGGGGAATCGAGGAGTGAAAAGGCCAGTTCTCTTTGCTGGGCCATTTTTTCTCCGCCTGCCAGGCGCAGGGAGCTTTCCATTTGCTCCAGCAGGGACTTGCGGCGGTTGAGGCGGTCGAAAGTAATGTCGGCAGTCAACTCGGCTTCAGGCGCTAGGGAGAACCTGCACCCGGGTTTCACCCCCAGGTAGGGGTCCCAAATTTCCGTTGCGGGGCCGTGCGAGCGCCTGACCATGCTACGGGTCGGATCGCCTTTGAATTCCGTGGCGATAGGATCGAAGGTATTGCCCAGGAAGGAACCATAGGGTTTGGCGTAGCGCGCGGCAGGGCGTTTGCTGCTGAGGGTGAAGGGGAGGAGGATGTTGTCGGGGACGGCGCCACGGGCTTTTCTTCCCTGTTTATGCTGGTCGTGCCAAATTTTCACCGAGCCGAGAAACGGCTGATGCAGCGGGTGGACATCGGTTTCCTCCACGGGAATGCTGCCAACGGGGAGGCCGGTGGTGGCGTACTGCATGCCGTGAAAGTTCCACGGATGGGTCAGCGAACGGACCACGGTGACCTTGTCCATGATTCTGGCGATGCGTGGCAAATGTTCATTGACTTGGCAGCCAGGCAGTGAGGTGGCAATCGGTTTGAAATCGCCGCGGATTTCCACCGGGGCGCTTGGTTTCATGTCCCAGGTTTCCAGGTGGCTGGGTCCGCCGAAGAGATAAAGCAGAATGATATTTTTGGCTTTGCCGAAGTTGGGAAAAGTGGCGCCGCCTTCTCTTTTGCTTCCTGCCAGAACCGGGTTCACGCCAATAAAACCCAAACTCCCGGCCAAAAGGAGATCCCTGCGGGTGACTCCGCTGCAAAGCCGCTTCGGCCCGCCGAGAACACGCAGCACGGCAAAATCTCCTGGTTTCCTGGGTAAGCCATTATTGCCCGGCCAATTGGGCAGGTCAACAGGAAGCCCAAAAAGGGTCTGGCGCCTTTTGGCGGGCAGTTTTTCGTTGTCTTGGCCCATTTCCTGGTTCATAATCCCGGAAGGTCAAGGCAGTAGAAACATCCATTTCATCCAAGGTTGAGGGTTTCATGAAGTATTTCACCCGCATGGGTCTTTTCCTCGCCACGCTTTTTTGCGCTTTCCAATTGCTGGCCCAGCAAGCCGAACCGGTTGATGCCAAGGCCTTGGTCGCCGATCAAGTCATCATGAAGGAAGTTAAAAGTAACACCGAGATCATGAAAAACTTGTCGTACTTGTGCGACATGATCGGGCCGCGCTTGACCGGTTCCGACCGGCTCAAGCAAGCCAACGATTGGACGGCGGCCAAGATGAAAGCCTACGGGTTGGAAAATGTCCGCCTTGAGCCGTACGAGATCCCCATCGGCTGGGAACGGGGCAGCGCCTCGGCGCGGTTTATCGAACCGGCCAACGGCAGGCCGATCCTGGTGGCCAGCGCAGGTTGGGTTCCCGGCACCAAGGGGAAGATTGAATGCGATGTGGTGATTTTCAAAGCTAGCAAACGCGAAGACCTGGCGCAGTACAAGGGCAAGCTGAAGAACGCGGTGATCCTGCGCAGTGAGCCGCGGCCAATTGCGCCGGTCAACACGGTGTCGCCCAACCCGGGCGAGCGGCCAACGGGCGGTTTTCCCCGCGGGCAATTCAAGAAGGGTGAAAAAGGAGAGGGCCAGCCTGGGGCTAAAGGAGAAAATAAAGGCGAGGCCAAAGGGGAACAGCCCAAGCAAGGGGGATTGCGCGGCGGCTTTTTCGACAGCGGCTTCCAGCAAGAGCTGCGGGAGTTTTTGAAAACTGAAGGCGTTGCTGCCACCTTGACTGATTCCGCCAAGCCACACGGGCTGCTGGTTACCACCGGATCGTGGCGGGGTAAGGAACGCGCCAGCGAGCAGGATTCCATTACTCAGCTTTTTGTGGCCCATGAGCATTACGCCCAGCTTTGGCGCATGGCCAGCCGGCCGGCGCCAGCGAAAACCCGCATCGAACTCGAGGTCAGCAACAAGTTTATTCCTGGGCCGGTGACGGTTTTCAACACTGTAGGGGAAATCGTTGGCTCGGAAAAACCGGATGAATTTGTGGTTCTCGGCGCGCACCTCGATTCCTGGGATCTGGCCCAGGGCGCCACGGACAACGGCACCGGGTCATGCGTCACCCTGGAAGCCGCCCGCGCCATTATCAAGTCCGGCATCAAGCCCAAGCGCACCATTCGCTTTGTTCTCTTCACGGGGGAAGAGCAGGGGTTGCACGGCTCGAAGGCCTATTGTGAAAGACACAAAAGCGAGTTGGTGAAAACCTCCATGGCTGTGGTGCACGACACCGGCACGGGTAAAGTCCTCGGCTTTGGATTGCAAGGCCGCGAAGTCCTCAAGCCCCTTTTTGAAAAGGAGCTGCTCTCGTTAAAGGAAATCGGCTTCAAGGAAATTACCACCCGCTCCATGGGCGGCACCGACCACCTTCCTTTTGAAAGCGCCGGCGTGCCCGGCTTCGCCTGCAACCAGGACATGGTCGAGTACCGCTTTACCCACCACACCCAGAGCGACACGCTCGATAAGGCCATTGAAGCCGACCTAGTGCAAGGGGCGCAGGTGATGGCGGTGACGGCGATGCGCGTGGCCAATCTGCCGCAGTTGCTGTCGCGGGAAAAGAAAGAGGTTGCTGGCATTCGCAAGGAAGGGGAGAAGAAAAAAGAAGGGGAGAAAAAGGATTAGCCCGGACTCCTTCGAGCCCGCAGCGTCCGCGGCGGGTTTTTTCACCCCGCCGGAGAACCAGGGTTGCAACAGCATGACACCTTGGCCAGTCCTTGGAAGGTTGCCATTTCCGGCGCCAGCGGTCTGATCGGCTCGGCGCTCGTTCCTTTCCTGATTGCCTCGGGGCATGAAGTCTTCCCCTTGGTCCGGGGAGTCCGCCAATCAGGCGGAAATGCCATTTCTTGGAATCCCGACACCGGCCAGATCGACAGCCAGCGCTGCGAGGGGCTCGACGCGGTGATTCACCTGGCGGGGGAAAACATCGCCGGGAAAAGGTGGAGTAAGAAACAAAAAGAACGCATCCGCGCCAGCCGGGTCGAAGGCACCCGCTTTCTTTGTCAATCCTTTGCTCGGCTAAAAAAACCTCCCCAGGTGTTAATCAGCGCTTCCGCAGTGGGATACTACGGGGAAAGGGGCGACGAGATACTCACGGAAACCAGTCTGCCAGGAACGGGCTTCCTTTCAGAAGTCTGCCAGGAATGGGAAGGGGCGGCGCAAAGCGCCTCGTCGGCAGGAATTCGCCTGATTCACTTGCGCCTGGGGATGGTGCTAACCCCCCTCGGTGGCGCCTTGAAGAAAATGCTTACGCCATTTCGTTTATGCCTGGGGGGGTGCCTGGGTAGCGGCAAGCAATGGCAAAGTTGGGTTGCCCTCCACGATGTTTTGTCCATTTGCCTTTATTTGCTTCAGCAAGAGAAATTAAGCGGGCCGGTCAACGCTGTTTCTCCCTCGCCGGTGACCAACCGGGAATTCACCGTCATCCTGGGGAAGGCGCTTTGTCGGCCAACGCTCTTCGCTGTGCCGGGTCTTTTTTTGAAACTGCTTTTCGGGGAAATGGCCAGCGCCCTGCTATTAAGCAGCACCCGGGTTTTGCCCGAGAAGCTTCTGCAGAGCGGATTTACCTTCCAGTTTGGAAACCTGGACGGCGCACTAAAGGAACTTGTTCTAAAGCAGGCCTAAAAGAAGGCCAAGGATAGCTCCAGCCAGCAATACTTTCCCCCCTCTCCATGCTGCGAGCAGTGGGGGAGAGGGGCCAAAAGAATCCGTCGCTGACGCTTGGCCCCTTGACACTTAAGGGTTTTCTGTCTTTTCCCCCTTCGGCTATTTTTTGTTGAAGGTAGAAAACTCCGCCGCGGTCACTTTCTTCGCTGTGCCGTTCGTAAACATCACCCAACCGCCCGAGGCTTGGGCCTCTTTATCGTGGGCAATGATGGCCTGCGGCGCTTTGGCAGATTCTCCCTCACCCAACATGGCCGTACCCCAATTGACCACGATGTCACCAGACTTCAGCGCTTGAAAGGCCTTTGGGAAATTGGCTTCAAAAGGAGCCAAGTCGGCAAGCTTGGCGTGATTGCCCGTGCCGCAGCGCAGCAAATCGCCCGCGTCCTTCATCAAGGCTTCCTGGGCTTCCATCCCCGGGCCGACACCTCCGGGGTTCCCCGAACAGCCGAGGAGTGAAAAAGAGATCAGCGCCAAAGCAAGTGCACTAGTTCGCATATGCCATCCATTGAAAAAGGAAAAGGAGTGAAGGTAAAAGGGCGAAGGATAGACGCAGGGATCAGGGAAGTTGGTCCGGTTCGAAACCTTCTCTCGTGCCAGCCGCCTGCCAGGTGGCAAAGTCGATGCCATCGCTGACAAACTTGACAGAGCCATCAGCCATGCCGACATTGACCCCGCCGCTGTGGTAGCTGCTGGCGGCAACATGTTGATAAGCAATGGCGGTGTCGCCGCAGTTGTATTTCTGCAGGTTGGTGTCGGGAAGCAGCCGGTTCCAGTTTGGCGGCAGGGTGTGGGTGTAGGTGGTGGTGCCGGTCAAGTTGCGGGCAAATTGCAACCCCACATACTTGATGGAGGATGTCCAGGGGTTGCCTCCCGCCATGCAGGGGCCGACATTGCGCACATCGGTTTCATTGGCGACACTGACTGCCGCATTCAAAATCATGACGGTGTTATCGCGGACATTGACAACCGCCGGCCAGGGATGGGTGGACCGCATCACTTCAGCGAAGAGGGCGGTGTTGCTGGTGCCGTCTTTAATATGGTTGAGCTTGCAACCTGGCATGAGTGCCCCAGGTGGGCGGGGGCCGGAAAATATCCCCGCCAGGTTATTGTTTCGGGTGGCGATGCCGCTGGTGCCGGTGCAAGCCAAGTAATTCAACCGCCCCTGATAGCCTTCGCTGGCATTGACATCGTTCGATCCGCGTTGCGAGGCGGAAAAATCGGAAGGGCACATGAAAATGGGAATGTCCTGGGTGCGGGCGCGCAAATTAACCTTTACTATGGCCGGGTTGTTTCCCAGGGGAAGGTCGTTCCACACATTGTAATCGAAGTTGAACTGGCTGAACTTGCTGGCCTGTTCCACATAGGCCAGGATCAGCGCCTGCGGGCTGGCATCGTTGGAATAGACGGTGCCTGCGACTTCCTTGGTGCCATAACGAGGCGGCAGGGACCCGTGGGTGCTTTCATAGTTATGCGAGGCCAGGCCGAATTGCTTCATGTTATTCTGGCACTTCATGCGGTTGGCCGCTTCCCGGACCTTTTGTACCGCAGGCAAAAGCAAACCGATTAAAATGGCAATGATGGCGATAACCACCAGCAACTCAATAAGGGTAAAGCCCTTCTTTAACAAGGACATGGTTGATCCTCCAAAAAATCCGGAGAGCACCCGGGGAAAGAATGAAAAACAAGGGCTCCGTCAATTGTAATAATAAGCGCGGGGATGTAAAAGAGGGATAATTAATTGTTAGAAGGTTTTTTTGGCTCTGCCCCAGGTCAACAAGGAGGATCAACCTCGCGCACCCCGGAAAAAGAAGGGCGGTTGATTTTTTGCCTGTTCAGCCAACTTTTATCCTCCTGAGCCGTCTGGTAATCAGGAGGGAATAGCATGGCGAATTGCCTGATTATGGCGTTGTTGTCCCTGGTGGGGGCTTGTGCTGAACCGCCCTTGCCTTCTTTAAACCGTGATAAAAACAAGATCGCTTTCGACCCCAAGACCTGTCCAATCGGGGCTTCCGGCGGGGTTCATACCGGTTGCATGGGCGTGGGGATCAAAATACTTTCCCGGAACGAAACCCACTGTGTTTTTGATTACATCGCCGATGGCTGCGGCGGCATCCGTAAATCATTTCCCGACACTGAATTGAAACTGCTGCGCCACAGCGGCCCAGGCAGCCGGCCCTGACCCGCTGCCGTTCAGGCGATTGGACTGACTTTTTTTCAGCCACTCTACCTTGAGCCTGCCGATCTGCTCGACCAGCTCGGCTTTCTCAGCCTCGGCGGCAACCGTGGCTGCCTTGGCGCCGTTGTTGAGTCGCTTGCCTCCTGGGTGCGCGGGCATCTTGCCCGCTTCTTCCTCTTGATGCGGGCAAGATGCCCGCGCACCCAGGGCGTCCGGCGCCAGTTTGGTCCCGCTCTTCGCCCATTAAGGGGACACCCAGATTCCCGCTCGGCTTTTTCACCAAGTCTGCTATACTTTTTTCTTAACCCCATTCCGTAACTGAGGTGCTTCATGCTTCGACTTGCCGCCGCGGTTTCTCTGATAACCATCCTGGCCAATTTTGGTTCCGCTGCGGATCCCGCGCCGATCCAGTTGAAGAAAGGCGACCGCATCGTTTTCCTTGGGGATTCAATCACTGCCGGGGGCAACCAGGGCAAAGGGTATATCCAAGTCATCCGCAATCAGTTTGCCGACATGAACCTGGCAGTGGAATGCCTGGGCGCGGGGATCAGCGGCAACAAGGTGCCCGACCTGCAGCGCCGCGTTGATAAAGATGTTGTTGCCAAGAAACCCACCATCGTTTTCATTTACATCGGCATCAACGATGTCTGGCACGGGGAAAAAGATGCCAAGCGCGGCACCTCTCCCGAGGCTTTTGAAGCTGGCCTGAGGGAAGTGATTGGCAAATGCACCAAGGCCGGGGCCCGGGTTGTCTTGTGCACTCCCACCATGATTGGCGAACTCCCCGCTGGCGCCAACAGCCTCGATTCCAAGCTGGATGAGTACGCCGCCATCAGCCGCAAGTTAGCTGGTGAACTCAAGCTGAATTTGTGCGATCTGCGCAAGACCTTTGTCGACCACTTGAAGGAAAACAATCCCCAGAAAAAAGCCGCCGGGGTTTTGACCAGCGACCGCGTGCACCTGAATGAAGCGGGCAACCGCCTGGTGGCGCAAACGATGCTCAAGACTTTTGGGCAGTAACTTCTTTAGGCCTTGAAAAAGATGCCGCGACGGTAGAGAAAATACGCCAGCGTCCAATGGCAGGTCACTACCAGCATGGCCAGCACGACCGGGGCCCAGTCGGCCAGGACCGATAGCGGGTTTTGCGTAAAGGGCTGTAACAGGGAGCGGAAAGGCCCGCCCAAAGTCGCGGAGCTGACATAAAGAATGATCGAATTCAATCCGGCAACCACCAGGGGGAAGGCCCACTTGCGCCAGCCGAACCCTTCGATAATGGCGTGAAACCCTGCCAGCATGAGGAAGGTCCAGCCAAGAGAGAAGAGGCCGAACGAGGCGGTCCAGACCTTCTTCACCATGGGGAGACAAAAGGATAAACCCCAGCCGACAAGCAGGAGGGAGGCGCCGGCGGCAACGAAAATCATTAATTCTTTTTGAATGGCCATTTTCTTGCGCAACAGTTCACCGCAGAGTACCCCGCCGATAATCGTGGCAGCCGCTGAGATGGCATTGGTGGTGGCGTAACCTCCCGTGCTGGGGGGAAACAGTGTCGGCAAGCCCAGGCCCTTGAAGAAATCGTTAATTTTCACATCGAGTAAGTAACCGAAATTGTAGTTCCGTTCCCAGGGATTGCCGTTCGTTCCCCCATGGATCAGGTGCAAGGCCGTGTGAATTGCCAGGCAAAGGATGGCCACGCCTGCCTGGCCCTGCCATTTCAACCGCAGTGTGAAAAAAGCCACCAGGTAGCCGAGTGCTATTTGCTGCAGCACGCGAATGAACTGAATCACTGGTTCGTTTTTGCCAAAGGAGTCGAGCAGGATGCCAATGACCACCAGGCTAAAAACGCGGGTAAGGGCATGGTGAAGCTGCTGTTTGTAGGTTTCGCCACGCTGCTGGCGCAGGCCAAAGGCCAGCGGCATGGAGACGCCAACGAGAAACATGAAGGAAGGCTGGATCAAGTCCCAGAAAGTGCAGCCTATCCAATCGCGGTGGGTGAACTGGTCGGCAAGCCAGCGCCAGTTGGGGTCTAACAGGAGCTTGCTCATGCCCAGGCCGGAGGAAATCATGGCCAGCATGGTGAATCCGCGATAGGCATCGACGGAGTAATAGCGGTTGCTTGAATCGCTCATGGGTCTTGCATCCTGGAGCGGGCTTTGGAAAGTGTGCCATGGCCCTGGAAGTAAAGCCAGAAAAAAGAGAATGGGCTTTGGCAGGAGTAAATATTCTGGGCGAGCCGCTGCTCCAATGGAATAAGCTTTACCAGCGGTTCAAGCGGGCGAGCATTCTTTGGCCTGCGGCTTTGTTTGAAAATAATTTCAGGGCACGCTGGCGGCCCAATTCTCCCAGGCGCAGCGCCAACTGGCGGTCGCTGGCGAGGCGGCGCATTTTTTCAGCGGCATCCGCAAGATCGGGTTCCGCCCAATGCCAGCCTTTCTTGTACGGGCCAAAATCCTGGGCCAGTTCCACCCGGGTGAAGTTCACGGGCAAGGAGCACGAGGCATCCAGGAAGTCGGTGTTGCCAGAATAATCCGTGGCCAGCACCGGCTTGCCCAGCAGCATGGCCTCGGCCAAGGTTAAGCCAAACCCCTCGGAGCGGTGCAATGAAACATAGGCATCGCAAGCCTGCATCAGCGCCAATACTTTTTCCCGGGAATAATTCCCCTCGAGAAGCGCAACCCGTTTCCCCTTCGCCGCCTGGAGAAGTAAATTCATTTCCCTTGGATGCTGTTCCCCCCGCGACACCTTGATCACCAGGCCGGTTCCCGGGGCGTTTTCAAAAGCCATGTCAAAGGCCCGAATTAGCCCCAGCGGGTTCTTCCTTTCCATGACACTGGCCAGATCGAAAACAAAAAGGAAAAGGAAATCCTCCATCGGCAGGCCCAGCTCCGCCCGCGTTAGCGGTTGAAACGAAGGCAGCGTCACGGCGGGAAGCATGGCCGCCACTTTTCCAGTCAGCGTTTTTTCCAGAGCTTTTTGAATGAAAGTGGTTGGCGCCCAAAGTTCCTCCACCCCCTCGGTCAGGTCTGCCCATTCATCTGGAGTTTCCTCCATCTCCCAGTACCAGACGCCATACACCCTGTGCGGCGGTGGAAGAAACACGCCGGCGCGACTGGCCCAGGAAGCGAAGTAAGGCTGCGGCGACATGACCACAATGGTCTGGCCGGTCTCGAGAAGGGCGCGGCAGGAAAAATCTCGAGGCTGATCGGTGGCAGCGGCAGGCACTCCTCGTCTCGACACCGGACAACCGGCGGCTTGCAGCGATTCCACCAGGGCATCGGCAGCGACTTGCAACCCCGACGGATATTGAAAATGACCCGCCACTTGCACGCGGCCCGTTTCCCCCAGCAATCCACAAGGGAATGCAGGCAACCACCTGGCATTACCGCGCAAGGGATATTTTCTTCGCAGCCAGGCAAGCAGCTTTCGCCACTCCTCCTCGAAACGCAGGGCCCGGGGAAACTTTTCTTGCCACTCGGGCTGATTCAAATAGGAAATGGCCCAGAGTTGCCCGGACTTCTCGGGTGTTCCCTGGAGAAACCCCAGAACTTTTTCCAGGGACATGCCGTGCGAAGTCAGTCCATCGGTGAGCAACCAACCGGTGAAGGGGCGTAAGCCGAACGGTGTCAGGCCCAGGGGAAAAACTGATCGGACCTCGGGCAGGTATTCATAAAGCGCGACAGCGGCGGAGAATCCGGCTGGGTCGGGTAAAGGAAAAGGAGGTGACAGGCCGAAGCGTGCCAGCCAACTGGCGAGGTGGTTGCCTTGTTGCCAGGGCCAAGGCCTCTCGGCAGCGGGCCAGTGGAGCAGGTCGTGGATATGAAGTCGGCGGGCGAAATGCCGACGCAGCCACCGTTTACAAAGGCGCGCTGTTTGCCTCAGAGAACCACCATTTTCATTTGCTTGATTCAAGTGTCCAGCCCTGGGGGCCTTGTTACTGTGGAGACAGTAGCAAAAGGGGGCCAAGCGGGTCAAGAATCAGAAATCGACATGGGCGCGCAGGCCGAAGGCTTGAATGTTTCCCGTACCCTGGGGAGCCTCCACCTCGCGGAAGGTGTAAATGTAGTTGCCCACCAGCTTCATGTTGGGGTTCCAATACCAGTTGATGCCTAGTGAAAGAGATTGCAGGTTCCCTGCCTGGATCAGGCCGCTATTGAGATTGAGTTGATCAAGGCGCAAACCTGCCTCCCAGGCGCCCCAGCCGGTTTCTTCCTCAGGGTCGATGCGCTTCTTCCAAAAAAAGTTTCGCCTGGGTAATACACGGTCGTAGCCCATCATTCCTAAATCCAAAGGGCGGTGGTCGCCCGGGGTGAGGAAGCAGAGCAATTCAATGTAGAAGGCATTGAAGGCAAGGTTTCCCGCGGGGGTGAGTTCGCTGGGCACTGGGGCGCCGGGAACGGGAAAGCCTCCGGCAAGAGTGTTGGTCATCCAGGAGGAAAGGAATTCTCCTCCGAGGGAGAATGGCCCCCAGGCGGTGTGCAGGTTGAAGTTGAGATAGTTGACCAGGTCCGGGGAATAGAGTTCCGGCGTGACGACGAGGAAGGGAACCTGGTAAGCGGACCCGGCGCGGGTGAGGGGCCGGGCCGAGTAAAACATGTAGCCTGGGTCTTTCGGAATGGTGCGAACGGAGCCGGCGGCGCCCATGGTCATCCAGCGTTCCCGTTCGGGATTCAAAAGCGGCTGCCAGTTCAAACGAGCGGAAAAAGCGCCATCGCCATCGCCGACGCCAAAGGCCCCGGTGCGGGTCCCGGTGCGAAACAACCCGACCCAGCTCTGCAACCGCTGGTCAAAATAATCACGCGTTGCCGCGATCCCCGTGCTGTACTGGAAAAAATCGTTGAAGGCATCGTAGAGATAGGGCCGCTCCATGAAAGGAAGGAAGCGCCCGTCAGTGGAGTTGGAAAAAGTCAGCAGTTCGCGCTGATGGCCGACGCGGATGGTGCCAATCCAGGGAATCTCGTTCATGGCCACCCAGGCATGGGTGAGGTAGAGCGGTGTTTGCGGATCGGGCGCCAGAGTGCGGAAATCGGAACCGGAAGAGAAGTCGGCTTCAAAGAGAAAATCAAACTGGGTGAAGGCGGTCCCGCCGGCGCGCACTCGGGCCCGGCGCAGTTCCGATCCATCCAGCAGCGGGTTGGTCAGTGTCGGCTGCATGGCCGAGGAAAGGGCGTACCAGGAGTTATCGAAATCGATGGTGCCGCCCAGGCGAAAGAGGAAAGAGCGGTCGGCGTTGGCGGCCTCGAAGCCGTTATTCCAATAAGCGCGAAGTGTTTTTTCTTCCGGATCGCTGGGCTGGTTGGGCAACAGGCGCTGGCGGAGATCCAAAGGCAAAGCTTGGATCGCCGCGCCGTCGCGGGGGAGCGCCTCTTCCGTGCCGGGCGGTTCAAGGCCAAGCAACCTGCGCAATTCGAGATTGCGGCGTTCCAGGATTTGCAGCCGTTCCTCGGTCCCCAATTCCCTTGGTTCACCCATGGGAATGGGAAAAACGGGCTCCTGGCCCTCCTTCTTTTCCTCGGCCTGGGAATCTCCCAGCAAGTTCATGTTGAGGAAAAAGCAGGAAGCCAAAAGCCAGGCTTTCGGCCCGGCTTTCTTCTTGGTCAAAACACCCCCCTGTAAAAAACACCCCCCCTGGGTAATCTCGGCTCTGGTTAAAAATCCATCTGCGTGCGCATGCCAAAGGCGCTGAAGGTGCCATTGCCTCCTTCCTGCCCAGTTCCGCGCAAGTTGTAGGTGTAGTCGGCCATAATTTTCATGTTGGGATTCAAGTACCAGTTCAAGGCGAAGTTGACCACCTGGTAGCGCCCCCCAGATTGCGCCACGGGGATGAACGCCTGCTGGAACAATGGGTTGCCGTAATTCATGATGTCGTAGCGCACGCCCACTTCCCAGGCTCCGGGGCCCTTGGTGATTTCTCCATCGCTGGACCTGCGGAACATGAAAGGCCGCGTGGGGTTAACTCGCGACCAGCCGGGGATCTGGGTGTTGACCTCGTGATGATCGCCACAGGTGAGGAAGTAGAGCGCTTGCACATAAAAACCATCAGCAGACATATTGCCGATGCTTTGCGCGGCGCGCCCGCCGGAACTGGTGGGGGGAACATATCCTGGCATGGTGTTCAAAAAGGTTTCGCCGAGGTAGGCGGCGGCATATTCCCCGCCGAAAGTGAAGCGGCCGAAGGCTCCTTGCGCACCAAAGATCATGATGGTTTCCACATCGGAGCTGAACAGTTGCGGAGTGCTGATGATGCGAGGAATCTGGAAGCCGCCGCCGGCCCGAATCGTGGGGCGGTTGAAAAACCTAATCGTTGGCAGCAGCGTCGAGGTGTTGGCGGAAGTGGCGAAATTGGAATAGGGAAGTGCGCGAACCGAGCCGGCGGCGCCCAGTAAAAACCAGCGCTGGTTTTCCGGATCGAGGAGAGGAAACCAAACCAGCCGCTCATCAAAGGCGTAGCGGCCATCGCCAATGCCGAAGGCCCCGGTGCGGGTTCCAGTGCGGAAGAATCCCGAATACACATGCAGGCGTTTTTCAAAAAAGGAATTGAACGCCGTGACGCCGTTGTCGAACTGAAATGGATCTTCAATGGCGTCGAAGATCAGCGGCCGTTCCATGAAGGTTTGAAATCGGCTGCTGGTGCCGTTGTTGAACGACAAGTATTCCTTCTGGTGGCCAATGCGCACGGTGCCAACAAGGGGGATGTCGTCCATGGCCATCCAGGCGTCGGTGATGAACAAGGGCGCCTGCGGATCGACTTGCAAATTGCGAAAGTCGGTGCCGCCGGAGACATCGAACTCGAACTGGTAAGAAAATTGCTGAAAGACTTTTCCCTCGAAGCGCGGGCGCATGCGCCGCAGGTCTGACCCGTCGTTCAATCGGGTGTCCATGGTTGTGTTGATGTTATCCCCCACCGAATACCAGCCGTTGTCGAATTGGACATAGGGCATGATGTGCAGGGTGAAGTTCTTGTCTTCGGTCTCGGCCCAGAAGCCGTTCTTATAGTGGAACTTGAAAATGGTAGAAGCTTTGGAAGCGGCGGCCGTGGCGGCTTTATCCACCGTTTGCGCCGGGGCGTTCTGCGCCGGCAGGGCCAGGATTTCCGTGGCGCTTGTGCCAGAGCTGGTTTTTTTTAACTCTTCAGCCGCATTGCCAGGCTTCGCACCCAAAGGGGATTCCAGGAGCTTTCGCAACGCGGCATTTTGCTTTTCCAGCTTCTCCAGCCGGTCCTCGATTGTCCCTGGTTCATCTTCCGCATGAGAAGCAGGTGAAGAAAGGGCGCAAGCCAAAAGGACTGCCAATGGAATGGAAAGCAACCTGCCCCAAAAGAAATGGGTTTTCATAGCCCCCCCTAGAATCTTGCCCAAAGGCCTCCCGGGCCCCCATCCGGAAAGTGGGCATTAAGCCAGCCGGGGAAATAACTTTTTCCTTGGGGCTGTCAATGAGAAATGTTCAGGAAAAAAGGAATGAAGAGTGAAATTGCAGGCGCGGTTCCTTGCCTCAATAACACTTTCTTGCCCAGGTCCCCAGAGCGGAAACCTGGCAGGCATCCTTGGGAACGCCAGGCACTAGCCTGAAGAATTGGCCGGTTTGGGGCGCCGCGACCCCAGGGGAAGGGAGCATGAAATAGACTCGCAGGGATTAAATATCCGGCCCTTTTTGCCCTTTGGCGCCCCCCTTGGGCACCACGATATCGTGTTTGCCCTCTCCCTTGGGCAGGTCCGCAGGCATCTCAAACTCGCAGATCAGCTTGCCATTCGGGCCAGTCAGCCCGGTGACGCGAACGACCGTGGGCCCCCCGCCGACCCCTTTGCCATCCAGCGCCCCGGTGTCGTATTTACCGTCACGGATGTGGGCAATCCCCTGCGGGCCGGAGTTGCCCTTGCTGCCATCTGGGGTAAAGAGGACATCGCCAAAAGGCACCGGCTTGCCATCAAAAGTGACGGTTCCAGTCAGGCGAAAACGCGCAGATTCCTTTTCAGCGCAGCCAGCGAGAAAACCCAATGCAAAAAAAAGAAAAGACGCTCTCATGTTCAATTACCCTGGAGGAAATTAATCAGAAAAGACTTCGCCACCGTCTCGGCTGGCCATGGGAAGAAGCACGCGGTTAAGATCAATCGAGTCGCGAAGAAAGCGGACGCTGCAGTCGGCCATGGAGACATTGCAGCCGCCGGTGTGGTTGCTGCCCATGCTGATGTCGTTGTAGTTTCCGCCACCGTTGTATTTGACGGTGCGCATGGCGTTGGTGACATTCTTGGAACAGTTGCTGTCGTTGTTCCAGCCGAATCCCCGTTGCCAGGCCCTGAAAGAACCCGGGGCAACTTCCAAACCGATCCAGGACATTTCAAAAACCAATAGAGTGTTGCTTGAACCATCCTTAATGTCGTTGAGTGTGATGCTGGAAGGGGCGGGGATGGGGGTCATGCCGGCCTGGTTCACAACCGTGACCATGAAAGGCAGGATGCCGCCGGCGGCGAGGCCGCCTTGGCCGGCGCCAGCCGTGTTGACAGGGTAAAGCTGGTTAAGGGTGAGATTGGTTCCCTTGGGCCCGGCGTTGCCGTAGTAGTGCGTGGTTTTGGCCAGGCGTCCGCCGCCCGGAGAATCAATGGCGCTGGAGGATTCAATATTAGTGCTGCTCGGGCAGAGAAAGGTGGAAACCATCTGATTGCCAAGAACCACATTGGGAGTTCCGGCGGAATATCCGGACTGCAACGGATCCCCCAGCTTGTAAATATTGGTTTGTTCGATGTAGGGAAGGATGTAGAAGTGCCAGCCCAGGCCAGGCAATTGCGCGGCCGTGCCGACATACGGATTTTTAGGGAACGATTTCTGGGTGTCGTGGCAATTGTGCAGCGCCAGGCTGACCTGTTTCAAATTGTTGGAACAGCGCATGCGGCTGGCGGCCTCGCGCACTTTTTGCACTGCTGGCAAAAGCAAGCCGATGAGAATAGCGATGATGGCGATAACCACCAACAGTTCAATCAGGGTAAAACCCTGGCGTTTCGAAGTCATGGAATAGCTCCTGAAAAATGAGGATAAGAGATCATTCTTGATATTAGATTCTCAGGAGTTATTTAACAAATGCAATTTTCAGGGAAACCTGGATTTTCCTTCCCTTTTCCTCTTTTAAAGAGAAAGCCCTGGTGGACGCTCACGGAGGAATATCTCCATGCCTAATCAATTTATCCCCTGGACCACTGCGATTCCAGCGAAGAACAAATCACGCTTGGCCCCTTGGGGCC
>SHZZ01000001.1 GCA_009692005.1 Gemmataceae bacterium | reverse complement strand
CTTTGGGGCCATCCTTTGATTTTAACGGCAATTCCTTCAGCGCCGGGCCGAATTCCACTCCAACCGTCGATGGCAACTTGGTCTATGGACTTGGGAGCCAGGGAATCCTCGTTTGCGCGGATGCCAATTCCGGAAAAATCGTTTGGAAAAAAAATCTGCCACAGGAACTTAAAGGCGAAGTCAACCCGATTGGCGGCGGACCGGACAAAATGGGCTGGGGTTATTCTTGGTCCCCATTGATTGACGGGGAAAAACTGATTTGCGTGCCGGGGGGCCCGCAGGGATTGTTGGCAGCTTTGAACAAGAAAACCGGGGAAGTCCTCTGGCGTTCAGCGGAAATTACCTACCAAGCTCCCTACGCCTCACCCCTCCAAGCAACTTTTCACGGGCAAAAAACCGTTGTGCAAATCACGCAAACCGGTTGCGTCGGCGCCAACCCCGAAAATGGCAAAAAGCTTTGGGAATTCAAACGCGAAAGCCCTTATCCGGATGTCGTCTGCACGACCCCAGTCATTTCCGGCAACCTGGTATTCACTTCCGCGGGATTTGGCGCGGGAAGCGATTGCCTGAAAATCAATAAGTCAGGAAGCCAGTTTACCGCCGATGCGGTTTATTCCAAGAAGGACATCGCCAATGATAACGGTGGCATCGTTTTAGTGGGAAAACATGTTTATGGATTTCATTTGCGTCGCGCCTGGGAATGCCTGGAACTGGAGACAGGCAAAGTGGCTTGGACCGCGCCGCGAAGGGCCTTGGGGGCTGGATCTGTCTGCGTTGCCGACGGGCGCCTTTACCTTTTAACCGAAGATGCCGGGGAAATTGCCATGCTCGCCGCCTCGCCAGAGGGATACAAAGAAATCTCCAAGTTCACTCTGCCGGAACTTTCAAAAATCCGGAAATCCCGGGGCCGGATTTGGACTCATCCAGTGATTTCCAATGGCCACCTTTATATCCGGGATCAAGAATTGCTCTTTTGCTTTGATATCAGGTAAGCAGATTCCCAAGGCAGGAGGAAAGCCGTGCCAGAAACGAAAAAACCAAACCCCTTGGTTTTTTCCTTCTGGGAACAGGTTCTGTCTCAAAACACCTTTTACCAATCCAAATTGGAAGTCCCTCGCAACAATCTGAGTGATTGGCTTGGCAACCATTTTTTTGACTTGCCTTTTACTACCAAAAAAGACCTCCAAGAAGATCAGGAAGACCACCCGCCCTATGGAAAATTCCATTATTCGCCCCCGGGGTTTTATTGCAGGATGCATCAAACTTCCGGTTCCACGGGAAAGCCCTTGGTGTTTCTCGACACCCAGGTGGGTTGGAATTGGATGTTGGGTAATTGGAAATACATATTTCGCACTGCGGGTTTGAAGCCCAGTGACCGATTGTTTTTCCCTTTCTCCTTCGGACCATTCCTGGGGTTCTGGACTGCCTTTGAAGCCGCGGGCCAATCCGGCTACTTCACCCTCCCTGGCGGCGGGTTGTCCTCCGAGGCCCGAGTGGCATCGATCCAAAAGCACGCAATCACAGTCCTGTTATGCACCCCAAGTTATGCCCTTAAACTCGGAGAAGTTGCGGAACAGAAAGGCATTAATCTTCGCTCAATCCCGTTAAGAAAGATCATTCTCGCAGGGGAACCTGGGGCATCCATACCCGCAACGCGAAGCCGGATTGAAAGGCATTGGGGTAAAATTGTTGTCGACCATCACGGCATGACTGAAACCGGACCCGTTTCGGTTGAGTGCCCCAACCACCCAATGCTGCTCCACCTTATCCCGGATGCATTTTTCGCAGAAATCATCGACCCGGTTTCCAGCAAGCCCCTGGAACCCAGCGCCATGGGTGAATTGGTCTTAACCAGTCTGGGCCGTGTTGGCTCCGCAGTGTTCCGGTACCGCACGGGTGACTTGGTGCAAGGGGAATTTGGAAATTGCGATTGCGGGTTTTCCGGGCAAAGTCTGAAAGGCGGCATTCTGGGACGCACCGACGAAATGATTTTCATAAAAGGGAACAACTTTTTCCCTTCGGCCATTCAGGGATTCCTCCATGAATTCCCCGAAATCAATGAATACCGGGCGGTTTATTGGAAAGAAAAAGGCGGAGAACTTGTTTTGGAAATCGAGTTGGCGGAGACCGAGGTTCAATCCTTGGCCGCGGGAATATCCGCCAAATTCAAGGAGCGCTTCCATTTTACCGCGGAAGTGAAAGTCGTTTCTCCTGGAACTCTCCCGCGCGCCGAACACAAGGCAAAACGATTTCAGGTATTCTCGAAAAAAGAAGGGTGAAACCTGATTTTTTTTTGTTAAAACAATCCTGTGAAGGAAAGTGACCCACCTGAGTTTTCCCCTGTTAAACCACGAGCAGGAAAGCCATGAAATCCTTTGTTTTATCCATTTTGGGTTTTTGCCTGGCGGCTAATTTAAGCCTTGCGGCCGATTGGAGTCATTGGCGCGGGCCCGGGCAAAATGGCGTCGCCTTGGACACCAATTTGCCGGAAAAATGGTCCCCGGTCCCAGGCAATCCCGATTCCAACCTGCACTGGTCAGCCCCCTACGGGGGCAGGACGACACCCCTCATTTTGAACAACCGCGTTTTCATCATTAACAAAGACGGCGCCGGGCTCACCGAGCAAGAACGCGTCATGTGCTTCTCCTTCGATACCGGGAAATTATTGTGGGAATACAAATTCAATGTTTTTCACACCGACATTGTGAGTGTCCGCCTCGGCTGGACAACCTTGGCGGGCGACCCGGAAACCGGAAATGTTTATGCCCATGGCACGCAGGGCCTTCTATTTTGTTTTGACAAAGATGGCAAAATCCTCTGGACTCATTCCTTGACGGAGGAATTTGGCAGAATCTCTGGCTATGGCGGCCGCGTTACCAGCCCTATTATCGACGAGAACCTTTTGATTATCGGCATGATCAACGCCAGTTGGGGCGGGCAAGCGATTGGCAGAAACCGCTTTGTGGCATTCGACAAAAAAACGGGGCAGATCGTTTGGTGGAGTTCCACGGGCAACCAGGTCAAGGACACCTATTATTCTTGCCCGGTCGTGACGGAAATCGCCGGTCAGCGATTGCTAGTCTCGGGCGGAGGTGACGGGGGAGTCCACGCTTTTAAAGTTCGCACCGGGGAAAAGGTTTGGAGCCATTTGTTTGGCAGCGGGTCTGTGAATTGTTCTCCCGTGGTCAATGGCAATCTGGTTTTCATTGGCCAAGGGGAGGAAAACATCGGCACCAACTCCCAGGGCAGAGTGATTTGCCTGGACGGGTCCCAGGTGACCAAAGGCGAACCAAAGGTAGTGTGGCAAACCGATGGCATCAAGGCAAAGTTTGCCTCGCCGGTTTTTCACCAGGGCCGCCTTTATGTTTGCGGAGAAGTCGGTTCGTTGCATTGCCTGGATGCTGCCGACGGAAAAGAAATTTGGAAATTTCAATATGGCCGCAACACCAAAGGGTCGCCGGTGCTGGCCGACGGGAAAATTTACCTTCCCGAGGTCGATTCCAAATTTCACATTTTGAAGCCAGGGGAAAGCACCTGCCGCAGGATTCATCAGCATTTTTTCCGTGGTCAAGGCGGGGAAGAGGTTCAATTGAACGGCAGCCCCGCCATTGCTGACGGAAAAATTGTCTTCATGACCAGCCACAATTTATATTGCATCGGGACCAAGAATGGCCAAGGGGTCCCAACCAGCCCGGTAAAGGAAAAACCACGCGCGCCCAATGGAGAGCCAGCGCACATTCAGATTTTTCCCGCCGACGCGGTTATTTTTCCCAACTCCAAACAAGAAATTCAGGCGATCGCTTATGATAAAAACGGCAACCGCCTGGGGCCAATTGAGGTCGCTTGGTCCTTGGCAGGGCCTGGAGCGCCTGAAGGGGCGCCGCCCCCAATGCCTGGGGCGCCTCCCGCCGTTCCTCCTCCTCCAATCCAGGCCAAACTGGAGCAAGCCAGGGGAAAAACCACTTCCATACAGGCCAATTCCTATCCTCCAGCCCAATTCGGCAGAGTGCTGGCCAAGGCTGGAAACCTGACGGGTGAAGCCCGAATCCGCGTGGCCCCGATTCTTCCTTACGCCCCGGATTTCAGCAAGATTCCCGAAAAAAGAACTCCAGGCGGCTGGATCAACTGCCAGGGAAAATTCGAGATCGTCAAATTACCTGATGGCAGGCAGGTTTTGAAAAAACTGGTGATTAACCCCAGCCCCTTGGCTGCCCGCGCCAATGTCTTTATCACCACTCCCGATTTGGCTAATTACACTATCGAAGCGGAGGTCCTGGGAAAAAAGGTGAAAGACGACCTTCCCGACATGGGTATTATTGCCAACCGTTATTCCTTGATTTTGGTGGGAGAAACTCAATCGTTGCGGCTAGTTTCTTGGGACGCGCTTCCTCGAGTGGACAAGACCATCACCTGGAAATGGGAACCGGAAACCTGGTATCATATGAAGCTGTCGTTCGAGCAATCGGGGAATCAAGGAGTGGTTCGAGGCAAAGTTTGGGCGCGTGGAAAGCCGGAACCGGCTGCCTGGACTCTGGAAGTCACCGATCCGATTCCAAATGTGAATGGCAGCGCGGGAATTTACGCCAACGCTAAAAGAATTCTCGAGAATCAGCCCGGCACGGAGATTTTTTTCGATAATGTCCGTGTGACACCCAACAAGTAAAACAACAAGTATTTCAAACCTCAAGCGCGGGAAAAGAAATTGACATGACTTCAAAAAGAAGAAACCAGTCCTTGCTCTTAGCGTGTATTACCACTGGAGTATTCGCCCTGGTTTTCACGCAGTACCTGCTGAATACGCGAAAGGCCGAGGCCTTGCTTCCCGCTTTTGCCCAGCCGCAAGGGACCTCCCGCAACTGGCCCCTGTTCGGAGGAACGGTCAGCAGGAACATGGTCAATCTGGTTGAAAAAAACCTTCCACAAGATTGGGGCTCCCTGGAATCAGGGAAGAACATCAAGTGGGTGATAAACCTGGGTTCAAAGGCTTATGGCGGCCCTGTTATTTACCAGGGAAAAATCTTTATTGGCACCAATAACGATTCCCCGCGCAACCCCCTGATCAAGGAGGATAAGGGAATTCTCATGTGCCTATCGGAAAAGACCGGGGATTTACTTTGGCAAGCCATCCACGACAAATTGCCGGCTGGCCGGGTTAACGATTGGCCCCGAGAAGGCATTTGCTCCAGTCCTGTGGTTGAGGGTAACCGCCTTTATTATGTCAACAACCGGTGCCAGGTGATCTGCGCCGACCTGGAAGGTTTCTTGGATGGGAAAAACGATGGCGTGACCGACGAAAAGTACAAGGAAAAAACCGATGTGGACATCATCTGGCAGCTCGACATGATCACCGAACTGGATGTCTTTCCCCACAACCTGGCCACTTGTTCCCCCCTCCTCGTGGGCGACACCTTATTTGTCATCACATCCAATGGCGTGGACGAAGGCCACATTAATGTTCCCAAGCCGAGCGCGCCAAGCTTTCTGGCCATTGACAAAAAAACCGGCAAGGTGAAATGGTCTTCCAATCTTCCCAGCCAAAGCCTGGTGGAAGCCAAGAAAGGCAATGAAAAGGTAGAGATTAAAACCCTGATCAATCAAGGCAAGCTGCTCATGCATGGGCAATGGTCCAATCCGGTTTACGCCGAGCCGGCCGGAAAGCCCATGATTATTTTCCCTGGCGGGGATGGCTGGGTTTACGCTTTCAAACCGGAAAGCGGGGAACTGCTGTGGAAATTTGATTGCAACCCGAAGAACTCGGTTTACGAATTGGGCGGCAAGGGAACCCGAAACGATTTTGTTTCCACCCCCGTAATTTACGACAACAAACTTTACATTGGCGTGGGTCAGGATCCGGAACACGACAAGGGAGTGGGCCATCTCTGGTGCATTGACATCACCAAAACTCCCAGTAATCCGCAAAAAGATCTCTCCCCGGTCAACGACAATTTCAACCCCGCCGCCCCAGTGAACAAGAACTCTGGTTTAGTTTGGCATTATGGCGGGAATGCGCCCCCGGACTACGATCGGAATTACTATTTCGGCCGGACCATGAGCACCGTCGCCGTCCACGAAGGGCTTCTTTACACTGCCGAATACGACGGGTTTGTCCACTGCCTCGATGCCAAGACCGGAAAAAAGTACTGGCAGCACGACATGGAAGCCGATACCTGGAGTTCCACTTTTGTAGCCGATGGGCGAGTTTACATCGGCAATGAAAATGGGCAACTGTTTGTATTTGAAACAGGCAAAGAGAAGAAACTGTTGAACACCGTGGAAATGAAGGGAAAAATCCGAGCCACTCCCGTTGCCGCCAATGGAACCATATACATGATTACGGAAAACCCCTGCCGCCTTTTTGCCATTACCAAAGAATAACTTGGTAAACCCCAATTGAGGACGCCAATGCGTTTGCTAGTCACACTTGCCGCCTTCCCTTTGGTTTGCGGAATCCTACTCGGTTATTTCCCGGAAGCTGCTCAGCAAACCTCTGGCGACTGGCCCATGTTTGGCGGGTCCGTTTCCAGAAACCAGGCCAACGAACGGGAAAAAAACATCCCTGGTTCCTGGAATGTGAAAAAAGGCGCCAAGAAAAATGTGCGCTGGGAAGCCGACCTTGGCACCGTGGCTTATGGCGGCCCCATCATCTCCCAGGGCAAGATTTATGTCGGCACCAATAATGAAAGGCCCAGAGATGCCAAAGTCACGGGCGACCGCGGCATTATCATGTGCTTTCGTGAATCCGATGGCAGCTTTTTATGGCAGCTATCCCATGACAAATTGCCCGAACCCGATCTGAATGACTGGCCCAAGCAAGGCATTGGCTCCACCCCGGCCGCCGAGGACAACAAGATTTTTTATGTCAGTAACAAGGCGGAATTGGTGTGCGCGAAAACTGATGGAACCGCGCCTGTCATTCAATGGCAACTTGACATGGTCAAGGAACTGGGAGTTTATCCCTGCTTTTTAGCCATTGGCTCGCCTCTGGTTTCTGGCGACAAAGTTTTCGTGGTCACGGGGAACGGGGTTGATCCCAACAAACATGTCGCACCAGCGCCAGATGCGCCCAGCTTTATCGCTGTGGATAAAAAAACCGGCAAGGTGGCATGGAAAAGCAACCTGCCGGGAAAAAACATCATGGAAGGGCAATGGTCCAATCCCGTGGCTGTGTCCAAGGGAGGAAAAACGCAAGTGGTTTTCCCCGGCGGCGATGGCTGGTTGTACGGGTTCGAACAGGACTCGGGCAAGCTCCAATGGAAATTCGATTGCAACCCAAAAAACACCGAGTTCAAACCGGGCGGACGGGGAACTCGGAGCTACATCATGGCCACTCCGGTTGCCTTCGAGGGTAAGATTTATTCTGGCACGGGAAACAACCCCGATGACGGTCCTGGGGAAGGGCATTTTTGGTGTCTTGACCCTTTCAAAACTCCGGACAACCCGCAATTAGATTTATCTCCCAAGGACAACAATTTCGATCCCAAGGCGGCAGTCAACAAGGGATCAGGGTTGGTGTGGCATTACGGAGGAAAAATCCTGCCCAAGCCGGAGAAGGGTAGAGAAATCAGCTTTGGCCGCACCTTGAGTACGCCTGCCATTCATGACGGCCTGATTTATTTGGCGGAACTCGACGGGTATTTCCACTGCCTCGATGCTCAAACTGGGGAAAAGCAATGGGACCACGACCTACGGGATGGGACCTGGGCTTCGCCTTATTATGTCGATGGCAAGGTGTTCATTGGAACCGACAGCGGCGACATCTATATTTTCAAACATGGGAGAAAAAAGGCTGAACCAGACAAAGTGGAAATGGAACAGCCCATCAAGGGGCCTTTAGTGGCGGCCAATGGCGCCTTGTACATTAACACAGGCACGGCCTTAATTGCCATCGCGGGCAAATAACGGATAAGCAAAGGGGAATTTGTGACAGATAATCTTTCAATGGAAGCCAAAATCAAAGCAGCCAAGGAGCGCCTGGATGCCCAGGTCAGGGAAATTGTCCAATGGCATTTCAGTCCCGACACGGGAACGCCCTTTTGGCTGGATAAAGCAAAGTCCTACAAATTCAATCCGCTCAAAGATGTGCATTGCTTTGAAGATTTGAAACTTTTTGGAACCTTCGAAGACGAATGGCTGCGCGGCGGGCCGGTGCAACGGTGGGTGCCTCGCGGTTTGCAAGGAAAGCCCGTTTATGTATTCGAAACGGGCGGCACCACAGGACTGCCAAAATCCCGGATCGTGATTGATGATTTTCGCATTGATTACGAAATGATGTCGGAAACACTCCCGGACAAGTACTTTCCCCGGGGCAGCAACTGGCTCATGCTCGGCCCGACCGGCCCGCGTCGGTTGCGCCTGGCCATTGAGCATTTGGCCCAACACCGGGGCGGTATTTGCTTCTGCATCGACCTCGATCCCCGCTGGGTGGTCAAGCTCATCAAAATGCGCCAAATCGAAATGGCTAATTTGTACAAAGAGCACTGCATTGACCAATCCCTGACCATTTTGGCCGGAGACCATGACATCAAGTGCATGTTCACCACACCCAAATTGCTGGCCGCCTTGGATGAGGCGCTTCGGGCGGGCAAACTCGAGGACAAGTTCCGTAGCCTGGGCAAAAAAGTTCCTCCAGGCGGGTTGCGGTCGATCAAATCGTGCGGCATCACCGGGATTTTTTCTGGTGGAACCGAGTTTACTCCCGAATTCACCCGCGAAGCCTACGAGGAAATGCTGGATAACGGCGAAGTCTACATGACTCCAACCTACGGCAACACCCTGATGGGTTTGGCTTGTTCCAAGCCGATCGGCCCCGAGGATCAATTCAAGATTTCTTACTACGCCCCGCAACCTCGCGCCGCCATTCAGGTAGTCAATCCCAAAAATTACGATCAAGTAGTGGACTACGGCCAGACCGGTAGAGTCCTGCTCACCACCTTGACCATGGAATTTTTCGTTCCCAGTTTCCCTGAGCGGGATGAGGGCGAACGGGAACCTCCTTATGACAAATTCCCCTGGGATGGGGTCAGCGGAGTCCGCACCTTTAGCGAACTCGCTTCCTCCACGGTCGTTGGCGTTTACTAATACACGGGCGGTTCATTATCAATGATTCACATTCCTGCATTGCGGTTGGGGAAACTCTACAAGAGTCTTGCCACGGTGAAGCTAGTTCACCATGTCACGGGTGATTCGGTGGCGGAAATCAGCCAAATCAATGGCAGCCAGATTGTCCGCGATATTTCCAGAATGGGGGAAGCCCGAGCTGAACTGCAAGCCATTTCAATGGCCAAAATGGTGGCCATGGTGAAAGAAGCAGGCCGCATTTTCGCCAGTGAAAATCTTCCCTGCGGCAGCGAGAGCCAATCCTTCGAGGATTACATCCGCTGCCTGTCCGCCACCACCGGTTCTCCCATGGTTTTTTGTAAGCGCAACGCCGGCAAAGTTGAATTTGTCTTGCGGAATATCGACACCATTTTGGCAGGGCTCACCAGGGGCATTAACCTGGAAATCCTGGACGCTGGACATGGAACCATGGATGGGCGGACACTTTGCTTTTCTCCCACTTGTGAATCGTTCGGCGCCATCTTGCCCAGCAATTCACCGGGTGTGCACTCCCTTTGGGTTCCCGCCATTGCCTTGAAGATTCCTTTGGTACTCAAACCTGGAAGGGAAGAACCTTGGACCCCAAACCGGGTTTTGCAAGCGTTGCTGAAGGCGGGAATTCCTCCCATGGCATTGAATCTCTGCCCGGCCGATCACGCCGGGGCTGGGGAAATTCTCCGGGGCGCCGGCCGCAGCATGCTCTTTGGCGACAGTTCCACCACCGACCCCTACCGTAATGACCACCGAGTAGAAATCCACGGCCCCGGGTTCAGCAAAATCCTCCTGGGAGAAGACCAGGCCGACAACTGGCGGAACTATCTCGACCTGATGTTGGAATCGATCGCGGCCAATGGCGGCCGGTCGTGCATCAATGTTTCAGGAATTTGGACGCCCCGGCACGGGAAAGCCATCGCCCAGGCCTTGGGGGAAAGGCTGGCTCAGGTTCAGGCCAGGGCCTGGGACGACCCGAAAGCGGAATTGGCCGCCTTTGCCAACCCCGATGTCGCCGAGCGGATTTCCGCCATGGCGGATAACCTTTTGCAAACACCCGGGGCGGTGGATGTTACGGAGAAAATCCGCGGTTCCTCCAGGCTTGTTCGCGAAGGCCGTTGCGCCTGGCTTTTGCCAACTATTGTCAATTGCGACACCCAACACCCCTTGGCCAACAAGGAATTCCTCTTCCCCTATGCCAGCGTGGTTGAATGCCCGCAATCTGATATGCTAAAGATAATCGGGCCGACCTTGGTGGCAACCGCCTTGACCCAAGATCAAGTTTTCCGCAAGGATTTGATGAATTCCAAGTACATCGATCGTATAAATCTCGGGCCGATTCCATCCACCCGGTTAACCTGGGACCAGCCGCATGAAGGCAACTTATTCACCCACCTCTACCGCCAAAGAGCGTTTCAACAATCCTCTTTCTGAGTTTTCCGAATTTGAATTTACGCCGTTGAACCGGGTGGTTGCCGGTCCAGGGGCCCTGGATCGCCTTGGCATATTGGCCAAGGAGTTGGGGGCAAAACGGGTTCTATTAGTCACCGATCCCGGGTTGGAAAAAGCGGGCCATCCACAAAAAGCCCAAGCCGTCCTGGAAAAAGAAAACCTCCAAGTTTTTGTTTTTGATGGGGTGGAAGAGAACCCGCAAGAACATCATGTGGAACTGGGTGTGGAAAAAGCGCGAGCCGCCGGGATCGACACCTTGGTGGCATTGGGCGGAGGTAGTTCCATGGATTGCGCCAAGGGGATTAACTTCCTCCTGACCAACGGTGGAAAAATGGCCGACTACCGGGGGATCGGCCTGGCCAAAAAGCCCATGCTTCCTTCCCTTGGAATTCCCACCACGGCCGGAACCGGCAGTGAGGCTCAATCCTTCGCCTTGATCACCGATTCCATAACCCACTTGAAAATGGCCTGCGGAGATAAAAAGGCTGCCTTTCGCATTTGCATTCTCGATCCGGAATTAACCGTGTCGCAACCTGCCAAAGTCACTGCCGCCACCGGAATCGATGCCATGGCCCATGCCATTGAGTCCCATGTCACCTTGAAGCGAAATCCTTTGTCTCAGGCCTTTTCGCACAGGGCCTGGCAGCTTTTGGTCAGCCATTTTCCCAAAGTTTTGGAAAACCCCGGCTCCATTACCGCCCGTGAGGGAATGCAAACTGGGGCGCATTTCGCAGGCCACGCGATTGAAAATTCCATGCTCGGAATTTGCCATTCCTGCGCCAACCCCTTGACCGCCCACTACGGCATTCCCCATGGCGTTGCCATTGGCATCCTGTTGCCCTGGGTCATTCGCTACAATCAAGAAACGGTTGGCAATTTGTACCAGGATTTGGCCTTGGAAGCGGGAATGAAAGACTCCGCAATGTCGGGGGGGGAATTCCTGGCCCAAACCATGGAACAGTTCCAACGCGCCAGCGGCCTGCCAGGAAACTTGAATGAATGCAAGGTGGCGCCAGGAATCCTGAATGTCTTGGCTGAGGAGGCATCGCAACAATGGACAGCGCAATTCAACCCGCGTCCCGCGGACCAAAAAGACTTGCTAAAAATTTACCAGGCAGCCATGGGTCGCTAATTCCCATTCTGGCCCTCGGTTTACTCCCCTTTTTGAGCATTTCCCTTGCGCTAACCGGACAAGAAGCCAAGGTAGAGGGCGATTCCTGGGAGGTGTTCCGGGGCAACCCTGCGCAAAATGGCGTGTCTAACCAAGAGATGCGCGGCCCATTAAAAATTCAGTGGAAAGTATTGGCAAAAGACGCGATTGAAAGCACCGCAGGGGTTTTCCGCGGCAAGGTCTACTTTGGATCCCTGGATGAAAACCTTTATTGCCTTGATGCCAAAACTGGCCAAACCGTTTGGGTAAAAAAGTGCGGGCCCATCAAAGCCCCAGTGGCCATCAATCACAGCACGGTTTACGCCGGAGACATTAATGGCCTTTTCCACTGCTGCGACGCCACCAACGGAAATCCCAAGTGGACCTTCCAAACCCAAGGGGAAATATCAGGCGGCGCCTGTTTTTTCAACAAACTGCTTTTGTTTGGCAGCCAGGATGAACACCTTTATTGCCTTGACGAGGCAGGGAAAGAGAAATGGAAATTCCGCATGGACGGACCCTTTTTCGGTTCCTGCGCCATTCAGGAAGGAAAAACCTTTGCCGCCGGTTGCGATAGCACCTTGCATGTTCTGGATGTCCTGACGGGAAAGGAAATCCATGCACTGGACTTGGGCGGCCAAACTGGCGCCACCGCCTCACTGAGCGGCGATTCCCTTTATGTCGGGACGATGTCAAATCAGGTTTTAGGAATCAATTGGAAAAAACCCTCGGTGCAATGGACCTATGAACCCGCCAAGCGCGCCCAACCCTTCTTTTCTTCTTGCGCGATTGCACATGGGTTAGTCGTGGTTGGTGGTCGTGACAAAAAAATCCATGCCATTAACCAGGCCACCGGGCTGGTGAAATGGGAATTTACTACCGAAGGAAAGGTAGACGGTTCACCGTTAATCCTGGGAAACAAAGTCTTAGCGGGATCGTTTGATGGAAATCTCTATGTGCTGGAATTAGCCACAGGGAAATTAACGCAAAAACTGGACCTTGGCGGCGAATTGGCAGCTTCTCCAGTCTTCGCGGGCAACTCCATTTATATTGGCAACACAAAAGGGGTTTTTTACTGTCTGCGGGCTGAATAACGGCAATAAAACCGAGGTTGCCCAGGTTTTGCTTTTTCATTAGCATACCGGGGCTTTATTCCCTTACCCCGCCAAGGAAGGAGGGGGAAATTCATGGAACTAACCGCACAAGAAATCGCACGCCTCGTGGAGGGAAAACTCCAGGGAGATCCGGAGATTGCCATTCGCGGCACTGCCAGCATCCGCTATGGCACCCCGGACATAATCACTTTTGTGGAAAACCCCAAATACATCAAGCCATTTTTGGAATCCAACATCTTGGTTGCCCTGACCGGGGAATTTTTCGAGGCTCCAGGAAAAACTTTAATCCAAGTGCCTGACCCGCTTCCTACATTCATTCAAGTCGTTAAACGCTTCAAGCCACCCTTGCCCCCCTATGCCCCAGGAATTCACCCTCTAGCTTGGGTCGCCCCCACAGCGATTATTGGCAAGGGCGCCACCATCCTCCCGTTCGCCTCGGTGGGGGAAGGTTCTATCGTGGGTGATAACTGCGTGATTTACAGCGGTGTTGCCATCGGCAGGAATTGCAAAATTGGCAATCAGTGTACTCTTTACCCCAATTCCGTTCTTTATGACGAGTGCGAATTGGGAAATAGCGTAATACTGCAGGCAAACGCGGTAATCGGCGCGGATGGGTTCGGGTACCGTATGCTTGACGGCCGTCATGTGAAAGTTCCGCAACTTGGAAAAGTGGTTTTGGGAAATGATGTTGAAATCGGCGCCTGCACCGCCATTGACCGGGGAACTTTCGATTCCACCCGAGTTGGTGATGGCACTAAAATCGACAACTTGGTCCAGGTCGGCCACAACTGCGACATCGGCAAGCACAATTTGCTGGTGTCTCAAGTCGGAATCGCCGGTTCCTGCACCACGGGAAATTATGTGGTGATGGCTGGGCAATCCGGGCTTGCAGGCCACCTCCAAATTGGAGACAAAGTCGTCATCGGGGCCCGTTCCGGATTAATTCGAGATGCCCTCAGCGGGGAACATGTGTTGGGCGCTCCTGCCAGGCCGGAACGGGAAGAAAAGCGCATTCTCTTGAGCATGGACAAACTGCCTGGCCTCTGTAAGGACATGAAAAAAATTAAACAAAAACTGCAAATGGCGGAGGAGGATTAGTTGTGGCTGTTTTTTACGATTGAGGAATTCCAATGATTGGCTTACTGGCTGGTTACGGATTATTCCCTATTGTCTTCGCAAAAAAATGCCGCCACATGGGCATTCGCTTGGCCTGTACCGGGATACGGGGGGAAGCCAGTGGGGAATTGGCGCAACTTGCGGACCATTTCCAATGGGCGGGGCCGGCGCAATTAGGAAAAATAATCCGCTTTTTTAAGGCCAATCATATTTCGGAAGTTATTATGGCTGGAAAAATTCACAAGGCTAACATTATGCACAAGCCCTGGAAAATATTCACCCTGCTTCCCGACTTGCGCACAATTCGCTTTTGGTTCTCCCGCAACCGAAAAGATAACAAGGACGATTCCATCCTACTGGGGATAGTCAATGAATTTCAACGGGACGGAATTCACATTGGCTCAGCCCTCGACTACTGTCCGGAGATACTTGTGCGTGAAGGAACTTTAAGTAAGCGCTCCCCTTCCTCATTGGAATGGGAAGACATCCGATTTGGCTGGCGCCTGGCCCGGGAAATGGGCCGGTTGGATGTCGGCCAAAGCGTGGCAGTAAAATCCAAGGCGGTACTCGCCGTGGAGGCTATTGAGGGCACCGATCTGAATATCCAAAGGGCGGGGGAATTTTGCCGAGCTGGTGGATTTGTTGTGGTCAAGGTTGCTAAGCCCAACCAAGACCGGCGATTTGATGTGCCAACCGTGGGAAGCAGCACGATCCGAGGACTGCATGCAGCGGGTGGAAAAGTTCTGGCAGTGGAAGCCGGGCAAACCATTATCCTGGAAGAAGAAGAAACGATTCAATTGGCAAACCAACTGGGCATCACCCTGATTTCACTCACGGATTCCCACATCCAGGCCGCTTAGGGACAATCCTGAAAAAAACCGGCATGTTCCCCAAGTTAGAGTAAAATCTCATAAGGTAAATGTTTGGAGAATTCAGAAATTAAGGCTATTTCCTAACAGTTCTTGATGGATTGCCATGGGAACCACTTCCTTTCTTTTGCCCAGTTCCCTGCCGCAATCACGGGTGCAAGAATTGGAAAATGTTTTTTTCACTGGCGGCCCCGATTCCATGCCTTTTCTCACCCAAAAGGATATTTCCACTTCAAAGTTATCCTTGAAAAAAGAAGAGCCGGACTCCGGGTTCCTGCACGCTCCATGGATCGTGGATGGCGTGGGCGACCTGATATTTTCCACTGGCACAATTATGGAAAGGGGCGCCCCTTACGATCTGCACTTTGAATTGGCCCGCGGAAAAGTCAACCAGTTAAGAAACTACCTGGCGGACTGGGCAATGGGCGGTTTATTGATCCCGGAAAAAATCAAGGATTACGCCTTGCGGGCCTGCGCGGAAATGGGAAAGGCTATTGCTACCAGCAATCCCCTTGAAAGCGATGAGCATACTGGCAAAGCCCTGACTATCTCTTGCCAAGGCACCCATTTGTTAATGGGGGAATACACCAGCCAAGTCCTGGCCATCCGCCACCAAGGCAACCAGCCCATTGAAACGGGATTTACCACGCGATTTACCAAGCTTTTTCCCGAGAACCTAACGGAAAAAATCAAAAGCGCCTTCAACCATGCCCAAGTAAATATCCCCTGGGGCAGAATCGAAACTTCCCAAGGAATTTATTCCTGGGAGGAAATGGATAAACTTGTTGACGCCTGTTTGGGTTTAAACATCGAAGTTATTGGTGGCCCCATCATAAGCATGTCGCCGGAGACCTTGCCCCCGTGGATTGGCAATGTTTCTGGGACTCCCACAGGGCTGGCAACGGTAATGGCCCAATTTATCGATGCCACAATTCGCCGCTATAAGAGGAAAATTCACCGCTGGGTTGTTTGCTCGGGATTGAACTCGGTAATTCTGAAGGATTTCAGCGATGAAATTCTGTTCCGCATCACCTGCAAACTGGCGGAAATTGCCAAGCAGGTTAACACATCCATTGAAACGATAATTGGCATTACCTGTCCTTGGGGTGAATATGTCTCGAATCAAAAACGGGATTTTTCGCCATTCACCTTTGCCGACAATTTGTGCCGGGCCGGACTAAATTTAGCGGCATTGGACCTGGAAATTCACATGGGTTATTCCGGCGCCGGGAATTACACCAGAGACTTAATGGAAACCTCTCGCCTATTGGATTTGTTTTCATTTCTCGGGTCGCCCTTGACTGCCACCATTGGATATCCATCACAAAGTCTTGGCGACACAGGCTTTGGCGGCCATTATCAAAGTGGAAAAACTCCTGACGGCCAGGGTCTGTGGGCGGATGTTTTTTTAAAATTATTGTTTTGCAAAAGGTTTATTCAATCGGTGCATTGGGGGCACTTCCAGGATAGCGCTGATTCCTACTACCCCTATGGGGGATTGGTCGATTCTGAAGGAATCCCAAAACCGGCGTTGGAAGCATGCGCACGCAACCGCCGGGATCACCTGCGCTAATATTCAGGGCCCGGCAGCCTATTCCTTGGCCGGCTTCAAGCCTTTTTCTGGGGCGGCAGAAGCCCCGACCATTTCTTTTTCTTCAGACTCTTTCGAAGCATCGAACACGATTTTCTTTTCGCCCTCTACTTCCACAACACGAGTATTGATTTGGTTTTTGCCAACGAAATTACCCCGCAGCAATTCCTCCGAAAGCGGGTCTTCAAGGCAGTGCTCGATAGCCCTGCGTAAAGGACGGGCGCCAAAATCCAGGCTTGTTCCCTTCTCGATCAGGAGTTCCTTGGCCTCTTCTGATAGGATCATTTTTAATCCCTTTTCTTGCAGGCGCTTAATCACCTTGGCCAGCTCAATATCGATGATGTTTTTCAAATCCGATATGGTCAGGCTGCGGAAGACGATGATATCATCAACCCGATTCAAGAATTCCGGGCGGAAATTGTTTTCCATGGCGCCTTTGACAGTCTCTTTCATCTTGGCGTAATTGGCCTGTTCGTCTTTGCGGTTGTGGAAGCCAAAGCCACCAACTTTTCCGGTTATTTCCGCGGCCCCAATGTTTGTCGTCATGATGAGAATGGAATTTTTGAAATCGATTGTCCGACCAACATTGTCAGTTAATCGCCCTTCCTCCATGATTTGAAGAAGCATATTCCAGACTTCGTGGTGAGCCTTTTCGATTTCATCCAGCAAAACAACGCTGTAAGGGCGGCGGCGAATTTTTTCCGTCAATTGGCCGCCTTCTTCATAACCCACATAACCCGGAGGCGCGCCAATTAATCGGCTAACATTATGCTTCTCGGAATATTCGGACATATCAATTTGCACGAGGGCGTTTTCATCGCCAAACATGAAAGCGGCCAGTCTTTTTGCCAGCAGAGTTTTCCCGACACCAGTGGGCCCGGCAAAAATAAAGCTGCCGATCGGCCGTTTGGGGTCCTTCAAACCCGCTCGACTCTTCCTCACCGCCCTGGCAATGGCCTCAATCGCCTCATGCTGGCTGATCACTTGCTTATGCAATTCCGCCTCCATTTGCAGGAGCCTTTGTGTTTCATTGTCTTCCAAACGCTTCAGCGGAACACCGGTGATTTTGCTGACTACTTCGGCTACCACATCCTCGTCAACCACACCATCCACCTCGCGGGATTTGTCGCGCCATTCCTTGGTGATTGACTCTTTCTTTTTCTTTAGCTTGTCGGCTTGGTCACGCAGGTGAGCCGCCTTCTCGAAATCTTGCTCGGCAACGGCGGCTTCTTTTTCCTGGTTGAATTTTTCGATTTGTTGATCCAGTTCCTTTAGATCAGGCGGACGGGTCATGGCCTTCAAACGCACCCGGGCGCCCGCTTCATCGATTACATCGATGGCCTTGTCAGGAAGGCAGCGCCCTGAAATATAGCGGTCGCTTAATTCCACCGCGCTGATCAAGGCTTCATCCTTGATTTGAACCCGGTGATGGGCTTCGTAGCGGTCACGCAAGCCACGCAAAATTTCCACCGCTTCTTCCTTGGAAGGGGGATTCACAATAATCTGCTGGAAACGCCGTTCCAACGCGCCATCTTTTTCAATGTATTTTCGGTACTCGTCCAGGGTTGTGGCCCCAATGCATTGAATCTCGCCACGGGCCAAGGCAGGTTTTAACACATTGGATGCGTCAATGGCCCCTTCGGCGCCACCGGCGCCAACCAGGGTGTGCAGTTCGTCAATGAACAAAATGGTGTTCTTGGCTCGGCGGACCTCGTTCATGACCGCTTTGATTCTTTCTTCGAATTGCCCGCGGTATTTGGTTCCAGCCACCATCATGGCCAGGTCCAGAACAACAATCCTGCGGTCGCGTAACAATTCGGGAACATTTCCTCCCACCACCATTTGGGCCAATCCTTCGACAATTGCGGTTTTGCCAACACCTGCCTCGCCTAATAGAACTGGGTTGTTTTTGGTGCGACGGCTTAAGATCTGGACCACCCGTTCAATTTCGTTCGCCCTGCCGATTACAGGGTCCAACTTCCCCTGCTTGGCAAGTTCTGTAAGGTCGCGGCCAAAGCTATCGAGGGCCGGGGTCTTGGATTTCCCACGGGAAGGTTGCCGTTCCCCGGGAGGAGCGCTGGCGCCGGCCGCGCTCGAGGCGCCTTCTTCGGCTCCCATATTGTGCCCCAAAAGGTTGAGTACTTCCTCGCGAACATCCTCGAGTTTCAACCCGAGATTCATCAAAACCTGGGCCGCCACGCCTTCTTGTTCGCGTAAAAGCCCCAGCAGCAGGTGTTCCGTCCCGACATAATTGTGGTTGAGGTTCCGGGCTTCCTCGATGGAATAATCAATGACTTTTTTCGCTCTGGGAGTTTGCGGCAATTTCCCCATGGTGACGATGTCCGGCCCGGACTGGACGATTTTTTCCACTTCCAGGCGGATTTTTCGCAAATCGATATCCAGGTTTTTCAGCACATTGGCCGCTACTCCGGACCCCTCCTTTACTAGCCCTAGGAGGATATGCTCCGTGCCTATGTATTCATGGTTAAAACGCTGCGCTTCTTGGTTGGCAAGCTGCATGACTTTCCGCGCACGGTCCGTGAATCTTTCATACATGTTCTGGTTCATCCCAGGGCTATGGTTATTCCCACGAGCTTACACGGCGTGTTTAGTGAAACTCGCCAAGGGCCCAAATCCCTACCACACTATTATATTCACTCAGGGGTTTTTTAACCCCCCTTAAAAAAAACCTGAAACCAATCGGCGAATTCTATACCTGGTCAAGAATTGGAGCAAGGTGAATGGTACCAAGACAGCTTTGCCTTGCCTTTCAGGAGGCAAACTCTTTGGGCGGATGGGTAAAGGACAAAGGTTCAGGGATTTCCCCGATCAACCGGATTTCCTTTTCATCAAGGTTCCCAATCCCGCAAGAGTAGGCCAATTGCAAATGCCCAATTGTTTTCGGATTAAACCCCATGAACCTGGCGCAGGTGGAATCCACGGCCAACGGGTCGGTCCCCATGACTAAAAGCCCTGATTGAATGGCATCCCCGCTCAGCGGGCCGTCGCCTTGCATTCCCATGATTCCATCGACAAGAACTAAATCCGCTTTGCGAGTGCAATTAATGTCAACAATACTGTGGGGGATACCGCGAAAATGAAGGTCGTTTTTGGGCCAGCCATACGCTTGCCCTGAGGCCAAGCCAAAGAGGTTTTTCAACCCCAGGGTTACCGTCGCCCAATGATGAGTTTTCATTTTGGGGAGGGAAATCAAGACGTCGGCTTCTGCAGCCTTGCGGCAAAAATAGAGGCGGTCCAATCCGGTGTTGGGTCCCATATTCCGAAGGCCAACATACTCATCATGATTGATATCAACAAACTCAACTCCATGCCGGGCCAAGACAGCCTGCAATCCGCATTGATCCACCAAGGCTTCCATATTCCTACGGTGTCCAGAACCTTCACCCACAAGAATTTCCGCCGCGCCTTCCTCCAGGCAAAGCTGGATCAGAGCTTCCACCACCGCCGGGTGAGTGTGAATGGGCCGCACGGGGTTATATTCAACAAGATTGGGTTTGATAAAAACTTTTTTCCCCTTAATGGGGCAGTTCAGGCGAAAGGGCTCATAAAGTTGTGCCACTTTGGGCAACAGCGCTTCTTCATAGTTCTGCTGGTGGGCCAGGGAAACCAAGCTGGATTGTTCCGGCCTGGTCAATTGGGCCAATCCCCTCAAGGCAAACCGACGGATCCTATTCCGAAACCAATCACCCCAAGTCTCCTTTGGCGGTTTGGCTTTGTCCACCTTCCCAATACTGGCCGGATTGGAAATGCGAAATGGGTTCTCAGACCCTGTGCGGGAAGCTGCCAAGGAGAGCGCCAATTTCGGGATAAATTCCTTGCGCGGCCTGCTTTCATTTGGCCTGTTATTTGGATGACTGAAGGGCAAAAAACTAATTTCTTTTGGACCGGAATCATAAAGGTCAAGAGTCAGGAAAGCCCAGGCGCAATCCTCGGCATTATTCCAGGTTTCCAGCAATTCCGCTTGTTTGTCTAAACTGGAACGAATCCGCAGGTGCAGGGCATGTTTTTGCAGCGCCATCAATGCCAGGGAAGTCGGGATGGGAATGGTATCAAGCAATTTCCCCAAGACCCTCTTGGTTCCATAATTGGTTCCACCCTCGTCAAACAACCGGTCGAGAAGGAACGCTTGCCCTTCTTTCACCCTGGGGTGATTTTCCAGACCAACTTGGCAAAGGGCAAGGACAGCCCAAGCCGTGGGTTCGACCCAGGAAAAAGTCCCCCTGGTCCAAGGCCAGCCGGTTAATTCCACATCGATCCCGTTGGCGTGGATTTCCTTGGCCTGAGCATTTCCTTTTATAGAAAAGCCCTCCAGTGCAAGTAAAGCCGAAGCCATCCTTGCAGAGGGGACACCTGGAATTTCCAATTTGACAAGAGTAAACAAGGCAATTGCGGTGGGCCAAACCGCCTCTTTTCTACAACCGGGATTTATTACAAGGCCGGAATCTTGCAACTGTAACATGAGAAAGGAAATCGCATTTTTTCCTTCCGGGGAAGACTTTGCGAAATCTTTCCCCAAGGCCAGCAAGGCCAGGCAAGTGGGTTCCACGGAAGAGGAATTATTCGAATAATAGCCCCAACCACCTTGCGGGTTTGCCAGTTTTACAAGGTGCTCGGTTAAGTTGATTAAAGGCATCAGTTAGGGCTTAATTGTTACTGTCGCTGGAATTCCGCAAGCGGCTTCTCAAGAAATTGGCCCGGGCGGCATTTCTTTCCTCGCCATCCAGGTTGGCGCCCAACAATTTTTGCAAATGCGCTGGCTGGGTTTGAATGAACAATTCATTGACCGTGTGAATATCCACTTCCTCAATCATTTTCAGGTGAATACCCAAGCGCACATAGGACAGGAGTTCCATGGTTTCATCAGAGGTCATCATGGTGGCGAACCGCAGGGTCCCGTAAGCCCGAGAAATGCGGTCTTGGAGAACTTTGGAGTTTTCCGATTTCCAGGCTTCCCGCGCCTGTCTTTCATACTGAATAATTTGCGGGATAACACTTTGGATTTCTCCCAAAATAGCCACCTCGCTTTTCCCCAAGGTCACCTGATTTGAGATTTGGAAGAAGTGGCCGGAAAACCGGCTGCCTTCGCCATACAAGCCCCGGTGAGTCAAGTTGATCCTCTGAAGGGCCCGGAAAACTTTGTCCAGTTGCTTGGTAAATTCCAAGGCTGGCAGATGCAACATGACACTGGCCCGCATACCGGTGCCCACATTGGTGGGGCAAGCCGTCAAATAGCCAAATTCCTCGCAAAAGGCGTAAGTGACCTTTTTTTCCAGGAAGTCATCGACTTGGTTAATGATTTGCCAGGCTTCAGTTAAAGCAAAACCAGAACGCATAACCTGTAAGCGAAGATGGTCTTCCTCGTTGACCATGAGACTAAGCGTTTCCAAGGGGCCAAGGGCAACCCCCCTGGGGCCTTCGGTGCCTGCAAGTTCACGCGAGATTAGTTGCCTTTCAACCAGGAAAAGCCTGTCGAGTGTAGAAAGTGAGGAAAGGCTCAAGTATTCCAATTTATTATCGAGTTCGAGGTCTTGGATTTTCCCGCGCAGGAGGGACTCAATTTCCGTTTTTTGATAATTGCTGGCCCGGTTGGGGAAGGGGAAAGCAGCCAGGTTTCTGGCCAGGCGGATTCGGCTAGAGATGACAATATCGGCTTCGGGACCGCTACCCCGCAGCCATTCCCCATTGGTTTTAGCCAGGCTTTCAATTTCCATCTGCGGTTTCCTTCTCCTTCAATAAATCGCGAAGGCGGGAGGCCTCCTCATACGCTTCCAAGCTGACGGCTTTTTGTAATTCCCTGCGGATGCGAATGATTTCACTTTGCCTGGACAAAGACATCTTTCCGGCTTTGGCGGGCGCTTTCCCTTTGTGCTGCACCGACCGGTGAATTTTCTCCAGCAACGGTTTCAGCCCAATTTTGAAATGAATGTAGTCATTCGGGCACCCCAACCGGCCATGAGCCCGGAAATCCATGTAACGAATTCCGCAATCGGGACAGACCATGGAAGAAATCTCCTCCGCTTCCTTGCCAATATGCTTGGAAATCAGGCCTTGCAAAAGCGATGGGAAATCCCACTCGGATTGCTTCAGAGTTTTCTTGGCTTCCGCGCACTGCTGGCACAGGTGAGTAACTTTTTTCTTGCCCCCGGCTATGTCGGTGAAATGAACAGTTGCAGGCTTGGAACAATATTGGCAATTCATAATTCCGCTCCCCGGCAATACTCCGGGGTTAACTCAGGCCCCTTCCATTTTCCGGATCTTATCACGGATCTCAACGGCATCCTCGTATTTCTCCCGATGCACCGCCTGCTGAAGTAGTTTCCGTAATTGTATGAGTTCCCCTTGCACTTCTTTTTGCTGCCCAAGGCGTGACGGCGATTTCCCGCAATGCCGGACATCACCATGAATATTCTCCAGGAAGGGCAGCAATTCCTCGCGAAAGGCCTGATAGTCGTGGGCGCAACCCAATCGACCGCTATTGCGGAATTCGACGAAACTCAGCCCGCAGGAATCACACGACTTGGCAGGCAATCCTTCCTCAACCGCCAACCCTACGGCAGTGGCAGGGGATTCCGACAAAGCCGATTCCGGCTCATTGAGGAATTTTTGCGCGCAATCCTCGCAAAGGTGGTATTCCTCCACTTTCTCCGGTTGCGGCACTTCGGTGATATGCAAGGTGGCAGCTTTATTACAACGCTGGCACTTCATGCCATTCTTCTCCAAACCATTTTCCACTCGTTCCTTAATTACAATTTTACCTTGTCAATGCGTTTGTGCAAGGAAGACACTGGAAAAGGCCCCTGCAATCGCTTTGCTTTCCAGCCACCGCCAGCCTTCCAGCAATTTTCCTATTGTCAAACTCGAACTTATCGAAAACACTCCTCTGAAGAGTTTACCCTGTTAGGACCAAATCACATGACATTTCATTCCTTTTTATTGGTTAGCGTGGCGGCCTTGTTCAGCCAGGGGCCTCAAGACATTTCCGTTGATTGGCCAGGGTACCTTGGGCCAAAAACCAATGGGCATTACCTGGGAACCCACAAAACCCTTTTGGCGCAACCTGTTTTGCAATGGTCTGTCCAGGTTGGGGAAGGGTTTAGCGGACCAATTGCGGCCAATGGAATGGCCTACCTTTTTCACCGCGTCCAAGACAAGGAGGTTCTCCAAGCTTTGGATCTGGCGACCGGAACTAAAAAATGGAACATGGATTTTCCTGCCACCTACCAGGATGATTATTCAAGAGGAAATGGCCCGCGGTCCACTCCAGGCATAGTGGGCAATTTCCTGGTTCTCCTCAGCCCGGAGGGGACTCTCAGGACCATCGATATCAACAAACAAGCGGTGATTTGGCAGTCTAACCTGCTTGAAACCTTTGAGGCGAGCAAAGGTTATTTCGGAGTGGGCAGCTCTCCAATCCTTCATGAGGGCAAGGTGCTTGTAGCCATTGGCGGGAAAAAAGCCGGCTTGGTTTGCCTCGACCTCAAAACAGGAAAGTTGATTTGGAAATCGTCTCCATTCAAGCCAGGTTACGCTTCTCCCTTGGTTATTTTGCAAAACGGGAAAGCCAAAGTGTTGGTGTTTCACCGTGAGGGGCTTTCCGTTTTTAACCTTCAGGATGGTGCAGACTTGGGGTTCTTCAAATGGCGTTCGAGAATGGATGCCTCGGTGAACGCCGCCAACCCGCAATTTTTCGACCAGAAAGTTTTCCTGAGCGCGAGTTACGGCACGGGCGCAGCTTTACTGGAACTCAATGGTGAGGGAATCAAACCTCTATGGTCGGGTGACCAGTCTTTGTCCGCGCATTATGGCACGCCTTTGCAGGAAGGCTCTTTCATGTTGGGTTCCCATGGCCGCCAGGAAGCAGGCGCCACCCTGCGATGCATCGAATGGAAAACCGGCAAGGAGGTCTGGGAGAAAGAAGGTTTCGGTTGCGGCAACCTTCTTGCTTCCCCGCTGGGCATCTTTGCCCTTTCCGAATCAGGCGAACTAGCCCTTTTCGATACCAATCTTGGCAAGAAGGTGGAAAAATATTCTCGCAAAGCCTTGGATAGCCTTTGCATATCTCCGCCAGCCCTTAGCCGCGGATACTTTCTGGCCCGCGATGGAAAGAAATTAATTTGTTTGAAAGTTATGGAATAAACTGCAGCAAGTCCCTTGATCGCCTCTGGCGCCGTGCCAAGAGGTTAAAAGCGTTATTAACGGTATAAACCAAAGCAACTTCCAAAATTTGGGCAGTCTGGAAACTTTTTAACACCTGTTTTGAGCCTCAACCCATTTATTCTCGTAGTTAATCAAACTCTCGAGGCTCTCAAATGCGCATTTACCAGTTCCTTGACCAGGCCCAGGTTCCTTTTGAAATCCTTCAGCATGCCCCGGCTTTTTCGGCACAGAAACTTGCCAAGTACCTCCACTTGCCTGGAAGAGTTATTGCCAAAAGCGTCCTATTGAAAACGCTTTCCAGGTTTTTTATCGCAATTCTTCAAGCCGATGAACGATTGGACAAGGAAAAGCTTAAGCACGAGTTTTCTGAAAAGGTCGGCTTGGCCAACCCCATGGAAATCCAGGATCATTTTCCAGATTGCGAATGGGGTGTGGTCCCTGGGCTGGGAGCGCCCTATGGCCTGGAGGTGGTCATGGAGGAATCCTTGCTGGCCACCCCTCATTTGATCCTGGCGGGACATTCGCACCTGGAAGCAATTAAGCTCCGATTAGAAGATTTAATCCGGGTTGAAACTCCTAAACAACTCTCACTGATCGCGGGGATTCGAACCCCTGTTTGATACTTTCCCGGGAACTTCGCTGTACAATTCCTAGCATTGGGAAGTTTGGTAAAGCGAATCCATGGAATTTCTGCGACATAGTTTTGTTCTCACCGGGCCAACTGCGTCAGGAAAAACCGTTCTGGCGCTTGAAATGGCCGATAAACTCCATGCCGAAATCATCTGCATGGATTCCATGACCCTGTACAGGCAAATGGACATCGGTACGGCAAAACCCACGCCTGAACAAAGAATGCTTATCCCCCACCATTTGCTGGATGTCTTGAATCCGGATCAATCGTCAAATGTCGCGTGGTGGCTCGAGGAAGCGGCAGCGGCAGCCAACTCGCTGCTCGGCCGGGGAAAAACCCCCTTGTTTGTCGGAGGCACCCCGCTTTATTTAAAAGCCTTGCTCTTTGGATTGTTTCCGCTTGATGGAATTAACCAAGAACAAACCAGGCTTATTGAAAACGAATTTGAAAATTGCCCGAGCCAAGAACTCCACCTCCGGTTGAGCGAGCGCGATCCACAGTCAGCCAGTAAAATTCACCCTAATGACCGCAAGCGAGTGGTACGAGCCCTCGTGGTCCATAAAGTCACCGGCCGCCCCATAAGCGAACATCAAAGGCAATGGAATGACAACAACTCTCGCCCCCAACTTTTGGGAAAAGGAAGGTGTATTTGGCTTCAAGTCCCCCGGCAGGAACTTTATCGGCGAATCCATGAGCGAACTGCGCAGGCCTTGAAAAACGGCTGGGTTGATGAGGCAAAATCCCTCCTGAACAATTTTCACGCCTGGAGTCGTGAGGCAACGGAGGCCATCGGCTACAAAGAAATTTTCGATTTTTTAACCCGGGGTGGAGACTTGCGCCAGGTAGAAGAGCAGATTAATCTGCGGACCAGACATTTTGCCAAACACCAGGAGACATGGTTTCGGCATTTACCCAATTGCCAGGGGGTCAGCGAAGAAAGCAAACCGGATTTATGGATAGAATTTCTTTAAATTCGTCTGTGTGAGCCTTGAACAGGTTTGATTAATTAATGTATTCCCTCATCACAAATACTCACATCAGGAAAAACCCTGGCTTATAATTTCCCAGAGTGGATAATATGGTAGAATTCTTGGTGAATTAAGTTGTTGGAGATTTTCGAGTAATGAGTCTTTTTGAAGGTGATCATCGCATAATGTCCGACAAAGTACGGCTTGTTACATTTCATATCATTGACGGCGTGGACAAGGGAAAAGTTTTTCGTTCGCTTCCCACGCCGGTAACTATTGGCCGCGAGGATGGAAACCTAATTCGCCTGAGCGACGAACGCGTGAGCCGTTTTCACGCCAAGGTCCAGGTCGATAAAGGAGAAACCATCCTAACGGATTTGGAAAGTACCAATGGCACCCGGGTCAATGGAAACAAGGTTCAAATCAGGCGGCTGAAACCCGGTGACCGAGTTAGCATTGGAAGGTCACTACTGCTGTTTGGGTCGGAAGAGGAAATTCGCAACCGCATATCCGCCATCGCCAGCCCGCCGGAAAAAAAGGGCATAACGCAACTGGAAACGAGCCTAGAAAAAACCTGGGAGACCCGCGACTTCGTGGAAAATTTCGACCACGATATCGACCCAGACCTGGCACTGGGAGAAGATGTCTTTATCCAGGGGGGCCATCTGTTTTTAGGGGATAAACCACTACCTCCTTTGCCTTTGTCTCTTTCCGCTGGCCAAGCTGCCCGCCTTTCGGAAATCCTGGAATTCTTGCATCGCAATTTAACTCTCGCCACGGAAAGCATGGTGGGCGACGATGAAGGAACTCATATCGCCTTGAAATATTCCGATTGGCAAAAAGTCCAAGCGGTCCAGTTAATCCTTGCCAAATACAGCAAGGCCATCACCGATCCGGAAGCCATCGAAAGTTAAGCGCTGGTTTTATTAAGCAATTCCTTCTCGGGATTTTCCTTGAAGTTTCTGGCAGTTCCCTTGAAATAACCTGTGGATTGTTTTTTAGGTAGGGAGGCCAGCCATGTCGGCAAGTCCTTTCGTTCATTTGCATTGTCACACTCACTACAGCTTGCTCGATGGCGCCAGCAGAGTTCCGGAACTGGTGCAACGGGTTAAATCCTTGGGAATGAACTCCGTGGCCATGACCGACCACGGGAATCTATACGGCGCCATTGAGTTTTACCAGGAATGCAAGGACGGTGGCCTCAACCCAGTTATTGGCTACGAGGCTTATGTGGCGCCCAAAGGCCGGGTGGACCGCGAGGCCAAGAAAAGGGGCGACGCCGGCTTTCACCTGACCCTCCTTGCCCAATCCAAAAAAGGTTTTCAAAACCTGATTCAACTCGCTTCCAAGGCTTTTTTGGAAGGTTTTTATTATGTCCCCAGGATCGACAAGGAAATTTTGCGGGAATATAGCGAGGGCATTATCTGCCTGAGCGGTTGCGCCTCGAGCGAGTTTAGCGATTTCATTCTCCAAGAAAAACTCGAGGAAGCCAAGGAATTGGCTCGCTGGTTCGCCAAAATTTTCAAGAGCCGCTTCTTCGTTGAAATTCAAAATAACGGCATACCGATCCAGGCGGAATGCGCCCGCGGCGCCATCGACATTGCCAACCAACTAGGGTTGCCCCTGGTGGCCACTTCTGATGCCCATTACCTGGAGCCGCAGGATAGCCCGGCTCACGATGTGCTTTTGTGCATCAACACCGGAAAAATCCGCACCGACCCCAACCGCATAAAATACGGGTCCGATCAATTCTACATTCGCGCTCCCGCGGAAATGTACACCCTGTTTCCCTTGCAGCAGGAAGCGGTCAAGCGCAGCCAAGAAATTGCCGACAGCGTCGACATTCAACTCGACTTCTCCAAGAGGCATTTCCCGGTGTTTTTGCCACCGGAAGGCAAAAAACCGGAAAAATATCTGCGGGAAATCTGCCAGGAAGGATTCAAAAAACGCTATGGAAAATCCCCACCGGCACAGGCTGTGGAACGGCTGAATCAGGAACTGGACATCATTTGTCGCATGGGTTTCGCCAGCTATTTTCTCATCGTTGGCGATTTCGTCCGTTTCGCCAAAGAGAAAGGCATCCCTTGCTGCGCACGCGGATCGGCTTGCGGCGCGCTGGTCAGTTTTGTTTTGGAATTAAGCCATGTCGACCCCCTGGAGTATGGCTTGCTCTTTGAAAGGTTTCTCGACCCGAACCGGTCCGAGGCGCCCGATATCGACATCGATTTTTGCAAAGACAGGCGCGAAGAAGTGATCGCCTATGTGCGGGAAAAGTACGGTGAAGACAGCGTGGCGCAAATTGCCACTTTTGGAACAATGGCGGCGCGGGCAGCAATCAAGGATGTGGGCCGGGTGCTCAACATACCCTTGGACCGGATCATCAAAGTGGGGGAAATGGTGCCGGAAACCCCTGGGATCACGCTGGACGAGGCCATCAAAGCCAATTCCGAACTGAAAAAGACCATCCAGGAAGATCAGGAAATCGCCGAACTGATTGCCATAGCCAAGAAACTAGAAGGGACCAACCGCAACGCCGGCACGCACGCCGCAGGACTGGTGATTTCCGATGGCCCGTTGACCGATTTTGTTCCGTTGCAAAGGATCGTCAGAAAAGGGGAGGAAGGGCAACGGAAAGAAGAAGGGGTGGTCACCACGCAATGGGTCATGGGAGATTTGGAAAAAGTCGGGTTGCTCAAGATGGATTTTTTGGGATTGCGCACCCTGACCGCATTGGAAAACGCAGTCCAAATGATTGACAAGAATCATGGAAAAAAGATTAACCTGGATGAATTGCTTTTGGATGACAAGGCGACCTACGAACTGTTGCAGCGGGGGGATGCCAAGGGGGTTTTTCAGCTGGATTCCAGCGGAATTCGCGACCTCCTCAAGCGCATGCGCCCAGACAATATCCGGGATATCATCGCCATTATGGCCCTCTACCGACCCGGGCCGCTAGAAGGCGGCATGGTTGATGCTTACATCAACAGAAAACATGGGCGCGAAAAACCCACCTATGCCCATCCCGTCATGGAAACCATCCTGCGTGAAACACACGGGGTCATGGTGTATCAAGAACAAATCATGCAGATCCTCAATCAACTCGGGGGAATTGAGCTGTCTTCCGCTTATGCCTGCATCAAAGCCATCAGCAAGAAAAAGCAGGAAGTCATTGATCAAAGGCGGGAAGAATTCATCAAGGGCGCCGGCAAGCGCGGCGTGGACGGGAAAACCGCCGCCGATATTTTTCAACTGATCGTGGTCTTTGGCGGCTATGGCTTTAACAAAAGCCATTCCGCCGCCTATGCCCTGATTGGCTACCACACCGCTTATTTGAAAACCCATTTCCGCGCCGAGTTCATGGCTGCCCTGCTGACCAGCGAAATTGACGACAGCAACAAACGCGACATTCTTGTGCAACATATCGAGGATTCTCGAAAAGGGGGGGTGGAGGTTCTGCCTCCGAGCGTCAACACCAGCGACGGGAAATTCACGGTGCGCCAGGGTAAAATTCTCTTTGGTTTGCGTGCCATCAAAGGATGCGGAAACTCGGCGGCGCAGGAATTGGTCAAAGCCCGCCAAGAGGGAGGCCCCTACCGTGATATTTTTGACTTGTGCGAGCGGTTGGATTCACGCATTGTGGGAAAACCGGTATTGGAAAAGTTAATTAAAGCGGGCGCCCTTGACTTTTTCCAAGCTCACCGGGCCCAACTCATGCATTTGCTACCACGGGCCATGCAAGCAGCAATCGACCGCCAGCGGGACAAGCGTTTTGGCCAGAGTTCCCTTTTTGGCATGGGATCCGCCTCGACAACAACGGAATCCGAAATCAGCCAGCAAGGTTCCCAGGTCCCGGTTTGGCCCGAAGCCGACAAATTGAAATTCGAAAAAGAAGTTTTGGATTTCTATTTCTCCAGCCACCCCTTGGCACAATTCGAAAAGGAAATTCGCAGGTATTCTTCCCACGGCACCAACCAATTGAGGGAACTCCCCCCCGATAACGAAGTCACCTTGGGCGGCATGATGTCGCAAATCCGCATCATGAATGTCAAAAAGCCAAGAAATGGGAATTCCCGTTATGTCCGCTTTCGCATGGAGGATTTTCATGGCAGCGTCAATTGCGTTATGTGGCCGGAAGATTTTCTCCGTTACAAGGACGACATTCAGGAAGACCGGGTATGTTTTGTTCGGGGCAAAGTAGAAAGGAACCGGGAAGAACCAGGCCTGATTTTGCAGCGGGTAATTAGCGTTGAACAGGCAGCCATGGACATGGCCAAGGGATTGCACCTGCAATTGGCGCTGGGAAAAAACACTGCCACTGACCTGCACCGCATTGCCAACTTGTTGAAATCCGCCCCGGGCGCTTGCCAGGTTTTCCTTTCCATCAAGGATTACGAAAAAAACCTGTGCGTAATGAAATTAGGAAAGGAATACTCGATTAGCCCCATGCGCTTTCCGGCCGAGGAACTGGAAGAAATCCTCGGGGAAGAAAATGTGAAGTTGAGCTAAATGGCTCCTTCTACTTGCAAAAGTTGTTTTTTTAAGGGCAAGGAAAGGCCAAATCCCCCCAAGCCGCCTGAAGATTGAATCACGCGATGGCAGGGTATTAAGAAAGCGACTGGGTTTTTTCCACAAGCTGTGCCAACCGCCCTGCAAGCCTTGGGAGCGCCAATTTTTCTGGCCAATTCCCCATAGGAACGCGTTTGCCCTCGAGGAATCGCCAACAAAGCCCGCCAAACTTTCATTTGAAACAGAGTTCCATTGGCATTTGGCCGGAGCAGGTTTTTACCCCCGCCAAAAAATGACCGCAAGCACTTTTTCAACTCCTGGGTTTCCTGTGAATTGGATTCCAGGCAAGGAAACAAGGAAAGCCAAGGGCAATACTTTAGGGCTTTTTTCAATATCCCTTTCGTCCCCGTGGAGAGAAAAAAAACATCCCTTGTGGACCAAACACCGCAAAACTCGCCCTCAGGGATTTCAACCCATCCATAGCGGAGGGAGGTCAGGTCCTCATTGGGAAATAAGAAGTTCATGGGTTGGAAGAAAATTTCGCTTTGATGCCTAACCAGGTTAGCAAGGAAAGGGAACGGATCACTTCCTTCATGCTTACTTTGGAGGAACCCGCCCGGCGGTTGGCGAAAAGTATGGGATGTTCCCCAATCTTGGCTCCAGCTCGGAAACAACGAAACAGCACTTCCTGCTGAAAACTATATCCCCGGGATTTTACGTTCTCAAGATTGGCTTTGCGAAGGATATCCACCTTATAAGCGCGATAGCCTCCACTGGCATCTTTCACTGGCATGCCGAACAGGAAGCGGACTAACCTGTTAACATTGGCGCTCATGAATTTCCTTGAAGCTGGCCAATTCTCGGTGCCGCCACCAGGAACATAACGCGAGCCAATCATGACATCGTTGGCGGCCATTCCCTCATAAAGGAAGGGCAAATATTTGGGATCATGGCTGAAATCGGCATCCATGTTGATGAAACAGTAGAAGTCATTTTCCAAGGCAAATTTCATTCCCGCCAAAATGGCCGTGCCCAACCCTTGTTTCCCCGCCCGGTGAATGACATGAATGTTGCCAAAATCCCGGGCCAATTGGTCGGCTAGTTCGCCAGTGCCATCGGGAGAATTATCGTCAATAACGAGGATGTGGCACTGAGGAAGAATATTTCGAATTTCTTCCACCAAAGGTTTTAAATTGTCCTTCTCGTTGTAAGTTGCCGTGCTAACCAGCACCTTTCCTTCTGGCCCTTGAGAAGGATTTTTCTCTATTTCCACAAGCAACCCCTTCCCTGCTGAATTGCCAAAGGTTACCCTACCTCTTGGCAAAAATGCTATAGTGGTATTTGTTAGAATTTTCTTCTTGGATTGAACCATGTCGAAAGCGGAACCACAGATCATTGAATGCCCGGAATGCGGTAAAAAGATCAATGTCCCAGTGGCCTTGATGGGGAAAAAAGTCCGTTGCAAGGCCTGCAGCTTGACTTTTGTGGCCGAGGTCAAAAAAAACCCGAATGCCAAAAATAGTTCCACTGACGACGATGAAAGCGATGGCAAGGCATATGGCCTGACCGAAGAAAGCTTGGTTCCCCGCTGCCCGAACTGCGCCAATGAGTTGCTTTCCGAAAAGGCGATTATTTGCCACCATTGCGGGTACAACAATCGCACGCGCATGGCAGGGATCACGCGAAAAACCTACGACATAACAGGGGGAGATGTCTTCCTCTGGTTGCTACCTGGAATCCTTGCCGCCATTTTCGCAATTACCATTTTAGTTTTTGACATCCTCTTTTACCTGAAAATCGATGCCTGGGTGCAACCCGGGGAGGGCACGGATAGCAAGGAAGGCCCCTGGTACGAATTCATGGCCCATGGTTCAGTTAAATTGTGGACTGGAATTTTTTCACTTTTCTTCCTCTTTTTCCTATCAAAATTTGCAATCAATCGACTAATACTCAATAATAAACCTCCTGAGGTTGAACGAAATTAACCCAGGTTTTCCCAGAGAAGCCCATGCCAGCCAACTTGCGCTCCTTTGCCATGACCGGCATCGACGCTACTCCGGTTGAAGTAGAGGTTGATGTATCTCGGGGCTTGCCAAAAACCATTCTCGTAGGCCTGCCAGAATTGGCGGTGAAAGAAAGTATTCATCGGATCGAGCGGGCCATTTTCAACTTGGGGTACGCGCTGCACGGAGGCAGAATGGTCATCAACCTGGCCCCGGCGGATTTACGAAAAGAAGCCTGCAGCCTGGATTTACCCATCGCTTTGGGAATTCTGGTGGCCACCGGACAATTGGCCCAGGAAAAAACCGCCGGCTACGCTTTCGCTGGTGAGTTGGCTTTAGATGGATCTGTCCGGCCTGTCAAAGGCACGCTGTCCATCGCCATGGCCAGCGCGGAAATGAACCTGAAAGGATTATTGGTCCCTGCAGCAAACGCCGAGGAAGCCTCGGTCGTGGACAACTTACCCATTTTTCCCGTAACCACCTTGGCTGACGCAGTGGGATTCTTGACGGGGCAAGTGACCATTGCACCCATGCCAGCCCACCGGAGCAGCCTGGAGCAATTGAACAAATACGATTGCGATTTTTCGGATGTTCGGGGACAGGAAACAGCCAAACGGGCTTTGGTGGTCGCTGCCGGGGGAGGGCACAATGTCCTGATGATCGGCTCGCCTGGAACTGGGAAAACCATGCTTGCCAAAAGGGTCTCCACGATTTTGCCCCCGCTGACCTTGGAGGAAAGCCTGGAAACCACCCGGATTTATAGCGCCCTCGGTCGGCTCGCACCCAACCAACCCCTTCTCACAACGCGACCCTTTCGCTCTCCTCACCACACCATCAGCGACGCCGGAATGGTCGGTGGCGGCAGCACCCCCGCACCGGGGGAAATCAGCATGGCGCATCACGGCGTACTTTTTCTCGATGAACTCCCCGAGTTTAACCGCAGGAGCCTGGAAGTCCTTCGCCAGCCACTTGAAGACGGCTTTGTTACAATTTCCCGCGCTTTGCACTCGACTACTTTCCCCGCGCGGTTCGTCCTGTTGGCATCAATGAATCCCTGCCCGTGCGGCTACCTGGGAGACCCAAAACACCAATGTAAATGTTCGCCAATTCAGATTGACAAATACATGGGCAAAATCAGCGGGCCACTTTTAGACCGCATCGACTTGCACCTGGAAGTTCCCGCCGTGCCCTTCCAGGAACTCAGCGCCACCGCGGACGGCACATCGAGCACAACTATGCGGGAACAAGTTTTTCAAGCGAGAAAAATTCAGAGTGAACGCTTTTCCCAATCCAAGGCCGGACTTAACAGCCGCATGAACTCCAAACTGCTACGCAAACATTGCCAACTATCCAAGGAAGGCAAAAAACTCATGCAGTTGGCCATCGAGGAACTCGGACTGTCGGCGCGGGCTTATGACCGGGTTTTGCGGGTCTCCCGCACCATTGCGGATTTAGAAAGCTCACCGGAAATCCGCGAGGCGCACCTGGTGGAAGGGATCAATTACCGCAGCCTCGACCGAAAATTGTGGAGGCGCTAAAAGTCACCCCGGCCCAGCCCAAACCGACCGGCCGCCATCCACTACAAGGGAAGAGCCTGTGACAAAGTCATTTTCCATCAAGTACTTCACAGCCTGGACAATATTTTCCGGCTCTCCTTTTCGCCTGAGCAAGGTGCCCGCAATAGCCTCTTGAATTTCCTCAGCCGGGAGATTGTCAGGGAAAAGAACCGGACCGGGAAGAATGCAATTGACCCTGACTGTAGGATTTTTTAATGCGAATTCCACAGCCAACGAACGGGTCATGGCGGGAATGGCGCCCTTGACTGCAAAATAAGCGCTGTACCCTGGGTACGGGCGGCTCTCGGCCCAATCCCCGAAATTGATGATGCAGCCCCCTTCGGGTTGCAGAATCATCAATTCCCCCGCGGCCCTGGCACATAAAAATGGCGCCAGGATATTGGCTTCAAAATGCTTGCGGACATCCTGGGCTGAGGTTTTCTCCAATGGCTTACTTTCCCAAACCGATGCGCAATTCACAAGAACATCGATTCGACCCCAGGATTGTTTGATTTGCTGGAAAATAGCCTCCACTTGGCTCTCGTCGGCAAGGTCTCCGGAAAAGGCATGAGCTTGCCCCCCTTCACTCTTAAACTGATTCACCGTGGCCACAGCGGCATCTCGCGAGCGAGAATGAACACCGACCTGGATGCCAGCTTTCCCAAGCGCCTGGGCAATATGCCAGCCTAGCCGGTGATGGCAGCTACCAGTAATCAAGGCAAATTTATTAACCATGATTTCCTCCCTTGCATCCTGGCTCATAAGTTAAATACTTTGAGGGGAAAAGCAATTTTTCTCGCACTTCAGCCCGGTCGAATGAAAGGAGTTTCACTTGGAACCTTGGCTAATGGCCCTTTATATCGTGAGCGCGCTCGCCTTGTTCAAAATGGTCCTCCTGCTCATCCTATCCAAAGGCAACCTGCCCTTGGTTGGCAAAGCAATTGGCCTGTTCTTTTCAACAGTGACGGGAAAAACCGCTACCTGCGAAACCGCTCCCACGCCTGTCAAGCAGGATCACCATGCCAGCTTTCTCTGGCCCCTTTTTCTCTTGCAAAGGGAAGCGCGGCTGATGGATTTTCTTCTCGAAGACATTAGCGGCGCTCCAGATGAATTGGTCGGCGCGGGTGTTCGTGAAATTCACCAGAAAGCCAAGTCCTTCATTCGGGAAAAAATGCAAATCACCCCAATCTTTTCGCAAGAGCAGGGAGATCCCATCACAGTAGAAACCGGGTTCAACCCCTCGGAAGTAGTTTTAACCGGCCATTTCGAGGGAAGTCCTCCCTTTCAAGGCATCCTTTGCCATCATGGGTGGAAAGTGAAAGCGGATACCATTCCAGCCATCCCCGATTGGTTTAATAAGGCACCCTTACTGGCCCAGGCGCAAATCGAGATTCCCCAAAAATAACCTTTCCAGGAATCACTCATGGAAAAATCCCGTTTTATGGTAGGTATCGACCTGGGCACAACCAACTGCGGCTTGGCCTATTTCGACAGCCAGGAATCTAGCTCCCCCGGCGCCATCGCCAAGGATTTTGAAATCGAGCAAATTGTCCAACCAGGTGTTTGCGAAAAAAGGAAACTCCTGCCTTCTTTCATTTACTTGCCGGGGAAGGGGGAACTACCCCAAGGAGCCCTCAAACTCCCTTGGGGCGCTGAAAAACAATTTTCCCCCGGGGAATTCGCCAAAACCCATGGCAGCACCGTCCCCAGCCGACTTGTGAGTTCAGCCAAATCGTGGTTATGCAATTCCGGAGTGAATCGCCACGATTCCCTCCTCCCCTGGAAATCCAAGGACGATGTCAAAAAGATTTCGCCAGTCGAAGCCGGTGCCTTGCTTCTAAAACATCTGGCCGACGCCTGGAATCATCATTGGGGAAAAGGGAAAGAGGAAACCCGGCTGGAAAACCAGGAGATAATCCTGACCTTGCCCGCATCGTTCGACACTGAAGCCCGTGAACTCACCTTGCTCGCCGCCAAGGAAGCGGGATTGAGCAACCTTCACCTGTTGGAAGAACCACAGGCAGCTTTTTATTCCTGGCTCGGGCGTCATTCGGAAGACTGGCGAGAAATCGTCCACGAGGGAGATGTCATTCTGGTGATTGATGTGGGGGGCGGTACGACGGATTTTTCCTTGATCGGTGTGGAAGGGGAAAAAGGGTCTCTGGTTTTGAATCGCCTCGCCGTGGGTCAGCACATTCTGCTTGGAGGCGACAACATGGACTTGGCCCTGGCCCACGAAGTCAGCAAAAAATTAGGTGCAGCGGGAACTCGCCTCGACTTGGTCCAGATGTTTCAACTGGTTCACGCCTGCCGGACGGCCAAGGAAACCCTACTTTCGCAACCCGATTTACCAGGCGCCCCGGTCACCATTCTGGGCAGGGGGGCCAAGGTAATTTCAAGCACAATTAAGACAACCCTCGACCGCGTCGCCGTGGAGGCTGTCCTGGTCAACGGTTTCTTTCCGCCATGCAACAAAGATACGGCTCCGCAGGAGCAAACCGGCGCTGGTTTCCAGGAGATTGGGCTGCCCTTTGCCGCCGACCCTGGAATCACCCGCCACCTGGCCAATTTTCTGAATCAGCAAGAGGAGTCCTTTCAAGAAAAAGTGGGGGATAAAAAGGAAAAGAAAAAACTCCGGGTAACTTCCGTCCTTTTCAACGGGGGTGTCTTCAAATCCACACTATTACAAAAGCGGATCCTTGAAGCATTAGCGGGCTGGCAGGGGAGAGAAATTCAGGTGTTGGAAAACCTGGACTTGGATCTCGCGGTGGCCCGCGGAGCGGCGGAGTTTGCCAATGTCCGCCGAGGCAAGGGAGTCCGCATTCGCGGAGGTGCGCCGCGGACTTATTATGTGGGTATTGAATCGACAGGTCCCGCAATCCCGGGCTTCCCAAGGCCCATCAAACCTCTGTGCGTGGTCCCCTTTGGCATGGAAGAGGGGACCGAAGCCGATGTCCCATGCCAAGAGTTTGGCTTGCTGGTAAACGCCACGGCGCGATTTCGTTTCTTCTCTTCCAACTCCCGGAAAAACGATACCCTGGGCGCCATCCTGGATGAACTGGGAGATGATCTTCATGAAATTACTCCCTTGGAACTAAACTTGGAAAGCCAAGGGAAATCCAGCGGCCTGGTTCCGGTGTTCCTGCATACCAAAATCAATGATGTCGGGGTCCTGGAATTGTGGTGTCATGGCAAAACTGCCAAGCAAAAATGGAAATTAGAATTCACCATCCGTGAAGCTAAAAAGAAACCCGTACCTGGGTAAGGGTTCCTTTCAACCTTTGGTTGTTGTGCTTTCCCTGGATTTGTATAATCTCCAAAACTCCTTGGATCGAGGTGTAATGTGGAAAAGACTTTGGAACAAAACCCCTGCAAAAAACCGACTTTGGCACAAATGGCTATTGCCATTCCCTTGACCGTGATGGGGGCTTTGCTCCGGCTGGCGCCCCATTTCCCAAACTCCTCTCCCATGGGCGCCATGCACCTTTATTCTGGTAGCAAGGTCACCGGATGGAGCGCCTGGCTGCTGCCCATGGGCCTGATGTTGCTCACCGACTTGATCATTGCCCGGCCCCTGGCGCAAATCGGCTTTAGCGCCTTTTCCTGGATGACCCCGGTTATTTATGCCAGCTTGCTGCTCAATGTGGCGATAGGGCGCCAAGTCCATAAAAATTTCCGCCTTTGGAAACTGCCCATAGGTTCACTTGCGGGGAGCGTGCAGTTCTTTTTGATTACGAATTTCGCAGTATGGGCCGCTTCCAGCGAAGTGTTTTATCCCAAGTCATTTCCCGGATTGATGGCCTGCTACCTGGCCGGATTAGAATTTTGCGGATACGGGGCCAGTTTCCTATTTGACCTCGGCTGGTGCCTGGGATTTTTCGCTGTGCATCACGCTTTAACCCGAGCAATTGAATTTTCAAGGAAGCCTCAAACTAATGAAATATGCAGCTAGAATTGAGTACATTCAGGATGTGGAGAAAATCAACTCGGTTCGCCCGGCGCACCGGGCCTACTTGGAAAACCTCCTCTCCACGGGAAAGCTTGCCGCCTCAGGACCATTCACCGATGGTTATGGCGCCTTGATCGTTTATGAAACCGAGACCCGCGAAGGCGCGGAAGGCCTAATCAAAGGCGACCCTTTTTTCCAAAACGGGATCTTTGTGAAGTGGGACCTGCATCCTTGGAAATGTGTATTTTTTTCCCCGGAGCGCTTTTCCTGACTCATTGGTTAAGTTAGACGAAAAGTTGCCAGGGAATTGTATGCCGGGCCATCCGGGCCGGGTTCACTGGAAAAAACTTGAACCTTATCCACAAGCAACTCTTCAGATTTCCAATCCTGAATGCTTTTCTGGGAACAGACACTGCTCAAATCCCCGCCCTCGCGTGGAAAACGCCCCAGGGTTAAATGCGGCGTAAAGGCCCGGTTTTCCTCTCGGTAAAAACCCAAGGGTGCCAGAACCCTTCGCAAGGACTGCCACAAATTCACCATGGGTTCAAGCCACTGAGAATCCACGCCGACCCATATAACCCGCGGGCGTCTGGCATTGGGAAAGCAACCCACCCCTTGCAAACTAAATGCAAAGGGGTGAATGCTCTCCACCACCGATTTAATCCCTGAACATACCTGCCAAACTTGCTGCGAGTTGAGAACTCCAAGAAAATGGAGAGTGATGTGAAATTGATCAGGCTTGCCCCAGTGAACGCCCCGGACTTGATCTTGTAGGCCTTTTTGCAATCCCTGGCACTGGCGAATTCCAGCCTGAGGAATGGGTAAAGCAATGAAAGCACGCGTTTGCTTGGCCATGACCGCCCTAAAAGGTCAGCATTTTCCGGTATTCCTGGTACCTGGCATCCAAATCCTTTCGTGTGATTTCGCCCAGGCGGTCCAAGCCAAATCCTTCAACGGTAAAACTGGCTACCACCGTGCCGTAGGCCATCGCCCGTTTTAAATCCGCGGCCGAGGAAGCTGAATCTGCGGCAAGGGAACCAAGAACCCCACCAGCGAAACTATCCCCCGCTCCGGTTGGGTCCACGATATGCGGTGTGGGATAGGCAGGAACCACAAAAACCCCGGCCTCACTGAAGAGCATTGCGCCATGCTCGCCTTTTTTCAAAATGACAAACTTGGGGCCCAGTTTCCGTACAGCATGGCCGGCGCGTACCAAGTTGGTTTCCCCGGTCAACAAAAGGGCTTCGCTGTCATTCAACAAAAATCCATCCAGCCGGGGCAGCAACTCCAGCAGCCCTTTCTTTTCCGTGTTGATCCACAGGTCCATGGTGTCCGCCATGACTATTTCAGGTTTTTCCACCTGATCGAGAACTTTGGCCTGAATGGCCGGACTACTGTTTGCGAGAAACACATGACGGCTATCGCGAAAATGCTTGGGTAAAACGGGGTCGAAAGTGCCAAACACATTCAATTGCACATCCAGAGTATCCCTGGAGTTCATGTCCTGATGATAACGGCCCTTCCAACGGAAGGTTTTACCTTCCTTGGTGACAAGACCGGAAGTGTCGATCCCTTTGGCGCGAAACATTTGAATATGTTCCGGTGGGAAGTCCTGGCCAACCACGCCGACCAGCCTGGGCTTGGTAAAAAAACTGGCGACGACGGAAAAAAAGGACGCCGACCCACCCAAGGCGTCATCCACCTTCCCATTCGGGGTTTCAATGGAATCGAAAGCCAAGGACCCAACGACCAATAATGACATAACTGCCTCCTGAAAAAAAGTTACTGGCCCGGGGCAGGGGGGGTTGCCAATTCCAAGGCCAAATCGATTCGCCGAATCGATTCCTCCCGACCCAGAATGTGCAAGCAATCGAAAACGCCTGGCCCCACCTCAATCCCCGTGGTGGCTACGCGCAACGCGTGAATGACCAAGCCAGTGTTGATTTGCTTTTCCTGGCAAAAATCGCGCAGGGCCTGCTCCAGAGTGGGGACGGAATAATCCGGCAACTGCCTCAGCTTGGCGGAGAATTCCCTCAGCAAGTCAGGCACCCCTTCCTTGGCCACCCTTTTACTGAGCGCCTTTGTTTCATACAGGGGATCTTTCAGGAAAAAGGGTGTGCCATAGGAAAGCACATCACTGAACAATTTCAACCTGTCGCCGCATGCAGCGACGATTGTTTGAACTTTTTTCCTTTCAGCCTCAGAGGGTTGAGCGTTAAGCAACCCTGCCCGCTGCAAAAAGGGAATCACCTTTTCCACTTTTTCCGATAGGGGCAAATTCTTCATGTACTCGCCCGCAACCCAAAACAATTTGTCGGGGTCGAAACTGGCAGACGAATTATTCACCCGCTCCAAGCTAAAATTGTGGATCATGTCGGCCAAAGGAATGATTTCCGTTTTGTCATCGAGCGACCACCCCAAGCGCCCCAGGTAATTCACCAAACCGGAAGGGAGGTAACCCAATTCCTTGTAAAACGCCACCGTGGCCGGGTTTAAGTCGTCCCGAATCTCGATCGCTTCCGCCGTCCAACCCACGGCCATTAACTTTGCTCTTACTTCCGGCGTGAGGAATTTCTTCATGTCGCGCTTGCTTAATTTCTTCTTGGAATTGGGCTCATTCACCACCGGGACATGAGCGAATTCCGGCATTTCCGCACCCAACGCCCTGTACACAAGCGCCTGCACCGGGGTGTTGGATAAATGCTCCGCCGCCCGCACCACATGGGTAATCTTCATTTCGCTATCGTCAATGACGGTGGCGAAATTGTAGAGTGCGCGGCCATCAGGTCGCAGAATAATCGGGTCGCCAATCAGGGATGCCTGCCACTCCACCACCCCGCGAATGCGGTCGGAAATGCTGATAACCCCTTCATCAGGGACTTTCAAACGGAGCGCGGCCTTCTTTTCCCGGTACAAGCGAAGGCATTCTTCCGGACTGGTTTGGCGATGCTCCCCGCGATGGACATACGGTTTCTTGGCCTTTTCCGCAGCTTCCCGCTCCTTTTGCAGTTCCGCGGGCAAGCGGTAGCAGGGATACGCATGGCCTTTTTCCAAAAGGATCATTGCCGCTTGAACATAGCGTTCATTCCGCTGCGACTGAAAGTAGGGAGCGCAGGGGCCATTCACTTCAGGCCCTTCATCCCAATCAATTCCCAGCCACCTGAACCCGTCCAAAATGGGCTGCAAAGCCTCGGCCCGGTTTCTTTCCGAATCAGTATCATCAATGCGGAGAATAAATTGGCCGCCCGCTTGTCTGGCCAGAAGCCAATTGAACAACGCAGTTCTTACTCCGCCGATATGAAGGTAACCGGTGGGAGAAGGAGCAAAGCGTGTGCGAACCGGACCCATTTTATAAACCTCTTTTCAAGGCAACCACAAATTGAATATATGGGAATTGAAGTTGCCGAGGAGAACTCCCTATTCCCCTGGGCCGTTTGCCGGAACCCCTTTTTCCCCTCGCCCCTCTACCAGAGTTTCAGCGACTCCTTCCTGTACCACCTTGCCTTCCTGGTTAATAATTTCCCTTTTCCAGGTGACCAAACCCCGCCGGCCTCGGCTCTTGGGTTCAATTGTCAGAACTTGATTGCGCACTTTGATGGTATCGCCAAAAAATACTGGCAGGCGGTAATGCCATTCCTTCAAAGAAATCACGGCAACGGTCCTCACCAGGGGAGAACTTAATCCCAAACCGCTGGCCACGGCCTGTACCAGCAACCCATGTGCAATCGGCTGGCGAAATGGTGTGGCCGCCGCGAATTGGTGATCCATGTGCATGGGGTTGAAATCCCCGCTCAAGCCAGCGAAGCTCGCAACATCATCCCCAGTTATAGCCCGCTCTGAAGATTCCCACTTTTGGCCAATCTGCAGATCGTCAAAGAAGTGATGCTGGTTTGTATAAGCCATTCCCCGGCCTCCTGAATAACAATAAAATGGATTACTACACGAAAGCGGCCAGGGGGATCAAGCAGGAAATCATTTCAACATGGGTGTTTTGGCTTCCTGAAAAACCAAGCTAATCTTCGCGCCCGCGAATTTCGAGAGGTACAGGCATGGGATTACTCTTGGATCAAATCCGCAATCATTTTCCCGCTTTGCAAGGCAAATACGCGAAAGAAATTCACGCCGACGCTCCCGGGGGGACCCAGGTTCCCTTGCAAGTGGCCAATGCAATCACCCAGTACCTCTTCCATTCCAACGCCAACCTGGGCGCGCCCTTCCGTTCCTCCCTGGAATCAAGCGACCTATTTTCTCAAGCTGGAAAAACAGTTCAAGCTTTTCTCAATGCCTCAAAAGAAAATGAAATCGCTTTTGGTCAGAACATGACGACATTGACTTTTCACCTTGCCAGGTCATTTACAAAAACTCTTTCACCACAAGATCTGGTTGTTTCTACTCAAATGGATCATGAAGCAAACATTGCACCCTGGCAATTTGCGGCGAGGGATGCGGGCTGCCAATTCGCACTGGTGAAAATCAACCTGGAAACCTGCCAACTGGAGGAACGCGATTTCCAGGACCTATTGAGGAAAAAGCCAAAGCTGGTGGCTTTTTCAGCGGCTTCAAACGCCAGCGGCATTGTTAACCCGGTAAAGAAACTTGCCCGCTGGGCTCATGACGCCGGCAGCTTGGTTTATGTCGACGCAGTTCATTACGCTCCCCATCGATTGATCGATGTTCAAGACTGGGACTGCGATTTTCTCGCTTGTTCCGCTTACAAGTTTTTTGGCCCTCATGTGGGGATCCTTTACGGCAAAGAAGAACTCCTTAACAGCCTCCCGTGTTACAAAGTCCGGCCGGCGCCAGAAACTCTGCCCGGAAAATGGATGACCGGCACGCAAAATCATGAGGGAATCGCCGGCACGGTAGCTGCCATCAACTACCTGGCCAGCCTGGGAAAAACAACCGAGGAATCATTCAGCTCCCTTCGAGACCAGCTCAGCCGAACCTACGAGTTAATCGGAAAGCACGAAGCGGAATTGTGCCGCGTATTTCTGGAAAGAATCGGGAAGAATCCCAGCCTGAAAATACTTGGAAACCCTGATCCAGAAAACCTTGCCAATCAGGTCGCTACCTTCTCGCTCGTTTCGGAGAGTTGTCCCCCTCATGCCATGGCAGAGCGCCTGGCACAAAAGGGTATTTTCACCTACGCCGGAAATTTTTACGCCAAGACCTTCATGGAATGCCTGGGACGAGAAGAACAGGGGGGAGTCCTTCGCCTTGGTTTCGCCCATTATAACACCTTGAATGAAGTTGAGATAATCGCCAAGGAGCTGGAAAAAATGGGCAGTTAGCCAGTTCCCTTTTACTCAAGAACCTGCCCTTGCCGCGAAAGGACGATAAAAGGTAACTTGTCGAAACTTGAGAGAGGAATAAAGCGACGCCATGGATGGACGGGGAAAAAGAATACCTCTGCATTGGACCAGGCAATTCATTGCTGACTTGGTTACTCACTCCAAAAAAATCCCCTTATGCACCATTGAAAAGGAACTGTGCCTTCCCGGAATTGAAACCCTTCGCAGTCGGTTCCCGAGCCGAATTGGGTGGGGCAGCATTTTTTTTAAAGCCATGGGGCTGGCCTCCCAGAAATTTCAGGTATTAAGGCAGACATTGACTTCTTTCCCCTATCCGCACCTCTATGAGCACCCAAAATCAATTGGCAGCATGGCCATCAATCGCCTGGCCGATGAACGAGATGCAGTGCTTTTTGGTTTAATAAAAGATCCAGGGGAAATGTCGTTAGTTGAGATCTCCCGGCAATTTGCCGCAATGAAAACCGGGCCTTTGAAAGAGCACCGCGCCTTCCACCGGGCCAAGCGCACCTCGCAACTACCGATGCCTTTGCGGGTTTTATTCTGGAATTACGCCTTGTATGTTTCCGGCTACACGAAAGCCAAGAATTTCGGCACCTTTGGGGTTAGTTCGGTATCCTGTTTCGGCGCCAATACCCTGGAACTTCTCACCCCGTTGACCTCGTCATTGAATTACGGCCAAGTAAATTCGGATGGCGCCACCCTTTGCCGATTGACCTTCGACCACCGTGTTGTCGATGGCGCTGAGGTTGCCCGTATCCTGGGCTACATAGAGGAGGTGATCAATTATCAGATCCAAAAAGAACTCCAGTTCCAATTGATTCCCCTGGTGGCATAAAAAAAGCCAGGCAGGAATAAAATCCTGCCTGGCAGCCAAGAACGCAAATCAGGTTTAACCCAAGAGCAGGTCGGCTTCCCATCCAACTCGTTCGGCCGAACCGCGCAGTTTTTCCAAAGCACGATTTTGAATCTGCCGCACCCTTTCCTTGCTGATCCTCAGCAAGTAGCCAATCTGGCGCAAACTGTGAGTGCCACTCCCAGTTAGGCCAAAGCGCAGATCCAAAACCTTCCGTTCCCGCGGCCGGAGGTTTTCCATCAAGAACAGGAGCGCTTCCTGCCTTTCGGAATTCGTCCTCTGAATCGTACTCTCGTTGTCTGGCATCGCCTCGGTCAATTTGAAGTCGCTGTCGTCATCCAAAACAGCATTCAAGGAAACCGGTGTGCGCGTGGCGGTTTGCAGGTGAGTCAAATGTTCCAGGCTCGAGCCAGTCCTGGCAGCGAGTTCCTGGGGAGTCGGCAGGTGTTTTCCACCATGAGCCAATGCCTCGGACTCCTGCTGCAACTGCCCAAGTTCCTGCAAATGGTGCGGAGAAAGGCTGACCAAATGGCTTTGCCTTGCCACCGCGATCTGCAGCGTCTGGCGAATCCACCAGGTGGCATAAGTTGCCAACCGGGTGCCATGGCTGACATCAAACCGGTCAATGGCTTGCATCAAGCCGCAAACCGCTTCTTGGAGCAGGTCCGCATAGCTTAATGCATGGTGACGGAATCGTTTGGCGACATGCGCGGCCAAACGGATATTGGCGGAAGCCAGCCGGTGTTTCAAGTGAACATACCGGTCGTGCAACCTGCGAATAGGCGTGGCATTCCTGGCGGATGCCACGCAATGATCCCTAATGAATTGCGCCATTGGCCAAGGTTCAAGAGAAGGCCTGTGTGCGCGCAATTTGGGATACTGGCGGATCAAATTCCGCACCAGTTCACATTTGGTTTCCCAAAAATCGGCAAGCAATTCCCGCTCTTCTTCGGGGGTCAACAGATCGGAAGAAAAAATCGCCGGGTTGGCAAGAGTACTAAGGACTTCGATTTCCTTCGGGTCATCTTTGGTACGCCGTTTAGTTTTCATTTTAACAAACTTTCCTCAAATAAAAAAAAAGCTCTACAGGGTCCCAAACCACTTGGGACCTCCGGGCAAAACTTTAACCACCTACAGAAACCATGAGTGGGGGTTTTCCACCGTGGATTTCTTTGGACCATTAACCAACACCGACTTTTGTTGCGTAATTAATGCTAAGCGGGTCGGTTGCCGCATTGGACAACGAATCTTATAGGGGTGGAAAAACAAATTCAAGTACTTTATTGAAATAATTACAAGAGTTAACCAAATCTACACAAACCATTGGCCAGTCCTTTCCTGAGGTCGAGGATATCACGACATCGGCAAGGAATTGGAAGTAACTCTTTCAAATACCTGGGATTAGGGAAAAAAACGAATGAATTCAAGGTTGAAAATTAGTGAAAAGCTGTTAAGTCCAAGGATCACCATTTTAAGCACTTTGTGCAATTCCACATTGGCCTTTTTGGACATTTTCCATAACGAAACCAATTCTCCCCAGTTCCATGGGTTCAAAAACCCTTTCATTGTCCAAAACCAGCTGGTTTTTGTACTCGAAAACAGGGCCTTTCCTATTACAGCGGGAAAATTATAACCTAACCGGTCCAAAATCACCCTCACCATTATCATTGGGCAAGGCAACCGTGCGCCCAATGCCTTAAGAATCTGTCCTGCTTCCATTTCAACCGCTAGAAAATCCTTTTTTTTCAGTTCCCCCTTTTCCTTTTCACTCGCGATATTGTCCACCGATGCCATTGGCCCCAAGCGAAGGGTTTCCATGGCAGAAATTTTTTCGTGGAAAAGCGGAAACCGCTCACCCAAGTAGGACACTTGGGTGGCCAATATTGTATCGCCAGTTGCCAAGTCTCCTTGGCATGCCCCAGCATAACCGGACAAAATTATCCAATCCGGCTTTGTCACTAAACCCGATGCGATGCCATCCACCAGGCAATTCACCCGCTTCAGGCAATGCACCCCCATGCCAATGACAAAGGAAAAAACCTGGAGATGGGAAGGAAGTACTTTTTGGGCGACGATCCCCGGGGAAAAAATAACATTTCTGCCCGGCAAGGAATTGGCCTCACGCCGGGTTGGAAAGAAAATCCAAATCATTTTCCCCGGCGCGGTTCCTGGACTTGGCCCAGCATTGTTCACGACATTTGCCAAAGAAGCATTCGCAGACTGTCGCCGAACCTGGAATTAACACCCAAGGCAGCGCTGGCTTCGTAGCCGGAATGAACCAAACAATGTTCGCACCTAGGGTCTTTCCCATAGCCATAACTATCCCAGTCCGTGGTTTCGATTAATTCATCAAAAGAGTCATGATGCTTGTCGGTAATCAAGTAGCAGGGGCCCTTCCACCCCTTGATATTGCGAGTAGGATTGCCCCAAGCCGTGCAGGACAACTCCCTTTCCCCGCTGAGGAAGTCCAAATAGATTGGTGAAGACATCATGCGGTATTTTTTGAAAAGTTTTTTAGCTTCCTGAAACTTTTCCCTGATATCTTTTCGGGTCATGAAGATCTGTGCCGCCCCTTCGGGGTTGGTGTCTTGCACTGCCGCATAGCCATAGGCCGGGGAAATCAAGAAACCATCCACACCCAGCCGAGTTAAGAAGGCATAAAGGCGGTCAATTTCCTCCAGATTGGTTTCTTTATAGATGGTGGTGTTGGTGCAAACCAGAAACCCTTTCTCCTTGGCGACCTTGATTCCTTCCACCGCAGCCTTGAAAACACCCTTCCGTTCGACCATTAAGTCGTGGGTATCCTCGAGGCCGTCCAGATGAACATTAAAAAAGAACCGGTCAGTTGGCTGGAATTGGTCGATTTTCTTTTCCAAAAACACCCCATTGGTGCACAGGTAAATGTGCTTTCGCCTGTTGAGGATTTCCCGAACCAAGCTGCCGATTTCGGGGTAAATCAGCGGTTCCCCCCCGCAGATACTGACAATAGGCGCGCCGGCCTGGTCCACCGATTCCAAGCACTCTTCCAAAGTCAGCTTATCCTTGATCGAAGTAGAATATTCACGAATCCGGCCGCAGCCTGTGCAGGTCAGGTTGCAAGCATGCAACGGTTCCAACATCAAAACCAGGGGGAATTTTTTCTTGCGCTTGATTTTGTTCTTGGCAATGTAACCAGCCATGCTGGTGGTCAAGGAAAGTGGAAACCGCATTGGAAATCCTTTCTGAGTGACTACGGGAAACACCCGTTCTGAATCATACTATTCCTTGGCAGTATAGCCATGGGTACATGAAAAACGCGCCAAAGCCATGGCCGGGAAGTAAACCCTGTAAAAATGGTAACGGAGGTAAAAAACTTTTGGAAACCCCGTTCCGGTAAAAGGCTCCTCCTCCCAAGATCCATCCTGGAGCTGGTTGTGGATCAAATATTCTAACCCAGCGCGAACCTCAAGTGAATTCTCTTCACCTGCAGCCATTAATCCAAGGATGGCCCAGGCGGTTTGGGAAGGTGTAGGATCGCCTTTGCCAGCGAAAGCTGGGTCATCGTAACTGGCGCAGCTTTCCCCCCAGGCGCCGTTGTCCTGCTGGCAACTTTTCAACCAGCGCACCCCGGCGCGAGCCATGGGACTTGACATATCAAAACCAACTGCGCGCAATCCCACCAAAACCTGCCAGGTGCCGTACAAGTAATTCACTCCCCATCGCCCAGGCCAACCGCCACAAGGTTCCTGAGTTTTTCGAATGAATTCCACGGCGGAACGAATATGAATATCTGCCTCGGTGCACCCAAATCCCCCTAAGGCTTCGAGAACCCGGGCTGTGATGTCAGGGCAGGTGGGGTCAAGCATGGCATTATGGTCAGCAAAGGGAACCTTGGTCAGAATTTCCTGATCGATATCCCGGTCGAAAGCACCCCAGCCACCATCCCGGTTTTGCATTTGAAAAATCCAACGGACCGCCCGCTCCACAGCCTCCCGGCAACTAGGCTTCTCGATTAACCCGGTTTTCGCCAAGGCCAAGATCACCATGACCGTGTCATCGATGTCCGGGTAAAACTCATTGCGGTATTCAAAGAACCAGCCGGAAGGCCGCATATCCGGATGCAATTGATGGCAATCACCACGATCCTTGACTTCCTTGCCCATTAGCCACTCGACGGCCCTGGCCAACCCGGGCTTGCTAGCAGGGTCATTGACATCGGCCAAGGTAATGCAGGCCAACGCCGTATCCCACACCGGTGAAAAGCAGGGTTGCAACCGAGTTTCGCCATTCTCCGTGATCGCCAGGTCAAAAAGCTGTTTCATGGCCCATTGAAATTCTTTACTTTGCTCAGGTACACCGAGGCAGTGCAGGGCCAGCACGGTGTAAATCATGGGAGGAAAAATGGCGCCCACGCCATCGGATTTAGCAAAGTGGTTCCGCATCCACAGGGCAGCTTTTTCTACCGCAAATTGCCGGATTCTGGGAAAATGCGGCGCGGCTTTTTTCACCAGCAAGTCCATCACCAAGAAAAAATTCTTCCAGGAAAAAACCCCGGGCGTTGGCATGGATGGCCAGCGCGGCTGGCTGGGATCATCGACAAATAGCTCACGGATTCCCAACTCCTTGGAGACCTGTCGCACTGGCTTGAATGCGGAAAAAATGGACAAGGGCACCAAAATGGTGCGCGTCCAGCTCGACATGGAGTAAATATTGAAAGGGCACCAGCCCGGAAGCAGCACCAGTTCCGGGGGAACTTCCGGGCAATTTGCGTAAGGGTACTCCCCCAGCAGCGCCAAGTAAAAACGGGAGAAGCTGTTGCATTTTTCAGCGCCCCCGGCGCGGAGGATTTCCTCTTTGGCCAACTTCATCCAGGTTAGCTCAGGGTCAGTTCCCGTCAATTTCAAAGCGAAATAGGCTTTAACGGAAACGCTGACATCCAAAGGCCCACCGGGGTAGTTGCTCCAACCCCCTTCCGGGCGCTGGTGGGAAATAATGTACCTGGCACCCGCTTGACAAATAGACTCTTTTTCCCGGCCAAGGAAAGCCATAAGGAGAATGAACTCAGATTCCAGGATGGTATCGCCCTGTAACTCCGCCACCCAATGGCCATCGGGTTTTTGGAAGGAGGCTAAAAAGGCACCGGCTTTATGGGAGGCTTCCAACGCTCTGGGAAAAAGACCCGGCACGCCGGGTTTGGGGCGACCAGCAGATAGGTAAGGTTCAAGCGCCGCGATGCCCACAGGATTCCTTTCCCCACGAGTTAATTATTCGCAGGTGCTTTTATAATTCAAAGCAATTCCCCTAGGCAAGGAATATCCGGCCCTTTCACTCGGTTTCCTTGGCCAAAGTGTTAATTTATCCTGCCACCGGGCAGGGTAATTTCCCCCCGAGCCAAGTGCCAGGACAAGGCATCTCTTAGCGATTCTAAAACGGGCCGTGGTTTCCATCCCATTTTCCGCAAGGTCACCTGCGAATCAAAGTGCATGATCCGCCGAGTCAGTAAAACTCCAGTTAAATTGGCCTCGGGGGAAACCCCAGAAACCCAATCGGCCCATATTTCCGAGAAAAAAGCAAAGGCCAAGGCAATGGGAAAAGGAATTCGCCTATTGGGCGGCGGCAACCCTGTAAGCCGAGCTAGTAATTGGAATACTTCCAGGACCGTCAGATTTTCACCGGAAAGCACATACCGTCTTCCCGGGACTCCCGCATTCAGGGCTAAAACCATGGCCTCGGCAATGTCGCGTACATCGGCGAGATTCAAGTCGCCATGAATGTATTCCCTGCGTTTTTTGTTGCAAAATCCCAGGATCATCCGGGTTGGCGGAGAGATCTTTTCATCTCCCGGGCCAACCGGGAGAGTGGGGTTAACCACCAGAACCGGGGCGCCGGCTTTTCCCAACCCCAAGGCAAAAATTTCCGCTCGCATTTTAGCACGGCAATAGGACCCAATGGCATCCTGAATTCGCAATTCTTGATTTTCCCCAATGGGCCCAGTTTGATCTTTCCTGGTTAGAATGCTTTCCGTGCTCGTGTGAACAATCCTTGGCACTCCCTGTTTCAGTGCCAATTCAATGACATTCTTTGCCCCAAGGTAATTGACTTGATGGTAGCCGCTACGGCTCTTTCGCCAGAGATTGGGATCCGCGGCCAGGTGAAAAACTGCCCTGCAACCTTGAACGGCGCGCTCAACGCAAGCACTGTCGCAAATATCGCCAAGGATCAAATCCACTTTTTTTGCAATGGGCAAGTTTTCCGCCCCGGGTTTTTCCAAAACCCGAACCCGCACCTCATCCGCCAGTAACCGCTCAACCAAATGGGAGCCAATAAATCCCGCGCCACCTGTCACCAGGACAAGGTCTCCAGGGTGGAGAAACGGGGGCGTTGGATTCATTTTCTTTCCTGGGGTATGGCCTTACGGACCGCCCCTTCGCCGGAAAGGGAATTGAAGACCTCGCGGACTTGGTTGAAACCATTTTTGATAAAGAAGTTAGAATCCCGGCCAAAACTTTTGGCGCCCAGGACAAAATAGCCTGGCTCGGGCTGCTTCAACATCTCCAGTTTCATTTCCAAGCCAAAAGGTAAAGCGCCTTTTGATACTTTGGCAAGCGCCGGCCCCATGCCGCCCGTGCCCAAGGTAAATGGGTCTTCCTCAATTTGAAGTTCCTTATACATATCGTTATCGGGCGAATAACCCACTAAACCCAATACGCGATCGACATCCCATTGCACTTTTTTTCCTTGGACCATTGCCACCACTTTGAAACCTTTATCAGGCCCCAGCGATTCCAGGGACTCCACCGAGACATGGTTAAAAAACTCCATGTTTCCGTCACAGCGAGCAGCGAGGTGATTAACCCGAGCTGCCAGCCGGTCTCGTTCTTTAAAAGGGTCGGAAGGGAACCTGCGAATGGGTTGGGATTGGATCCCCCTTACGGCCCAAATCACCCAAGTGGCGGGGTGTTTTTTGGAAAGTTCCAACAAACTGAGAAGGGAAGTGGCGGCAGAATACCCGGCACCAACCAGTAGAGTCGTCTTGTCGGCGAAATGCGCCGCGCGAGAACCCAAGATGTCATCGAGCCAATAGGAAATCTGACTTTGCCAGCCCCGTTCCCCGACAGCGGGAATGCCGCCTGCGCCGATCCAGCGGTGCTGGGAATAGACTCCGCAACAATCGAGAACAATGTCCGCGTTTTCCAAAAATTCCTGGTTTCCCTGCTGAACCAGAAGTCTAAAAGGCTGCTTGGACCTTTCGTCCGCGCCGGGATAGTCCTCTTTGAGGAGTTTTTCCCGACCAACCCGAATGACCCGAGCCTCGGGGGAAATTTTCCCCTGTAAGCCCGGCGAACGGGACAAGGGTTCCAGGTAACTGTTGACATAATCCAACCCGGTTTGAAATTCCCCTGGCTGGGGAAATCCTTCCAGCAGGTTTTCCCTTTCCAATATTTGCATTCCCAAAGGAGAAGTGTTCAAGTCCACTGGGGTAAACAATTTAACATGGCCCCAGTGACGGACATGGTCGGCAACTTTGCCTTTTTCAAAAACTTTGAAGTTGTAGTTTAGCCTGGAAGCATACAAAGCGGCCTCGATGCCAATTGGCCCGGCCCCAAGAATGGCAATTTTTTTTGCTTCCATCACAGGACCTGTTTTACCCAGAAAAAGTTAGTTGGCTTTTGCAGGGACCAGGATTTCCCCCAAGCCAAGAGTAAGCAAGTCGCCACAATACCTTTTCCAAACAATCTGGCTATCACTTCCGGGTATAGGAAAGCCCAGACTTTTGAGGCGAGAAAAATAGAGTTGCAAAAACCCCGGACGATAGTCGCATGAATAGCGAAAAGTGGGGAGAAGCTTGGGCAAGTGGTTAAGAAAAACGAGAGTGCCTCGTTTCATTTCCGCTCCGGTCCGAATGCCCACTTCTCCTCCCACCACCAAAGTGCCTGCAATCATCCCCATGCCAGCAAAGTCGCCGACATTCCCGCGGATTCCCACCAAACCCCTGCGCATCATAGCAGCAGTCTCGTTCCCCGCATTTCCCTCAATCAGGATGGTCCCGCCACGCATGCCTTTGGAACCGCCCCGGTATGCAGCCCCGCAAAGGTGCCCGGTATTACCCCGGACATGAATCACCCCTCCCCGCATTTCCGCGCCAAGCCAATCGGAAGAGTTCCCATGGATTTCAAGTTTTCCTCCCTTCATGGCTGACCCGGAGTGCATGCCTGCATTTCCATCCACATGGACTTCGCCAAAAGTCATTCCGGACCCAATCCATTTCACCCTGGAGCAATCGCCCTGGATTTGAATGCGTCCATCGCTGGCTTCCCCGGAGATTTCAAAAAACTCGCCCAAGGGGGCCTTGCGGTTGCCATCCAACACTTCCAAGGCGCCCACCTCGCTCAAGGATTTTCCTTGAAACAGGTCGGGAGTAACGCAATCGGCTTCCAGGGGTATGCCAGAATGATTTTTCAAGCGGAGTACTATCATGATTTACGCCGAAAAGTATCAGGAATTGGAGTTATCAACAAGGTTGCGCAGGTAAATATGGTGGGGCCCAAGTTTCCCGCCATAATTCCCGGCGCCGATGGCCAAAACTCCGCGAATACAGGCAGCGTTTAAGGCCGCTTTCGATGCCTGGGTTACCGCTTCCAAGGACAAGCCATCAATGACAATTTCATAAACCGCCGACACCCCGGGTTCCAAAAGAGAATTGGTGGCGCCGCGAAGGGTTGGGCAATACTCGTAGTTGGTGCTGGCCTTTAGTTTTTTATATTTGCTTCCCACCTTGCTGCCGCTACGGACCACTCCCCCAGGAAAAGGAAGAATCACGCCGGGAACTTGCCGTGCGCTTTCCACGGCCCTGGACGCCGCTTCCAGCGCCAGTTCCTGGGTCTCCCCCTGAATAAGAATGTTGCCACCCGCTACACCTTTTACGGTGCCTATTTTATCTTCACAAAGGAATTCCCCATCCATTACGGGAATCCTCCAGTACCTGGTTTTATCCACCACCTTGCTGGTTTGATAGCCATCGCCAAAAAACCGCAGGGCCCCGCCAAGGGAAATGGCCTGGCCAGGGTCAATGGCCAGCCCATTGAATACCGAAGTGGTTGGGCAAGTGAGAATCGATTGCCCCACTCGATTGACCAAAGCCTTTTGCAGGGAATCGCGAGAAAAAGCGAAAAACAAAAGAGAAACCCCTGGCCTACCGTCAGGGGTTTCCTCCGATGATAAAACTTTTTCAATGCCGGCCTCGGCATCGCAACCGATAACTGATGAGGCGTATCCCGTGGCGGTGCGCCCAGCGATATCGGCCCAACCAGGACTTTCCGCAGTAACAATTAACCTGGCGCCAGTTACAGTAAAAGCCTCAGCAAAGGTATCAAGGATTTTTACGCCTTGGTGCTGAATGGTGAGGATGTCCTTTCCTTCTTCCATGGTTACGGTAGTCATCCCAATTAAGTTAGAAAGCAAAATCAAATAAACTTAGTCACCCCGGGTTTGGCCACCGCGGGCACCGGGTATTGGCCAAACTCATAACTAGGGGGAGTTAAATCTTCCTTGGAATTAAATGCCATATCCCAAGTGACCAACTTGCCGGTGTAATTCGCCATTCTTCCCATGATGGCCATCAGAGTGCTGCGCGACATCCATTCGCCATCATTGATGGGTTTGCCGGCTCGGATACTTGCAAACAACTCGTTATGCTCGTTTTGATACATATCATCCTGGGACCGGCCTTTGAGACCCCATGGTTTCTTACCCTTAATCTGGTGTTTCATCACATCGCAGGTACCCTCGGTGCCCATGATGAAGTCATTCACCTCATTGAAACAACCATCTTGCTGGCGGGTATAACTGAACACTTTGACGCCGTTCTTGAATTCAAAAACAACGGCATGGTGGTCGAAGATGTGGCCAAAATCTGGCGCCACCCGGACCTGCCTGCCGCCGAGGCCAAAGGCTGAAACGGGGTGTTCATCCTTCATGGCCCAAAGGGTTTTATCGAGGCTGTGAATATGCTGTTCGACAATGTGGTCGCCGCTCAGCCAGGTGAAGTAAAGCCAGTTGCGAATTTGCCATTCCATTTCGGACCAGGCCGGTTCACGCTTTTTATGCCACAGCCCTCCTACCAAGTAATTGGTATGCATGGCCACGATGTCGCCAATCTGGCCATCGTGAATGCGCGCCATAGTTTCGCGTTTTCCATTGTGATAGCGCCAGCATAAGCCGGAGACAACGGCCAGGTTTTTTTCTTTGGCCTCGCGGCAAGACTGAAGCACGGAGCGAACCCCCGGTGCGTCAACAGCAACGGGTTTTTCCGCGAAGATGTGCTTGCCTTTATCAACAGCATAACGGATTTGCGCGGGGCGAAAATGGGGAGGAGTGCAAAGCAAAACCACATCCACGCCACTATCAATCACTTGCTTAAAGGCATTAATGCCAGTGAACTTTCTCTCGCCAACATTTAATTTGGCCGCTAACTCCGGGTCTTTCTTGAAAATGTTCAGACTGTTTTCCAGTTGGCTGGGAAACATATCTCCCATGGCATGGAGCAGGACTTCCTTGTCGGCACGCAAGGCATTGTTAGCAGCTCCGGAACCGCGGCCGCCGCAACCCACCAGACCTATTTTTATTGTGCCTGCACCCCCGGCATGAACTCCGCCTGCAAGGGCAGGCATTGCCGCCATCACCCCAGCGCTGGTTTTAAGAAAAGAACGACGCCCCCCCAAACTCTTGGTCTTCATGGATTCCCCTAAAATCGCAAATGAAAATAACCACAGTCCCTTACGATGGTATTCAAATTACCAACAAATTGAAACCTTTCCAGCATTATGTTTACGCCCCCGTCAGTCCAGCCACCCTAACCTTCCAATCCTGGAATCTCGTCTTGACAGTTTGCTTCCCTTTTCCTTTTATCCGTGTTGATCGATTCTCAACCCCGGGGACCTTTGTGGATATTTTGAAATTCCCAGAACGGAACTTCAACTCGGCAGGGAATTCATCCCTGGCGAACATTCAAGGCCTGCCTTCCCTGACGGCGGGCGATCCTCACGCTGTCTCCTTGAAACTCTTCTGGAAGGAAGCACTCCGAAAGCCTGGAAAAAATTACACCCTTCCCATGGCTCAATCCCAGGAATGGTACGGCCTGGCGGAACGGCTGCGCTACGGGCACCACGGCAACTGGGTGCCGCAATTAATGGAATTTGACAAGCACGGCGGCGAACAAGTTCTTGGGTTGGGCACCGGCCTGGGGACCGATTGGATCCAGTATGCAACTCAAGGCTCCCAGGTCTCCCTGGTCACTCCCAACAACAACCCCGACCACTTGCTTTTGCAAAATTTTGATTACCGCGGACTGAGTTCGCCTTGTGGAAAACTGGCCAACGGCAACATTCCCTACTCCAACAATTTTTTTGATATTGCTGTACTCAACGATTTGAACTCCTTTGGCATGGATGCGGAATCGTTGATTGCGGAGATTACCCGGGTTCTAAAACCGGGAGGCAAGGTGCTGGCTCTTTTGCCCGCTCGCTATGACCTGAATTCCCTTCTCCGGACGATTTTCCCTGCACTTGGAAAACCAAGGCATGCAGAATCGACAACCTATTCCGGTGCGGATTTGAAAAACCTCTTCAAGGGTTTCCTGGATTACCGAATTCATAAAAGGCACTTACGACGAAACGACCTGCCACCACTTTTCCGCTGGATCCCCATACCTCTGATTCAACGGTTAGTCGGGAAATACCTCCTATTCAAAGGGTTGAAACCGCTTGCAGCAGCGGTCCACCCCGCCTTGGCCGCCTGATTCCCTAAAATCCCAACAACTGGTTTTTCGATTCCTGGTAAGGGAAACCATGGCTGCCTATTCCGTTGGCCATTCCAATCTCGCTTTAGAAGCATTCCTGGATCTTTTGAAAATCCATCAGGTTGATTTAGTTGTGGATGTCCGCAGCAATCCATACAGCCAAAGAAATCCACAATTCAACCGGCCCGTGCTCGAAGGGCATTTGCAAAACAATTCTCCCGATTACCTTTTCTTTGGCGATTCTCTGGGAGGGCGTCCTTTGGATTCCAAGTGTTACGATTCCGAAGGGAGGGTGGACTATTGGAAAACTCGAAAGACCACGGGATTTTTGCAAGGGCTACAAAGATTTTTGGATCAGGCTAAGACGAGAAATGCCGTTTTAATGTGCGCCGAAGAAGACCCATCGCAGTGCCATCGCGGCTTAATGATTGGCCCCGCGATGGAAGAAGCAGGTGTGGATCTGATTCACATCCGCAGGGGGGGGCATTTGGAAAGGGTAAGGGAATTCAACAACAGGGTTCTGGCTTTGTCGAAAATATTAAAAATTCCCCAGACGCCAAATCTGTTCCCTGGGAAATTGGAAAGCCAAATCCAGGAGGACGCCTTTCGGGTTCTGGCGAAAAAACACGCGTATATCCGCTCAGACAATAATCAGGATTGAAAAACAATCAACTTGCAGGGAATTGGGCCATTCCACAGGCGAAAGACCTGCTTGGGCTCTACTTTCAACTCATGCTGGGCATGGGGAAAACCGGTGAGCACAGCCCATCTCCAACCAGGAAAATACTGGCGAGCGATTTGGCCAATTTCCCGATGTATTTGCACGACTTCGGAATTGGTGCCCAGACGGACACCATAGGGCGGGTTCAAGATCATTAAACCTGGAGGTAGGTTTGCAGGCGGTCGAATAGAAGAAAAGGCTTCTTTACAAAACTCGACTGCGTGTCCGATGCCTGCAGCGCGGGCATTTTCACGGGAAGCGAACATGGAATCTCCCCGCTGATCGGACCCGCGAATCCAGGTTTCGGGAACGCGAACCATCTGCTGGCGGAGAGAATCGCGCAGGGAGTAATAAAGGCTTTGATCAAAATCACGCCAGCCTTGAAAGCCAAAATATTTTCGAGTTAACCCGGGAGGGCGGGCCATGGAAATCATGGCAGCCTCGACAGGGATTGTGCCGGAACCGCACATGGGGTCCCAGAAGGGTTCGGGCGGTTTCCACTCGGCAAGCTTGATGATCGAGGCGGCCAGAGCTTCATTCAGAGGCGCCTTCCATTGCTTCGGACGGTATCCCCGCTTGTGCAACGATTCTCCGGAGCTGTCCAGGCTAATGATGCCATGGTTACAACTCAGGTGAAAATTAATCTTGATATGTGGATGTTCCTTGTCAACCGAGGGACGCGCCCCGACATTTTGTTTGAACTGGTCGCAAATGGCATCCTTGATTTTTTGCGAGACGAACTGACTGTGGGTCAAGTTGGAGTCCCGGACATTGGAATCAACCATGAAGGTCTGTTCGAGGGAAAAAATATTTTGCCAAGGGATGGAGAAAGCCAGGTCATACAGCGCCTGTTCGTTGGAGGCATCGCCCTCGACCAAAACCCGAAGGACGCGGATGGCGCTTCGCAGGCACAAATTGGTCAAGTAGATTTCACGAAACCCGCCTTCAAAAGCAATCCCGGCAATATCCTCCCGGCCCGGGGTGATGCCGAGGGCGAGCAGGTCTTGAAGCAAAACCTTTTCGGTGCCTTTTGGGCAGGTGGCGAAAAGAGAAAAGGAAGAGTTGGTTGACATGAAAAACTTCGAGGTAGCAGCTCCCAGCGCAAAACAGCCATTCGACGCGAACAGCTGCCTAGCCGCTACCTCGATGGCTTGGGTCAGGCAGAAGTCATAGATTAATTTACAGCTTCAATCACCTGATTGCAATTACCCTTAACCCCATTCTTTGCTTTTTTTATGGGTTTCCCATGTCCCGCTTTGTCCTCCTCAGCCACGATGATCCCTTCCCCCACTTCGACTTTATGCTGGAAGATGGAGACACCTTATTAACCTTTAGGTTGTCCTCGTTTCCCGGGCAAAAGCCCTTTTTTGCGGAACAAATTGGCAATCACCGCCAACTCTACCTTGATTATGAAGGGCCAGTGTCTGGTGGCCGGGGACAAGTTTCACGCATGGACTTTGGAGATTTTGCCTTCGCCGACCGGGAGGAAGATTACATGGTAATAAACCTTCAAGGGAAAAAACTCCTGGGAGTTATGCAATTAGACCGTACAGGTGAAAAGCATTGGTTAGGCACTTTTGCTCCAGCTCCGCCACACCAAGGCATCATCCCATAGTTTTGTTTCGGCCACTGTTTTTGGCCAGGTAAAGTTTCTGATCAGCGGCCTGGATCAATTGATCCGCGGTAAAAGGGGGATTGCCAATCATTGAAGCCACTCCAAAACTAGCCGTCTGAGAAAACTTGTTGCCGCCATGCTCCATGGTGTAAACTGCCAACCGGGTGCGAATTCGCTCCGCCACTACCAGGGCATTTTCCATCGTGGTTTCAGGACAAATAATGGCAAATTCCTCGCCGCCAAAACGGCACAAAACCTCTTCACTTCGAATGCAATTCCGGGCGAGAAGGGCAAAGGATTTCAGCGTGGCGTCCCCAGTGAGGTGCCCCATGCTGTCGTTAACCTTTTTGAAATGATCAAGGTCAGCAATTACCAAGGACAATGGCCTTTTGTAGCGGTTGGACCGGGCCACTTCCTTTTCCAAAGTTTCATGAAAATAACGCTTGTTCCCGCAGCCGGTCAGTGGATCGAGGATGGTCAGGTTGTAAATTACTTCGTGGTAATCCGCTTCAACATTCCCCTCACCGAGAAAGCGGAAGAGGCAGGCACCTACACGCAAATAGTCCCCGTTATTGAGGGGAGTGGAATTGGCAGGCTTATCATTGACAAAGGAACCGTTGGTGCTGGACAGGTCCGAGGCAGTCAACGGCCCACTTTTTTCCTTATCGATGCGAACATGACGACGGGAAATCGATTCGTGATCCAAAACAATATCACACCCAGCCTCCCGGCCCAAAACTATCATGGGCTGATTCAGGAAAAAGCGCGAACCCATGCCCGGCCCAATTGGATAAATCCAAATCAAAGATGGGCCCTTGAAACTGGTTCCCTTGGAACCTGCGACATTCAATACCTGGGTGAATTCGTTCACTTGCCACCCTAAATTGGTTCTCCAACAACAACACCCAAATATATTGCCAAAGCATTTTGAAATCTACCCTTGGACCGAGATTTACCTTCCGGATGGGGAAATTCCTAGCACATTCACCTCAGGTATTTGCAAATCCAAAAGCAAGGGCTCGGGAGTTTGCGCCACGGCGACATTGCCGGCAATGTCGCGAACCGTTAACTTTAAAAACACCTTGTGAGGGACGGCCGGTGAAAGGATCCAGGTAAAATTCCCTGTATTTGGCAGGTTGCCTTCACCAATCAGATTCCAGGGACCATCTCTCTTTTCGCTCCATTCTAAAAGCACGGGATCGGGGCCAATATTTTTATCGACCGCTTTCCAAGAAAGAACCAGGGCGTTGCTCTGCCCCACCTTGGGTTGTGGACTATATAGCACTGCTTCCGCCGGGGTTGTGTCCAACTCCACACGGATGTTGGGAGCATCCCCTTTTTGTGGCGGGGATTTTCCCAACCCGGCCTTGCTTTTTACTATGACAAAATAGCCGACCGCCACACCTTCTTGGGGTATGGGAACATAAACACCACAACGAATACTTTTACCTTCCGGTGAAGCTGAAATAACCGGGGATTCTGAGTGAGCCAACACCCAGGAATTACCTTCATCCACCGTGGAATAAACCTCGACCAGGCCAATTCCGGAAGGTCCATACTTGGCCACTTCCAAATCGATACGGACCGATTTTTTATTCACAACCTGAATGGTTGGGGAGGCTCGCCGAGGTTCCGCCTGAGTGACGACCTGATTTTCCGGACCTTGGGGAGTATTGGCTGAAGATGCTAAAACCGGGGGAAGGGAATTTACTACGGGGCTGGTTGGAATGGGTGAGGTCAACTGGGTTTGAAAAGGATCCAGGGGTGTTGCATTCCTGGATGCAGGGAACACCGGAACATTAGTCAATGGCGGAGGACTAATTTGAGTGTCCAGCTTCTCCTTTTGGATTGGATCCTGGCCAGGTCCTGGAATTGGCTGAACTAAATTAGAGGCAATGTTATTCCCCAAGGGAGGAACATTGAAGGTTGTTGGTTCTTTTTTATCAACCAGTTTTTCTGGGATGGAAATCGGGATATTTGGCCGGGGAGTTTGCCCAGGTGATTCCACAATGGAAGTTGCCTTGGGAACCCCGAAACTTGCCAGATTCTCCACAGGTTTTTGCGAAAGGACATCCTCCACTGCCAGCCCCATATTCCCGGCTGAATCTTTCACCTGCATACGAATTGTAAGGTGCTCGCCACCAGGTTGCTTAAAAGAGCCGGTGCCATCAGCGACCGGTTTAATTACGATAGGGACCCATTCTTCTGACCCATCATTCCCGGCCTTGCATTCCAACTTGATGGAATCCAGATCCAAATTGTTTTCCCGGATTCCCCACTTCAGGTGAACCTCGTCGCCTTTTCTTTCCCCTTTGAGTTGAACTTCCGGTCGTATGGTATCGATTAGCACCTTTTGTCCGACCGCTGCCTTGTAGATATCAGCAGGTTCCTGCCTGCCATTTTGGTCAATCACCGCGACACTGAACCAGTAGATTCCATCCTGCTTGGCCGTGAAAGTGAAGGCCTCCAAACTGGGTTTTGCCTTGGAGTACACTTCCCAGGTTTTACCCCGATCGCTGGAAACATACAGAACCAATTCCTTTATCTCCGCTACCCGTTCCTTCTGCACCCGGATGGGAATCTGAAATTTCCCCGTGTTCAATGGCCACTCCTCACTGGCCCCTTGCTGAAAGACGGACAACAACAAGGCCAGGCCAAAAGAATGAATGGACATGAAGACTCCTGAGAAATCCTTGAAAAGGGAACACAAGATCCCCTTGAGGAAAAATCGGGTTATTCCAGGGCATAACTTTAAAAAAAAAGAAAAATAACCAGAAAAGTTAAAGAAACGGCATTCCTCTCGGTATTTCACACTCACCGAGTTAAGCCTGTCAATTCACTGGCTTACCCCCCCGTTTGGGAAAGGCGCCAACCATGCTAGGATTAAGGCAATTAACATGGAGGAACTAATTTGGCCAAATTACTCGACCCGGTTTGTGGCATGGAGGTCGTTCCACATAACGCCAAAGGAATGTGGGATTGGAATGGTAAAACCTATTATTTCTGCCATCCCACCTGCCAGGAAAAATTCCAGGCAAACCCGGAACACTACTTATCAGATCCGGGCGCCACTCGCTTAAAAAAGGCCCCAATACCGGTTGGCAGTACGCACCGTTTTGCCTGTCCCATGTGCCCCGGAATTGAGGCAGAAAAACCAGGAAATTGCCCCCGCTGCGGCATGCCCTTGGAAAGGGTTGGCCCTTTTCGACTAGAGGAACCCAGCCGCATTTACAATGGGAAATTAATTTCCCTGTCCTTTGCTTTCCTTCTCTGGATTCCGTTGTTGGTGGAACATGTAATCCCTGGTTTCCACAATTTTCATTGGTTTGCCGCCCTGGATTCCACCGTGATTGTCGCCGGCTTTGGGTTCCCCTTTCTCCTGCTGTTTTTTAAATCCCTTTGGCCCGGGCCATGGAACATGTTCACGCTGGTGGGAATGGGGGTGCTCGCCTCGCATGCATTAAGTATCGGCGCCCTGATTTCACCCGCGGTTTTTGGCACCCATGTTTATTTTGAATCTTCCGCGGGCATTGTGGTCGTGATGCTTGCAGGGCAGTACCTGGAAGCCAAATTAAGGCAAAGAGCTGGCACAGCGCTTCGCGATCTGGTTCACGAAATTCCCAGGCAAGCCCGCCTGGTGCTTCCCGATTTGCAGGAAAAGGATCTCCCAGTGGAATTAATTCAAGCGGGTGACTATATCCGCGTTTTTGCCGGGGAGAAATTCCCCCTGGACAGTTTAGTTCTGGAAGGAAAATCCACCGTGGAAGAATCACTGATCACAGGGGAACCTTTTCCACGGGAGATAAAACCCGGAGCGAGGATTTTCGCGGGATCACTCAACCTTTCCTCACCCTTGCTTGTGAAAGCTACGGCCCCGGGGAATGAATGTTTGATTCAAAAAATCCTCCAGTTGGTGGAAGAAGCACAAAGGACTCGGTTCCCCATCCAAAATAAAGTGGATGTGATTTCCCGATGGATGGTTCCAACGGTAATTCTTTTGGCGACCACGACTTTTTTGATTTGGCATTGGGTCCTTGAAAAACCCTGGCCGGAATCCCTGATCAATTCCTTGTCCGTGCTTGTTATCGCTTGCCCCTGCGCCCTGGGTTTGGCGACCCCCATGGCCATTTCCGTCGGATTGACACGAGGCGCGGCTTTGGGAATCCTCGTCCGCAGAGGTGAGGAACTGGAAGCCTTGTGTCAGGTAAAAACCATTTTGTTTGATAAAACCGGAACATTGACCGAGGGAAAACCCCGGTTAATGGATACTCATTCCTTTGGAGATTTTTCCCAAGAAGAAATTCTCGCCTGGGCGGGAAGCCTGGGCGGAAACAGCAGCCATCCTTTTTCCCGCGAGTTGCTTTCCGCAGCCAAGGAAAAGCAATTTTCCCTCCCGCCATTTCGCCAAGTCATGGAATTTCCCGGGCAAGGAGTTTCGGGGAATTTTCACCAGGGTTATTTGGTAATGGGAAGAAAGGATTTCCTTATTCAGGAAGGGGTGACGGCAGCTGATTTCAACTCTTGGGAAGGAAACCAAGACCCCTCTTCCAAGGTTTACCTGGGAATGGATGGCAGGTTAATTGGCCTATTCACTTTTCACGACCCGATAAAACCATCGACACCTGAAGCCATTCGGTTACTCAAAAAAGAAAACCTGCGGTTGATCATGCTCACGGGGGACAATGAAGCGGCAGGGAAAAAAGTGGCCAAGGATCTTGGTCTCGACGGTTGCCATGCTGGCCTTTCCCCCGAGGAAAAAGCGGCGTGGGTGGATCATTATTCAGAAGGGGGAAAAATTCCTGTTGCCATGGCCGGCGATGGCATCAACGATGCCGCCGCTTTATCGCGAGCCAGGGTGTCGATTGCCATGGGTACCGGCACTGATTTGGCCAAGGAAACAGCGGGCATTACTCTGGTGCAGGGGAATTTAATGGCCTTGGCCAAGGCCAGGGCGTTGGCGGGGTTTACCACCAGGGCCATTTGGCAAAACCTAGCCCTGGCTTTCTTTTATAACATTTTTGCCTTGCCTCTGGCCGCCTGCGGGTTCCTTTCTCCAATGATTGCGGGGTTGGCCATGACCTGCAGTTCCTTGTCGGTTTTGCTAAATTCCCTTCGACTGGGGAAAGTTTCACTAGGAAATCCTCCCTGCTTATTCATAAAATAATATTTTAACCTGCCTGGTTTTGACACTATGACCATTAACTTTGAACACTTTAGGCGTTTCCTGGATGGAAAATCTTCCATCCTGATTTCCACCCATGGCAGGCCAGACGGCGATGCCATCGGCTCCTGCCTGGCCATGGCGGAACTCCTGAAACAACTGGGAAAGGAAAGTCATGTCTGCTTTCCAACCCCTCCTTCCAGCCGGTATGATTTCCTTCTGGCTCAACAGACTTTCCAGACTTTTGATGCACAACGACCCCCGGCCGTAACACCCCAAGGAGTTTTAATTCTGGACACCGGAACCTGGAATCAATTGGGGGATTTCGGAAGCTGGGTTCAATCACAAATGATTCCCATTTGCGTAATCGACCACCACGAAACGCAAGACCAGCTTGGCTTCCCCGTGCTGGTGGACACAACGGCGGAAGCAACCGGGAGGCTGGTGTTTGAAGCCTTCCAGGAATTTGTAGTGGAAGCAAGCCCCGTAAGCGCCAACGCACTGTTTGTTGCCCTGGCAACCGACACGGGATGGTTCCGTCACGCCAACACCAGTTCAAGGACTTTTCAACTAGGTGAAAAACTTGTGGCCCTTGGTGCGAACCCCACCCGTATCTACGACTCGCTTTACGAAAACAATCGCCTCAGCAGGCAGAAACTAATTGGCATCATGCTTTCCCGCAGCCAATTCCGCCCTAGTGGCACCATTGTTTTTTCCTGGTTAACCCAAAATGACCTGACCAACGCCGGGTCTATTCCAGCAGATACCGAGGACATCATTTCCTTTCTGCGGGCCACCGACGGGGCGGATGTCGTGGTGTTTTTCCTGGAAACGGGTGAAGACAGGACGCGCATCAACTTCCGCTCCCGCTCAGGCTTGGATGTATGTAGAATTGCCACCCAGATCGGTGGAGGTGGGCACAAACTTGCCGCTGGGGCTTCGATCGATCTGCCGTTGCCCAAGGCCATGGAAAAAGTATTCGCCCTGTTGGAAAGCAACCAACCCGCCAGCACTTTTAAAGTGAAAGCAGTTTCTCCATGAGTGAATTTCGCTTGCGAGAATTACCATTTCCCGCCCGGCTTGTCCTAACCGTCACCTTAATGTCGGTATTGACAGGTTATGTTTCGGCCCTGGTAAATTTGCATTTTCAAGCAGCCAGCCCGGGCCAGACATTGCCCGGGGTTTCCGAAACCGTGGTTCAGTACCACGGCCAAGAAAATGTAACACAACTGGAAAAACTGCTGGTTTCCCACGAAGGAAAACCCTTCAACGGCCAGGGAAGCATGCGCAGCGTCTTTACTAAAAAGAGGGCAGGTGGCATTACCTCTGGAATCCGCGCAAAACGAAAACACTTGGAGGAGCAAGCCCAGGCCAAGTTAAAAAACGATCCAGAGGCCCTGGAAAAAGAACTGAAGAAAATTGCCGACGACCGTCATGTTGAATTCTATGTTTTGAAAGAACTGGACGGGGAAAGGGTTGCCTTAGTGTCATGGATCCGAGATGGCGCCAAGAAAGAATATTATGACAATTCCTCAACCGCCGGGTTTCCCCTAACGGGGCAATTGGCCGGTCTGGAAATCACGCCAAAGTTTTTGAATCAAAGCGATGACGGAAAAACGAAACATGCCAACATTCAGGGGATATTTGAAACCCGTTGTGTGCGCTGTCATGAAAGCAATGCTGGCGGCCCCGCCTCGGTTTATCCCCTGGCCTCCTATGAGGAAATTGCTGATTATTGCGACCCGGCAGAATCGTCAGCAAGGTCCTTGGACAAACTCGCCCTCTCCACCCATGTCCATATGCTGGGATTTTCCATGCTCTATGGAATTACAGGTCTGTGCTTATCGCTGACCAGCTATTCCAAATGGGTTCGTTTAATCCTTGCCCCTTCCGCCTTGATCCTTCAGGTTGTTGAAATCGCCTGCTGGTGGCTGGCCCGACTGGATTCACCGGCTGGGCCGTTTTTCGCTTTTTTGATAACAGCTTTAGGGGGCGCTGTGGCCCTTTGCCTGATTCTCCAGGTCCTGTTGACCTTGTGGGACATCCATTCCCCTTCCGGAAGGAAGGTCCTCATACTGATAATCCTGGGGTTGGGAATTGTTGCTGGACTCTTGGCTTGGAAAGTAGCTTTGCCTTACCTGGATAGAGAAAAAGGCATTAATTCAATCCAAACGGATTAGGGCGGGTCAAACCCACCCTGTGTCCAGGGGCCGCACCTGCAAATCCGTTTGATCCCTCGCCACCCCCCCGAAAGGGGGCCGTACTTGCCCACTGCTTCAATAAAGTAGGCGCTGCAGGAAGGGTAATACCTGCAAACCGAAGGTAACAGCGGCCTCATTGCCACCTGGTAAAAGCGAACCATTCCCACCAGCCAAAAAGCCAGGAAGGAGTTAATCCACTTCATTCCCATTGCCTTTGCTTTCTGCCAGGATTTTCCGCGCTTTCCTTTCGATTTCCAAAAACTCCAAGACCAAGGATTGAACTTGGGGAAACCCTTGGTTTTTCGAAAAAACCACAAGATCCATACTGGAGTTCATGTCATTTAATGCCATGCGAAACGCTTCCCGGCAAAGCCTTTTCCACAGATTACGCCGAACAGCGTTGCCAAATTTTCTCCCGGGGACAAGGCCCAAGCGGGGAAAACCGAGGTCATTCCTGGCAACAAAAAATACCACCGACCTCCCTTGAAGTTTTCGCCGCTGATCCAGAACCTTTCGGAAATCTTTCCCTTGGCGAAGTGTGTTTGGTTTCTTCAAATGCCGCCCCTCTCCTGGTCAAAAAGAGGGAAAGCAGCCCTTAAGAAAATTTCCACGGCAGGCCGCTCCTGGGGTCTTGGGGAAAGGCGCGGGAGAATTCCTCGGCCAATTTTATTCCCGCTTCACCCGGGCTGGCCGGTACGGAAATTTTTATTTGAACCAGCAGGTCACCCCCTTCGATGCCCTTTCCGCGCAAGCGCAAGCGCGTGCCGCTCGAAACGCCAGCCGGGATTTTCACGCCCAGGCGGCCGCCCCCCAGGGAAGGAACATCCACCTTGGTTCCAAGCAAAGCTTCCGAAATGGTGATTGGAACCTCCAGCACTAAATTATTTTCTTCCCGGGAAAAATACGGATGGGGAAGAATCCGCGAAACCAGGTACAAGTCGCCGCCATTTCTTCCCTGCCCCTGTAAGCGAATTTTTCCGCCTTCCCGGAGTCCTGCGGGAATAGAAACTTGTAATGCTTTCCCTTGAATTTCCACCGAAAGCTTTCCCCCCGCGGCGGCCATTTCCAAGGGAATCTCCACTTCGATTTGCAAATCCTCGGGCGCCGGCTGGCGCCGACTGTGCCTTTTCCCGCGTTGAAACATACTGTCAAAATCCACACCGCCCCCACCTCCCATTTGCCCAAAGGCCCGGGATAAATCTTCCATATTGATATTGCCGAAATTTCCAGAAAATGGGTTGCCGCCCCCACCCGCGCCAGATCCCTGCCAAGGGCCGGCGAAACCAAATTGATCGTATTGCCCCTTCTTTTCCTTGTCCCCGAGAATTTCATAGGCCGCCTGCACTTCCTTAAACTTGGTTTCCGCTTGCTTTTCCCCAGGATTCCTGTCGGGATGAAGCTGTCTGGCCAATTTTCTATATGCCTGTTTAATTTCCTCCGCAGAGGCTTTTTTCCCTACTCCCAAGACTTCATAAGGATCGCGTGGCATGGCTGACTCGTGCAAAGGCAAATTCCAATCTGATAAATCATTTTAGAAAATTATCCAGAAGGTTTCTCTTAGGAAATCGGATCCTGCTACGACTTTGGATTTCCCCTGTTGGCAAGAGGATTTTTCCATGTTGACAGACGCTTGCTAGCCAAGTAACAATTTGGCAACCCGTTTGTCACTGGCCCGGAATGGTCGTGCAGCCCCGCCAAGAATGGATTGCTTTCCGTGGAATCCCTCCCTACCGAAAACGGGAATTTTTCTCTGAGCTTGAATATCGTGGCCATGGCCCGTTCGAGCCAACCCAAGTCGGCGTTGGCGGGTATGCGTGCCAGGATTCCGGAGTGGACACCCAACCCCCTTGGCCTCACCATCACCAAACATTTGGATGAACAGGCTATCGTGATTTTGGAAACCTTGCATTTGGCTGTTCAAAAATCCGGAATGTTAAAAAAAGAATTTCACAATTGGGGAACGGTTACTTCACCCCGCCACCCGGGAAGGTCCCGCTTGATTCAGACCATAAACAAATTCAAAACCGAAGGAGCCTGGGTGGTCTCGCCGCATATTGTCCCCTTCGATTCCCTGCACTCGCATGCGGGGTTAATCAGCCAAGTTTATGGAATTCATGGGCCGAACCTTGGAGCGGGTGGCATGGCCGGGCTGGAAGGCCAGGTTTTTATGGCCGCCCTGACTTTGCTATTTTCGCAGGAAGTTACTGGTTTGTGGCTTGGCTGGTCTTGCTGGAATCCGGAAATCGGGCCGAACTGGGCAGAAGTTCAAGGAGAAGAATTCTGCCAGGGAGTAATTCTTGGAATCACGCCTGAACCCTGTCCAGCAGGCAGGTTAGGGCGCATCGAATTCCACTGGGGTCAAAATATTCCCCAAGCCCCGATACCCCAGGACTTGGATTTCCCTTTTTTGTTCCACTTGGCTGCGGAAACCAAGGGACATTTTCGCGCCGGAAACCGGGGAGTTTTTCAAATCGAATTTTCATTGGGCCAATGAGTGGAAAAATGAACCGTCATGAAGAGCCAATATGGATCACCGGTGTCGGGGTTTGCACGCCTTTGGGGGAAGACTTTGATTCCACCGCCAATGCCTTGCTCAATGGAAAATCCCAAGTCAGAGACATCAACCTCTTTTTGACGGAAAACCACTCGACAAAATTCGCCTCTTTTTTAACCTCAATCCCCAACTCGGCCTCAATCCCCCCCGATCGATTTGCGCAATGCACCAAACAGGAGCAACTGGCGCTTTATTGCATGGACAAAGCCCTCGAATCCGCCGGATTGACCGGCGACCTTTCCAAGAAAACCATTGGGGTGGCCATGGGGGTTGGGCCAGACTGGCTGCAAGCCTGGGAGCGGGATTATTACGCCGGCGGGCAAGCCATCACGCAAGTGGGACGGGAAGCCCGACCGGGTTGGGATTTTGCCAGGGAAATCCTGGGGGTTCCCGGCCCCTGCATGCAACTGTCCGCGGCCTGCGCCAGCGGGAACCAAACATTAATTTTCGCCTCTCATTGGCTGAAAATGGGTCTGGTGGATTATTGCCTGGCCGGGTCTTGCGCCATAAATGTCACACCCATTACCCTGGCCACCTTTGGGAATTTGCGGGCCCTTTCACGCCGGAATGAAACCCCAAAAAGCGCATCTCGCCCGTTTGACCTGAAACGGGATGGTTTTGTCTTGGGTGAAGGCGGCGCCCTCTTGGTCTTGGAAAAAAAAACTACTGCCGTGCGTCGAGGCGCCAAGCCATTCGCGGAATTTCTCGGTGGAGGCAACACCAGCGATGCCCACCACATGGTCATTCCAAACCCCGAGGCGAAATTCGCCGAGGAAGCGATCCGCAAATCTTTGAGTAACTCGAAAGTCAATCCCGAGGAGATCGATTACATCAATGCCCACGGAACCAGCACGCCCGTAGGTGATATTGGCGAAGCCAAAGCAATTCAAAATGCCTTTGGCGAACTGGCCAAAACCATTCCTGTGAGTTCGACCAAAAGCATGACGGGTCATTTGCTGGCAGCAGCTAGCGCCATTGAAGCGGTGGCCTGCCTGGCGGCATTGAATCGCCAGGCCATTCCTCCAACCCTAAACCTGGAAGAACCTGATCCGCAATGTCGGCTTTTTCATGTGGCCAACACGGCCATGGAAAAGAAAATAGACAGGGTGCTTTCAAATTCCTTTGGCTTTGGCGGGAGCAATAGCTGTGTAGTCTTCGGCAAAGCCCGTTAGAACAAGAACTGAAAATCCAGGGTCGGGCCCTGGTAAAAGGCGGAACCAATGTCTCGGCTACCAGATTGGTTGCGCAGGTTGTAATCAAATTGAGCGGCTGCCTCGGATACGCCAATCAGCCACATCACATTGTAACCAACCCGCATGCGGGCGCGTTCGAGCAGAAGTATATCGGCGTAAAGCGATAATTCAAAGATGGAGGAAAAAGCGGTTCCCGCCTGGCTGCCATTGAACCCTTCCAGTCCGTCGCCACGGGTCAAGGAAACTTGCGATTGCCACCAGTTGGGCCCGATACCACCCTTACCCATGCTGCCAATTCCCACATGGGGCAGAATCCTGGCGTTGTATTCGTACCCAACCTGCGCATTCAGCATGTGGTTGTGCGACCGCGAATTGTAATCAGCCACCAGGATGGGATTTGTGGGAAAAACAAGGCCATCGTCATTGGTGGAAACCACCATGTTTTCCTGCATGTCGAAATACCGTATACCGATGACGATTTCAAAATCCTTGACGGCATTGCTGCAATAGCGGTAATTGAACTCAGCATTTCCCAGTGCGGTATTAAAAGTGGTAGTGATGGTGTCAGCATTGAGCACAAGGCCATTGTTCCCCTGAAAGCCAATGGGAGCGAAAGGAGGCGGGGGGACACTGCCAAAGGGACTACTCAATTGACCAGGAAGGCTAACGGAAATAGCCTTGGAATTCTGGGGGATATAAAAACCGTAGAACTCAAGAATATGGTTGTTGTGAATAATGCCTAAAGTGACGGCAGGGCCCCAAGACATGGGGGGGTTTAAATCGCGGAAATTTTGCAACCCTGGCAGGGTGGCAAAATTAGGAACGGTGCCGGAATCGGTGTTCGTGGGATTCAGGTAAGCGGTGACAAATTGCTGGGTGTGCTTGCGCATTAAAGCCCGGGCGCCAAAATTGCCAAACCAGGTCGATTCCAGAATGGCTGGTTCCTCCATGAACGCAGTCGGCGCAAGGGGAGAAAGGGTCAGGTCATTTGGGTTTTCCCCACCACCCATGGGACCGGGAAAGGGCAGGGGAGATATTGCCGGTCGTGAAACCGGGCCAGAACTGATCCCCAAAGGGATCGGTTCCGCCAAGGGCGGGACCGGGCTGGTGCTGGGAATAGTCTGAGCTTGCCCCTGGAAGGAAAAAGAAAAGAGCGCGATAAAGCCAAGCGAAAAGAACTTGTTCATTGGGAACACCTTCAAAGGAAAACCAATCCAAGCGGCACCTTGCCCCGCAAAGTGTCAAATCCCCTTCCTTTGGAATCGTCCGAAAAAGTTACCAGCTTGAAAAAATCCGCTTTTTGGGAAAAGAGAGTGGGACGAAAAAAGTCTCGGCAAACCCCCTGGTTTGCCGAGACTGGCCTGCTTTTGCAACTATCTAAAGCGATACGGTCAGGCTGTAACTCCCCGTATTTACCTGACCCAGAGCAAAGTTAAACCCTTTGACCTCGATGAAAACCTCCTGGCCGGTCAACACCGGAATGAAAAGGAACAAATTCCCCGACCCGGAAGAATTGCCAACGGGCACAAGGCCATTCCCTTCCCGGACAAAAATATTGATTTCCAAGGGCTCACCGGAAACTTGTAACAGCACGCTAAAGTTCCCCTCCAATCCAGCCGTCCAGGTGAACCAATCAGAAAGAGGAAAACCCTCTGGGCTGAATTCAATGACCTGGTTGGCAATCGTTTGCGAGCCAGACAGAGGGCCAAAGCGGGACGCCACTTCCGAGGAGTGGTTATTTTCCCCTCCCACCGCCTGGGAACCGCCCCCGGTTCCACCCGTCATGGGAATGGCCTGGACCAAGCCATTGCCGGTTAAAAAGGGGTTATTGACGATGCCAACCGGGAGAGCGGTGGCAAACATATGGTCGATGACTTCCTGCACTGTGGCTGTTGGCTGCTGAGAAAAGAGCAGGGCGGCCACACCGGCAACATGCGGCGCCGCTGCCGAAGTGCCAGTGAACGGGTTAAAATTCGCCATTGAAGTTTGCACCTTAGTCGGCCCTGTAATATCGGGCTTCTGGCGAACTTCTGGGGTCGCCAAGGGGTTGCCTTGGTTGTCGTAATAAAAATTTAATTTCCCGCCCAAGGCGCTGTAGGTTTCAGGCACATTGACATTATTCCAGGCAACCGCGCCCACGGCAATTGCACCCACCGCGGTGACTTGGCCAAAGGTGGTCGGCCCCCCCTGTCCCTGGGCTAGGGGATCCACTTGGCTGTTAAATTTCATCCAGGTTATTTCCTGGGGGTTCGCCCCCACGATCAACTGAAAAGCAAGGGCATAAGTCGTGGCGGTTGTTGCTGTAAAACTTATACTTTCAAGGGCTTGATCGGTATTCTGGCTATCGCTGGCAAATGTTTGTAAAATCGTGGGTGTCGCCGCACCGGTATCAACAATCAACACGGAAAAATCGTTGGTGACCTGGTAATTAGCCAGTGGCGATCCCCCTTCAAGGAAAGCTGAACTCCACTGGAAAAAAATATTCAGGATAGCACCTTGCGCGAGGGTAAAGTCCTGAAGAAAAACCCCGCCTCCTAAATCTTGGAAAGTACCGGTAACCGAGCCAATCGTGGTCGTGCCAGGATTAAAAGCAGCCCGGTAAGCAATATTACCATCGTTTCCTGCCGCGGAGACATACAAAACTCCCTGCGAGGAAATCGTGTCAATTGCCTGGCTAAGAATTCCATCATTGAAAACGGGAGTATTAGCAAAGCCCAAGTCATCGACAATGACTTTGCAACCAGCAGCGGCAAGTTGGCTAATTCCCGTCGCCATGACTTGCGGCGATGTTCCCGCAAGAAAAGCCAAATCCGAGCCCGGCGCAACATCGTAGACAATTTCCATCATCGCCGTTCCCTCATCCGAACCCGTAACCGTCGGGGAAAGGTTAATGACATTGGAAGGCAAATCGCCCGAGGATACCGAAGCAGAAATACTGGCCGGTGAAGCGGAATCACTGATAACTCCAACTCTCACTCCCGTGCCATCGAATCCAGTGGCGCTGATAAAAATCGGCGCCTTAATCACTGCAGCCCCTTCCGAGGTCACCGAACCCACCTTGGTTTTGGCCATCGGCGCTTTGATCGCTGCCAGGAAATGCGGGACTTGCTCTAATTCCATAACGCGGGAAACATCGATGGTTCCCGTTACCAGGTTTTGCGCTTTAGCTACATGAATATTCTCCATCCCCATGGCCTCGAGCGACTTGGTGAAATCCCCAAGATATTTGGCCAGCGTGCAGCGAGCCTGCACGGACACCTTGGCGGACTCGCCTTCGGCCCTGCCTGCCGAATAATTGGGGTCGGCAACGATTTCCAGCAATTGCTGGTCTCCTATGTAACCTGAATGCCAGTCAATAACCATTTCGGCCACATTACTGGAAACGGTTCCCACCCTGGCGCGCAAGCGGTAGGTTCCTTCCTTGGCGTCGCTGCCAAAATCGATTTCCGTTGACTGGCCAGAAATATCAAATGTCTTAAAACTCGATTCATTGGCATCGAGGAAATCCCCATCCCGGTTGATGTCGCGGTCGAGAATACCTTTTCCACCCTGCGGAATGGCAACCGCCTCGCCTATGCTAACCACGACAATGTCGCTTTCATTGCGGCGGACAAATTCTGGCGCAACCAAAAGGACTCCGGTGCCGGGAACTCCCGATCCGGCGCTGTTTCCCGATGCGCCCGCATCGGATTGATTACCACCAGGCTGATTACCGCCTTGCCCGCCCCCGGGGTTTCCTGGATCATTGGAAAGATCGCCACCCTGGCCATTATCAGCAGGGCTATTGCCGGCTTCGCCGTTCCCATTTCCTATATCCATGGTGCCTGACCCGCCAAAATATTGTCCCCCACCCTGCTGGGATAAATTCTGGTTATTTCCATCCGCCCCGCCACCATTGTTCCCCAAAGGCCCATTGCCAAAACCAAAATTGTCACCCCAATTGAAAAAACCGCCGCCGCCAAAACCGCCCAAGCCCGGGCCTTGCAATAACCCGCCAAGACCGCCCAACCCTGGGTCGCCGAACTGGGGATTTCCTTGATTAATGTTTCCCTGACCCTGGACTTGTCCACCGCCACCCGGATTTCCCTGCTGCCCCTGATTGGGGTTCACTGGGTTCGCGGGATCTACGGCAGGGTCTTCAACAGGTATGCCGTCCAAGGGGCCAAACTGTGGGATTTCCTGATCCAAGTCGGGAACGATGAGTTGGTCGAGCACTCCAATTTCACCCAAGTTTCCAAGCAAGAGATTGGGCCCACCAATGTCAGGCATCCCAAGTTCAATAGCAGGCAAATTGGCATCATCATCCGGTGTAGTTAGGACTAGATCCAAATCCGCACCACTGCCCCCTTGGCTCCCATCCATTGGAAGATTCAAGTCGAGGTTAAGATTCACACCCTGGTTATCGCCATTGCCGGAATTCCCATTCCCGGAATCCAGGTTCAAGCCATTGCTTCCCTCGTTTCCGCTATTCAGGTCCACGGAATTATCTGATCCCTGTGAAGAACTCCCAGCCGATTGAGAAGCATCATTCGAGTTGTACGAATCTCCTCCGCCCCCGTAATTGTTTTCGGAATCTTGTGAGGTGGAATTGCCGGAATCATCCGGAGGCCCTTCCGGGCCCGTGCCGGAGGAGTCGTTATTTCCCCCCAAGCTGGAATCCGCATCGCCAAATCCGGTTGAATTGGAACCGCCATTTCCCAAGTCCGTTATGGAACTATCCTCTTGCGAGGAGCCCGACCCCGCCAGCGAACTGTTCTCATCCGCATCATTCAAACCAACCCCTAACGAAAGAACATTATCTCCTTGGATTCCCAAAGGATTGATGCCAAAAACCGTTTGAGTTGAAGAAAGGGACACAGAATCGTTGTTTTGGATTTGATCAACCTGCCCTTGGGTTCCCTGATCCTGGGTCGTGCTAATGACCACACCCAGGGCGCCGTCCGATTGATCTGAAGTATCCTGGTGTTGTTGGAGGGAAGCCGCGTCTCCTTGCTCATAGCCTTGAGATTCAACCGCAAGAGTGTCGGGTTGCATCTGTTGCATGAGCGCGGAGAGAAGCGAAACGCCCAAGCTATCCAGAAGGGGGGAAATTAAAGACCCCGGTTGAACCCGGGCCTCCAAAGGTTCCACACCCAAACTCCTGGCTGGACTAAAGGGTTTTTTGGAATTTTGAATTAACTTGGATTTTTTCCGCCAATTTTTAATTGCCTGCAACATGATCAACCTCAAAGGAAAGGTGGACTGGAATAAATTGAGAGTAATGGTTTCGGATAGGTGATTACAAGTAAAAAGTTAACATAGGTAAAACAAGCAAGGTAGTCCTACCGGAATAAATAGTCCCAGTTGACTCCGCTGCCTGGTTCTTGTTACGGAAGTTCTGATTATTCCGATTTTCCGCTTAGGAGGCTGCCAACGGATGGCCCGTTACACTTGGATGTTGGCTTTAATTTTATGCCTTGGCCTGGTTTCCCTAGCCACCGGGGGACTTTATTTTTTGCTCCGCTATGAACCTTCCTTTTACAAGGGAAGCACCCAATTCCATCACCCGGATCAAGCTAAAAAATCGATGGAGTTCACCACGGAATGTTTTGAATTCATTGCTGCGGCAACCAATGAAAAAGAATGGTATGGGCTTTTCCGCGAAGAACAAATCAACAGTTTTTTTGCCGAAGAATTAGATCAAAGCGGCAAACCCGGCAGGCTGTTACCGGATTACATCCAGGCCCCGCGCATTAGCATGGACCAAGACCGCCTCCGCCTCGGTTTTCGCCTGGGGCAACACCCCTGGACCACCGTAATCAGCGCCGACATGAAATTGTGGCTAGCCAAGGATGAACCAAATGTGCTTGCTATTCAATTGGAATCGTTAAAAGCCGGAGTTGTGCCCATTTCCCTGATCTCCCTATTTGACAAGGCTGCGGACCTGGCTCGTCAAAACGGCATCGAAGTGACCTGGTACCGATTCAAAGGCAAACCCGTGGCGGTTTTACGCTTTCAGGCTGACCAAAACAAACCAAGCATACTCCTACAAGCCTTAAGCATCGAAAAAGGAGCCTTAACTATTCGAGGAAAAAACCTGGAGACCAATCGCCTGGGTTTTGGGCCTGGGCGTTTGGAATTGGCCCAGGGAAAATAACCTACCCTTTCCGGACTTTTCCCATCTTTGCCTGCATCAGGTTATGAAGAGAATTCAAGCAGGTTTCCAAACCCAAGGTTTCGGAATTAATAATCAAATCAAAACAATGAACCGGATCTTTCATCAAAGGAAAATGGCTTATCAAAAAGCCATCCCTCTTTTCATCCATGCGTCGGACTTTTAATCCCGCTTCGGCTTGGGTCAACCGGTCGTATTGGCAAACATAGGCGGCGCGCTCCTCAAAGGAGGAAATGATTCTCACATGAACCCGGTTGGCAGGAGGAAGAAGAAAACCGGCTCCCCCTCCGACAAAAATGATATTACCCAAATAACTTACCAGGAGAATCACCCGCGCCAATTCACCTATTTCGCCCTCCTGGACAACCAGTTTTTCCCCTTTGAGTAAATCCCACTGAGAATCGGCCCACTCCCTGGCTTGCGGGCCGGCTAATTGTTGGAGTTCTTCAAAAACGGCGGGGGTGCGAGCCATATATTCCAGCATTTCCCTTTCATAAATCTGCCAACCCAGTTTTTTTGCCAGTTGGCGTGCGATGGTTCCGCCGCGGGCGCCAAACTCCCGGCTCAGGCACAAAGCCCAGCGGTGAAGGTTTTCGCTGCCCGCCTCGGGGAATAATTCACCGCGGTAACCATGGCGGGGAATGTCGCCAAGGATTTCCTGCAACCGGGGTGTTTTTCCTGGATTGAACATTTTCAACCTTATCCGCCCTTATTTTTCCCCACGCCATTCCATCCTCTGAAAAGAAAATATTCCCCAGGCCAAAAAGACCAGGGCAATGCCGGCCAGCATCATAACCGCCCCGGATTGAGAATAAGGAAGGAAAACCGCCGATCGTTCCAATTGAATCCCCAGGGCTTCCCCCCGCTCCAAAATCATACTGCGGGAATAAAACGCCACGCTTAATTGTTTTAGAGATCCAGGCATATTTCCCAAAAATGTTTCCAGAATAAAAGCGTATCCCAAGGCAATCATCGCTGGTCTCGACCAGCAGGCGCCCAGGTAAAAAAATATCGAGGAATACGCCAGACAAGCCAAGGCAATGGCTGGCCAAAATTCCAAGAACACTCTAATCCCCGCTTGGCCCACGCATAAACTCAGCACGAAAAAACACCCCAAATTAAACACCAGTACCCAGGGCAAAACGGAAAGCCACCGCCCCAGGTAAATCACCCACCTTGGAACCGGCTTGCATAACAACCAGAAAAGCGTGTTGCTTTCCCGATCGTTTCCCAAACCATTGATGGAAAAAGAAAGGCACCAGATTGGCAAAAGGAACCCAAGGATTACTGAAAAGACCACATTGCGCGTGAAGCGTTGAAATCCGGATTCTTGCAAAAATCCTGAACTGGCGCCGGTAATAAAAGAGACTACCCCGTGATGAGCGGGAGAACCTCCCCAACTTCCCGCTGTGCCTTCGAGAACTTCCAAAGCCGTGGCAAAAGTCAGGCCTGGGCCTTGGCGGTTTCTCAATGAACCATAATTCCACTCTCCCCGATAAGACACCAAAGAAACCACCACCGCTGTGATAAAGAAAAACACCAGGGATATTCCCGTCAAGGCGCGATTATGACCGCGACTTCCCAAACCCATCCAAGCTACCCGACCCAGCAAGACCCAGCAGGACGGCTGGCTTTCGCTTTCCGATTTGGAAAACCCAAGGCTTTGCTGGTTGTTCACCCTTTCTCACTCCCGAAAAACCATTGAACCACCGAACGCGATTCTTCGCCCAAGGGTTCCAAACCCAAGATCTCTGATTTTGTTTCTTCCAGAATTTTTAGCAAACCAACAAATACTTTTTCCCAATCCCGGGTTTTTATCGTCAGGCGGTTCCCTTTTTCCTCGGAATACTCCAGGGAAATTACCCCCTCAAGGCCGATCAATTCCCTTCCCAGCATACGGGCATTTTCCTCCGGCGCAATTTCCAGCATGAAGGCCACCGGAGAATTCATGAACCTATCCCGGGTTTTGGCCAATGGGCCCGCGGCCAAAATCCTGCCCGATCGCATGATGACCAAGCGGGAGGTAAGCCGGTCCACCTCATCCAGCTCATGACTGGATACCAGAATGGTTTTCCCCTCGGCGGCCAGTTCCTTCAGGAAGTGGGAAACCTCAAACCGGCCAATGGGGTCAATTCCACGAAACGGCTCATCGAGCAAGACCAGGGGAGGGTCAAGGATCAAAGCATGAGCAAACTTGATCCTTTGCCGCATTCCCAAGGAGCAGATTTTGAAAGGAGTATTTTCCAAACCAGTTAATCCAAAGCGTTTAATCAATTCTCGCACCCTGGGACCGACTTGAGCTTTTGGCAGCCCGGCGAGCTTGGCCATTCGTGTTAAAAATTCCACCCCGGTCCAATCGGGGTAAAAATAGTCGAGGTCCGGGCAATAGCCAATCTGCCTTTTTGTCCGCCAATGCCAGGCATCCTGACCAAAGATCTCGACGAAACCGGTGTCGGGGCGCAACTGCCCGCCAATCAAATTCAAAAGCGTGGATTTCCCGGCCCCATTTGGGCCAAGCAAACCGGTTATTCCCGGGCGCAATTCCAAACTTATCTCATTCACTCCCAACACTGCGCCGTGCCATTTGGTCACCCGCTTACACCAAACAGGAACCTGGTTTTGCGTTTGAGTTGGCGCCTCGGTTGGGATTGGGGAATTATTCATTTTCCCCCCGGAGGTAAATCGATCGGGTAATAGCCAGACAAAAAACACTCAAAAGGGAAAGAGAAAGCCCAGCGAGGATGGGTTTAATTTGCAAATCAGGTCTTTGCCCGGGAATGCTTGTGGGCGCCCCCAAGCACCTTTCCCCCAAACATTCCAGGCATCCCCAGACATCGAGCATTCTCCAAGCGGGTGAAAGACCCAGTCCTTCAACCAAGATCATACAAAGGGAGGGAATCAGTAAAAAAAGACCAGCCCAGAGGAGAATCATGGGAACAGTTTTTCGAACACTCGCGGCCGAAGCAAATAACAGAGGGACCAACCCTGCATTCAAAAGCACCCCATAGCCAAGGATTCCCCAAAAGACGCGTTGCTGCGTCCATAACCGAGACCATGATTCCAAAAAACAAATCTCAAAAAACAAAAGCAACGCCGGGAGTGTGGTTAACAAATGAACCACGAGTGAAGCCGCCAGAAATTTACCCACCAGGTAATTGCGCAACCCCCGCGGTTTGCTTTGAAAAAACAAAAGAGTGCCATGGATTAAATCTTCGCCCAGAATTGTGGTACCAGCAAATGCCAGCAAAATGACCAGGGCCCGGGCTTGAAAAGAAAAAAAGTTTCGGAAGGTCTCGGCCGAACCATCCATTTTCAAAATCCCGCGCAAAAATTGCAACATGTCATTGGGATTGGCCCGGCCAAAACCTCCCACCCGCACCACCGGTTCCGCCTGCTGGTCGGCCACCCAAAAAAACAGGTACTGTCCGAAAAAATACAGAAAGAAAACCAGCAAACCCAAAGCATAAATGAGCCAAAAGACTTTCCTGCGGAAAAGCTGGTACACCGCTTCCCGGGCAATGGAAAATATCGGCATCCAGGAAGCTACCCGCTGGCCCTTCCAAGGTCGGTATTCCAGAATGAGCTTTTTGCTGCCCGATTCCAAGCCAAACTCACTTTCCACCACGATGATTTTGAATCAAAGTAAAAAACACTTCATCCAGCCGTGGTTCCACCGGAACCAGTTTTTTCACCCAGCCCCTGGCCCGGTGGATTGACTGAAACAAGTGGGTTGGACTTTCACCAGGGGGCCCCGCCACCACCCCCAAACCGGGCTCCTCACCAAGGGTGAACTCCCATCCTGCACTTTGAAATATTTCCTGGGGATTTTCCATTTCGCCAGCAAAAGAAATTTGAAAGAGGCTCTTTGATGGTTTAAGCAATTCCAGCAATTTGCCACAGAAAAGGCACTCCCCCTGGTTAAGAACCACCACCTGGTCACAGGTCCGTTCCACATCCCCAAGCAAATGCGTAGAAATCAAAATGGATTTCCCATGGGAATCCCCAAGAACCCGCAATAATTCCAACATTTCCTCTCTCGACGGAGGGTCCAGGCCCGCCGTAGGCTCATCTAAAATCAGCAATGGAGGATCATGGACCAAGGCTTGCGCCAGCTTGGTTTTTTGAATCATTCCAGCAGAATACTGACCCATGGGGCGGAACCGCGATTCTCCCACGCCCAGGCAATCCAAGGTTTCATTTGCCCGCCGGCGAGCATCCCTGCGAGGCATTCCCTGCAATTCCCCAGCGAAAATGACATAATCCACTCCGCGCATGGAAGGATGAAAAGCTCTGGCTTCCGGCATGAAGCCGACCCGGGTTAAGGGATCCTCTCCCCCGTAGTTTCCTTTGCCATTCAAAAGGACTTCGCCCTTGGTGGGCCGCATCACGCCCAAGATAAGTTTGATAAAAGTGGATTTACCGGCGCCATTGGGGCCAAGAAGCCCAATGATCCCTGGCGAAACGGAAAAGCTCAGCTCGCGAAGGATTTTTTTTCCACCAATCTCCAAGGATAACTGGCTCGCCTGAAGGATGAGTTTTAGTCCCCTGCGGGTATCCGAAAAATTCTTCTGGCCCTTTTTTGCAACTGGTTAATCGCCCCCAAGGGCATTGAGAGCTTCGGCGCGAGTGGCATAAATAGGCCACAGCGTATCCAAGGCAGTAATATGCAATAACTCCCGTGCGCTTTGGGACGGGCCAGAAATTACCACCTCACAACCATGCCCTTTGACCCGTTTATGACACCGGAGCAAAAATCCCAAAAACAGCGATCCGACATAATCCACACCAGACAAATCAAATATCAAACCAGTTGGCTTCATTCGGTCGAGCGGTTCCAAAATTAAATGGGTCGCTTGCAGCATCAAATCTTCGGGCATTTTCTCCGCTTGCGGAGAAGGAATCACAATTGCTATTTCACCCACTTTTTCAATGGAAAAGGATGACGCTGGCATAAACGGAATGCTCCTCATTCATAAAATACACGAGTAGACCTTTCCTAACACTTCCAGGTCCAAGGAAAGGAACACGGGGATTTTCCAACCCACTGAATAAAGAAAGAACGGTTTCCCACTATGGACAAATTAATGCCAATTCTCCCAATTATCAAACTGAAAATTGCCAGGAATACTAATCACCCTTGGATTTTTCAAAAAATGGTGGAAAAACCCGATGCCAAAGCTGCCAACGGTTCGGTGGTGGACATAGTCGACCGCGATAACAAATGGGTGGGCCGGGGCCTTTATAACGGGCATTCTCGCATTGCCCTGCGGGTTCTTACCAGCACTCAAACCGAGGAAATCGACGAGGCCTTTTTCGAAAGAAAAATCACCCAAGCTGTGGAACTAAGGCGCAACATCCTGAGGTTGGACACCACCACCGATGCCTACAGGCTGATTCACAGCGAAGCAGACGGCCTCAGTGGCCTGGTTGTGGACAAGTTGGGAAACACTCTGGTAATGGAATTCTTTTCCTCCGGTATGTACCGGCTGAAAGACTTCATTGTTTCCGCTTTGAAGAAGTACTTTCCCGAATCCCAGTTTTTTTGGTTCGCGGATAACCATGTGCAAAAACAGGAATCGTTTGTTTGTCGCGAGCCGGAATATGCCCTGAATCCCGAGACTATCAAGGAAAACGGAGTTATCTTCAAGGTATTTCCCGGACAGGGGCACAAAACCGGATTCTTTGCCGACCAGCGGGAAAACCGGCTGCAAACCAGCCAGTACTGCGAAGGGAAATCGGTTCTGGACCTGTGCTGCAACACCGGGGGTTTTTCGATCTATGCAAAAACTTTGGGCAAGGCAGAAGAGGTGACCGCCCTCGACCTGGACGAGGAAGCCCTGGCTGCCGCCAAGCAGACGGCGAGCTTAAACAAAGTTCGCATCCGTTTTGTTCAGACCGATATTTTTCCTTGGCTGAGGGACGCCATTGCCCAGGGATTGAAATTCGATGTGGTGATATTAGACCCGTCGAAATTAACCCGCGACCGCGAGGAGGTGGAGCAAGCCCTGAGGAAATACACCGACATGAACCGGCTAGCCATGCAGGTTGTGGCTAATGGCGGAATGCTTCTTACTTGCTCCTGCACTGGATTGGTCAGCGAGGTCAATTTTCTGGATTCCATTCGCCGGGCGGCCTGGCAGGCGGGGAAAACTGCTCAGTGGGTAAAAATCGCTGGCGCTGGGCCAGATCACCCCGTCATGGCGCACGCGGGGGAGGGCCGATACTTAAAGGCGGTATTTTGCAGAATTCTTGATGGCACTTTGTAAAAAAACCCCGCCAAATTGCTTTGGCGGGGTTTCGCTTTTCGCTTGCCGGTTAGAAGTATTCCGAAACCGGATCCCGCTGGTCGAGAATAGACATCGGCCGACCGGAATTATCCGGGAAGGTCTTGGCTGGATCAATTCCCATGGCCTGGTAAATGGAACTGAGGACCTGGGGCACTTCGTACTTGCGGTCCATTGGGTATTCGCCCCGGGCGCTGGAAGCGCCAATGGCTTGTCCCATTTTCAATCCACCACCCGCAACCATGCAACCCATGACAGGGGACCAGTGGTCACGCCCGCCATCGCTGCCATTCACCTTCGGGGTACGGCCAAACTCACCCCAGCAGACGGTGACAACATCTTTTTCCATGCCGCGGTCGTGCAGGTCTTGCACGAGATTGGCAATGCCACGATCCAAGGCCGGAAGCTGATTCCTCAAGGTTTTGAAATTACCCGAATGGGTATCCCAACCACCGTAGGCCAAAGTAACGCAGCCAACTCCCGCTTCCACCAAACGGCGGGCAGTCAAGAATTGTTCAACACCCTTGTAGCGGTCGCGAACGCGGGGTTCTTCCCGAGTCAGGTCTAAAGCCCTGCGCGCCGCGCCCGAGGCCACCATGTCAAAGGCCCGGGTGTTAAAAGAATCCATACCCCGCATGGTGCCAGTGGCATCAATTTCCCGCTTGATCGTATCGAAATCATTAAGAAGCGTCTTGCGAGCGTCATTGCGGTTTTCATCCACACCGCTAGCCAAGCGCAGGTTTTGCAACCCTGGCCCGTCCGGCGTAAAGGGACGATTGGCAATCCCCAAGTACCCGGGTTCCGTTCCAATAGACATGCCACGCAAGCTAACAAAGGGAGGGATATCGCCTTGCCCGCCCTGCAATTTGGAAACCACCGACCCAAACGAAGGGTGATGGAAAACCCTGTTGGTACTCTCACGGTAGCCAGACATTACCAAAGAGTCGGAATGTTCATCGACCGACACCAAGCTTCGAACGACAGATAGTTTGTCGAACATTTGCGCTTGCATGGGAAAATGTTCGCAAATCTGCACACCTGGAACATTGGTGGCAATAGGCTTGAACTCGCCGCGGTATTCGACCGGCGCTTGAGGTTTGAGGTCCCACATATCCATGTGAGAGGGGCCACCAGGAAGATATATCATGATGGCAGATTTCGCTGTGCCAGAATTGCCTGCTTCACGAGCCCGCAACATATCAGCGAGTGTTAACGATGCGCCGAAGGCGCCAATCCGCATGAAATTTCTGCGGTTAATTCCATCACAGAAGCGAGGTGACTTTCCAAACAGAGTATACACCGGCAGGACCCTCCAAATTCAGGAAGGAATGGTAAGGTAGGCTGATTAAATGTATACATCGTTATCTTGATTATTGCAACCATAAATTTCTAACTTTTCCAAACGAATCTTAAAAAATGCAAAAACTGGCTTTTTATATCCCGCGAAATCGCCCCCCTTCCCCCAACCCCTCTTTCCCATTCCTTTAATGCACTGCCTTTTCTTTCCCCCGATTCTAGGATGTCCTTGCCATATTTTTCCCCAAGAGATGCTTGATGACGCGAGTCGGTTTGGATATTGGCGGGGCCAATTTAAAAATCGCCTTTTCCCCTGACGCGATTGGCTTGGTCCCGTTTGAACTTTGGAAATATCCTTCCAGGCTCAGATCCCAATTGAAAACCCTTGTGCCTAAAAACACACAATCGCTACTGGTCACCATGACCGGAGAGCTGTGCGATTGTTTTTCCAGCAAGGCCGCGGGCGTAACTCACATCCTCAACTCCCTGCCCAAAATACAAGGCAAAACCCTGATCTGGTCGATCCGCGGCGAATGGATGGAAATGAAAACCGCGTTGCGCAACCCCCTGAATGCCGCTGCATCCAACTGGCTGGCCCTGGCAACCTTTGTAGGCAATATTTCTCCCAAGGGCTTTGCACTCGCCATCGACATAGGTTCCACCACTACTGATATCACACCTCTGGTCAACGGAGTCCCGGCACCCCATGGGCTGACAGACCCGCAAAGACTCGCCTCAGGAGAATTGGTTTACACGGGGATTTACCGAACACCACTATGCGCCTATTCCAGTAAAGAATTTGCCACCGAATTTTTCGCAACAATGGGTGACGCCCACCTGATACTGGGACATCTCGAGGAAGCAGAGGGAAATTGCTCCACCGCTGACGGCCGCCCCTTTACTTTGAAAAACAGTTTCTCCCGTGTGGCCCGAATGAAATGCGCCGACCACTCTCAATGGTCCAAGGAAGGAATCAAGGACTTTTGCAAAACCGTGGTCAACCGCCAGTTGGAATGGATCGTTGCTGGGATAGACAAGGTGGTGTCCAGGTTGGGCCAGAAGCCCAAACGGATTTACCTTTCCGGCTCGGGAGAAAAGCTGGCCCGGTTGGCGTTGAAAAAATCCCCAGCCGCTTCGAAAGCAAAAATCTTTTCCCTGGCCAAGGAGTTTTCCCAGGACATTTCCCACGCGGCTTGCGCTTATGCCCTCCTCCAAATTGCCCGGGAAGTCTGATGGGATTACAGGTTTGGAAAATTGGCGGCAGCCTTCTGCCTCTTGCAGACTTGCCTGAACGGATAGTCTCCCTTTTTGAAAGAGAAACACCCAAAGCCGTGGTCTTGGTGATGGGCGGGGGAGAAAAGATTCGCGAGTTGGAGAATGCAAACCCCAACCCCAATGGCCTGAAGGAACACTGGGCCGCCATTGAGATCATGCGAAACAACGCGGAGGAATTGGTCAAAGCGTTGCCCGGCAGTCGGCTAACCAGCGGGCATTGCCAGTTGGGAAAGGGCCTTCAGGTTCTCGACCCCTTGGCGTTTTGTCTGGCGGACCACAACCGGGACGGAGATTATTATTTGCCTGAAAACCGGGGAACGCGGAGCGATTCCATCGCTTTGCGCTTGGCCATACTTCAGGGAGCAAGCCGCCTGGTGTTGGTCAAGTCGAAAAACTTCGCGGCTCCCGGGGAAAATCCGCTCCCGGGGCTTAAGGGTTATTTCGATCCCTTTTTTTTCCAATTGTTGAAGGCCAGACCCCCATCCCTGGAGATTTTGGCAATTAATTTTCGATCGCTGCCACTGGGGAACCTGATACCAATACCTCTTTGATGGCTCGGATCTTTCGCTCCGAGATTCTTCCCAGGCGGGAACTTTTGAAGCACACCCCGCCGCGCAAGCCAAACCAGTCAGGCTGAATTCCTTGGCCGAGCAAAATATGTATCCGTGACTCATTCAACGACCCCGCCAGGCCCCAGCGCAATCCATGCTTCTGGCAATAATCCTGAATTTTCCGCATAACTCTGAAATCCAGGAATTGCCCCAGCCAGCCGGATTTCTTTCCCCAAGTGTCCACCACCAAGGCGGTGAAACCTGTTTCCACTACTTTTTTTATCCCCAGCAAAACTGGAAGGGCCTGGCATTGCTCGTGATCGGCGTAGAGTACCGGAACTCCCCGCGCTTTTTCCTTTTCTCTGACATATTGCAGTTTTTGCATTGTGACACTTTCGTTTTGACCCCATCCCGAAAGGCCGAATTTTTTGAAATGGAAGGAAGGCCAGGACTCGAGGATTTCGGCGCCCAGCGTCAACAATTCTCCCATGGCGCAGGAAGTGAAACGGCTTTCGCAGGCAGCTAGAATGCGCCGGGCAACATCCTTGTCCGGGCGGCCCATGGGGCCGCGCAGAGGTTCCTTGACATCAATCCAATCGGCGCCAGCTTCCTTGGCGATCCTGGCCTCGCCGACATTTCGTACGCTGACAAGCAACTCCGGCATGAAACTCCCTCGTGAAGGGTTGATCAATATTCAGGTCTTCCCGCTAGAATATCCTAGCCCCAGGCCTGTGAGCGGAAATGGGCGCAACCGCCATTGAATTTTTTCTTGATTCAGCCAATAAGGTTTTCAAGCGAATAGCCTTCTTCAGAACGGCCAAGCACTCATGGAAACCTCTGCGTACCGTGTCGACATCGATTCCTTTCATGGCCCCATGGACTTGCTGCTGCACCTCGTGAAAAAAAACGAGGTCGATATCCTCGACATACCCATCGCACAAATCGCTGAACAATTTAAAGTCCATCTGGAAGTGCTTGCGGTTCTGGATATGAACGGGGCAGGGGACTTTCTGGTGCTGGCCACGCGGTTGATGGAGATCAAAAGCGCCATGCTACTTCCTCGTCCGGTGGAAGTGGAGGAGGAAAAAGCCGACCCCAGAAACGAATTAATCAAACAACTGGTGGAATACAAGAAATACAAGGAGGCGGCGGCCCTGCTGGAGGAAAAAGCCGAAGAAGCCAATCAAAAGTTGCCTCGATTGCCAGGAGGAACCGACGGGTTTTCCGCCTCTCGGTTGGAAAAACCGATTCAACAAGTTGAGCTCTGGGACTTGGTAAGCGCCTTCGGACGGCTGATGCGGGAAACCCTGGCCACGCAACCGCAAGATATTGTGATGGATGTCACGCCCATGGAAGTTTATGTGGAAGAAATATCCTCGCGCTTGCGTTTGCACAAGGTTCTGCCATTCCGCGATTTATTCCAGCCGCCGTATCAAAAAATGCGTTTGATCGGGTTGTTTCTCGCCTTGCTGGAACTGATCAAGAAACAATCTATTCTTGCCGACCAGAGGTCTGGGTTTGGCGAAATCCAAGTCCGTTGGGTTCAGCATGCCGCAATATTTTGATTAGTAAAAATTAATTGGGTCGGCGGCTTTTCTTCCGTTGGGGCGTGGCGACTTTCTCCCCGCGCAACCGGGCGATTTCATCCCGCAAAAGCGCCGCCTTCTCAAATTCCAAATCCCGCGCCGCCAGGAGCATCTCCTTTTGCAACTCCTCGACGGTTTCCATGACATCCACTTCATCCTTCTTGGCGCCTGCAACTTCCCGGGAATATTGCCGCGCGGCAATGGCCTCCTCGATCCCAGTCTTGATCGAGGCCCGCACGGTCTCGGGCGTAATGCCATGCTCTTGGTTGTACTTCAACTGGGTTTCCCGCCGCCGGTCGGTCTCCTGGATTGCCTGTTCCATAGATTTTGTGACTCGGTCGGCATAGAGAATCACCTCGGAATTGATATTGCGGGCCGCCCTGCCGATGGTCTGAATCAGCGAGGTAGTGCTGCGTAAAAATCCTTCCTTGTCCGCATCCATTATGGCCACCAGGGAAACTTCAGGCAGGTCCAGGCCTTCCCGCAAGAGGTTCACCCCCACCAAGGCATCAAACGCCCCCTCCCTGAGTTCCCTTAAAACTTGCATGCGCTCAATGGCATTCAGTTCCGAATGCAGCCATTTGCATCGAAGTCCCTCTTCCTTGAAAAACCCGGTTAGGTCCTCTGCCATCCGCTTGGTCAAGGTAGTGACCAGGGTTCTTTCTTTTCGGAAGGCGCGCAATTTGATTTCGGCGACCAGATCGGTCACCTGGCCGCGAGCCGGCCGCACATGGATCACCGGATCCACAAGGCCCGTTGGCCGGATGACCTGCTCGACAATTTCTCCCCCCCCGCGATTCAATTCATAATCGGCCGGGGTGGCCGACATGAAAAGCACTTGTTTGGCTTTTTGTTCCCATTCCTCAAAGCGAAAGGGACGGTTGTCGAGGGCGCTGGGCAAGCGGAAGCCATGTTCCACCAGGGTGGTTTTCCTGCTGAAATCGCCGGCGTGCATGCCTCGCACCTGGGGAATAGTGGCATGCGATTCATCCACAATGAGGAGGAAATCCTCCGGGAAAAAATCCATCAAGGTATAGGGAGGTTCGCCAGTTTTTCTGCCGCTGAACCAGCGGGAATAATTCTCAATGCCTGGGCAATGGCCAGTTTCCAAAAGCATATCGAGGTCAAAGCGCGTTCTGGCCGCCAGGCGCTGGGCTTCGAGGAGTTTTCCCTGCTTTTTAAAAACCTCGAGTCTATCCTCAAGTTCCTTTTGAATGCCTTCAACCGCAGCCTTGATGCGCTCCTCGGGTGTGACGAAATGCTTGGCGGGGTAGATAAACAAATCCTGGCAATCGTGGATTTTTTCCCCGGTAATGGGGTGGGTAATGGACAGGCAATCGATTTCCTCGCCAAACATTTCCACCTTGATGGAAAACTCCTCGGAAGCCGGCCAAATATCAATTACATCGCCGCGCACCCGGAATGACCCTCGTGAAAACTCGATGTCATTGCGGTGATATTGAATGTCCACCAAGCGGTAAAGGAACTCGTCCCTTTTCAGAGTTAATCCCTTTCGCAAGGCAATAACCATGCGTTTGTAATCCGAGGGGGAACCCAGTCCGTAAATGCAGGAAACGCTGGCTACGATGATGACATCTTCCCTGCTGACCAAGGCGCTGGTGGCCGCCAGGCGCAGCCGGTCGATGTTTTCATTGATCTGGGCGTCTTTCTCGATGTAAATATCGCGCTGAGGGATGTAGGCCTCGGGCTGATAGTAGTCGTAATAGCTGACAAAGTAATGGACGGCATTGTGAGGGAAAAAGGAGAGGAATTCTTTGTAAAGCTGGGCCGCCAAAGTCTTGTTATGCGCCAGAACCAAAGTAGGTTTTTTCAAACGGGCAATCACATTACTGGCAGTAAAGGTTTTCCCGGTGCCGGTGGCGCCCATGAGCGTTTGCGTGGCTTTCCCCGAGGCAAAACCTTTGCAAATTGCTTCAATAGCCTTGGGTTGATCTCCCGCGGGTTGAAATTCACTTACGAGTTGGAATTCAGCGGACATGGGAAATGAAAAACAACCCCTGCATTACTTGACTTGGTTCGAAGGAAATTCCAGGAAGGGCTGAAGTTTTTCCAGAGTTTTGTTTCCTATCCCCAGGACTTTTTTCATGTCCTCAGCTTTTTCAAACTGAACCTGCCCCCGGGATTGCACAATTCGTGCAGCCAACACCCGGCCAATTCCTGGCAATTCCATCAACTGCTCCTGGGTGGCAAGATTGGGATCGATTTTTTTCACTACCAGGGAGCCGCCCAGCTTTTCCTTGAAAAGGGTGCGAGTAGGAATATTCTCTGAGTTCACATAAAGAGACCTTTGGACACGGTTGACCAGGGCTTTGCCAATCCCTTTGACTTGATCGAGATCGTTCAGCGAAGAAAAAGGCCCAACCTGATCGCGGAATTCAACAATTTTTCCAGCTGTAATAGGTCCAATTCCCGGCACCTGAGCCAGTTCAACTCGCGTGGCCCGATTTAAGTCCAAGCGCAACGGCGCTGACACTTGCTTCGAGGCATATTCTCCCTGGCCGATGCGGGGTTCGCGAACCAGGGGCCATAAAGAAAAACCCAATATTGCGGGCAGAAAAACAGCCACCACCGCCCCTTGGACAGCAGCGGGATAATAGGCCTCAATTGGTGAAACAGCCGGTGAGGCCTTTTCACCCATGAAACCTGCCACATTCACCTTGGGTTCAATCATGCTTGCCCGATGTACGCCATTAATTTTCCAACGACACTATAACATAACGACAAAGGTATTGGTAAAAGGGCAGCCAACGAACTCCTTGACGGTCTAGCCAATCCGCAACCTTTTTACTCCATCCCCAGCGAGATACGCCGGGTAGCGCTCCCAATACTTGAACTCCCCTCCACTGGGAAATTGGAAAGGCCTGCTTGATTCTCCGCAGGTCATCCCAAGTCAAAGGGGCTTCATCGGGGGTGTGTTTTCCGGATTTACCCAGGCAACGCCTCACCAGATAAATGGGTTTTGATAAAGCAGCCGGTTCACAAAACACTGCCTTGCCAGCCTTTTTCAAAACCCTCTTAATTTCACTCAATGCCGGATTCAATTCCAGGTGATGAAGGATGGCATTGCCCCAAACGCGATCGAAAGTTTCGCTGGCAAAGGGGAGTTTCTCACCGCAACCTGAAACCCAATTTCCCTTGACCCCATTGGCCAGGCATCGGGTCCTCGTTTCTTCTAAATACCCGGTTGAGATATCAAAGGAAACGACCTGGGCGCCCTTGCGGGCCAGGGCCACCGAGGCCATGCCGTTGCCCGACCCAAGGTCAAGGATTTTCAATCCGGCCAGGTCTCCCAGCAAGTGAAAGCCGAGGGGAATCCACGGGGCATGGTTGAAAAAACGGGAATCTTCCTGCAAATAATCGCTCGGATTTTTCAGGGTGCAAAGCCGACCTTGGGCTTGAAGATTGTGGAATTCCCTTTCCCGTTGCAGACGGTTTTCCTCAGGAAACTGGTCAGAAGGAACCAGGGTTTGCAGGTCTTTGGGGTCCATGTTGAATCCCGAAAACCGTTAACGGATCAAACAGCTTTTACCACCAGGCAGCAATTGTGCCCGCCGAAACCAAAGCTGTTGGAAATGGCATGGCCCACTTTCATATTCCTGGCGAAATTGGGCACATAATCCAGATCGCATTCTGGATCCGGCGTTTGGTAATTGATGGTTGGATGAACCACGCCTTTGTGGATGGAAAGCGCGCAGGCGATAAGTTCAATGCCTCCGCTGGCGCCCAGGGTGTGCCCCAGCATACTTTTGGTGCTACTGATGGCCAATTTTGCGGAATGATCTTGAAAAACCGACTTGATAGCCCTGGTCTCCGCAGCATCACCCAAGAGCGTACTCGTTCCATGAGCATTGACATAATCAACTTGGACGGTGTTGATACCTGCATCTTGCAAAGCCAGGCGCATGGCCATGGCGGCGCCAATCCCCTCCGGGTGAGGAGCGGTGATGTGGTAGGCGTCTGCGGTGCTGCCACTGCCCAGGAGTTCAGCGTAAATCCTGGCGCCCCGCTTGCGGGCATGTTCATACTCTTCCAGGACAACCAGGCCAGAACCCTCGCTGAGGACGAAACCGTCGCGGTCTTTGTCAAAAGGGCGACTGGCGCCTTGGGGATCGTTATTTCGGTGAGAAAGAGCCTTGGCTGAAATAAACCCGCCCAGGCCCATGGGGGAAATGGCAGCTTCGGCGCCGCCGCCGACAATGACATCCGCCTGCCCGGAGCGAATTGTGCGGAGTGCATCGGCCAAAGCGTGAGCAGCCGAGGCGCAAGCAGTGGAAACTGCGGTATTGGGGCCCATCAGTCCAAAATGTATGGAGATGTTTCCGGCGGCAGCGTTGGCGATCATTTTTGGAATCACAAAAGGGCTGATGCGATCAGCCCCTTTTTGCAACTGGCGGATATGCTGTTCTTCAAATTCGTTTATGCCGCCGATGCCGCTCCCGCAAATAACGCCACAGCGAAAGGGGTCTTCCTTGGAGAAATCCAGGCCACTGTCCTGAACCGCTTCAATGGCGCCGAGCAAGGCAAACTGGGAGAAACGGTCAAGCCGCCTGGAAATTTTTGGGTCGATAATAGCTTCGGGATTGAAATTCTTGACTTCGCCGCCAAAATGCACTTTGAAAGCTGAAGTATCGAATTGCTCGATGAGCCCAACCCCGCTTTTACCCTCGCACAAAGCGGACCAAAAGCGGTTGACCCCAACCTCCAGCGAATTCACGGAACCCAGCCCGGTAAGAACAACGCGCCGGGTCATTCCTTTTTCTTTTCCTTTTCAATGAAGTCGATGGCTTCACCAACTGTTCGGATTTTCTGAGCTTGCTCATCCGGAATTTGAATATCAAATTCTTCTTCCAGTTCCATCACCAACTCGACCACATCAAGGGAATCCGCCCCAATATCCTCAACAAAAGCGGTCTCCCGCTTCACCTGACTTTTATCCACAGCAAGGGATTCACACACAATGTCGATCACGCGTTCTTCGACAGAAGCCACGATAGGGAACCTCCAAAAAAACAAGCGGGACAATTCGTCCCAAAATTACCACAGGGCTTTACGGCCGGGCAAGCCAAACTCTCTAACTCACCCTATTAAAACCCAGTAAAGGCTTGCGATTTTTTCAGGCTACGCCGGATGATTGATTATCTCAATTTTCCGGTTTACCCTCTTCACCAAACCTGCCAGGACACGACCGGGCCCAATCTCATGAAACTTTTCTATGCCAAAATCAAGCAAACGGCGAATAGTATCTTCCCACAAAACCGGTTTGACCACCTGATTTGCCAATTTTTCCCGAATAGACTCGGGGGATGCGTGGGGTTGACTATCTACATTAGAGTAAACAGGAAGTCTGGGGGACTGAATCTCTGTCGCTTGCAATTTTATTTTTAAACTCTTCAACGCCGGGTTCATGATTGGGGTGTGAAAAGCACCCGCCACCGCCAGGCGCACCGTTTTATACCCTTTCGCCGTGGCCAGTTTGTCCAACGCCTCGCAGCCGGCCAGGTCCCCCGAAACAGCAATATTCCCTGGACACAATAGGTTGGCGATTTGAATCAGGCCAGCAGCCGAGGCTTCCTGGCACATTTCCTCCACGGCGGCTTTTTCCCCACCGAAAACGCTCAACATTCCCGACGGGATGGCCTCGGCGGCAACCTGCATCGCTTCTCCCCGTTCCTGAACCAGTTTCAACCCGGATTCAAAATCGATGGCCCCGGCATAGGTCAAGGCAGTGTACTCACCCAGGCTTAGGCCAGCGGCAGCGGCGCAATTATCCGCCCCTTCGGGGTCCTGCATTCGCCAAGCTTCTAACGCCGCCAAACTGGAAACATAGATGGCCGGCTGACTGATCCGCGTGGAATTAAGTTTTTCCACTGGCCCCTTGGCGCAAAGATCCAGCAGGTCATATCCCAGGATTCTCCCCGCCAGGGAAAACAATTCATTAGCCTGGGTAAAATCCTTGCATAGTCCCGTCGCCATGCCCACATACTGGGCGCCCTGGCCAGGAAACAGGAACGCGATTTTCAAAATTGGCTCCGTGGAAGAAGCTCTTGAAAGAATTAGCCAGCAACAAAGGCCGGCGCTTGCTCCAGTTCATGAACGATCAGATCATTCAGTTTTAAGCGGACATACTTGGCTGCGAGCAAAAGGGCATTTTTGATGGCCCTGTCGCCGGAACTCCCATGGCAGATTATGCACACACCATCGATCCCCAGCAAAGGGGCCCCACCAAATTCACTGTAATCGTAACGACTGGCGAGGAGCTTCAGCGCTTCCTTGGCCAGGTCCCGCTCAGTTTTCAATGCCGCAAGGATTTCTTGGGCGGCTTTTTCCATTAAAAACTGGTAAAGCCCTTCGCACACCTTGAGCACCACATTGCCGACAAAACCATCGCAAACGACCACATCGGCGATGCCCTGGTGAATGTCGCGGCCTTCAACATTTCCAATGAAACTCTTTTGCAGAGGGCTGGCATTGAATAACCCGTTGGTTTCCTTGGCCAGGCTGTTTCCTTTGTCTCCTTCCGACCCGATATTCATGAGGCCAATGCGCGGGTTTTCCACTTGCAAGATGCAGCGGGCAAAAATGCTGCCCATGACCCCATATTGATAAAGGTGCTCAGCCTTGGGCTGAGTGTTTGCCCCGACATCGATCATCACGCACCAGCCGGCCTTGGTCGGCATAACAGTGCCAATGCCCGGCCTGCGGACATTTTTCAAAAACCTTCTTGAAAAAACTCCACCGGCAACCATGGCGCCTGTGTTACCCGCACTGACAATGCCCTCGACCTTGCCCCCGCCCAAGAGCTGCCAGGAGCGGGCAATTGAATTGTCTGGCTTTCTCCTCAAGGCTTCAACCGGGGAATCTTCCATGCCCACAACTTGTGTGCAATGAAGTACCGAAACCCGACTGGTTTCGCATTGCCCTTGAATTAAGGGATCAATTTGAGCTTGATCGCCGACCAGAACCACATGCAATTCCGGGTCGGATTCTAAAGCCTGCATGGCCCCGCCAACAATGGGACCAGGGGCATGGTCGCCACCCATGGCATCCAGGGCTATGCGCATTATTTATTCCCCTTCTTTCGCTTTGATCACTTCCTTGCCGCCATAATAGCCGCAATTGGAACAAATACGGTGGGTGATCACCGGTTGCTCGCAATGGGAGCAATAAGCGATTTGCTTCGGTTTCACTGCATGGTGGCTCCGACGCATACCTTGTCGCGCTGGAGACACCCGCCTCTTTGGTACTGCCATTTTTCCCCTCGTACTCTAAAAATGTGTAGTAAATCCTTGCCAGTTAAGGTATTTAGAAATAGGAACAGAGTCTAGGGGCCGATTCCGTGTTCCTACTCCATTATTTCGGGTGGATTTCCACCTTGGCTTTTCCCGTCAGGGACAATTCAGGAAAGAACCCGCCACGAAGGGTGATTTCTTTATGAACCAATTATGGGCGCCTTGGCGCCTTGCTTATATATCCACCAACAAGCCCGAGGTCGGGTCAGGTTGCTTCATCTGCATGGGGTTGGAAAGCGCTCAAAACAAAGACCATTTAATCGTGGAACGCGCCTCCGCATCCGTGGTGATGCTCAACAAATTCCCTTATAATAATGGCCATTTGCTGATTGCGCCAAAAAGGCATGTTGGCGACCTGAATCAATTAACCTCTGGGGAAACCCTGGAAGTGCAACAACTGATCGGCCGCTATGTCGACAAAATCACAATTTTGATGTCCCCGCACGGGTTTAATGTGGGTATCAACTTGGGCGCTGCCGCCGGCGCCGGGGTTCCAGGCCACCTGCATTGGCACGTGGTTCCACGCTGGAATGGCGACACCAATTTTATGCCTGTTTTGACCGATACAAAAGTTATTGTGCAATCCCTGGACACCCTTTACGACCTTTTGACAAATCAGACTGGCGCGCGTTAATTCCCTCGACCTTTGCATGGGCCCAAGCATGAAGAACCCTGAAATCGCCAAGTCTTCATTCGCCATGAATCCAGAGGAAAGCCTGGGGCGGGAATACCCGGAAAATGAGCACCCCTACCGAAATATTTACCAACGCGACCGCGACCGTATAGTTCACTGCAGCGCTTTCCGCCGACTGGCGCATAAAACCCAAGTGCTGGTGACACAATCCAGCGACCACCACCGGACCAGGCTCACGCACACTTTAGAAGTGGCGCAAATCAGCAGAACGGTAGCCCGGCAACTGGGCCTCAATGAGGATTTAACCGAGGCCATTGCGCTTTCTCACGACCTCGGCCACCCGCCTTTTGGCCATGCGGGAGAAACTGCACTGGCTGAATGCCTGAAAGGGCAGGGGGGATTTGAGCATAACCGCCATGCCTTGCGCATCGTGGAATTGCTGGAATACCCCTATGCCGATTACCCTGGCTTGAACCTGACCTGGGAGGTTCGGGAAGCCATGGCCATGCATTCTAATACTCCCCAGGCCCCGGAGATCCACCGGTTTTTGCGACACAAGCAACCCTTTTTAGAAGCCCAAGTCGCGGATACTTGCGACAGCCTCACTTACAACGCCCACGATATTGATGATGCCATGTGCCTTGGCATTCTGTCGTTTGACGACCTGATGGAGTCTCGCATTTGGGCCAGGTCGGTGGAAAAGGCGCGGGCCAAAATGAACCCCAAAGCCACGCCATTACAAATTCAATTGGGCGCCATCCGCATGCTGATCGATTTTCATGTAAGCGATTTAATTGAGACCACCCGGATAAACCTGGGGAAAGTGCGGGAAATGTCTTTAGTTTCCGTCAGGGCCCTCGAATACCAGGTCGTCAGCCATAGCCAGGAAATGGAAAACATGAAGAAGGAGCTTTCCAGGATCTTGAAGGAAAAAGTGTATCGGCATTACAAGGTTTTGCGCATGGCGCAAAAAGGCGCCAGGATGGTCAACCGGTTGTTTCAAGAGTTCACCCATAGCCCCGGCCAATTGCCCGAACGCTACCAGGTTCGGATTCCTTCACAAGGGCTGGAGAGAATCGCTTGCGACTATCTGGCCGGAATGACCGACCGCTTCGCCCAAGATGAGTTCTTGAAAATGTTCCACCCTCTGGCGGAAATCTGACCCGCCGGGTATGGCGAATTACCCGATTGCCTTGCTTGGGCAAAAGGGGGAATTCAAAAAACCGTCGTTAATGCTGCGAGCTCCGTCAAGACAATTGCCCGCAGAGCGATTTAAATAGAAAAAGTGTTTCCTCAAAATATTTAGCTGAAATAGGCACTGGTTTTAATTATCATAGTATTGTCATCATACCTTTTTCTTTAAGAGCCCCACCTATGGAAATTGAACCTGCATTTAAACAAAACCGTATTAAAGCGCTTTGGCAGTCTGGGGTTCTCCCCATTTGGCTTTTGCGTTTTATCTTCGGCGTGGGAATCATTGCTTTATCAATGATCGCCTACCAGCATTTCGGCGACTTGGAAAAGGGAGGGTCTACCCGTCGCGGATACCTGGCCTTTTTCGCCATCCTCTTTAGTGGCATTACCATCGTGGCCCTCGACGGATTGATACGCAACAAGCAGATCACCACCATTTCGGCCATTTATTTTGGCTTGATTCTTGGGCTATTTCTCGGCAGTATTTTTTCCACGATTCTGGACCCCTTCCTTTTCGATTGGGATTCGCAGCAAAAAGCGGGGGGGGATTTTGCCAACAAGATTATCATTCAACGCAACCTTCTGCGGGCATTCGTCACCGGGATTTGCATCTATATTTGCATTTCCACACTTTTACAAACCAAGGATGAGTTCCGCTTCATCATTCCCTACATCGAGTTTTCCAAGCAAATCAAAGGATCCAAGCCTCTCATTCTGGATACCTCGGCCATTATTGACGGCCGCATCGCTGATTTGTGCGAAACTAAACTCCTGGACAGTCGGATCTTGGTGCCCCGGTTCGTTCTGAAGGAACTGCAAACTTTGGCCGATAGTTCCGATCGATTAAAACGAAACCGAGGCCGGAGAGGGCTGGATATTTTGAAGGAAATGCAAACGAATGGTAAAATTGATCTGCAAATTCACGAAAGCCAGCCCACGGAATTCAAAGGCATTTCGCAAGTGGATGAAAAGCTGGTTATTTTGGGGAGGTCGATTGGCGGCAAGGTCGTGACTAATGATTTTAATTTGAATAAGATTGCCCAACTTCAAGGGGTAGAAGTTATCAATTTGAATGAGGTGGCCAACGCTTTGCGGCCAGTGGTGCTACCAGGAGAAGTCCTGCACATTAAAATTGTGAAGCAAGGCGATCAATTCGGGCAGGGGATCGGCTACCTGGATGATGGAACGATGGTGGTGGTGGAACAGGGACGGCACCACATCGGCCAAGAGATTATTACCCAAGTTACCAGCGTTTTGCAAAAGCCCGAAGGGCGTATGATCTTCGCAAAGATGGAAGAAAGTCGGTCAACTAGTGAAGAGGATGGAAAAAAAGGCTGATTAGGCAACTCACATCGCTAGCGGTTAATCCTCGTCTGGACAAATCCTTTCCGAATTTGTACAGCCCTTCGTGGCAAACGAGGATTTATCATGAAGAATGTCTTTCATTTATCTTGGGTCGGCTTACTTTTTCAAGGCGCCCTGGTGTTTTCGCAAGCTCCAACGGGTCCACTTCCGGTCGCCAAGAATCGGCCGGTGTCGCCCGGCGCCGCCCGAGATGTGGAAATTGTCGAAAAGGTTTTGCTGTCCCGTAAAGACTACCAGGTCTCGCTGGAATCCTTGCGCACCCACTACATCAATGTGGGTGAATTGGAAAAAGCCAAATGGGCTGAGGAGGAACTATTGCAATTCCACCGCATCCCCAAGCAAGCCTATTTACTGGAATTGGATGTACCGCCGCCCACCCTGCAAGCCCATGAGAACATTCCCGAAGCGAACGAATACTATCGCCGGGCCATGCAATACAAGGACAAGGGTTGGGGGCAAGATTACACCGACAATCAAAAGCGTGCAGAAATCCTCTTTCAGCAAATCCTGAGTATTTACCCGAATAGTGACAAGATCAGCGATGCCGCGTACCAACTTGGAGACATTTACGAAAGCCGACCTTACAGGCAATATTCCAGGTCAGCATTGTATTTTGAAAGGTCATTCCAGTGGAATCCTCGCACGCAATTGGATTCTCGTTTGCGGTCGGCGCGGATCTATGACAAATATTTGAATGAACGGAACAAGGCCCTGGAACTTTACCGCGAGGTGGCTCAACGGGAACTGGATCCCAAGCGCGTGGGCGAGGCGCAAAAAAGAATGGCAGAACTCAGCGGGGCGCCCCGGTAAACAAACCTTTTTTGACAGCAGCAGAAAAAACCCCATAATCGTAGAATGGCCTGGAGGCCTGCCATGGGGTTATTTCATCCGCGCAATGCCTTGTATTTATCGGTGCTCGCCGGCATTTCAACCATTGCCATCAAAACCGGCGCTTTCCTGATCTCCGGGTCAGTGGGATTGCTATCCGACGCGGCGGAATCGGTTATCAACTTGGTGGCAGCGACCCTGGCCATTTGTGCCATGCGGTTTTCAGAAAAACCGGCGGACAAATCTCACACCTATGGCCATGACAAAATCGCCTACTTCTCCTCGGGATTTGAAGGCGCATTGATTCTAATCGCTTCTCTGGGGATAGCCTGCCTGGCGTTCCACCGTTTTATTTTCCCCAAGCCAATTGAAACTTTGAATCTGGCCATGGCTCTTTCCCTGGCCGGGGCCTTGATCAACGGGGCCGTTGGATTCGTTCTCCTCCGCCTGGGAAGGAAAACCAAATCCATCGTCTTGGAAGCGGATGGAAAGCATTTGGTCACGGATGTGATCACGACAGCAGGAGTTCTCGCCGGGCTAACCCTGCAGCAGTGGACCGGGCAAGCCTGGCTGGACCCAGCCATCGCACTTTTGGTGGCGGTAAACATTCTTTACCTGGGGCTGGAATTAATTTGGAAGTCCTTCAAGGGACTCATGGACCATGCCTTGCCGGAAAAGGAAGTGGGGGAAATTCGCGACACCATTGCCAGGTTGATTGGGCCGGATATGGCATTTCACGCGCTGAGGTCACGCCACTCAGGGGCAAAAAAATTCGTCGATTTTCATTTATTGATTCCCGGGAGCTGGTTGGTCCTTGAGGCTCATTCACTGATGGAAAAACTGGAAGGATCCATTAGAGAATTGGATTCGGATATTGAAGTGCAAATCCATGCGGAACCGATCGAAGACCCAAAATCCTGGCAAGACCAAGCGTTGCTAAAAATTGAATAAAACCGGGAAGCCGCAATTAACTGTTAAAACAGCGGTCGCCAGCATCCCCCAATCCCGGAGTGATGTAACCCTTGGCATTCAGTTTTTCATCCAAGGCCGCCAGAAAAATATCCACTTTGGGGAAGCAGGAATGAATATTCTCCACCCCCTGGCGGGCGCCAATTATTCCCAGCAACGACACCCGTAAGGGCTTTGATTCCTGGACTCTTTCGATGGCCGCCAGAGCGGAGCCCCCGGTGGCAATCATGGGGTCAAGGATCAGGCATACTTTACCCTCCAGGCTGGAGGGGACATTGTCGTAATAAATGCCTGGCTGCAAGGTGTTGTGGTCGCGGGCCAAGCCAAAGTGGTAAACACTTGCGTTTGGGGCCCAATCGAGTATGGGTGCGACCATTCCCAATCCGGCTCGCAGGATGGGAACCAGGGCAATTTTTTCGCTTATTCTGGAGCCTGCACCAACGCCTACAGGGGATTCAAGGGAATAGACGGCCTCGGTCAAGGTTACTCCCGCCTCCAGAATCAAGGCATGAGACAAGAGCTCGATTCCCTGGCGAAATTCCTTGCAGGTGGATTGTTTTTCCCGGATGTGGCTGATCCAGTGAGCCGTCAGGGGATTCTTCAGAACATGCAACCGCGTGGTCATTAGCATTGTCTCCAAAGCATTAGCGAAACATATCCTCGGCAAATGGGTGAGCAGGCAAATTGGGCTTTGGCTTGGGACGCGATTTCAAAATGGCATCGGCAAGGAACAGGTCGTTCTTCGTCGTGATTTTGATATTCGTGGTGGCGCCCAACACGACCGACACCTGGATCCCTGCGGCTTCCACGACTTGGCTGTCATCGGTGGCGCTGGCGGGGATTTTTTCAAACGCCTTAATCAGCAAATCTTTTTTGAATACTTGTGGTGTTTGCGCCAGCCAAAGCCTGTCCCGAGGGAGCGACTGTTCCACAATCACGGGTTCGTTGCTACTCCCGCGTTTCAGGGAGTCGACCAAGGGCACAGCAAGAATGGCAGCCCCAGTCTTTTCCGCTTTTTGAAAAACCGCGTCGATTTGTTCCGGCGCCACGCAAGGGCGCACTGCATCGTGAATGGCCACATAATCCACCTCGGCCTTGAGTTTTTTCAAGGCGTTGGCCACTGATTCAAATCTCTCCCTCCCGCCATGCACCAGAGAAATATTCAAAAAGGCCAGGTTAGGGCCGAACTTGCGCAGGACCATCTCCTCATCTTCAGGATCAATGACCAGCAGACACTGGGCAACCTCGTCACGGGAGACGAACAATTCGGCAGTTCGCAGCCAAACCGGGCGGCCGTCGAGAAGCGCGAAAGGTTTTTTTTCCTTGTCCCTGAAACGGGTCGATTTCCCGGCAGCAGGGAGAATGATGGCAAAGCGCCCCATGGTTGAGGGTTCCTGACAAAGGAAGAATTCCATTTAGGATTTTATGGGATTGGCAGTTGAATTGCTTTGACCAATTGCTCCCGCAAGGCTCGGGCATCAGCAAGCCACAGGCGTAGCATTTCCGCAAAGAGGTCCATTTCTCCGGCTATTTGGGCAAAGTCTGCGGAGGTCGCCTCCGCTTCTCGAGATATTTTTTCCCCATACTCGGTTGCCAAAATTCGAAGCTTTCCAGACCTTTCATGCCATTGAGAGGTATGAAAGTCTGGCAATTCCAACGACGGGGAGGATTCCAAAGAATTCAGCGAATTTTGAATTAAATGGCTGATCTCCTGCACCATTTTTTCGCCCGCTTGTTGCCCTTCCATAAACCACCTCCCTGTTCAAAGGTGGCCCATATCCAGGAGGAGAAAAAAAGTCATTGCCAATTAACCGCGCCAGGAATTTAGGCGAAACTTCTTACTGGGAATGTCAAAAAGTTGAAGTTTATGGCTGTTCGGGAAGGGCAGTGTACTTGGCAAATTCCGCCCCCCGGCGGAGGCTGGGAAATTCCTTTTTGGCTTCCAGGTTCCCTGACAACAGAATGCGCAAGCCAACTCAAGCCCTAACCCTGGTTGTCATAAAAAAAGAACCGACTAAACTCACTGTTGGACCTTGTTCAGGTTTCCAGGTTTCACCATTCCAAGGAGTCAGTCCCATGGCTTTCACATTACCTAATCTCCCTTATGCCGCTGATGCTTTAGAAAAAGCCATTGACAAGATGACGATGGAAATCCACCACGGGCGCCACCATAAGGCTTATGTGGATAATTTGAACGCCGCGCTGGCGGACCAACCGGCGCTACAAGCCAAATCGATCGAAACACTTTTAAAGGAAATCCAAACCGTGCCGGAAGGAATCCGGCAGAAGGTAATTAACAATGGCGGTGGACACGCCAACCATCTCTTGTTCTGGGAAATCATGAGCCCCCAAGGGGGCGGGGCTCCAAGCGGCAAGTTGGGTGAAGCCATTAATTCCACATTTGGGAATTTCGCTGGCTTCCAGGGCAAGATCAAGGAAGCAGCCTTGGGACGGTTTGGCTCCGGCTGGGCCTGGCTGGTGTCCAGTGGCGGGAAGTTGGAAATTATTAGCACGGCCAATCAAGACAGTCCCTTGATGCAAGGAAAAACCCCCTTGTTGGGCCTGGATGTTTGGGAACACGCATATTACCTCCGTTATCAGAACAAACGGGCCGATTATGTCGATGGCTGGTGGAATGTGGTTAATTGGGATGCGGTGGCTAGCCGCTTTGCCCAGTAAAAAACTTGCTCATTTCCCGATTCCCGGGTAAAGCCCGGGATTGATCTTGAAAGGGAAGCCTGCTCGGGTTATGGAACCCCGCCTTGAAGGTGGGGTTCTTTGAAGCAGGGGTGTTATGAAGGGATCTTGGCGACCGCTGGCGCAATTTTTTTCCTTGGCCATTTTGATGGCGCCGGGTTGTGTGTGGAACGATCATCTGAAACCTCCCACGCGGCCTGAAGAATATAAGCTGCCGCCGATGGAAGACAAACGCTTCAGCCAGCCGGTACAATTCCCCAAGGGAACCTTGAATCCGGAACCGATCAAAAAAGCCACCAGCAATGATAAGTCCAAGCCTGGATTCAGGCCCGGGGGCAGTGGCGGCAATCCCGGGAATTAACTTCCCGTCAAACCCAGCCATTGCAACACCAGCAATTTCCCTTAAAAAGCCATTTATTCCGTTACTATGCCGACGCACTCGGCTAATCTGAACCTTTTCACCGGGATTGGGGCAGGATTCATGAGTTCCTGTATTTTGGTTTCCTCCCACCGCTTGCCTACCACCGACCCTCTTTACTTGGATGATAATCAGGTAGCGGAATTTCTGAATGGGTATTGCGCCCTGTGGCACCCTTGCGCCATTCAATTGGCAAACTCACCGCCAAAAATCCTCAACCCAGGAGAATTAACTGACATTCAGCCCGAAATTCTCTTGTGCTTCACCAGTGATATTCAGGAATTCCCCGGGAAAGAATGGGAGCAGTTGCCGAACCGCCGGTTTATGGCAGCGCAAAACCGCCCGGAATGCTTAAACAATTTGCTGCAAGCGGTGGAAGGCCCCCCGGCGCCGACGACTCCAGAAAGCGAAAAAGTCCTTGGCCTCTTTTTTGGCACTGGCTACTCTTACCTGACTTTGAATTCCCTTTTCGATGCCATGCAACATGAGAACCTGATCTCTCATGAATCCTTTTGGGAAGAGAGCAAACAGGCGGCAAAACATTTCCTTGAAGGCGCCCTGGAGTTGGCCAGCACATCCTTGAGGAATGCCCTGGGGATTTTGCAAAGCGCCCGGGAAATTCTTCACTCCTCCACAATTTTTCTGGTTGACCTCGGGGTAACGGCCAAAGGGAAAATTCCCCATGTCCCCAACACACCCGGGGTAACCTCCAACCTGGTGTTAACCGGCAAGGAAATCCTGGGGCTGGACCCCGAAGAGCTGGAATACTTCAAGGAATTGGTGCAAGACGACCGGCTGGAAATATGCGGTGGTCTTCATCAGGATGAGCTGGAAAGCGCACTTCCGCTTTCTTCCCGAGTGTGGAATTTGGCAACGGGAAGGCGGGAATATTTCCAGGCATTTGGCAAGGAATGCAAGGTTTATTGCAAAACCAAACCGGGCTTAATGGCCGACACCCCGCGGGTTCTTCATCTGGCGGGGATCAACAAAGCCGTTATGGTTTCCATGGATGACACCCAGGTTCCTGTATATCGCGGCCCGGTGTTCTCCTGGTCGTCGAGTATTGGGCGGCAAATCGAAACTTTTTGCCGCCAGCCCCTGGATGGGGATTCCCTGCAAACCTGGTTTCAACTGCCTTACCAACTGGCCAGGGTGTTGCAACAGGACAGTTCACCCACTTTGGTTTTCCTGAGAAGGAAGAAAACGCCTCTTCCCCTCCTTTTGGATTTTTTTTCCACTTGCTCAGGGTCGCAGACATTTGGCAAATGGCACACTCTCTCCGTTTACTTGCAAGAAGTTTACCCCTCGGAATATCCGGGGCCGCTTTCCCAGGATGATTTCCCCGTGGATTCCCTGCCAACGGTACCTGGGGAAAGTGAAGCAAAAAATCCCCTGAGTTCAGCCATAGAGCATCTGCGCCTTCGCAAAGAATTGGATGCGGCAAAAACGCTGAGCGGCATGATTGCAGCGGTCAAGGGTTGGGACAGTTCCACTGCTGCCCGCACCGAGGAAAGCCTGCAAAAGTTTGAATCGCAATTTGAAACCACGGGAACCACTGAAGGGTTTCGCGAAAACCAGGTCTTGGAAAAAACTGCCACCGTGTTGGCCAACCGCATTCTCGCCCGCGGAGAGCCAGGAGCCAAGGGCTACCTCCTGATCAATCCCGGCGCCTTGGCCAGGCGGGTCGGCCTGGAATTCCCCGTGAAGCAAGGGATCGGCATGGCAAAATCGGTGCTGGCTTGCCACCACGACCAAACCACATCCCGCTCGTTGGTTGAAGTGCCAGGCACAGGATTCACCTGGGTGCCCCTGGCCGATCCTCAATCGCCAGCAGTTTTCTCCAACAAATTCTCCCTGGCCAGCGTCAACCTGGTGCGCAATGAGTTTTTCGAAATAGAAGCAGACCAGGCAACCGGAGGCATCAAGGCTTTTCGCGACTTGAAAACCCGCTCCAACCGGTTGTCGATGCAAATCGTTTCGCAAATCGGTTCCAAAATGATAAGCAGGGAAATCAAGATCTTGTCTGCAGGCCCGGTCTGCGGGGAAATAGAAAGCCAGGGTGTTATCCAAGGGGCAAACCAAGAAAACGAGGCGCATTTTTCCCTGAAAATTAAAGCCTGGGTCGGCAGGCCCATGCTGGAAGTGCAATTGACCCTTACGCCAGAAAGGGCCTTTGGCTCAGACCCCTGGCACGACAATTTCGCCCTGCGATTCGCCTGGCCAACCGAGCAGGTGCAATTGCTCAGGGGTTTGGGTGGAAGGGTATTGCCAGTTACGGCCAATCGATTTGAGGGAGCACAATTCCTGGAATGGAAATGGGGAAGCAAGAAGACGCATTTTTTCCCCATGGGGCTATCCCACATGGAGAAGAAAGGGGGAAGGATGCTGGATGTGCTGGTTCAGGCCAAAGGGGAATCGGTCCGGAAATTCCACTTTGGGTTATCTCTGGACCGTGATCACCCATTCCAAATGGCCATGGCCTTGGAAACACCCTTGGTATGCCTGCCGGTGGACAAAGGCCCGCCGCCGTCGGGGAACAGCGGCTGGTTGTTTCACCTCGATTCGGTAAACATTGTCTTGCACTATGCCGCCCCCGTTCAGGGAGAGGACGCCGTGATGCTCCTCCTCGAAGAAGTTGGCGGGTTTGCCACCCCTTGCGACCTTCGCTGCCCCAGAGATGTGGTCCGCGCTTGTCTGGTGGATTTGGACGGCCGCGAGCAAAGCGACCTTTCAGCGCGAGGCGACACGGTGACCATTTATCCGGAATGTAACGGTTTAATGGTGGTGAAAGTGATTTTCCAATCCTGAGGAATTGTGGCATCGAACCCGGGATCATCCGGGGTTCGAAATCGCAAGAAACTCCAGGCTGATTGCCAAAACAGTTGCAAAGGTCGCGTCAGCAGCAAGTTTCCAGGGTCCCTGAGAGTGAACCTTGTGAAATTGTTAATCTGCTCCACCCATTCCGTCTCTGCCAATAATACAGCCGGGCAATTTCAAAAATTGCGCCAACTGTCAATTTTTCCTTATGGTTTTTGTTGAAAACTAAAGCGTGGGGGAAAATCCAATTCTTGGTGCAAGGGGGGGACATGAAAAAACTACTAGGGGCGAGCCTGACTTTGATTGCCGCCTTGGGTCTGGCGGGCTTTGCCCAAGCCGGCGGCCGTTACCACTATTCCGGGGGAATGCAAAACTACTACCCAAACTGCTTTGGGAAAGCCTATGGGTCGATAGGGCGGTACTATCCGCTCGACCGGCAGTTCAACACGCCTGTGCCTTATTATTCACCGGCGCAACAATACTACGGCTTTCCCTATTTTTGGCAGCAACAGAACAACGCACCGGGCTCTTCTTTCCAGACGCCCACGGCAGGATACCATTACTATCCCTCCATGCCAGCAAACATGATCCCGTCCTATTGGTACGGCCACTAAAAACTTCTCGACGCGAAAAGGAAAAAGGTGAAGCATGAAAAAGACCATTCTGGCCCTGGTGGCCGCGGCGCTCTTTGCCAACGAAGGGTATTGCCAAATGGTATATACCGCGCAAAGCCAGTGGGGATACCTGTTCAGCAACTATTTCTTGATGCCGCACAGGGACAGATATCACATGCGCCACCCGCCGGTGCCGCCCTTGGCCCCTTGGTACACCTACTGGCCCGCGGAAGCCCATGCCCAGCCGATAGCGCCCATGACCTACCCGTTCTGGCCAGGCTCGAATTACCAGGCCCCGCCTGGGCATTCCCAGCCGGTTTCCCAGGCGCCGGCTCCCAGGCCTAATGTTTATTACTACTTCCCGCATTCGAGTTATATTTACCCAGCCCGGTGAGTTTGGGCGGAAGAAATCAACCAGCCTGTCAAACCATGTTGAGGTTTGGCAGGCTTTTTTTTGTCAGCAAAGGGATCGCAAGTTTCTCCTGCCCCGCCAGAAACCCTTGCCCGGTGCCGCGTTTTTTGAACTCATTGCGAATATCCTGGAGCAATTGGTTTTTTTCCAAACACCAAAGCGGCGCCACCAGATATTCCAAAGGAGCGTCGCCATTGAGGCGGTGAATCGCCACATGAGCCGGCAGCCTTTCCAGGAAATCGCAAACCAGCACCACATATTCCTTTTGACTTGGCAGGGGAATCTCCCCGCGATGGTACATGGCTTCCATGGGGGTATCGCGAACGACATGCAAATTGTGGATTTTCACGCCGTCCACGGGCAGCCTTGCCAGGTACTCCGCGGTATACATCATGTCGGCATGGGTTTCGCCGGGAAGCCCCAATATGACATGGGCGCATAAGTGAAACCCCCGCCCACTGGCCCGCAGCACAGCATCGGAAAAACTGGCCACATCATGTCCGCGGTTCATCCAAACCAAAGACTTGTCATGCGCCGATTGCAAACCCAGCTCCAGGCAAAGGAAGCGGTCCTCGGCCAGGTTCTCCAAAAGCGCCAGCACAGGTTCCGGGACGGAATCCGGCCGGGTGCCGATTGCCAATCCCACCACCTGAGGATGCTCCAAGGCTTCGTTGTAAAGGCGTTGCAGGCGTTCGATTTTCCCATGCGTATTGGTCGCCGCCTGAAAATAGGCGAGAAACTTGTCACAGCGGAAGCGCTTGGAAAGGAACTCGATCCCTTTTTCAACCTGTTCCTTGATAGTCGATCTTGGTCCCCTGCGATTAGGGCTGAAACTGCGGTTATCACAATAAACGCAGCCGCCAGTGGTCACGGTTCCGTCCACATTAGGACAGGTAAACCCTGCGTCCAGGGCCACGCGGTAGACCTTCTCCCCGAATTTATCGCGAAGGAATTGGTTGAAAGAGTAATACCCGCCTGGGAAAAAACCTGGCGAAAAAGGTTCCCGGCCTTCTATTCTTTTTTCGGTCATGGAATCTTCCGAATCACTTCCTTGACCAAGACCCTTAACTTGGCTTCCGCCTCCCGCGCTGTGGCTAAAATCGAATCCACATTCACCGGTTCCAGTGCGTCTGGCAAACACATGTCAGAAATAACCGAAAGGCCAAGAGTTCTTAAGCCAGCGTGCACCGCAACAATAGCTTCCGGGACCGTGGACATGCCGACCACATCCGCGCCCGCCTGCCTGAGGAACCGGTATTCCGCCCGAGTTTCCAAATTGGGCCCGGGTACCGCCACAAACACCCCCTGCTGGCAGGGAATTTTATTCTCCAAAGCTACCTCGCGCCCCAGGCGCAAGAGTTCCTTGTCATAGGGGTGGCACATATCGGGAAAACGGATGCCCAAGCGCTCGTCGTTCGGACCAATCAGGGGGTTATCCCCCATGAGGTTGATTTGGTCTTCAATCAGCATTAAGTCACCACGGGAAAACTGCGGATTCATCCCCCCGCAGGCGTTGCTGACAATCAAGAATTCACATCCCAGTGCTTTAGCCACCCGCACTGGCATGGTTATTTGCCGCATGGAATAGCCTTCGTAGTAATGAAACCGCCCTTCGAAAGCCATGACTTCCTTACCCGAAAGTTTTCCGCAAATCAACCTGCCGGCGTGGCTGGGCGAGGTCGATTCGGGAAAGTGGGGAATAGCCGAGTAGGGAATGACCGCCTCGGCAGCAATTTCCTGGGCAAAATTCCCCAGACCGGTTCCCAAAATGATGGCTACCCGCGGCGCGCCCTTCCATTTGGATCGGATCGCTTCCGCACCTTCTTGTATTTGATTAAAAAGTTCCATCTCCCCTCCAAGGAGTAATTCCCTTGGGCACAATGCTTATTCTAAGAAATATGGGAGATACCACCAGGAAAAGGCCTAATTCCCCGTGCGCAGGGATTTTTCCACATCGCTCCATGCGGCTTGCAAGGCCAGAGGGATCTGATTGTCAAATTGCCCCAGGTTTTTCGAAACCGCCTGGGGTTTTTGGCTGCAGCGGACCACGATGAGCTTTTCACTTTTTCCTGAAGGAGATTGAAAAAAACAATTTCCCAAGTCAATGTGGTCTTTCTTGTCATGATTGGCGCCGATGAGAATAAAGTCTCCGGGCTGAATTTCCATGGTCCAGGCCAGGGCATTCAACATTCCAGATTTTTTATCCTCTTGTAAATCCCACTCAAAATTCCCCGTCGAAGATTTCACAGCCTTGGGGGTCGCCCGTTGGTCAACCGGCGTACAAGTAGGAACCCAAAGGAGGTGAAAAAGGCCTTCGCGTTTTTTTTGCGGGGTCACAAAAAAGGCCAACACGGTTTGCTTCAATTCCAGGTTTCTTTGATGGCCATTTTCCTCAAGCAGAATGGTGGTGCCTTTCTCTTGCAAACTTCCCGGGATTATCGCTTGTTTCCCCATCTGCGCGTGAATCCGCCGCGGATTGGGACAGTATTTTTTTGAAATCAGCAACTCCAGCAGTTCATCAGGCGCGCTCCGATTGAATACCCCGACCTTGATGCCATTGGCATTCAAAGCCTGTTTCATTTCCAAAGGCAGCGAGTTTTCATCGGCCAGGTTCCAGGCCGCCAATAGGTTTTGCCGTTTTTCAACTGGCAGGGTCAGCTCGGCAAAGTCCAACCTGAGGACATTCGTCTCGTCTAAACTTTTTAAAAAGGAATTGGGTTGTGGTTCCGTTCGAACCAAGGATTCCTCAAACGGCAAGCAACCGCCCATTAGTAGGAAGGTCACCAGGGGTAAAAACCTGCAAGGATTCATAGGCCCTTTCGTGGAAGAATGGCCGGGTCTATATAAGAGAGGAAGAAATCCGGTCAAGAGGTAGATGGCAATCTCAAAATTCCGTCGGTAGGGGCATGGGAAAACGGGGGAATTTAGAAAACTCGAGAACTCAGGGAGTTATAGGGTGGTAGAATAAAATTGGTGTGCATGCTTTCTCTATTGAATTTAACGCTCCCCCCCGATATGAGGCCGTGCTGTAACTCATGGGTTCCTTGCTGGCTATCAGCGGTCAACCTATAATTCACCATTCATTAAGGATGCTGAGCCCAGTGGCTCTGCTTGCCAATGGACACCCCGATTCCGGAACCCATGGATAAATCAAGCGTCTATTCCGACGGGGAAGAAGAGGCCCTCCGCTTCAAGTGGATTGAGTCGGAAAAGGCCGGTTGCGACCTGGGTGAGGCCGCCATCCGCCGTTGGGTTCAATGTCATTGGTGGGGTTACCTTCGCGCCCGCTGGCTGGAACACCTTCAAGGGAAACGCTTCTGGGTGGAACTGGATCGGGGCGATTTTGGCCTGTTGCAAAAGAAATTCCACGACAACACGGTTCTCTTGGACCGCATCCTCGACCGCTTGAAATCCGGGCAGGAAAACCTCGACATCATTAACTGGGCCCAGGATTGGAATATCCCTACGGAACCGGTTATTCAAATCTTGGAAGCGCTGGACATCAACAGTCGCCGTTTAGCCCACCGTTTCGAAGAATTGCGCGGCTAATATCAAACCGCCCCGCCATTCACAGCAATCGTCTGGCCGTTAATAAACCCAGCCTCGGACGACGACAAGAATTTCACCAGCCAAGCCACATCCTGCGGGGTGCCCCAGCGCTGCAAGGGGCAATCCTGAACGGCTTTTTCCTGCCAATAATTTGAAGCAGACTCACCCCAGCGGGTTTTGGTCCAGCCGGGCGCAACGCAATTGACCCTGACTTTTGGCGCCAGCGTCAAGGCCAGGCTTTTCGTAAAGGAAGAAACGGCGCCTTTAACGGCGGCAAATAACTGCCCGCTGTCGCCGGGAAAACCCCTGGCTGCGTGGTCCCAGCCCATCGTCACGATAACCCCGCCAGCAGGAGAGGAGTTCATCCGTGCGCCAATTTCACGGGCCAAGAAAAAGGTTGACTCCAAATCCACACGGTACAATTCTCGCAATTTTTCCTCAGGGCTAAACTGGGATATTTTACCGGTAAGAATGTCCGCCCCGGCGTTTAATACCAGACCATCCAGGCCGCCCAAAAGGTCCCAGGCCTGCTGCAAAAGCCGCTTTCTTTCAATCGGATCGCCCAACTCCGCTGGCAAAAAATGGGCAGCCCCAGCCCGGTGTGTTGCCAGACGGATTAACGATTCGGGCGCGCCGGCGATTCCACGCCCGTGAAAAATCACCAGGGCCCCGCAACCGGCTAATTCCAGGCCAATTTCCCGGCCAATTCCCGTGGTTGAACCCGTTACCAGGAATCGTTTGCCGGCCAGTCCATCCGGCAACCCGCGCCTTGGAGACATTATTCCTTCCAAATGATAAAGCAGCTCCTGAATCATCTTCCCAGAAACCGGGTGGATTGCATGGGGGGCAATTTCACACAAGGGGCGCAAAACAAAAGGCCGGTCGGCCATTCTCGGATGGGGCACCTCAACCAAGTCCTGTTTCACCACCAAGTCATCGAAAAGAAGAAGATCCATGTCTAAAGTACGCGGGCCATTGGCCACTGCCCGGATGCGGCCCATTTTCCTTTCAATCTCCAACAGTCCCTTCATCAACCCGGTTGGGTCCAAGCTGGTGAATACACCGGCACAGGCATTGAGGTACTCGCCTTGGCCTTCAGGTCCGCCCACCGGTTTGGCGCGATAATAGCTGGAAACAGAATGAACCTGGCAGCCCGGAAGTGAATTCAATTCAACAACGGCCTGGTCGAGGAAATTTCGTGAATCCCCTTGGTTGCCGCCCAACGCAATGTAGGCCACATGCATCATGAAATCACTTGCTCTTCGGCTGGAGGGAATGGGTCCAAAGCAAAACAATGCGAGCCTGGTAAGTGGCGCCCATGGTCGACGGCTTACCCGGGGCAGGACCAAATCCCCCGTCGGCGTTGGCGCATTTTTCAATAAAGGGAAGAGTCTTGCGCAACTCGGTTTGGTTTTGGGTCATGTGAAGAAAACGGCCAACCCGGTAAACGGTGTCCATATCCGATTGGGTGGAATTGGCGCTGGCAAACCCACCATCCTGCTGGCGCCAACTTCCGGTAAAACCATATTCCATCGGCGGGGCAACGCCCAACCGCAAGAGGGTCACCAGGGCCCCGGCCATTTCCCGTCCAAGTTGATGTGGCTTGGCCTGCGTTTTTGTTTGGCGCAAATGGTTCAAAACCAATCCACTCCAGGCTTCGCGAACTTGCGCGATTTCTTTTTCCTGGGCCAGGAAAGCGCAGGCCATGCGAACCTCCTCGAAGTTTTTGGCGTTTTCAATTAGATAGAGAACCCCACTCTTCCGGACTTTTTCCTCCAAGATATTCGCATCCTTGCAAGCCATCAGGCCAACCACAGTGGTGATCAAATCAGGCTTTCCTCCAGGCGTATCCGCGAATTCCCCGGACTCCTTCCAACAACTCAAAATAAATTTCTGGTGAGCCTTTAGACTGGAGAGAGACTTTTTTTCCATTTGCGAAATTCGAATTGCCCCCAAGGTGGCGCGCAACGAGGTTTTTTCTTTTGCTTTCTCCGAAAGGAATCCACCGTCCGGGTTCTCCAGCGACAGGGCGTAATCCTGAACAGACTTTTTCGGTTCCAAGCCAACCAGCATGGGGATCAAGAACAAACAAAGAAATATTCCGCCTGGCGTGGTTTTCATTTTTCTTCTCCCGGTTTCGCCCAATCGTTTACTCTTTTATCCAGTCATTTCCAAACCATAGATTACAATAATCCCATTATTCGCCATCAGGCAGCGAATTTCCATCAGGAGTTGTTAGTCAATGCCAGAAACGCCATGCAAAAGCCAGTTGGAAACTTTCCCTAATCCCAGCCCCCAAAGGGAGTTTTCAATTGAGATCGTTTGCCCGGAATTCACATCACTTTGCCCCAAGACCGGGCAGCCCGATTTTGGCACGCTAACTTTTCTTTACACGCCAAAGGATTCTTGCGTGGAATTAAAATCGTTGAAACTCTACTTGCAAGCCTTTCGCGATGTAGGCTCGTTTTACGAAGCAGTGGTCAACCGCATTCTCGAAGACTTTACCTCTGTCTGCAAGCCTGTCCGCTGCACCTTGACCGGGTCTTTCACTCCCCGTGGGGGAATAACTACCAAGGTAGTGGCGGTGTTCCCTTTTATTCCCATGTCCAAATAGCCGGGGCAGGATAATTTCCATGGGCAGTCCTTTTGCAATTTTTTCCACCTGGAGCAGCCTCTGCCTAATTAGCCTGATTTTAGTTTTTCCGGCCATTTCCCAAGGAGGAATTCATGTGCCGGGCGAACCTCCCCTTTTGCCTCCGAACCCTACTTTTTCGCAAACCCGGCTGGTTTTGAGCGAACTGCGCGGCTTGGCCATGGCGGAACAATCCGAACAACTAAAGGCGCAATCCGGTCTTTATCCCTTTTACTCTGGATTAAGGAAAACGGTTGAGGAAAAAATTGCTCAAGGGAAAGCGACACTCGATGAGGAGATTCAACTGGGCGGCTGCTTATTGCGTTTGAACCAGCCAGCAAAAGCCATGGCGGTTTTGGAAGCCGCCTGGAAAAAAGCGCCGGCCGATTTTCCCAGCAAGCACCTTTTGCTTGCCAACCTGGCTACCGCCTATGGCGTCAACGACCTTTTCATCGACCGGGCCGTGGACACGCAACGCGACGCCATAAAAGCCTGGCCCGGGCCGGAGAAGGATTTCAAAAAGTGGGAAGCCGCTTTTCGCGCTGAGGTGGTTTTTCTCAAACTCCTTCAGGAAAAACAGTTGAAAGGGAATTCCCGCGAGCGCCCGGAAGATGCCCCGCCTGCCGTTTTTGGTAATTTCTCCAACGAATGGAAAAAGAGCACTTTCCAACCGGGTAAAACCTCCATCGCCTTCTATGAGCGCTTCCCGCCGGACTCAATGGAAATCTGCTCCCTGTTTCTCACTTGGCTCCCCTTGGACAACCAACTTTATTGGTTGTATGGGGAGTTGTTAAACGCCACCGGGGACAAGATAGCCGCGGGTAAAGTTCTTGATGAATTAATCAACGCCAGGCAAATGAGCAATTCCCCGGCTCTATTTGAACATTCAAAAATCCTACGGCGGCAAAGCGCGGAGGGGCCCCTGGAAAAAGATGCGCCAAGGCCCGAAAAAAAAGGCGAAGACAGCCCATCAAAAGAAGCCGAGAAGCCAAGAAACCTCCTTGGCGGCGACCTGCGCTTTTTAGTTGTCGGCCTGATCGCAGGGATTTTCACCTGCTTCATTCTGCAAAAACAGTTCAAGCAATGGTTGGGGAAATAGAGCCGCCCTGGAAAACCCAGGGAAACCAAACATTGAGAGCCCCGTTTGGTTAGGTGCTCATTTTTAAATTTCGTGGCTGAATACGCCCGACAGGAGTCGAACCTGTAACCTACGGTTCCGAAGACCGTTGCTCTGTCCAATTGAGCTACGGGCGCCTGTCCTTAATTTACAAACCCTTAGCACAAAATGAACTACCTTTTTTCCTTGGAGGTAGAGTAGGATCGTCGGCGAGTGGATGACCAATTTGTTTATTTAGGAGATTTTCATGGCCGAAAAGAAACCCGCCGGGCAACCCGAGGATGCTCCAACGACCCAGCAGACCGAAGTGATATTCAGCGAAAAAAACCTGCACTCGGCTTACGCGAATTTTGCCCGGGTGACGGCAACGCCCGAAGAAGTGATCATCGATCTGGCATTGAATTCCAATCCGTTCGCCACAGGACGCCAGGAAATCAGCATCGACCAGCGGCTGATCATGAACTTTTTCACGGCCAAACGCTTGTTCACCACGCTGGGAATGACCCTGCAAAAGCATGAAGAAGCCTTTGGGGTCATTGAATTGGATCCAAGGCGGCGGGTGAGAGTTCAGGCGCCTGCAGCGCCAGTGCAAGGAAAATAGGCCGACTCGGCTTGAAAAAGCGGACCTGGACAGCCAGGTCCGTTTTATTTTTAACAAAGTTATTGATTTTTCCAAAGTTTTCGGCAACAATTACTTTACCTGCCTTAGATCCCACCCGTTCATGGATTACCAGGAGTACTATCCATGTCTCACTTTAAGTGGTTTGCGCCCGCGGTTTTTTTCTTGGCGATAGCGCCAGGTTCGCTTTGGGCAGCGGATGCTTCAAAACCCGCCGACCAGCCGGTTGAGTTCAAAGCCCCTCCTCCCGGGGAATTCGCTTCCCTCTCCGTCTTTCCCACCAAAGTCAACCTGCGGGGGCTCGATGACGCTCTCCAATTGGTTGTCACCGGGGTGACCAAGAGCGGCATGAAAGTGGATTTAACCAATGATGCGCAGTATGAAGTAGGGAATGGAAAATTGGTTAGGGCCACCCCCTCGGGCAAAGTGGTGCCTTTGGCCAATGGAAGCACGCAAGTGGAAATTCAATATGGAACTCACAAGTTAACCGTCCCGGTTGCCACCGCCTATTGCGATGTGGAATTGCCAATCAATTTTGCCAATCAGATTGTGCCCATCCTGACCAAGTTGAGTTGCAATTCTGGCGGCTGCCATGGAAAAGCCAGCGGGCAAAACGGTTTTAAACTTTCTCTTTTGGGTTTTGACGCCGAGGCGGATTACCAATCCTTGGTTGAAGAAGCGCGGGGCCGGCGGGTTTCCCCGTCCAGCCCGGATTACAGCTTGCTGCTGACCAAGGCGGCCGGCGCCGTGGCCCATGGTGGCGGCAAAAAAATGGATGTCGGCTCGGATGAATACCGCCTGATACGGCGCTGGATTGCCTCTGGCCTGCCATTGGGAAAGCCCGAAGACCCCAAGGTTACCAGCATTTCCATTTTTCCCGAAAACCAGATCATGCCGAGAAATGCCAGGCAGCAGTTCTTGGTCATCGCCAATTATTCTGATGGCACCAAGGAAGACATTACCCGTAGGGCCCAATACGAATCCAACGATCAGGACATTGCCACGGTGGATGGCCTGGCCTTGGTTAGGACCAATGCCATGGCAGGGGAAGCGGCCATAATGGTTCGCTACCAGGAATTTGTAAACACTTTCCGGGCCACAGTTCCCCTATCGGAAAAACCGAGGGATTTCAATTTCCCCGCGGCCAACTTGGTAGACCAGTTTACCGCCGCCAAGTGGAAACAACTGGGGTTGGTCCCCGCGGAACTGTGCACCGACGAACAATTCATCCGTCGCCTTGCCGTGGACTTGACGGGAACTTTGCCTACCCCAACCGAGGTGAAGGAATTCGTTGAAAGCAACAACCCGAACAAGCGAACCGCATTGGTGGATAAGTTGCTGAATTCACCTGAATACGCCTACTTTTTTGCGGCCAAGTGGGCCGATATTCTGCGGGTCAAGCGGGGCGGGCAGGCGGATAAAATGCGCGGGACTTTCGCCTTTCATGGCTGGATCCGCGACGCGGTCAAATCCGACATGCCTTACGACCAGTTTGCCCGAGAAATCTTGACCGCCACTGGCGATGAAACGGAAACGCCCCCCACCGTTTGGTATAAAAGCTTGCAAAGTCCAGAACAATATGTGGATGACACCGCTCAGGTGTTTTTGGGCCTGCGCCTTGCTTGCGCTCAATGCCACCATCATCCCTATGAAAAATGGTCTCAGGACGATTACTGGGGCTTGGCCTCGTTCTTTGGAAAAATCGGCCGCAAGCGTTTCCCCGTTCCTGGCCAGCAAAACCAGAATCAAGAATCGCAAAGGCTTGTGGTTTATTCGACCAAGTCCGGGGGTGTGACCAACAAACGCTCGGGTAAACTGGCGGAATATAAACCCCTGGATGAAGCCGCTGTCACCCTGTCTGAAGACGATGATCCCCGGACCTTGCTGGCCGAGTGGATGACCAAGGAAAAGAATCCCTTCTTTTCCAAGGCCATTGCCAACCGCTACTGGGCACATTTCTTCTCGAGAGGAATTGTCGACCCTCTGGACGATATGCGAATCACCAATCCTCCCACCAACCCGGAACTTCTCCAGGCCTTGGCCGATCACTTGTTGAAAAACAAATTTAGTTTGAAGCAATTGATCCGCTTGATTGTCAACTCGCGCACCTACCAGTTGAGCCCTACTCCCAATGACTGGAACAAGCACGACAAGCAGAATTTTGCCCGCTACTATCCCAGGCGCATGAGCGCGGAAGTCTTGTTTGACGCCGTTTGCCAGGTGACCGACAGCCCAGCAGGGTTTAGCGGTTTGCCACAGGATAAGTTTGCTCCCCGCCGAGCCATCATGCTGCCCGACGAGGGGTATTCTTCCTACTTCCTGGATGTCTTTGGCCGGCCGCAACGAATCAGCGCTTGCGAATGCGAACGGGTGAATGAGGCAAACTTGGCACAGGCCTTGCACTTGCTCAATTCCGACGAGATTCAAAACAAATTGTCCCGGGCCAATGGCCGTGCAGACATGCTGGCCAAGGACACGAAGGGCGATGCGGAAAAATTGGATGAACTCTTCCTTTGGGCCTTTGCGCGCAAGCCCACGCCGCAACAAAAGGAAGCCGCCTTGGCTCATTTAGCCAAGCATTCGCAAAATAAGAAGCTGGCGTATGAAAACATTCTCTGGGCGCTTTTAAACACCAAGGAGTTCATGTTTAACCAGTAACAGTTTTGCCAAACCCTACAAAGGCCTGGTTACCCCAGGCCTTTGTCGTTTGATTATCCATTCCAAACCCTAATCGTATTGACCTAGCCCGATTTTCCCCTTACCGCTATAGGCCCCTCCGCAGTTTTCTCGGTTTTTTCTTGGGGTAAACCGATTTCCATGGGCGGCAAATACAGCGCTTGGATCCTATCACTTTATTTCCTTGCCATTCCTTCGATGGCCCGGGCAGAGCCCCCTTCCTGGCTTCCAACTTACCATGTACAGATGCAATTTAACGCCGAAGTCAACCAGGTCAATGTGGTTGAAAAAGCCCGTTGGGTCAATCAAACCGGGCAGCCCGTGACGCAAGTGCAATTCAATGCCCATTCCCATTATGTCTTGCCAAGTACTGAAATTGGCAAAATGGCCAAGACCATGGAACTTTTGCGTCTGAACCCCAGCGAGGCCCTTGGGGTTGCTGAACCCGTTCTGAATATCGAGAAAATCCACCTCCTTGATGATGCGGGACTTGGCCAGGAAAAAGTGAAATTTCATTTCTCAGGCCCGACAAACACCACTTTGGTGGTGAGACTGCCCCAACCGGTTCCCGATGGAAAAGCCGTGCACTTGGAACTTGTTTTCTCCATGAAGTTGCCGGAAAAGCAGGGGCGCTGGGGGCGCTGGAAAGAAGTCACTTTTTTGGCCAACTGGCTGCCTGTTTTCGCTTTTCATCAAAAAGCCTGGAAGGAGAACGACCCCGAGGAAGGTTGGCGGCCAACCCCCTTCATTCCCTGGCACCAGCCTTTTCATAACGAGGCAGGAAATTATTTTGTTAAAGCAACCCTTCCTGGCAACCAGGTAATTGCCAGTAGCGGCCAACAGTTGGACCAAAAGGAATTGCCCCAGGGTTGGAAAGAAGTGAGCATGGAAGCCCTGGGTGTGCGAGATTTTGGTTTTGTTTGCTCGAAGCGCTTTCAACGCTTGACTACCGAAGTTTCGCTTCCCGGCCGTGATAAACCGCTAAAAATCCATGTTAATGCCTTCAAGGAACACGAACATTACGCCAAGGAAATCACACGAATGGTGGCCGACGCCATGGTCGCCTACAGCCAATGGTTCGGGCCTTACCCCTACCCGGAATTCACCATCGCCGAGTCGTACTTCGGATGGAATGGCAACGAGTGCGGGGCAATGGTTTTGATTGACGAGCGCGTTTTCGACATGCCCAAACTGGCCAGCCAGTACACGGAATACCTGATCAGCCACGAGGTTTGTCATCAATGGTGGTACAACTTGGTTGGCACGGATGGCTACCGCGAAACCTGGATGGATGAAGCACTGGCCACTTATTTCAGCCACCGGCTTCTCAACCTGCGGAGAGGAAAAAACAATGAGTTCTTGTCCTTCCCAGGGCCTTTCCGCTGGCTCCCCAATATTCGCAGAGATGATTACCGCATGGTGGGTTTCTACGGCACCCTGGGCCGGGGTGAGCACAAGGCCATTCTGCAGCCGATGGAGAATTTCGGCCATGTCGTCAACCTTTTCAGCATGTGCTACGACAAAGGCGCCAAGGTGGTTGAGCTGATTGAAGGCCGACTGGGATCGCAAGGTTTCATGGATTTCATGAAAGGGGTTTTTCAGAAATATCAGTACAAGATTCTCCACACTGAAGATTTTCAAAAAGAACTTGAGGAGTTTACGGGGAAGCCGTGGAATGACTTTTTCCACCACTGGCTGCGCACTCCGGGTCTGGTGGATTGGAAAATCGAATCGGTGGAGTCGGAAGAAACTTCCCCGGCTGCCTTCCCTGGCCTCTTTCAAACCCTGGGGCTTTCAGAAACCAAAAAACACAAAACCGTGATCACTCTGAAACAGGTGGGCGATTTCAGCGAGCCCACTTACCTGGGCTTTTCCTTTGGCAACCGCGAAGATTACCCGGTCCGCATTCCCATTCTTCCCAGGGCCGGAGTCTACGAATTGGACGATCCCCCGGCGAAGATCGAATCCCTGGGCGGCGAAACCGTGCGAGTGACCGTGGAATTGCCCGAGGAGCCCAGTCAAATTTCCATCGACCCAGATCAAGTGATCGTGGATAAAAACCCGGCCAACAACCATTGGCGCCACAAGGCCAGAATCCGCTTTACTCCTCTCTACACCTTTCTTGATGAAACCGATGTGACTAACGCCTATGACCGCTGGAATTACATTTTCGGCCCCTGGCTTTACTCGGCGGGCTATGATGATGCCTGGTACACCCGGGCGACCATGGGAGGATTCCGTTTGGGCGCCTACCGGACGCAGCAATTTTCCGGCGGCCTGTTCGCAGCCTACCGCACCGATTACCGGGATTTCGTCGTGGGCGCTGACGGCTTGTTCACCCATTGGCCCTCGTCCCCTTTTCAATTCGGATTCAATGCCGAGCACCGCTTGTACACCTTTTACGAAGGCAATAATAATGTCAGCCGGGCCACTCTTTTCGGACGCTATGTTTTCCTCGAAAACGCTTCTCTTTACCTGCTTCCCACTCATTTCATGGACTTGTTCGCCTCGTACCGAGATAACTTTTTGCCCGACCCGGTGTTGACCGTTCCAGGCGCGGAGCGCTTTCGCAATATTACTACCGGCGGCTTGCATTACCGGATCAATTATTTAACCCCCTACTGGGACCCGGAAGGAGGATTCCAGTTTGACGCGGTTTATGAAGCCGGCCAGGCTTTGTTAGAAGAAATGCAGACTACGCAAAAAGTCTGGGCCGAATTTTCCACTGTGCGTTACCTTCCAGACCCTGGCCAATTACGCAAAGAGCTTGCCAATTCTCATCCCTTTTTGAGGGGGGTTTCCAATTGGCTGGACAACACGCGCCTGGCGGTCAGGGCTTTTGGGGGAAGTTCCGTTCCCTCGCGGGGCCAGTTTTTTTCCATGGGCAGCGGGGAATTATTCCGTGCTTTCGATTTGGCCCAGATGCAAGGCAGCACCACCTGGGTGGGAAGCGTTGAATTGCGCTTTCCCTTAATCCGCCACAGCGGCTATGGATTTGCGGACCGGTTGTTTTCCTTGGAAAACACATATTTGGCAGTCTTTTACGATGTGGGCAACACCTATGTCAGCGGGCAAGCGCTTGGCCCCGTGGCCCAAGGCATCGGCGCCGGGTTGCGCTGGGATGTTTCCTTTTTGAGTTTTGTTGAAAGGGTGATGATACGGGTGGACGCAGCCAAGGCGTTAAACTACGACACCGGGGCGCAATTCTGGTTTGGCATTCAACAACCGTTTTAAGAAAAAGCCCCAGCCAGCCAGCACCTTGCCCAGCCAGCCAAATACTAATTCTCCTTATTTTACCTGCCCGCTTTTTTCCCCTGTTAAAACCACTCACCTGCACTTGACCATTAAAAACCCTGTCGCTATTGTCCGCCCCACTTTGGGGTCCTCATTGCCCTTTCCAAAGGGCTGAGGATTTGATTCCAGGGGGATGTGACACCGGCTTTTGGGTAATCAGGAATTCACTCATGAAATTCTTAGCAAACAATGACAACGGGTTTGAACCAGTGAACTCAGGATTACTCCCGGGAGATTTCGCCCTGGAAGGCAACCCTTGCGCATCGTCATGGCAGGAAGGCATTATTTCATTGAAACCAGAAGTGCAGGTAAACGGCCTGGCCACCAAGGAGAAACCGATGGGATTAAAGGTAAAAAATCAACCTTGGTTCAAAAAATTGCGCATTGCCTCGCTGGGGCTGGCGCTTTTGGCCCCTGGCTTTCTTGAAGCCGCCAATCCCGGATTGGCCCTGCCGGCCATCGCCTGGGCCATGCCTGGCATTCCCAACAAGGCCAGCATTGCCTTAAATCAAGCAATCGAATCCTTCCGACGGGGAGATTACGACCAGGCGGCGAAATATTTCCAAGAGGTGGAAAGTCGCAAGACCGACCTGTCCGCCCAAGAGGCGGGGGATTTCAAGCGGATATTTGAATCGAATCAAAAAGCATTGCAGGCCCGGAAAAACGCGGCCAGCACCCTTGACCTGGCGGAAGATCTCTTTGCCAAGGGGCAATTGGGAGCAACCAGCGATTTAGCCAAAAAGATCGCAGCCGATGAACAGTACCTCCAGGAATCCGATAAAACTCGTTTAAAGAAATTAACTGAAAACCTGCGGACCAGAAACCTGCAAACCAAAGTCGAAGCCGGCCCTTCGCTTGATTTGGGAGGGAAGACCACGGCTGGTGCGGATCAAATCGGCGCGGACCAAGTGCGAGCTTTCATTGCTCAAGGGGACTTTGAGGCAGCAGAGAAATTGCTCCCCAACCTGCCCGCATCCGGGGTTGCCGAAATCGATTCACCAACCAGGTTGAAACTGGAATTATCCAAGCTCAAGCAAGACCCCAAGGCCCTTTTGGGCCTGGCCCGAAAAGCCTATTCCGATGAGGAACTGGTCAAAGCGGAATCACTGGCCCACGCCGCGGAAAAAGCCTCTGCCCCTTGGACCTTTGCTTTTTCCTCCGATTCTCCTGCAAAATTGCTGAAGGAAATGCAATCGGGCAAGGAAAAAACCGAATCCAACCCTGTGGTGAAAGAACCCGCTCCTTCGAGCGGGACTTCCTTCAAGGATTACTTGCCTTCCTGGAACCCTTTGGCAAAAACCTCGGGAAAACCAACCCCGGCGCCTGGGGTAAAAAAGGAAACTTCCGTCAACGCCACGGAGGAAGCAAGGGGCCTCATGCGTGATGCCCGTAAAGCGCTTAATGCCGGTAATCAGGAACAAGCCAAAAAGTTAAACGACCAGGCCAAGACATTGAAACCGTCGTTGAATTGGTGGGAGGACAATCCTGAAAGGATTCAAAGCGACATCCTACGGGCGGAAAGTAAAACCGTTGGAACCGTTAGCCAAGAAACTCCTGGAAAACCCGCCAAGGAACAGGATGATCCGCGAGTACTCCTTCGCAATGGCCGCAAAATGATGACGGAAAGCAAACTGGACGAGGCCACTCGTTTAATGCTGCGAGCCAAAGCGGTCACCAACGCCAAATGGGGCCTTTTCGAGGATACTCCGGAAAAACTCCGCAGCGATATTGAACGAGCCCAGGCGAAAAAAGATAAGGACGAATCGGCACGCGTCCTATTGGAAGCCAGGAAAATGTTTGAAGATGCCGACTTCGATAGCGCCACCAAGGCCGCTTACCGTGCTCAACAACTCCACGGGCCTTACAACATCTGGGATTTTGGCGACCGGCCGCAAAAGCTGATTGTGGAAATCGAAGCGGCAAAACTAAGGAAAAAACGCGAAGACCTGGCTGGGATTGAAAAGGGTGTGGGAACTCTATCGAACGATCCAGGTAAAGTGGCCAAGGCCAAAGCCAAATTGGCGGAAGGCCGCGTTGCCCTGAAAGCGAACCAGTTGGAAACGGCCGCCGGCATTGCCTTCCAGGTCAAGGGAATGAAAGTCAAGTTGGAAGGTAAAGACACCCCTGAAGCCTTGCTTAAGGAAATCGAAGCTGCCAAGGGGATTCCAGGAACAGAAGTGGCCTCCGCTAACCTGGAAAAGCCATCTGCTAAAAAAGTTCAGGCTATCGAACTTCTATGTGAGGCAAAGAAGCTTCAAACCGCTGGAAAACTGGCCCAAGCGCGCTCCAAGGCGCTGGAAAGCCAAAAATTAGGCGCTGCCTTCCAGGCGGCGGATGAATCGCCGGAACAATTCCTCTTGCAGCTTGGCATTGCCGCCCGCCAGCAAGTCGATGACCTAGTTGTCCAATCCGGCAGGATTCTCAACCAGACTTCAGGGGATTCCAAGGAGAAGTACGCGCAGGCACAGCAGGCTTTGGATAGCGCACTGCAATTGGGAAAAGCCTTTGGGCACGACACGCAACCGCTTGAATCCCGCAAAGAAGCGCTTGCTAGGAACCAGGCCTTGGCCAGCGGCAAACCCGCTTTGCCCGAACCGATGGGCAACTCCACCGTAGCCGGGGGAAACCTGGCGGAAAGCAATCATGGCAAATCCCTCCTGGAAAAGGCGCGGCTGGAACTGCGCAGCGGACAAACGGTCAGTGCTCGTCGCCTGGCGGTGGAAGCCTACCAGGGCCCTTATGGGATCAAAGAAGAAGCCGCCAATGTCTTGCGCAGCATCGACCTGGAGGAAGTGAACCAGAAAACCTTGGAAGCCCGCCGGGCATTTGATGCCGGAATTGCGGCATTCAACCGGCGGGAGTTCGGCCAAGCCAAAACCATTCTGGCTGCGGTGTCGGACAAGAATCTGGATACTTCACGGCTGCAGAGGTGGAAGGAAATCATGCTGTCGCCGGAAATGCAACCGGACAGCCAGGATATTTCCCTGGTGAAGAGCCCTGGCCCTGGAGGAAAATCCGGGGAAACCCCGGTTAAAACCAGCGACATTTTGGAAACCGCCACTCAGCTTCGCGAGGTCAAGTTCGGGCAAATGCGCCAGCAGGGCCTGGACATGCAGCGGGAAGCCACCGAGAAATTTCAGGCGGGCCAAATGGAATCCGCCATTGAAATGCTGACGGAATACATGGGTGAGATGAACGCTTTTGACCTCGATCCGGGCAAGATGGCCTTTTTGCGCCGTCCAGTAGAATCCCGCTTGCAGCACTTCAAACTGCTGAAAGCGCAAAAGGAAATGATCGCCCGGGAAACTGGCTCCAAGGAAAAGAAAAACCTCATCGGCCAGAAGCAACTGGCGGACGACAACAAGAATAAAAAAGTGGCGGAACTGATGAAACAGTTCAATCAGAACTTCAAGGAAGGAAAGTACCTGGAAGCAGAAAGCTACGCCATGCGGGCCCATGAACTGGATTCGGACAATGCCATGGCCGCCGCTGCCATCAGCATGGCCAAAACTCAGCGCAACATCAATGTGGCCAAGAAGAGCAAAACCGACAAGGAAAAGTTCTTCCTCGACGGCTTGAACGACACCGACAAGCTTGGGCCGTCCCTGACCATCGACAAACCGGTAGACACCAACCCAGATATGGCGGACCGGAGGAACAAGCGTCAAAACCTCGCCGCCATCACCAACACCGTCCGGAAATCCGATAAGGAAAGGGAAATCGAAAGCAAACTCAGCATACCGGTTAACCTGAACTTCTCCGATACCCCCTTGAAACAGGCGATTGAGGACATTCGCAGCTTCTACGGGATCAACATCGTTCCAGACATGCCTGCCCTGGAACAGGAAAACATCAGCCTGGAAAGGCCAGTCACTCTCAAGCTGGAGCAAGTGTCGTTGAAATCGGCATTAAACCTGCTCCTGCATAGCGTCCACCTGACCTATGTCATCAAGGACGAAGTGCTGCAAATCACCACGGAATCACATGCCCGGGGTAAACTGCAGACGGTCACCTACCAAGTAGGGGACCTGGTGATACCGATCGAGAATTTCTACAGCCCGGTGAATTCCATGACGCCCTTCTTGGGAATTCCAGCCGGTCCCAGGAACAATCCCAACGCCGCCATCGGAGGTCCCACGCCCCTGGTCACCCCTACGGGACTGAATGGCGGAACCCAGGCTGGCTCGCCGGGCGGGTCTTCCGTCAACAGTGGCAACGCCACCATCACCACCTCCAAGCGCAACACGCAAACTATGGAGGAAATGCTGATCAAGCTGGTAAGCAGCACCGTTTCGCCGCAATCTTGGAACAACATGGGTGGCCCAGGCACCATTGAGTATTACCCCTTGACCATGTGCCTGGTGATCAACCAATCCCCCGATATTCAGGAACAGGTGGCCGATTTGCTCGCCTCCCTGCGTCGCCTGCAGGATCAGGAAGTCGCCATTGAGGTCCGTTTCATCAGCATCGCAGAGGACTTCTATGAAAGAATCGGGCTCGACTTCAATCTGAACATCAAGACCGATAGGAACACTTCCCGGTTCGAACCACAGATTACCTCCGGCCAGTATAAACCGGCTGGATACATTAATGATCCCAACTTCGACCGAATGATTGGCGGCATTTCCCCCGCCGGATCTTTCACCACCGATCTCGACATCCCAATCAACAACAGTTCCTATGGGATGAGCATCCCCACTTTCGGCGGCTACCCAGGCATCCCAGGAGCCGGCGGTATCGCCATGGGACTTGCCTTCCTTAGCGATATCCAGGTTTTCCTCTTCATGGAAGCGGCCCAGGGCGACCGCCGGACCAATGTCATGCAGGCGCCCAAGCTCACGCTGTTCAATGGCCAGAACTCAAACATCACTGTGGCGGAAAACCAGTTCTTCGTCACTGCGGTAGAAGTGCAGACATTGACCAACGGGGCCATGACTTTCGTCCCCTCGGTTTCCGCATTCCCCTTCGGTGTGTACATGAATATTCAGGCCTTGATCTCGGCAGACCGTCGGTCGGTCAGGCTCAGTATTCCGGTGACCATGACCAACCTGGTGCCAGGTCCGGTGGCCTTGTACCCCGTGGTAGTGCCGATCTTCCCCACGCAAAACCTGCTGTCTACCAACCCGGGTGATCCCATTACCTTCACCCAGTACATTCAGCAGCCGAATATTAACACCATTCAGGTGCAAACCACGGTTTCCGTTCCCGATGGCGGCACGGTCCTCATGGGCGGAATTAAGCGCCTGTCGGAATCGCGGAGCGAATACGGCCCGCCGATCCTGAGCAAGATCCCTTACCTTAACCGCTTGTTCAAAAATGTAGGTTACGGGCGCGAGGCTGAAAGCCTTCTCATTATGGTGACGCCAAGAATCATCATCCAGGAGGAAGAGGAATTCTTCCAAACGGGCTACAAAGCCCCGCCGAATATTATTCCCTAACGGGCCATAAGGCGAAGGAAGCCGGGGTAAAATCCCGGCTTTTTTCATGCCGCTTGCACCAGTAAATCGGGCTGTGTCTTGGTGGCCTGGCCCTTTTTCTTTTCCAGCCACAAGATTCCAAACAGACCTGCCAATTGAATTACAAAGGCCCAAGTGTAGCAGCCATACACCTGGGCCATTTTCGCGAAATGGTCATTCAACAACCCCGTGCTGGTCAGGGACATCAAAAAGGTTGAGGTTGCCAGGCATCCAAGGGAAATCCACTTTCCTGGGGCGCCTCCCAAACCGCCTGCCAGGGAATAAGCAAAAACAGAAAATGGAAGGACCAAGGTCACGCAGTGGTGTTTCCATGTCCTTTCACTAAAGAGCAACATACCGAGTACTACAATGGCGAATTCTGCGGTCAATGCCCCTTGAAAGGGACCGGATTTGGGAAAAACGCAAAACAAAACCACAAGCAAAGCAACGCAACACATGCCCGCTTTCAATAACCAGCGCAATGACCCAGAGCCCCAGTTGGCCACATTGTGATATTCAGTGGGAGTGTATTGGCCTTCCACATAATCCGAAAAGGAAGGGTTATTCCCAAGCAGACGATACGCCAACCCGGGCAATGATTGGTTGTTGTGTTCGCTCCATACTTTCCCCTCAACGATAAAGGGATGGACCATTTCCTTGTACCAGGAGGCAACTTGCTTTTGGTTTTCCTCGAAACCCAACACTAGACCAGGAACAACGCCTGGCCAAAGGAAAAGAACCAAGCCTGCGGCAACACCTGCCAAGGCTTTCCAGGATCTTTTCCAAACGAAATAAGGGATGAAAAGGGCAGGGGTCACTTTGCAAGCCACGGCCAGCCCGATCAGCAAACCACCCTGAGCTTCCTTTCGCCTGGCAAATAAATAAACACCACCGGTAACCAGAAACAAAATAAAGATGTTCACATTGCCATGCTGCAAATCGCCAGTTAGGGCTCGCAAGCTCAAGAGAACTGCCAAAACTTTCGCCCAAAAAGGAAAGAGCAGGCCTCCCTCCCCTAAAAGGGAAAAGACCCAATGAAAACAAAGGATTATCATTCCAACCTTGAGGTAATACCAGGTGAGGGCCATGGCCACGGGAGGCAATTTCGCCAGGGGATAGAGCAACAAAGCCATGATGGGAGGATTGGGATATTGGTATTTTTCCGCCAGGTCCTCGCCTTGATCCAAGCCAAGGATTTGCGGCTGCCAGCGCTGGATCGCTGAACGCTTCTCACTTACCTTAATGGAATATTTGACACTCTGGCCAACAAAGAAAAGCGCCAAGAGCAGGAAAAACCAGGTTGGCGGGGTCAATCCGAGCCAAGAGGTTGTCTTGAGTTCCAGTTGCGGGTCCATCCGTGGAATCCTCTGAAATTGCTGCAAGGGCAAAAGCGGAATCCATAAAATAACCTTTGGTAAAAAAAGCAGGCAAGGCCAAATTTTGCATCAGGGCTAGCTGGCTGGGATGCAAAGGCCGCAAGCCTGCCAGCTTGGTTCTTTTTCGAGGTCCAAAACGGCACTCAACATGACAACCCTTGCCCTTTTTCTTCTCACTTTATCCGGCCAAATTTCACCCCCCCCGACGGTAACCACTGGTGACCAACCCGGAGGCCAAGAAGCAATCCGTTCAGGGGAAAAAGCGATTCAAGGGTTTCGCATCCCGCCAGGGTTCAAAGTGGAACTCTTTGCCGCCGAACCTCATTTGACCAATCCCGTCGCCTTTACCATCGATGAAAAAAACCGGTTTTATGTGGTGGAAACCAACCGCCTTCACCAGGGAGTCCTCGATATACGGGGCTATATGAAATGGCTCAACGATGACTTGGCTTGCAAATCCGTGGCCAACCGGGTGGAGTTGTTGAAGAAAATCGGCGGGGATAAATTCCCCAATTATGAAAAGGAAACCGAACGGGTTCGAATGATCGTGGACGATAACGGCGATGGCCGGGCGGATAGGTCATGGGTTTTTGCAGAAGGGTTCAATAAGGCGGAGGACGGGTTGGCCGCAGGATTGCTGGTAAGGGGGAAAAAGGCCTGGTTGACTTGCATCCCCAATCTTTGGCTTCTGCAAGACACTGAATCCAAAGGCATTGCGACCCAAAAAACCAGCCTACACAAAGGATTTGGCGTTCACATCGCTTTCATTGGGCATGACCTGCACGGGATTACCATGGGGCCCGACGGGCGCCTGTATTTTTCCATTGGCGACCGGGGAACCCAAACCGTTCCCCCCAGCCCAAATATTCAACTCCCCCACACTGGCGCGGTTTTCCGCTGCGAACCTGATGGCTCCAATCTGGAAGTCTTTTGCACAGGGTTGCGCAATCCACAGGAACTCGCCTTTGACGCCTTGGGTAACCTCTTCACCGTGGACAACAATTCCGACGGGGGCGACCAGGCCCGGGTGGCGCACCTGGTTCCTGGAGGCGACAGCGGCTGGCGTTTTGGCTACCAATTTATTGAGAAGCCTAACCCCAGGGGCCCGTGGAATTCCGAAGGGATTTGGAAACCCAGGTTCCCAGGACAGCCCGCCTACATTATCCCGCCCCTCATCAACCTTTCCTCCGGACCGTCCGGATTGGCCTTCTATCCGGGAACTGGATTTCCCGTTCAATTTCGCGACCACTTTTTCCTCTGTGATTTCCGCGGCAGTCCAGGCAACAGCGGTATCTGGTCTTTTTCCTTTGAGCCCGATGGCGCGGGCTACAAACTGAAAAACCCAAACCAATTCCTTTGGTCGGTCCTGGCAACCGACTTGGAATTCTCTCCCGATGGCTCCTTGTATGTTTCCGACTGGGTGGATGGCTGGAACAAACCGGGAAAAGGCCGGATTTACAAAATTTCCCCCTTGGGTGAAAAATCGCTGTCAGTAAAAGACCTCCTAGCCCAGGGTTTTTACCGGTACCCAATTAATGACCTTTTGGGTTTTCTAAAAAACCCAGACCTACGGGTCCGCAGGGAAGCGCAATTCGTCCTGGCCGCCAAGGGGAAAAATGCCGTCCCTGCATTAATGGAACTGGCTCAATCCAAGGCTGATTTATTGCCTCGGGTCCATGCACTTTGGGCCTTGGAGCAAATTGGCCGAAAAGACCCTGGCTTATCCCCAAATTTGCTTCCCCTTTTGCAAGATGACGACCCAGAAATCAGGGCGCAAACCGCAAAAGTTTTGGGTGAAATTCGCCAGGAATCCGCCCGCGGTCATTTGGCGCCCTTGTTGAAGGATCCGCAACTCAGGGTGCGATCCCTCACCGCACTAGCCCTGGCAAAACTTCCCGCGCCGGAAAACTCCCTACCGCTTTTGCAATGTTTGGAAGCGAACCAAAATCAAGATGTTTATATCCGCCACGGCTGTGTCATGGCTTTGGCTGCAATTCCTGGTGAGGGACACTTGGTTACCTTGAAGGATAATCCATCGCCCGCGATTCGCCTGGGCGCTGTGCTGGCCCTGCGAAGGAAATCCTCGCCCGGATTATCCTTGTTCCTCAATGACACCGATCCATTAATCGTTGAAGAATCCGCCCGCGCCATACACGATTTGGGAATTACCCAGGCATTACCCGCATTGGCAAAATTGCCACAAGGAAGCCAGAACTTTTCCCCCAACCTGTGGCGACGGGTTTTGGCCGCCAATTACCGCATTGGGGGAGCAGAGGCAGCCAACCACCTGGCTCGCTTGGCGGCCAACCGCCAATTGCCCGAAAGCGTCAGAATCGAGTCCCTTCAATACCTGGAAATCTGGAGCGCAGGAAGTGGCCCCGACCCGGTAACCGGATTGTGGAACCCCAGGCCAGGGCAACCGGCGGAGGAAAGCGCCAAGGCCTTGGAAGCGGTATTGCCTCAGGTATTAAGTAGCGGAGGAAATACCGGGAAAAAAGCCGCGGTAACTGCTTCCTTATTGAAAATCCGCTCGATTATTCCGGCCTTGCACGCCACCCTGGACAACGCCAAAGAAACGGAAAGGACACGGCTGGAAGCTTTGAAAGGGTTGGAAACCCTGGCGGATGCGGAACTTCCCGCCAAACTTCCGCAACTGCTGAAAGACACCTCTGGGAAAATCCGAGCCGAAGCCCTGAGAATTAAAACCAAAGCCACCCCGCAATTTCTCTGGGAAACTTGGGACTCGACCTGGAATTCAGGGTCTGTCGTTGAAAAACAAGCGTTAATCCAACTCCTGGGTGAATTCAAAACTCCTGCTGCCAAAGTAAAACTAGACTTGTTTCTCAAGCAATGGACCGAGGGTAAGCTTTCTGACGAACTGAAAGTAGAAGTATGGGAAGCTGCCAGCAAGCAAAACATCCCATTGAAAAGCAAGGGGATTGGCGAACCCAATCCAGACCGGCCAGGGATATTTTCCTTTGCCCTAATCGGGGGAGACGCTGACAAAGGTAAGGATTTGTTTCACCACAAGACTGAAATTTCCTGCTTGCGTTGCCACAAGATTCAAGGATTAGGCGGGGATGTCGGCCCCGAATTGGGAAAGCTCGGAGCCCAGCAAAATCGGCCCTATATTCTCGAAGCGCTGGTTAACCCTAACAAGCAAATCGCCAAGGGGTTTGCTCCAGTCCTGTTCAGCCTGTCAAACGGGAAAACCGTCCTGGGAATACTCCGGGCCGAAACGGCCAAAGAAGTCATCCTGATGACCCACGAAGGGAAACTCCTGACCATTGCCAAGGTCGATATTGAGGAGAGAAAACAAGGCCTGTCAGCCATGCCAGCCGATTTGCACAAGTTGTTAAGCCCGAGAGAATTGCGGGACTTGGTGGAGTATCTTTCCTCCTTGAAATAGAATTGATTAGCCTCCGAGACCTGAAATTCAACCATGGTTAAAGATCTAATCCTTGGAACGGCCGGGCATATTGACCATGGCAAAACCAGCTTGGTCAAGGCCTTGACCGGGATCGATTGCGACCGGTTGCCCGAGGAAAAAGCCCGGGGAATTACCATCGACCTGGGGTTTGCCCATTTAAATTTAAACGGAATGCGCATTGGCATTGTAGATGTTCCTGGGCATGAGCGGTTTGTCAAAAACATGCTGGCCGGCGCCACCGGTTTTGACCTGGCAATGTTGGTGATTGCCTCTGACGACTCTGTCATGCCGCAAACCCGCGAGCATTTGGAAATCCTGAAACTACTTGGAATCCGTCACGGCTTGATCGCTCTGACCAAAAGCGACCTGGCCGACAAAGAAACGCTCGAACTGGTGGAATTGGAAATCCAGGAACTGGTGGCGGGGACTTTTTTGGAAGGGGCGCCTATTGTCAAAACTTCGGTTCCCCAAAAAATGGGGATCGAGGAAATAAAAACCAGGCTGGGAGAAATTGGCGCCCTGATCGAGTCCAGGGAAGAAAAGGCGCATTTCCGCATGCCTATCGACCGATCTTTCGTGGTTCAAGGATTCGGCGCCGTGGCCACCGGCACGGTCTATTCCGGACAAATTCAAGAAGGCCAGGAGGTTGAACTTCTTCCCGAGGGAAAAATACTTCGGGTCCGTTCGATTCAATCCCACGATGCGGGGGTCAAGGAATGCGCCAAGGGGCAGCGCTGCGCGGTGAATTTGGCGGGAATCGACCACCATGAAATCAGGCGGGGGCAGGAATTGGTGGAACCGGGGTATATCATCCCCTCGCGGGTAATTTCGGTTCGCCTCCACTGTTCCAAAGAACTAAAAAAGCCCATTAAGCACCGCTTGCCCATCCGCCTGCATTTGGGGACATCGGAAATTGCAGGCACCATTTCGCTTTTAGAAAATGATGCCTTGGCTCCTGGGCAGTGGGGAATGGCACAACTATTCTTGGAAAGCCCCGCGACCGCGACCTGGCATCAGCCTTTTGTCTTGCGGAATTCCTCCGCCACTGTCACCCTGGGCGGCGGGCATGTGGTTCAACCGGTGGCAAGGAAAATCCGCCGTCGGCATACCCACTCCTTGGAAATGCTCAACAATCTTTCGCGCCAGGAGCCGGAATTCAGGGTCAAAACCGCTGCCTGGTTTTCTGGCTACGAGGGGCTGAAAGCTACCAACATGCCTCAAGTAACCGGCCTGGAAGCAGGTGAACTGGAAAAAATTATCCCGCAAATGATTCAAAAGGGTGAGTTAGCGGAGGTTTTCAAAGGCTCGAGTAAGGCAAAAATCCTCGATTCGGAATTGCTGGCCGCGCTGGAGGAAAAAATCACCAAAGGGCTGACAGCTTTTCACGCGGCCAATCCTTTATTGTCCACGCATGAACGGGGAAAAGTAATTTCTCAACTGGATTTCGTCGAGGATGACGGCCTGGTCCAGGAAACTGTGGAAGCCATGCTAAAGAGAAAATCCCTGACCGGGGACCAGCGCCGCATTGGCCTGGCCTCCTTTAAACCCAAATTGACCAACAATCAAAGAAAGCTGCTGGAAAAAATCCACCTGGCGCACAGGGAAGGGCGTTTTACGCCACCGGCGATGGACGAGTTCACCGCCCAAGCGGGAGGCCAGGTAGCACAAATTAAGGAACTTTTTGATATTTGTGTCCTTGAAGGAAAACTGATTCTGGTTCAAGATGGATTATACCTCGACTACGATGTGGAAGCAGAAATGAGGAAAACCGTGAGGGGATCACTGGCAGGGGGAAAGGGCATGACGGTTGCGGAGCTGCGCGATTTGCTGAAAACTACGCGGAAATACGCAGTGCCTTTTTGCGAATACCTTGACAAAACCGAAGTGACCCGTCGTGAAGGGGATTTGCGGTTCCTGCATTCCTGATTTTCACAGTCGAGTCTTTTCAACTTGGAAAACAATCTCCATGCAAAAACAAAATCTACGCGACCTGCCAGCGGTGCACACCATTTTGAATTTGGCGGCCCTGCGGGAACTGACGCAAAAACATGGGAACAAAACGGTTTCCGAGGAAATCCGCAAAGTGCTTGAAGTAATCCGAGACGGGTATGCCAACGGCAATCAGGAGGGCCATTTACCCTCGGCGGAACAAATTGCCGGCACGGTGGCGGCAAAAATGGCCACTACATTTCGCGACAATCTCAGGAAAGTCATCAACGCTACCGGAATTGTGCTGCATACCAACCTGGGCCGAGCCCCCATGGCTGAGGAAGCTGCCCGAGCCGCTTATGAGGCCGCCCGCGGGTATTTAAACCTGGAAGTCAACCTGGAAACCGGGAAGAGGTCTTCCCGCCAAGATGCCATTCGCAACTGGGCCTGCCAATTGCTTGGCGCGGAGGCCGCTACTGCGGTCAATAATTGCGCGGCGGCTACCATTCTGGTTTTGCGGGCCTTGGCTTATGGAAAGGAAGTTATTGTTTCCCGCGGGCAATTGATCGAAATTGGCGGAAGTTTTCGCCTGCCGGAAATCATGGGGGTCAGTGGGGCCACTTTGAAAGAAGTGGGTACCACCAACATCACCAAGCTTGCAGATTACGAAAAAGCCATCACCCCAAATACCGCTGCCATTTTGCGCGTCCATCCCAGCAATTACCGTATTTCGGGATTTTCCCACTCAGTTCCACTTGCAGACCTGGTTGCCCTTGGAAAAAGAACCGGCATTCCTGTAATCGACGATGTGGGCAGCGGCGCGGTTTTTCCCCTCGGGTCCCTTGGCTTCGAGGAAGAGCCTAATCCAAAAGAAAGCATTCAACTTGGCGCGGACCTGACATTGTTCAGCGGCGACAAATTGCTTGGCGGACCCCAAGCGGGGATCATCGCTGGCAAAAAAGAACTGCTACAGAAAATTGAAAAGGACCCCCTCATGCGGGCCTTTCGCCTGGACAAGATGACCCTGGCGGCGTTGGAACAAACCCTACGATTGCATCTGAACCCCGAGGCGGCCAAGGAGAAAATTCCTACCCTGCGCATGCTGACCATGCCACTTGAACAACTGGAAAAAAGGGCCAGATATTTGCAATCGCAATTGCAGAATATTCCCGGGATTGGCAAAGTTCGGGCCATTGAAGAAAAAGGTTTCGCTGGCGGTGGCTCACTGCCTGACCAGGAAATGCCTGCCTGGGTGGTGGAAATTGAAAGTTCCGGGGATTCCGGCCCTTTGGCCCAAGCCTTGCGAACACAGAACCCGGCCATTTTCGCACGGGTTCAGGACAACAAACTCCTGCTCGACCTGCGCACCATTCAACCGGAAGAAATCCCCCAGGTGCTTTCAGGAATGCAGTCTGCCCTGGGCGCTCAGGTGGCCTTGGATTAATTCCGGATCAATTGCATTCCGCCACAAGGCTGGAACCAAGTTCTTCCAGGTAGAACAATTTTCCCGCCATGGTTGGCATGAAGGAACTAGGAATCCAGGGAGTGGGTTCATGGTGCAGCGACATGCGAAGCGATAGCCCTTGCCATTGCATACCGCGGGAAAAAATACCGTCAGCGCCACCAATGATGGAATCCGATTTTAAGAACAACCCTGGGCCAATGGTGTTGGCAAAGGCAGGGACCAAGGTGGTCCGGCTTTTGAAACTGGTTAGAGCATTTTGTTCGATGGTTAGCGGGTGCAGTTTGGCGCCAATCCGGTGTGTTTGTTTTTTCCACTCTTCGGTTGAAGAAAAATCCGCTGCAAAATGAGGTTCCCAGAAGGCAATATGGCAAACACGACCAATGCCAAACACGGTAACTAACTTGCCCCCCTTCGACTTCAGCCCGTTGATCTGCTCCGCATAATCGGGCAGTTCCTCCTTCAAGGCAAAATGCCGGTTTTTCACAGGCACCGTGTTGCTTCCCAAGGGGCCGTAAAATGCCTGCTCCATCGCGTACTGGAACGCCCCAGGATTGTTGGAAGGTAGAGTATTTCCCTGAGAATCCGACCATTCATCCATGTTAAAGCCATGGACATGATGGCAAGACACCTTCCATTGATTTAGAAAATAGACAGCCCAGCGATACATTCCCATGGGCCCAACGGGAAGAATCAGGATCAGCTCTTTTTTTTCATCCCTTGCCAGAACGATTTCGCGGGCAATTTCATGGCCCATACAAACATCAAAGTCCGCCACATCCCTGCACGGTATCGGGGCAAAATCTCGGTGCCACCAGGCCTGGGATTGGCGTAAATTTGGCCCGAAAATTTCCGCTATTTGATCGATTTTCCCCAGGTCCCAGCCTTGGGGAAGGAATCCCTCCATCAGGGAACCTTTCAATGTGGTCAGGAGGTCCATTTGCGTCCTTTCTTTTTGAATACCCCTTAAATGAGGAAGTTCTGTATCAAACTATTCAAATTCCTTGGTTTTTCTTATATCCTAATCCACAGCCAGACAGGATAATGTATCCATGCTCTCCGGGCGAATATTTACCGGGGTTAAAATTACAAATTGGAGGGTTGGTGATGTCCCGTTTTCGTTTGCTGGCAGGTTTCTTTTTCCTCGTGCTGATGGTGCCGGCGCTTAGCGCCCAGGAAAAATCCACCATCAAGTGGAAGTTTGAAAAGGACAAAGTCTTTTATCAAAAGATGGTCACCAAAACCACGCAAAAAATGAAGGTCATGGGCCAGGACATCAATCAGGAGCAAAACCAAACTTTTTTCTTTAGCTGGACCCCGATGAAACAGGATGGCGACAACTGGGAATTAAAGCAAAAGATCGAAGGCGTTATTTTGAACATTGACATCGGCGGCACAAAGGTGCAATACGATTCCACCAAGGAATCGGCTTCCACCAGCCCCTTGTCCGATTTTTTCAAAGCACTGATCGGGACTGAATTCACCATCACCTTGAACACCAAGGACATGAAGGTCGTCAAGATCGGCGGACGCGAAGAGTTCGTCAAGAAGCTGGTCAATTCCAACCCGCAAATGCAACCCCTTCTTGACAAGGTGTTGAATGAAAAAGCCATGATTGAAATGGCCGAGCCCACTTTTGGCGCTATTCCCAATACCGAGGCAATCAAAGGGGATAAGGACAAAGGCACCTGGAAACGATCTACCTCCTTGGACATGGGCCCCATTGGAAAGTACGACAACACTTACACCTACACTTACGATGGCGCCGATGAAAAGAAGATGGACAAGATTTCCGTCAAATCGGAACTCAATTACACCAAGCCGGTTGACAGCAATGTTGGCGGCCTTCCTTTCAAAATTGAAAGCGCCAATCTGAAAACCAGTTCTTCGCAGGGATTGATCCTTTTCGATCCGGTCAAGGGTAGGATCGACCGCTCAAGCATGAGCTTGAAACTGGCCGGGGATTTGACCATCGACATTGGCGGTCAAAAGACCAAGGTTGAATTGGAACAAAGCCAAGAGACCGGGGTTGAAACGAGCGATACAAACCCCATCCCGGCTAAGCCCAAGTAAAGAAATGGCTTAATCAAGTAAAACCCCGGGATTACTCCCGGGGTTATTTTTTTCCCTGAGCAGTTGCTCTAAAAACAAACGCATATCCTCTGGCAACGGACATTCCCAGGCAAGTTCCTTTCCCGATTTCGGATGACTCAGCCCCAGCGCCATGGCGTGCAAGGCAACCCTCTTAAAGCCGCTACCATCGAGAAATGGCTTGCCATTAAGGGGCCGGTCATAAATTCTTTCGCCGCAAATGGGCGCGCCATTTTCCCCCAGGTGAATGCGAACTTGGTGAGTCCGCCCGGTTTCCAATTCGCATTCCACCAATGAATATTTGTCGAATCTTTCCAGGGTGCGAACCAGGGTAATGGCCAATTCCCCTTCCTCATTTTTTTTGTTGCTACCCCGCCTGCCATCTCCCCGGTCGCGAATCAAATGGGAACGGATTTCCTGGTCTGGCAATTCCCCACGGACCAGGGTCAAGTATTTACGCTTAAATTTTTTCTCCCTCATTTGAACACCCAAGTTTCCTTCGGCTTCGGGGTTAAGGGCAAAAGCAATAATCCCCGAAGTTTCTTTGTCGAGTCGGTGCACCGCGCGCACATAAGGGAATTTTCCCTTTTTCAATGATGCCAGAAATCCTGGGAGAATGTCCTGAAGGGTTGGGGGAAGGAACTTGCGGTCTCGGGGGGAAAAGCCCCCTTTTTCCCCTTTATGGTGCACGGTGGTGAGCCCTGCCGGCTTGTTGATAATGGCCAGGTCTTGGTCCAGGTAAATCAGTGAAAGTTTGGATTTTTTCTCTTTTAGCGGAGCAGGGGTCTCCGGGTTGTTTTTGGTTTTTCCGGAGGTGGCCTTCAGAGAAACACCCATTCCTGTTTTAAGAAGGGAGCCGCGGTTTTTTTGCTGTTTGCCATCCAAGTAAACACAACCGGAATTGATTAATTCCCCAACCGCGTGGGGCCCCAGGCGCAAGCAGTTTTGCAAATATTTCTGAAGAGTTGTCCCTCCATCTGCACGGCTGACTTTAAATTTCCCTGGTTTCATTTTTTCCTGGTGGTTACCCTCAAGGGGCAAATTCGGTATCGGGCAAACTTTCAAAATAGCGGACCTCGACCATTTCGGCATCCAGAATTTTTTTTCCGCCCCTGTGAGTTTGAATTTTCACCGGGCGGATGAATCCTCCCAGGTTTCTGAAGTCAAAAAAATAGTCCTCCTGCAACACCTTTTTTCCTTCAAAATCCCTTTCCATTTCCGTTTTCACCAAAAACCCTGTTTGCGAATCGAACAAAAAGGCCACATCACCTTTTCCTTTCTCGGAAATCTTCACCACTCGCAGGGTTTTTTCTCCGGCCTTTACATCCCCAAGACGAGTCAACTCAAGGCCCTTATCATTTAACAGAGGCAGCAAACGGATCAAGCGGGCCAACCTCATGGTTTCCTGAATCTGGACGGCAACTGGCCCTTCCACTTTCAGGGGTTGCCCATTGATCAAATGGCTGATTTTTCCCTGGGAATAAACTTGCACCAGGGTTACTACTTCCCCTTTGATCATCATTTTATGAACGGATTTCAACTGATCGGGCAACCGAACGGTCAGGTTTCCCTCAAATTCCGCTTCCAGACCAGCGAATTGAATTTTGCCCTTGGTCTTGGTTTTATCCGCCCGATGGGTGGATAGTTTTTTCATTCCCCCATGGGCATCAATGGCCTTGAGAATAATTTCCCTGGGGTTGCTTTTTTCCTCTTGGAATTCAAGCGCCAGGCAAGTCCCGAGGCACAAAAAAAAGAATAGGCCCATAAACCGAATTCCTAAAACCGGACAAAAGCTGTTGCGCATTCTGTCCTCCGTAAAATGAACAAGGGTTACAGTCCAGGGCAACCATGGTACCAGGGCTGGGAAATAAAAAGGGAGGCCAGTTCAATGAATACTATTATTCTACAAACCCAGGTCCGATGTGAGTTTGTCTCAATTACGGAAAAAGTGCAACAATCCTTGACCGTATCCGGAATAAAAACGGGTATCGGAGTAGTGTTTTGCCCCCATACCACCGCTGGGCTAACCGTCAACGAAAGCTGGGACCCCGATGTGGTTACGGATACTCTGCATTGGTTGGGGAAAAACATTCCCAAAGACGAACCGCGTTTCCGGCACAATGAAGGGAACAGTGATTCCCACATTAAAACTGGATTGTTTGGCAACTCAGTGCAACTCATCGTGGAGAATGGAAAATTGGTTTTGGGCCAATGGCAGGGAGTGTTTTTCTGTGAGTTCGACGGCCCGCGTGAGAGGAAAGTATTCCTTCAATGGATTTCAGGATAATGGCCAGGAATGGGGAGGAGCATTTTTTCAGGCCAATTGAGGGCGGTTGCAAACGACCGGCTGAACGCGGCAGCGCCGGCGCCATCCATGACTCGGTGGTCAAAGGTCAAACTCAAGAAGATGAAATCCCCTGGGCGAAGCGCCCCCGTGCTTCCATAAACCGGCTTGCGGACAATTTTACCCAGGCCCAAAATAGCCGACTGAGGATAATTGATGATTGGCGTGGAAATGATTCCGCCCAGGCTACCCATGGAACTGATGGAAAAAGTACCATCTCGGAGTTGTTCGGGAGTCAGCTTATTTTCACGGGCCGCGCGAGTTAAGGCATTTACTTCTTGGGCAATTTCCACAAATGGTTTTTTGTCGGCATCGAGCACCACCGGGACGACAAGGCCGGATGGAACCGAGGCGGCAAAGCCAATATGGCAGCTTTCCAGACAATGAATGGTGTTGCCATTCTCTTCCATCCGGGCATTTGCCAGGGGAACATCTCGCAAGGCAATGGCCGCCGCCTTGATAAAGAACGGAAGGAAAGTCAGGTGCCCGGTTTCATGCTCCCACAAGCGGTTTAACCGTTCCCGGGCTTTTACCAAATCGGTGACCTCGCATTCTTCCACGAAGGTGCATTGGGGCAAAGCCTTGATCGACATTTCCATTTTTTCGCCAATGGCCCGGCGTATACCCTGGTAGGGAATTTTTTTGCCGGGTTTGCCAAAATCGTTCATGGAAGGCAAAGGTGCTTTAGCACCTGGTTCCCTGGGCCGGGCTTGAGCTTGAACATGGCGAGCGAGATCCTCGGCCAGGACCCTGCCCTGAGGCCCGGTGGCGGCAATTTCACTTAACTCAACGCCAATTTTTCTCGCCAAAAACCGCACGGCTGGCCCGGCCTTGACTCCGATTTTTCCTTCACGGCCATTTTCTAAAGCACAGGGCTGCAAGGGTTGATTTTGCCAATTCGGCTCTTCTTGAGCTCCTGACATAGGTTTCTCCATGGCTTCATTTCCAACCTGGCTGAATTCCAAAACTTCCTGATCCAAACGCACACGGTCCCCGGGTTTTCCGGAAATATTCTCAATTATTCCTTGAAAGGGGGAAGGCACTTCCATTGTGGCCTTGTCGGTCATGACCTCCAATAAAGGGACGCCTGGAGTAACCGCTTGCCCCGGTTCCACAAGCCAGCGGACCAATTCCGCCTCGTACACCCCTTCGCCAAGTGGAGGGAGTTTGAATTTCATTTCAATACCTCTCAGGGTTGGACTTCAAGGAGTTTGACCAAGGCTTCCCGGATCTCCCTGGCTTGGGGAACCGTGTTCATTTCATACTCCTGGTTCAAGCCGATTCCTGGGACATGCTTCCCCGCAAGTAAAACCGGCGGGGCCAGCAAATCGTAAAAGAACTCTTCGACGATTCTCCGATACAGGTGTTCACCGAAGTTGGTCACCTCGGTGTCTTCGTTGACAAGTATCACCCTGCCAGTTTTGGCCACGCTTTGAGATATCAGGGACCAATCATAAGGAAATATAGAGCGCAGGTCCAACACTTCCACATCCCCCAGGCCGCTGGCGAAAAGCTCATTGGCCACCTGGACACAAATCGGCAACTGCCTGCCGTAGCTAACCACCGTGGCAGAGGTACCTTTTCTTGTCAGCGCCCCTTTTCCAAAGGGGATGAAGTAGGGCTCAACATCCGGCCATTGGGGAATCCAATCGCTTCGATCACCAACTGGCGCGTCGATCCGCCGGGACAACTCCAACTCATCGGCGGGTTCGCCAGGAATTTTTTCTCCCCCCTTCACGCGTAAAAGCGCTTTAGGCAGCAAGACCATTACAGGATTAGGGTCGCGAATAGCAGAAAGCATCAGGCCATAGGCATCGAGGGGATTGCTAGGCATGACAATCTTCCAGCCGGGCAATCGGCTGGCCCAGCTTTCAAAAGAATGGGAATGGTACAGGCTGCCGCGAATTCCGGTCCCAGTGGGCGTCATGACCACCAGAGGCAGCTCAAAGGCACCAGCGCTTGCCCAGCGTTGGTTCCCGGCAATTTTTAGCAAGTCGATGACATTGAATCCGTAGTCGCAAAATTGTATTTCCGCCACAGGCCGGCCGCCCGCATAAGCGATTCCCATGGCCATGCCAATCAGGCCGCGTTCATCCAAGGGAGAATTCCATGCCGTTTTCAATCCTTGGGTGGCTGTGAAGATTCCTCCCAAGGGCGGCCCGGCATCCTCGCCAAAAATATCGGTGACACCAAGCTTATCTTCCCCATAGTGAAGTGCCAGGCGAACTGCTTGAACCAGGGACGCCATGACTACCTCCTTTATCCCTTTGGCCCTTTGGCCCTTTTCCAGGTAAACCGTCAAAATCCACGGGGTAAACCGCGTCCACTGGGCTGGGCGCATAAGTATGAGTGGGAACATCGGCTGCAGTGGGATTCGGCTCTGCAAGTACTTTTCGAGCAGCCTCTTGCATTTCTTGTTGCGCCGAGTCGTGGATTGCTTCGATGTATTCCCGTGCGGCAAGTCCTTGCGCCATTAGGTGTTTTTCCAGAATTTCCAGACAGTCTTTTTCCCCTTCCACTCGAGCAGCGCCACTGGACGATGAATGACCATGCAACCGGGAAACTTGCGCTTCCAGCAGGTAAGGCGCTCTTTCCGTTCTGCAATATTCCATGGCCTTTTGAATCCCATGCCAGGATTCAACCACATCGTTGCCATCAACCACCTCACCAGGAATGCCAAAGGGAATACCCCGGTCGATGATGTTTTTTTCAGAGTGCTGCGTCTCATGCGGTGTGGAAATGCCATAGCCGTTGTTGGTCACTATCATCAACACGGGCAACCGCAAGCCAGGCCGGGTACTCCAGGTCATACAGGAGGTGAAATCCCCCTCGGCAATGCCCGCATCGCCGCCAACCACGATAGAGATGGCATCTTGGCTAAGGCGCTTTTGCATAAGAGCGGTTCCCGGGGCCATGGCAAACTGCACCTCGATGACGGAAGTCACGGGAACGACATTCCATTCAGGGATGGCATAATGGCCGGGAAAATTGCGGCCCATGGAATTGCGGTCGGTGCGCTTCATGAGCATTTGCCTGAGGCTGGCAGCAGGTTCCAGACCCATGGCTTGCATGGTGGCCAGAGAGCGGTAATGCAAATGAAGGTAGTCAAATTCCGGCCCCTTGCCTCTTTTGACCTGCAGCCCAAGGCAAGAATTAAAGGCTTCCTCCCCGGGGCCGCCAATCCAGAAAAAGGCCTCGCCAGACTTGCTCATTTTGATCATCCGCTCATCGATATGTCGCGAGCGGACCATGATTTGATGGATCTTTAAGGCCAGATCGGAAGGAATGGATTTGCCCTGGCGGCCAACCAGGGTTTTCTTGGACGACTGCGGTGGAAATTTTACGGTCAAGCCGACACCTCCTTGCAATCCCTCTATTCCATTTTAGATGGCTTCCTTTACCTCTGCTACATCTTGGCTAATAAAACCTACTCTTTCGTGGGCCGAACTAAGGATTTTTGACCAGGGTTATTAAATAAGAAGGATTTACGGCTTCAAAACGCGTGGAATCGTACTGCTCCAAACCCCGGGATATTTGCACCAATAGCACTTCCAAATCGGGATTTAGTTTCTTTAGGCGGGAATGCGCCAAGGACAAGTTTTCGATTGACCCGACATTTACCACCATTCTTCCCCCCGGCAATAGGGCCAAGAATGCTTTTTCTAAAAGGCCAATAACTTCTTTGCCAATGCCGCCGACAAATATCGCGTCGGGCCGGGGCAATCCTTGAAACACATCGGGGGCTACCCCATGGACGGCCTTAAGATTCTTCACGCCAAGATTTTCCGCGTTAGCAAGAATAAGATGAAAATCGGCAGCGTCCTGCTCAATGGCATACACCAAACCCGCGTAGCACAACTGTGCCGCTTCTATGGAGACCGACCCCGACCCAGCGCCAATATCCCAAACCAGGCTGGAGGCCTTGATCGCCATGCGGGAGAGGGCAATAGCGCGTATTTCCGATTGGGTCAATAACCCGGTTTTTGGTTTACTCTGGGCAAATAAATCGTCGGCATTGCCAAATTGGCGAGGAGCCTTGGAAAGGGAGGGGATATCCGGTCGGCCCGGTTTCCGTTTCAAGATCATCACATTGAGTGGGTCAAAATCCAATTGTGCGATTTCCTCAAGGTCCCCTTGCGTCACTCTTTCGTCTTTTCCCCCAAGGTTTTCGCAGACATAAGCCCGGAAATAATCTATCCCCCGGGCCAGCAGTCGGTTGGCAATCTGCCTGGGGGTTTCAGTGGGGCTGGTGAAAATTCCAGCAGTTTCCGACACACGGATCCTTTCCACCACTTGCTCAATGGGTTGATTTTGCAGGTTTGTCAGGTAAGCGTCGTCCCAGCTTTCCTTGACCCTGGCAAACGCCATTTGCATGCTGCTGACATGAGGGTGGATTTCAAAAGAATCTTTGCCCAGTTTTTCGCACAGGTAGCGAACCACACCATAGAACAACGGGTCGCCGCTCACCAGAAGGGCGACCTTTTGTTCTTTGGAAACCTTGGCGAGAATTTCCACCAATTCCTGAAGGTCTGACCCGGCTTTTTGCTTTTTCCCTGGAAGGGAGTCAACCATGGCCAAGGCGGTTTCCGCCCCAACAATCAACTGCGCGGTAGAAAGGAAATCCCTTTCCATCCCGGTTAACCCCATTAAGCCATCGCTGCCAATCCCAATTACATGAATTTTGCTGACCATGGCCCTTCCAGGTAACGAAATGATTGGTATCAACATACCGTTTCAAATGAGAAACTCCAACACTATTGGCGTTGAATAAAAAAAGACCCCGGGATTTCCAGGGTCTTGGCAATTGGCAAGGAATCGTTCCTTATTTGGAGGTTAATTGTTGCCCTGGAGAAACGGCCAGTTTTTTAACCACGGCAGCATCGGCGGCTTTCCAAATGATCACCTCCCCGTTCCAAGCTCCGCCCGCGACCAAATTTCCGTCCTGGCTAACGGCCACGGAAAGGACATGGTCCGTCAGGCCCGGGAAGCTTTTCAAGGCGGCGCCTGATTCCGCGTTCCAGGATTTCACCAAGTTATCGGTGCCGCTGGTGACCAGCAAATTGGCCTTGGCGTTGGCCGCCAGTTTCAGAATGGCCCCGCCATGATTCCCAGCCACGCGCACCTGTTTTCCGGCCCTATCCCCTTCCAAACCAAAAAGGCGAATTTGCCGATCATCCCCCGCGGAGTAGCAAGTCTTATTGTCGGCCTTGAAAGCCACGCCGTTGACAGGGTTTTGGTGATCGGGAAAAGTGGCCAGGGACTCCTTGGTGGCCAGGCTCCAAACCTTGGCGGTTTTGTCACGGCTGGAACTGGCCAGCAATTTCCCGTCGGGCGAAAAGCCAGCGGAGAAAACCCAGTCGGCGTGATTTTCAATACTCTGTTCCAACTTGGCGTTTTCCACGCCCGAGGAAATGTCCCACACATACAACAAACGGTCGCAGCCGCCGGCGGCAAGCTTTTTCCCGTCAGCAGAAAGAGCCAGGCACAGAACTTCGTCCTCGTTTTCTAACACTTGCTTGACCATTACCTTGGGATCGTCCACCCCATCCAGCATGGCCACGCCATTCACCATCTTGCCTGTGCCCTGGATCTGGTATACCCGCACATCGCCTTCCTCTCCGGGTCGTCCGCCGGCTACTGCCAATTTGCCATCCGGCAGGAATTGAAAGGCCATGGAACGGCGAGCCCGTGTGCGAATGCGTTTCTCCAGTTTTCCGCTCTCCACATCCCAAACGGTTATTTCATGGTGTCCGCCAGCAACTATTTTTTTGGCATCTGGAGAAAAGGCCAGGGCGGTGACAGCGACCGGGAAGGCGTACTTTTCCGGTGCGGGAGGTGATTTCCACCGCAGTCGAAGTTCCTTCATCAGGTCAGTTTTCGCTGTCAGGCCTTTATCTAACTTGGCCCCTTGCTTGATCCAGGCTTCTAGAACCTTGATTTTTTCCTTGGGTAACGGATCCCCGCTCTCCTTGGGGGGCATTCGAGTTTTGTCCGTAGCCTTTAAAACATCAATTAAATAACTCTCGTCGGGCTTCCCCGTTGCAATGGGATCGTCTTTGGTTCCCCCGTGCCGTAATGACTCATACCTTGTCATGTCTAACTTGCCCTTGGGGTTTTTTGCCCCGTGGCAGGCAAAACAATTTTCCTTAAGAATGGGCGCGACATCTTTAATGAAGCTGATCTCTTGGGCAGTGGAAAATCCTGGGAAACCCATCGTGAATAGGCAAACCCAAAACACTTTTACCCAAGGGGCCTTGGCGGCCAACAGGCCACCTAAAGATCGAATTCCCATTTTTCTTCCTTTTGGCTGGAACATTACCATGGCGGGTAATAACCAAGCGGCTTAAACCTTTTTTATTCTATCCTTTTCTTATTCAGGCAAAAGAGTGAATTTCCCCTTCCGTGGTTTTTTGTTGCCATCCAGCTTGACCAAAAAATAGTTCCCGCATAGCCTTTGACAACCCAATGGAGTGGCCGGAGGAGTTTCGCCCAAAGCAGGAGCATACCCACCATGGTTTGGCTTTCCTTTCCAACCCTGGCAAGCATAAATTCTTGGCCAATTCTCTTGATCCTATTCCTGTGCGGATTTCTAGTCCTCTTCCTGGCTCTCGCAAGGAAATCCAAGCGGGTCCTCGTGACCGGGTTAGAAAATATCCCAGCTACAGGGCCTGTGCTATTAATCGCCCGCGGAATCCGCTACGAGGATTTGTTTGCCCTGGAAAGCCACCTTGAAAAAACGACGATTTTCGTGTTAAACGCGGGGGGGCCTGGGCCTTGGGTAAGAGCCGATCATTCCCGCTTTCTCATTTTGAATCTCCAAGACACCTTGCTTCAGCAAAAAGCTCAAATCAAAAGAGCAAAAAAAATCCTTGCCACGGGAGGCCGGCTCTGCGTCGTTGCCGAATGGTTTCTGGCCGATAAGGGAAAACCCATTGAACTGGAACGAATTCATCGCTACTTCACCAGGAAAACTCGTCCCGTAGTTGTGCCAATATTCCTCGAACAAATGTTGGGCAGCAGGTTTGGCAACAGAAAGGACCGCGTTCTTAAAAGGGAGTGCCACCCCGGGGCTTTTCCCTGGCTATTGCTCATTGGCAAACCATTCTCAAAAAGCGATCAGGGCGGGCTGGCCAACCGGTTTCAGGAACTTTCGTTGGAAGCCTCGCAAAAGGTAAAAACCCGCCTGACACCGGTCCACATTCGTTTTGCCGAAACTGCCCTGAAATCACCCGGCATTCCCTGTTTCCCCGATCTGGCCAACCCCAAATTAAACCTGACTTATTGCAAAACTTTAGTCGCGGCCATTTGTCTGGCAAAGGAATTGAAAAAAGAACTAGGAAAGGAAATTTACATCGGGGTATGGCTGCCCAACAGCACGGGAGGCGCCTTGGTCAATATTGCCCTGGCAAACTTGGGGAAAATATCTGTCAATCTCAACTACTCCACTTCACCGGATGTGGTCCACTATTGCATGGAAAAGCCTGGCGCGGTCACGGTGATCACGGCAAAAAAATTCACCAGCCGCATGCCCTGGCCGGAGAAGGCCGGCATCCGAGTGATTTATTTGGAAGACATTCTCCCCAGAGTTTCCACCTGGAAAAAAACTATTACTTTTCTTGCAGCCAGGACTTTCCCCAAGTTCCTATTCTTCCATTGCTTTTTAAAGCCGCATTATCCCGCACCGCACGACACCCTTACCCTGATTTATTCCAGCGGCAGTACGGGAAAACCCAAGGCCATCATGCTCACTCATGAAAATATTGCCGCCAACGCTTGGTCCACTGTTCGTGGCGCCGATGTCGACGATCAGGATTGCCTCTTAGGCGCCTTGCCCTTTTTCCACAGCTTCGGGTACACGGTTTCTTTCTGGACGCCATTGCAAGTAGGGGCCTCGACGGTTTATTACCCTGATCCCCGGCAAGCCAGGGAAATTGGCACCCTGTGTAAAGCCCATAGCTGTACGATTTACCTTTCCACCGCGACATTCCTTCGCTTCTGTTTGAAAAAAGCCGCCGTGGATGACTTCAAATCTTTGAGAATTCTCATCTGCGGAGCAGAGAAGCTCCCGGTTTCCTTGGCCAAAGAGTTTGAAGCCAAGTTCGACTGCCTGCCCTTGGAAGGCTACGGCTGCACTGAATTATCCCCTGTTGTTTCGCTAAACCAAGTCGACATCCCTATTCCCGGGGGGAAAATATTTCGCAATCAATTCGGCGCCATTGGCATGCCAATTCCCGGAGTGGCGGTCCAAGTAGTTGACCCAGTCAGCAAGATCCCCTTGGAAACCGGCCAGGAAGGAATGGTCTTGGCAACTGGGCTTAATGTGATGAAAGGCTATTTCGCCGATGAAGCTAAAACACAGGAAACCATGGTGGGAAATTGGTACACCACAGGAGACATAGGAAAACTGAACCCGGAAGGGTTTATTACCTTAACGGGCCGCCTCAGCCGCTTCGCGAAAATTGCAGGGGAGATGGTGCCGCTTGAAAGGGTTGAAGAAGAGCTTCACGCATTATTAAAAACCTCCGAAAGAGTATGCGGTGTCACCTGTGTGCCCGATTTATTCCGGGGAGAAAGGATTGTTGTCCTGTACCTTCCCAAGTCTTTAGAAAGTTTCAATTTCACCCTGAGTGGCTGGACCACCGGGTTGAAGGGTAAGGGGTTACCCAATTTGTGGATCCCTTCGGACAAGGATTTCCACCCGGTGGAAGAAATCGCTTCTTTGGGGAGCGGGAAACTAGATTTGGCCGGTTTAAAAGCAGCCGCCCTGAAACTAGCAGGAAACCCTTGAGCAGCCAAGGGTGACAACCACGGCCTGCCAGGCAATCCAGCAACCGACAGAAGCCTTAAATGTCCAAGTCTTCCGCCACGGCTCGGGCGGCGTGTTCCATGATGAAAATAAAACGGGGGGTGGAGTCTTTACCAAGCAGGTCGACAAAGGTTTTGTCGGTTTCCAGGTTGGAATCAATCTCCACCTTAAGCAGGATCCGGTTTTTCACTTCCAGGGTAGTCATAGCAAGTACGGAGGGGTCCATTTCACCCAACCCTTTAAATCGAGAGATTTCCGGCTTGGCGTTAGCTCGCAAACCAGCCAGGATTTCTTCCTTGTGAGCGTCGTCCCGAGCCCAAAAGGTTTCCTTACCAACATCGACGCGGTACAGGGGCGGCTGGGCCAGAAAAATATGCCCCTTACGGATCAGCTCCGGCATATGGCGGAAGAAAAACCCCAAAAGCAAAGTGGAGATATGGTGCCCATCGGCGTCAGCATCCATGAGCAGGATGATTTTCCCGTAGCGCAAGCCAGCCAAGTCGAACTTATCCCCCACGCCAGTTCCCAACGCGGTCACCAAATCCGACAATTCGGCGTTTCCCATAACTCGGCTCAAGGGAAGCCCCTCAGAGTTCAGGATTTTACCTCGCAAGGGCAGGACCGCCTGAGTTTTGCTATTTCTGCCTTGTTTGGCCGAACCACCAGCGGAATCGCCTTCGACAATAAACAACTCCGAGTCGTCCAAGTTAGTGGATTTGCAATCGGATAATTTACCTGGAAGGTTTAACCTGCGTGAAGTAGCCGACTTCCTTTTCACTTCGGAAGCGGCTTCGCGAGAAGCCAGGCGGGCCCTGGCGGCCAAAACGATGCGACCCACGATCTGGTCAGCCGCCGTTTTGTTGGCATTCAGCCAAGCTTCCATTGCCGGCCGCACGAAATTGTCCACAATCGCCAGCATATCTGGGTTATTCAATTTTTCCTTGGTTTGCCCCTGAAACATCGGGTCACGGACAAACACCGAGAGAATCCCCACGATCCCTTCGCGGATATCCTCGGCAGTAATGGTGATTCCCTTGACTTTGATCTCATGCGTTTCCATGAAATTGCGAATGGCCTTGCCGATGCCATTTTTCAAACCGGCTTCATGAGTCCCTCCCGCGGCGGTGCGGATCCCATTCACATAGGAACGAAGGGTTTCATCCGTAGACTCGGTCCACTGGAGAGCGACTTCCATTTTATCCCCTTCCTTGCGGCTAAGGGAAAATGGGCTTTCGGTGATAGCCGGTTTTTGTGAATCGAGAATTAGTTTTGCAAGAAACTCGGGAATTCCCCCTGGATGAGTGAGGTCGAAAGTTTCTCGAGTGGTTTCGTTTTCAAAAACAATCTTCAGGCCATTATGAATATAGGACATATCCTCCAAGTGCGAGCGGATCCAAACAGGGTCGAATTGAGTCGAGCGAAAGATTTCGTGGTCGGGCTCGAAATAAATGGTGGTGCCATGGCCCCTGGCCGGCCCATTTTTCTCCAGTCCCGTCTCAGCTTTCCCCCGCTTGAAAGTCTGCATGACTTCCTTGCCGTCCCTGCGAACGGTGGCGACCAGTTTTTTGGAAAGCGCGTTCACCACGGAAGAGCCGACGCCATGCAAACCGCCCGAGTGGATGTAATTCTGGCTATCGCCAAACTTGGCGCCGGAGTGAAGTGTGGTCAGGATTAATTCCAGGGCTGGTTTTTTATGCTTGGGATGAATGTCAACGGGAATGCCGCGCCCGTTATCCTGCACGGAAACCGCCTCTCCCCCTTTGTGCAAGGTAACGGTGATGGTGTCCGCAAAACCATTCAAATACTCATCCACCGCGTTATCGACAATTTCCCACACCAGGTGATGAAGGCCTTTGGGGTCGACCCCGCCAATGTACATGGACGGCCTTTTCCGGACCGGTTCCAGGCCTTCCAATACGGTGATGTCTTTTGCTGAATAACTGCTGCTCGCCGTGCTCATCGATTTCATCCCTGAGGAAACAGGAAAAACCCACTATTCGAAGAAAGATTTCTGCCCTGCATGGTTTTTCCCGTTTTCCAATTCCAGAATTTCGTCCCAGTTGACCAGGGGAATCGGCGGAGGAATAACCCGGACAAACTCTGATCGTTTGACCGCCGGAAAACCACGGCCCCCTCGTGAGACAATTTCGTATTTCCCCGCGCGGAAATCCATGGTTTTTCCGGTGGAAGTCTGCACCTGAAGAGTGTCATTCTTGTCCGCAACCGCCATCCCGCCCAGGCACAAGTCGTCATCAGCCAGCTTGATCCCCATGACTCCCTTTCCCGGGCCTGAAAGAATATTGATTTCCTCGATGGCAAAGTGAATGACATGACCAAACTTGGAAGCCAAGAGAAGACTTTTTTCTTTGTACAAGACAGCAACCATGATAACGCGGTCGCCTTCGTTGAGCCTGGCAAACATGCGGCCCGATTTGGTGGAAGGAAGGCGAAAGGGCGCCATGGGAGTTCGTAAAACCTGCCCCATGGCCGTGAGGGCCAGTAAAAACGGCGGGACGGGTTCGTCGTTTTTACTGTGTTTGGAAGGGGGGACAAATCTTTCATCGGTAGTAGCCAGTCCAATGAGCTTGGTCTGGTCGCCCAGGCGGAAATATTTTGCAGCTGGTTCCCCATATCCGGAACTGGCAGAAACCTCGTTGATCCGTGTCGTGTAAGCCGTGCCGTCATCACTAAATAGGACCACCAAGTCCAAGGTACTGCCCGGGACCACGGAAATCACTTCGTCGCCTTCACGCATCCGTGTTCCTTCCACAGAGGCCAGGCGACCAACGCGCTTGAACCAGCCATCCCGGGTAAGCACCACATTGGTGTTTTCCTTGATAATGTAAGCCTCTGGGTCAAATTCGGGAGCTTCGTCAGAGTCGCCGAATCGCGTGCGCCGTTTATCGGGAAACTTTTCGGCCAGATCATTCAGTTCGGATTTGACCACTCCCCACAATTTCCTAATTGAGCCGAGAATTTCCTCAATTTCGTGGGCAGCCTTGGCCTTTTCCCGCAACTCTTCCAGGATTTTGCGGATTTCCAAATGCGCGATTTTATAAAGCTGCGCGTCCAGAATCGCATCTACCTGCATTTGGTCCAATTTGAAAGCTTGCATCAACTTCTCAGCGGCATCGGCCTTCCCATCGCTCTCGCGGATCATGCGAATGGCACGATCAAGCGCATCAAAGATGATTTTGAATCCTTTCAGAATATGAATGCGCTTGCGCAACTGTTCAAGGTCAAACTCAAACCGCTTCTTGACCGTCTTGAAACGAAAGTCGAGGAACTGCCTTAGAATGGCTTTGACCCCTAGCCGTTCGGGCCGGGTTCGCTCTCTGCCCTGCTCGTCCTTGACGGGAATCAGGCAGGTGAAATTGCAGGCGAAGTTGTCCTGGAGCTGGGTATGTTTGTACAAATAGGCCATGGCCAGGGCCGGATCGGCCTCGGGCTTAAGTTCCAGGACAATCCGAATTCCCTCTTTTTCACTCGATTCATCCACCACATTGGTTAACAAGGGCAGTTTTTTCTCGCTGACAATTAAGCCAATATCGGAGATGAGTTTTCCTTTATCAACGCTGTAGGGGATCGAGTAAACGACGATTTGGTCTTTTTTCCCAGGCGATTCAACCTTCCACTGGCCCTGAACTTTCAGCGAGCCGGATCCTTCTTCATAAATCTTGGTGAGGGAAGGGCGGTCGATGAGGATTTTACCCCCCAGTGGAAAATCCGGCCCCTTGAGTCTGTCCAAAATCAAGGAAGTGGTGGCCTGTGGATTTTCAATAACAAAAACGGCGGCCCGAATGACCTCGCCCAGGTTATGTGGAGGAATATTGGTCGCCAACCCCACAGCGATCCCAGACGCGCCGTTCACCAGCAAATTGGGGAACTGCGCCGGCACTACCACCGGCTCCTCGCGGGTGTTGTCGTAATTGGGTCGCATTTCCACCGTGCCCTGGCGTAATTCCGACATCAAGGATTCAGCGGCCAAGGCTAGTTTGGCTTCTGTGTAGCGCTCGGCTGCGGGTGCATCCCCATCCACTGAACCGAAATTTCCCTGGCCGACCACCAAGGGAACCCTCATGACAAAGTCTTGCGCCAGGCGGACCAGAGCTTCATAAGCCGCGGTGGTCCCATGCGGATGGTAATTCCCAGTGACATCGCCAACGATTTTGGCGCACTTTCTCGGGCGGCCATCAAAGGTCAAGCGCAAGTCATTAAACATGGTGTAGAGAATTCGCCGTTGAACCGGTTTCAGGCCGTCGCGGACATCGGGAATGGCCCTGGAAGTAATAACGGACAGGGCGTAAATCAGGTAGCGTTCCCTGGCTTGATCTTTGAGGGCCACCGTTTGGATATTTTCTTGGGTCATTCCTTATGCTCCACGGCTATCCTGGCCATCCTGCAAAACGAGAAGGGTGCTCAAAAATAACACCTGGGTAATAAACAAGCAACTCCGGGCGCATTAAACGCCCGGAGCGCAAAGGGATATTTATGGAGGTCTGGTCAGTCCGCCAAGTCCGGGGTGGGCGCCGGGTAGCTTTTCACCGAGTCGGCGAGTTGCTTATCGAATTGTTCCGGGATCTTTTCAAACGAGGAAATTTTCACAAACTCCAACATTCTCTTGGAACTGGGATTAGACGAAGCGGAAAGCATTCCGCCCCGGAAATTGTTCATGGTTTCCTTGTCGAGTTTTGCAGGATTGTAAGCAATGACCGCGGGAACAAAGTGTTCGGAAATCATCAAGGCGCTCAACTTCTCGGCGCGACCAGGCTTTTGGGTTTTGTAATTTTCCCAGGCCGGATGGTCGGCCAGCACGGCGTGGAAATCGCCATCCCCGAGGCCATCAAAGGCATCCTCATGATCCAAGTTCCCGCTGACCTTGCCAAAGTAATCTTTGGGAGCCTTTCCCACGGGTAAAATTCGATGTTCAAAAAAGAGCCTGCAGTGTTCCCGGTTGCCACGAAGGATAGCCAAATTTTTACCTATCAATTGGTCGGCTGATTTCATTTCCGATTCTTTGTTAACCACCAGGTAAGCGTACAGCGGGGTTTTGACATTAACCGCCAGCATGAGGGGTTGCAATTCCGGATGGCGGGCCTTGGCCCAACCGAATTCAAACCCATGGAAAACGCCGAACTGCGTCTCCCCGTCGAGCAACTGTCTGGCTAATTTCCGGTGATTGGCAACCATCACCAAATCACTCTGCATGCCAGTCTGGGCTTCCATGACGGATCGGAAAGGTTTCATGATAATTTGCAACAAGGATTCCGGAGCATCCTTGAAGATGGTTTTCACCATCCCAATCTTTATGGTTTTAGTTTTTCCGGATTTTTCGGGAGACATGGAAAAAACAACCCCGGCGAGCATAAAGCTCGCCAGGATTGTACAGCCTATCCAAGATTTCCTGGTCATGGGTTCCTCAAAGGTGTGTTGCTCAAAAGGTGAAAATCTAAAACAAGTTCAACATTTCAGGGTCAGCAAGGATTATTTCTTGGTAATGGGCGGGGCCTTGAAGCCACCAGCCGTTACCCGTTCCAAAGCAATGAGTGACAAGTGGGTTTTGTAAACCACCTCATTGGCCTGAATCCGCATCGTGTTGGCCTGAATGCCGGAATCGATTACTTCATCCAGGGTGATTTTGCCTCCCCGGGGGTCGAATCTGTCTTTCAAGGAAGCGGCCAGTTTCTCCGCTTCGTCAGCGGCCTTGAGATAATGTTTGGCCCGATTCTGATTTTCCACCCAGCGCAACCAAGTGGTTTCGGCCTCAAGCGCCACCAGGCTGCGAGCCTTTTCTGACACAGCTTCTGCCCTGGTATGAAGGATTTGTGCTTGAGCGGCTCTAGACCGCCTTGACCCTACCAGGTTGGCGGGCATCTCCGGGGCAATGGCGCCTGGCTTGTAATCCTCATTAAATGAGGGGGCAGGCAGCAAAATGGCGTGAATGTCCGTGCCGGTGGCAAAGGTCCGTCCCGTGAGGGACCAAATTTTCTGTTGCGCCTGCACTTCCAAACAAGTGACATCCACCGCGGCTTGGGCTAGTTGAATTTCACTCCGCCTCTCAACCGCCAGTCGAACCATCTCTTCCTTATTAATGGAAACTTCCGGCAAGGTTAAAACCTTGTCTGCCGGTTCCAGGTCCCAATTCAGGTTTTGGATCCCAATGGCCTCCCTCAAGCCCGCCTTGGCACGGGGAATCCCTTGCACCGCTTCTTCCTTGCGACCATAGAAAAAGTTGTGGTAAACATTGATCTGATCAATCTGCTTTTTGGAGACATCGTTGCGCGAACCGGTTTTCACAATCTCACGGGCAATGTCGCCGGTGGTGGTCAGGTCGGTAATGCCGCGGTCGGCAATTTCCAATTGCTGGCGGGCGTAGATTATCGAAGTGTAGGTGTAAGCAACGGAAAAATTGACATCAAGTTCACTCTGAGAAAAGCTTGCAGACGCGGCAACAGCGCCCGCCTCAGCTTGTTGCTTGCGGACAGGAATTTCCTTGGAGATCAAGCCAAGGAAACGCATTTTGTGGATGGCGGATTGTTTTTCCGCCACGCCATCTACTCCAGCCTGGGCAGCTTTGATCAGGGGACTGGAAGCCCGCCCCATTTCCTGGAGTTGTGCCAAGGAAAAAACTGGCACCTTGACTGGTTTTTCAATTTGGGCGGCTTCAGCCCAACAAAGCCCACCCATGCCAACTAACATCATTCCCAAAAAGAAAGATTTAAAGTAAGACAACGGGGCAATGGTGCATTCAAAGTTCCGGGCCAGCATTCTAATTCTCCCCCAAAAAAACAATTGAATCCTTCTGACCTGACCCTAGCAACCTTGCTTGGGAAATAGTCCCGGCCAGACGCTATGGGTAAAATCGTCCGGATCCAAGCCAGTCTGAAACCTGGCAAACTTTTCGGGGGAAGTTCCCTAATCCAAGGTTCCATTTCCCGGGATTTGATGGATCATGCCTAATTGGTAAGAATGACGGAGAGGGAAAGCGGGCGAGGAAGTCCTGAAGAAACCATTCGCGCCGAAATATTGGGGCCATTTTTTGAAAGAATCATTCATGTTTCAAGAACTTAGCCCAGGCTGCCAGCGGGCTCTGAGTATTGCCGGAAACTTGGCGCTGGAGGAAAAACTAGTCAAACCAACGCCCCGGCAATGCCTCCTGGGTTTACTTGCTGAAGGAGAAGGCTTGGCGGCGGTACTTTTGTCTCAGGCGGGATTAACCACGCCAACCCTGGTCACCCTGCAGGAGGAGGGTTCCACTGGCCCCATACCCGCATGGGAGAAACTTCCTGGAGTTCGCAACCTGGCAAGGAGAATTCTGCGCGCTTCCAAAGATCACCTCATGGAATCGGAAGGGACCAGCTTGGGGTTCCTTTTTGTTCTCATGGAGGAAATGGAAGGAGCGCGAGAATCCCTGGAGTCCATCGGGGTTGGTTGGGAACCGCTTCAGGCCCTTTTAAAGAATCAACTTCCTGAGGGGTTGATATTGGAAAGCCCCCTGGAATTTGAGCTGGAAACTGATGCTTCAGGAGCCGGCCGTATTCTCGATGCCGCGGCCAACCGCGTGCGGGAAGGGTTGCGCGTGGTGGAAGATTACCTGCGCTTCCACTGGAATGACCCGGTGTTGACGGAATCGGCCAAGAACTTCCGGCACGACTTTCAACAGGCAATTCTGCCTTATCAAGCCAAATGGTTTTTGCCCAACCGCAATGTGTCCGAGGATGTAGGGCTGGAAATACGCACAGAAGCCGAGCAAACCCGCGATTCAATCGGGGACATTCTCAAGGCGAACTTGAAACGGGTGCAGGAATCGCTGCGGTCGCTGGAGGAGTTTGGGAAACTGGTGGACCGGTCGTTTCCTGAACAAATGGCTCGTTTTCGCTACCAATCTTATGACCTTGAGAAAAACCTAATGGCGCGGTTAACTCGGGAAAACCCGTTTAAACAGGCGCGCATTTATTGCTTATTAAACCGTGAGCAATTAGAAAAAACGGGCCTTCATGCCCTGGAACGCTTATTGAGAAACGGCCTGGATGTGGTGCAATTAAGGATGAAGGGGGCCGGCGACCGGGAATTGTTAATGTTTGGAAATAAAATCCGGGAACTAACCCAAAAAACCAACACCCTCCTGGTAATCAACGACCGCCCGGATATTGCCAGAGTTGTCCGGGCCGACGCAGTTCATCTCGGTCAGGAAGACTTACCCCTTTCCCAAGCTCGGCTGATCGCAGGGCCGGAAATGTTAATCGGCATAAGCAGTCATAACCAGGAACAGGCAAAGACCGCAGTCCTTCAAGGGGCGAATTACATCGGCATCGGGCCCGTCTTCCCGTCCAAGACCAAATTCATCCCCAAATTGGCGGGGATACCCCTGGTGGAGTTCGCGGCCCAAGAGATCCGCATTCCGTGGTTTGCCATTGGGGGAATCCATGCTTCCAATCTCGCCAGTGTGAAGCAAGCCGGGGCTTCAAAGATCGTGGTAAGCGCAGCCCTCTTTGACACCGACGATCCCGAAGAGGAATTGTCAAAATTGCTGCGGATTCTGGACAGTAATTAACAGGTTGCACTTTTTAGGAATTTGCTGATGACTTCAAATCGGGAAAATCGGCTGGCTGAGGAATCTTCCCCCTATTTGCGCCAGCACGCGAAAAACCCTGTCGATTGGCAGCCCTGGGATAAAGAAGCCTTGGGTCAGGCAGCTCGTGAGGACAAACCAATATTCCTGAGCATTGGCTATTCCGCTTGCCATTGGTGCCATGTCATGGAGCGGGAAAGTTTTGAAAACCCTGAAATTGCCAACCTGCTAAATCAAAATTTCATCAATATCAAAGTTGACCGCGAGGAGAGGCCCGATCTCGATCAAATTTACATGGCGGCAGTGCAAGCCTTGACAGGGCAGGGGGGGTGGCCCATGTCGGTCTTCCTCACACCGGATTTGAAACCCTTCTTCGGTGGCACCTACTTTCCCCCGAGCGATCGCTATGGCAGGCCAGGGTTCACCCGGTTGATTCTTACCCTGAAAGACTGGTGGAATAATCGGCGGGAGGAAATTCTGGAACAAGCTCAGGTGGTGACCAAGGAAATTGGCAAAGAAATTGTGGGGAAAACCGGAAAAACTCCCCTGAAGGAATCCATGTTAGAAAATGCCGGTCATGCCCTGGGAAAATCTTTCGACCGGGTTTATGGCGGGTTCGGCAGGGCCCCAAAATTTCCTCACCCCATGGATATTCGGCTGTTATTCCGCCTCTACCACCGTTTCAAAAACCCCGACTTCCTCCACATGGGGATTAAATCCCTGGAAGAGATGGGCATGGGGGGAATTTACGACCACGCTGGCGGAGGCTTCGCCCGTTACAGCACGGACGAAAAGTGGCTGGTGCCCCATTTCGAAAAAATGCTTTACGACAACGCCCAACTTTTGAACTGCTACCTGGAAGGTTACCAATTAACTGCCCGGGAGGAATTTCTCGAAATAATTCAAGACACAATGGCTTGGGCCCAACGGGAAATGCTATCGCCGGAAGGTTTATTTTTCAGCACTCTTGACGCCGATAGCGAAGGTGAGGAAGGGAAGTTTTATGTTTGGGAAAAAGACGAGGTCATGGCCCTGATTCCAGGTGAGATGGGCGAAACTTTTTGCAGAGTTTACGGAATTGAAACCGAGGGGAATTGGGAAGGGAAAAACATTCTGCATCGCCAAAAGCACTGGGAAGACCTGGGAAAATTGCATGGATTTAGCGCTCATGAATTGCGCGCTCAGTGCAGGGCCGGGCTGGAAAAACTTTTCCAGCAAAGAAAAACCCGCGTCCACCCTGGGTTGGATAAAAAATGCCTGACTTCGTGGAACGGCTTAATGATCGACGCCCTTTCTCGAATTGCCCAAGCCACCTGCCTGGGTCAGGCAGGACACTTGGCGGAAAAGTGCGCCCAGGCTGTGCTCGAATTACTGAAAGACCCCAAGACGGGAAAACTCTTTAGGACCTGGAGTCCGGCGGGCAAGGGAAAACTCAATGCCTACTTGGAGGATTACTCCTTTCTCATCACCGGCTTGATTTCCCTTTTTGAATGCAGCGGCCAGGCGCGTTGGTTACAAGAGGCGATACAACTGGCTGAAATCATGGTCGAGGAATTTCATGACCCAAGTGGCCAGGGTTTTTTCTTCACGGGCAACTCCCACGAGGATTTAATTCATCGCCCAAAGGAATGGCAGGACAATGCCATCCCAAGCGGAAATTCTCTGGCTGTGGAATGCCTGTTGAAATTGGGCTTGCTGGCAAACCGAAAGGATTTTTCTGACCTGGCCTGGAAAACCTTGGAGGCGTTTTCCCCCTTCATGGAAAAGCTCCCCCAGGCCATGGGGCAAATGCTTTGCTCCCTCGATTTTGCCATGGGGCCGGTTTCTGAATGGGTTTGGTCCGCGGATTCCTTTTCCCGGGAATTACTGGAATTAAGAAGAAAGGCCAACTTCACCTTTAACCCCAACCAGGTTTCAATTCCCCTGGATAGGGAAAGCTTCCCCCAAGTAATTTCCCTTGTTCCATGGTTGGAAGGAATGCAACCCGAGGCCAAAGCCAAATGGTATCAATGCCTAGGAGAAACTTGTTCACAACCCATGTTGGGAACCAAGGCCATTGAAGAGGCCATCGGGAAATTACCCGTGGAGAATGGTCCTTAATCCACCATAAAGAAATCCCTTGGGCTTCTGGCGAAGGGATGCGAGGGGAAGGACATGCCTGGGAAACCGGCAGGCTTATTGCAATTATTCATTTCTGGAAGTAAGCCGTTGAATGGCGGAAATGGTGGTCGCAGGTAGTAATTGGGGCCATAAACCATTCCGTTGCAATTGGCGTAATAAAAACCATTTCCCGCAGTGCCCTGGGCCATGGGGATCACCAAGACCCATTTGGGTGCATTGGGGTTGGGGGCCTGGACTTTGGGCTGAGGAGAAGTCATTACAGGAGAAGGGGCCTGCCCGTAGGCAAGGGCGCCAAAAGCCAGAGAAAGAGAAACGGCAAGCAAAGGTTTTGAAATTCGCATGATCACATCCCCAGGAAAAGGTTGAGGGAAGTTTACCATGCTCCGGGCAAAGAAATCTCGGGGGGGAAGTGTAATCGAAATGAAACCAGGTTCCCTGAACGGCTTTTTCCAGTTCCCCGGGAGAACCGATAAAAAAGGCAGGGTCGGTTCCCTTTTAAGGAAACCGACCCAAAAAGCCTCAGGGCGAAATAGGCCTGGCCTTAGTTCCCGGGATAGGGAACCGGGGCTGGACCGAAGTTAGCCGGCATCAAGGGCATTGCGCCCATGGCGCCAGCGCTTACGGGAGGGCCACCCGCCGCACCGTTAGGAACAGCCCATTGCATATTGGGGCTGACAAACACGGGGGCATAATTGACCCTGCCGCCAAAACCACCGTTAATCTGATACCCGTGGTTTTTGTAATAAGCGACCCAATCAATATTGTCCAAGGCGCCATAATAATTTTGCATGGCATTGTAATAGTCATGCCAAAACTTCTGTAGGCGTTCCTCTTCTGGGGTTAAGCATTTGTAGCGTTTGGCAAAAATGTTGTACCAAGGTTGCCAACCACTGTAGCTCATAGACCCCCACCCCGCATGAGCACTTGCAGAAGCCATGGTAAAACCAACCATGGCACACAAAACCAAAGCAATCCGCTTCATAGCGACTCCTTTCCGGATTATGTCGGCCAATCGCTGCCGGATTCCATTCCGACGGTAAGTCCAACCCCCGCGATTTGCCGGAAGCTATGCGGCCCTGCCAAGTTTGTGGACGCCGCACTTTGCTAATAATCCAATCGGAAAAGGAAATCGTTTAGAATGGAATAAAAGGAATAAAGGAACAAAAGAAGAAAAACAGCTATCAGCAAAACCAACAAACCCTGCCTGGTTTCGCAAACCCTCCAAGTCCACCTATTCTACCCTCCAGCCCTTTTCAGATTACTTTCGACCTGGCTAATCGCCAAAGATAACGGCATTGCAGCGGTCCCCAAAGAAACCACGACTTTTTGTTCCAACAATTTCTGGATGCGTTTTTCAGCGGCAATCACCGTGCTGTGGTTTTGGTTTCCGAAGAAAATTCCAATTGCACGAAAGGTCGCCCCATTCCATTTCCTGCACAAATAAATGGCCAAGCTGCGCCAGAGTCCGCTAGCCCTATCCCTCAAGGGTTTTCGCAAGCCACCCCCTGGCAGGCTAGCCAATTGGCAAACCGCACCCTCAATTTCAGCCATACTCCATTTTCGAATGGCAGAAAATACATAACCCGCGCTGGCACGGTGAACTAAATCCCGGTTTGGCGGCAAACTGGTAATAGCAGCCTGATTTGCCACCTGTCTTAATAACCCTTGTAATTCCCGAATGTTGCCCTGAAATTTCTTCAGTAAAAAATTCACAACATCATCAGGCAGGGGCTCCGAATTCAATTTCCGCCAAAACCCTTGGATGAAATCCTTTCTGCCCATGGAGTCATCGTTCACCATGGGGCAAACCACCCCCGCGCCGAGTCTGTCGGCAATTTCCGGCAGGAGCCTTTTGGTCAAGCGCGGATGGCCGTCCAGGGAAACCGCAAGTAAACCACCGTGGCGGAGGACGCCATCCATGGTGAGCAAAAACTCTTTTTGTGTTGCGGGTTTATCCGCAAGAAATTGGCAATCATCCAACAAAAGGAGATTGGCGAAATGATACTTGGAACGGAAGGAAGGAACCCGGCCTTTTTGAACGGCACTGACAAATTGAAAGGTAAAATCCTCCGCAGTCAAGTAATGAACTGACCCCAAGGCCGGGTTCCGCTTCACTTCCTTGTAAATAGCTCCAAGTAAATGGGTTTTCCCGCACCCTGAAGGACCAAACAACACCAAGGGATTGCAATGCACGGCTTTGCCCGAAGCGAATCTGCGGGAGGTTTCCCAGGAATTACGATTATTCTCGCCAGGGAAAAACGATTCAAAGCCCTCCCAGGCCGGTTTTCGACGAGGCGAGGAATCATGCGACAATTGAACAGGGGTCGGCGCCTGGCTTTGTTCACCATTTTCCAAATGTACCTGAGTAAGGCCTTTTTCGCCGGCTTTAATTTCCTTTTCTTCCGCTATTTCAAACAGGATTTTAAGGGTTTTTTCAAAAACCTCGCGGGCACAATGTTCCAGGTCGGCGCGAAAACGGGTATTGAGCCAATCAAGCAAATGCCGATTGGGAACGAGAACCTTAAGGCAATCATTTCCGAGGATAAACCGCACCCGCTGGTCAAACCAAAGTTTGAAACGGGATTCGCCAATCCTGCGAATAAAAACAGCCTTCAATTTATCCGGGCATAAACCCAGACTTTGGGAAATTTCCATGGTGCAGAAAATTGCATGAACCGGGGAGAACTGTAGGCCGGTTTTCCTGTTGGGACAGAAGCCAGCCGCCTTCGGAGAGGAGTAACTTAGGCTGAGGAAATCATTTTGCCAACTTTATTTTTGTTTTTTTTGGTCAAGATTTTTACACCCGGCAAAAACCCTTTTAAATTCACAGGTTACGCCAAGAACAATTGCCATTTTTTTTCTGGAAGGAATCCAAACAGCTCATAAATATTCTTGGCCGCCCAATTCCTTTCATCCACCAAGACCTGAGCCTGGTGCAAATCTTGGCTTTGTATCCGGCGCAAAAATTCTTCCGCCAATAAACGGCCAAGTTTTTTCCCCCGCGCCCCAGGAACCACACCCAAGTATTGGATTTCAGGGCAACCAAAGGCGTAAATTCCAATTAAAAGCCCTACAAGTTCACCCCTTTTCAGCAGGCAAAAAGAAAAATCCGCGGACAAATGCTGAGCCGAAATTAAAGAGGAAAATATGTCTGCGTTTTTACGGTAGGATGAGCCTTCCGGGCAATCCAAAGTGTTAACACAAGTGGAACAAAAAAGTTTTTCCAAGGAATGGGTGGAAAATTCAGCCAAGGGCAGGAATTCTATTTCCTCGGTTAGGGGCAAGAGCGGGAAATCCGTTTTCCCTGCCCAATGATAATCGACAAATTGACAAATGTCCCGGAATCCCGCCTCAACAATGGGCCCTGATAAAAAAGCGGAATGTGGCAGCAAGGTCATCAACTGGCGGCATGGACCTGCATTTTTTTGCAGCAATTCTCCAAGCAACCCAGCCAATTCTCTTAGGGAAGAAGCATTGGGCATTTTTTGGGATAAAAGGATTTCAATTTCCCAAAGATCCGGGCTGGATAAAACCCCTATTGTCGCAAATTGAGGCTGGCCCTTCCCAATTCGAGAAATGGAAAGGCTTACCCGATTTTCCTGAAAGAAATATGAAGGAAGCTGAATCCCTTGGCAAAGCAAGGTCCCAGCTAATTCCATGAGCTCTTTGTCCAATCCATTGGCAAAAAACTCATGGGTCCGAGAAAAAAAGGAAGCCAAACGGATTTTTCCTGCCGTGGTCGGACTTCTAACAATTAGTCCTGACCCGATCCTACCCCAAATTGGGTTGGCAGGTCAAACATTCTATGCCCCGTGGAGGTGAAATTCCTCCAACCGGTTGGTGACCAGGAATAATTTTTGGCGCAGTTTTCCTGTTTGGGCTTTTCTTGGCATGGTGGTGCAAAAAAGAGGTACAAGGGAAGCTGGCGGGTCCCCTGATTCCTGGCCCCTGAATTATTGCGGCCTTGCGTCGCTTCCTGGTGAAAAAGCCATGACCGCCAATTGAAATCGCCATGCTTATTCACTTTACAAGTGGCGCATGGCGCTTTGGTTTCCTTCTGGGCTTCACCCGCAAGAACCGGGTTAGTTCCAAGAAAAGCCAAATAAAGGCCTACTCCAAAAAGTTTGGTCAATTTCCCAGCCATGGGCCACCCCTCCGTAAATTCCATTTCCTTTAGAGAACCTCAATGGTTTCGACCAACCGGTCCCCGCCACGACAAGATTCTCCAGGCGCCACTTCATTTTCAAGAATTGAGGAGTGGAATAACCGGATTATTTTTCCAACAGCCTTGTTGTCACCTAGTTTCAAATTTGGGTTTACAATCCAAGGATGGCGGTGGAAAATCATGCTGGCTTAAAGGGTAACGGTTTATGGCAAATGAAATCCAGTGCGGCAATCCTTCCTGTCGAAAGATGATGCCTCTTTCCATGGCATTGCCGGACGGCCGAATTCAATGTCCGTTTTGCAAGAAAGTGTTTCAGTTGCGCCCACAGGCGAGAACCAAGCCAGGGAATTCTGACCTCAACCCAGACAGGGAGGAAAAAGAATCATTCCCTTTAGCCGTTGAAACCAAATTTTCACGAAAAAAGAAAACCCTGGGTATTTCCCAAACCCAATTCGTGTTTCTTGCCTTGGGGGTTTTTTTCCTGGCAGTAAGCGGTGCTGCCGTTTGGATTTTTGGGGTTCCATTGCTGAAAGAACAACTGGGAAACCAGAAAGAACATGACCCCGGCACCGCGCCACAAAATCTGGAAACCGCTTGGTTCTCTCTGCAAGACCCCAAGGGTTATGCCAAGGATAAAAAGCTGGCGATTCAATTAAAAACTCAATTGGCATTTACCGGCCCGCAACAAGACATTTTGGCTTTTTATTACAAGGATTATAAAACCGTAAACCCTGAGCCAGAAGAAGAAATGGCAGAATTGAAAACACGCCTGGCCTTTCTTTTGCCACAAAACCTGGAATGGGAAAAAAAAGGGGCCCATGTGCAAGTTGGCGGCATCGCATTTCATGAACTTGAAATCGTAGGCGCCAATGAAGCCGGGGAGAATTGGAATGGATCCTGCCTCTCGGGAATTTACCAGGGTATTCACTTTCTTTTTATCCGCCTGGCCAATGGCCGGGTTCGCGAAAAGGTTCAGCCGGCCTGGTCGGAATTCACCCAAGGATTTCTGGTTAGAAAAGAATCGCGGAAGGATTGGACACCCGGTCCCGGGAAGGCGGTGGAAATTCAGGCCAAGGATAAGTCATTTACCCTGTATTATTTGCACGCCATTTGGACTCCCCAGGAAATTGGAGAAGGCGAAGCTGGCTTGGCTGCCCGATTGCTTGGGAAAAATCCCACGGAAACCGGGGGGTTCGCCAACCAGCGAGGAACCCTTCAGGTTTTTTCCGGGCCTGCTGGAAAAATGGAAGCGGATTGGAAAAGCCCTGAGATGAAAATTTTCCAGGCAGTCCAGGCGGAGCCTTCCGATGAGCGAAAATTAGATGGTGTGGACCAGGATTTTCCCCTGCCCATGGCAAAAGGAAGTCCCGGCATCCTCAAATTCAAAAGAAAAACCTATTCTCTGGTGCAACCAGATGTTCAACAAAAAATCATTGACTTAATTTATTGCCAGGGGGAAAAAACCACCGTGGTCCTCTTGGTTGAGGGCCCCTGGAAAGCAAGGGATTTTTGGGCGCAACAAACTTGGATCGTGGCCCGGTCGCTGCGCCTGGATTAACGGCAGCTAATATTTCAACGGGAGTTGCGGGCCAATCTGGGCCGAATTCGCCAGAGGTTTTTTTTCGAGCACAGGAGCAAAAGGGGTGACTTCTTTTCCTTTTTCTCTGAGGTGAGTGGCCTTGTTAATAAGTTCTTCTTTTAACACGGGCTGCAGGGGTTGCAGTTGGTAGGAAAATCGGTGAATGTTATGGATCTCATAGGGAAACAAATTTTCGGAAATAAAATCGAGGGGCGGGTACTCATACCAGGGCGTCGGTATCTTTTGTTCCATATCTAAGGGTTCGTACCCATCCTTGACCAGTTTGAATTTGTACTTCCCGTAATAGGTGAAATGGTCATCCATGGGGGTAACGCCAATGGGTTTCCCATCCTTGTAAACCATGGCGCCTTGCGGTTGGGAATCAATTGTGTATTTCCTGGTCACGCAGCCAAGGAGAGGCAAAAAAAGGAAACAAAATGCAATCCACCTGAAAAACTTCATGGTAAGCCCTGCCGCCTGGTAACTAGTACGCCGGACACCGTTCCCTGGGAAAAATGGCTGGAGAAATAACCGAAAAATCAGGAAGGTCAATAGGGAATCCACCTGAAATCCACGGTTGGGTACTCTTTTACCTTCTTATTTTTACTTTATCACCATCCTGTATTACCATATGGTAATGAGGAACATTTTTTGACGGAGATTTGCGTGATTTCCTTTGACCAAATCGAGGTTTGCGCCTTGACTGATGTAGGGGTCAAGCGGGGGTATAACCAGGACAGCTTCTATTCCGCCTCTGCGGAAAGCGCCCTGCAATGGTCGGAAGTTGGGCATTTGTATCTGGTGGCGGATGGCATGGGCGCCCATGCGGTGGGGGAAAAGGCCAGTGAGCAGGCGGTAAAAATCATTCCGCATGTTTTTGGAAAATTGGCGCGTGAAGAAGGCGGCCCGGTTTCCATGCGCAAAGCCCTGCTCGAAGCGAATTTTTCCATTCACGAATGCGGCCAGCAGAATACCGACTTCAAGGGCATGGGCACGACTGCAACAGCCTTGGCGCTTAGGCCAGAAGGGGCCTGGATTGGCCATGTGGGTGATAGCCGCGTTTACCGGATCAAGAACCAAAAAATTGAACAATTGACTTATGACCACAGTCTGGTTTGGGAATACGCCAAACTAAAGAAGATCGATCCCGACGAAGTTAAGGATATTCCCAGCAATTATATCAATAAGTGCCTGGGCCCTGAACCCTTGGTTGAACCCGATGTGGAAGGGCCTTACCCCTTGGCCAAGGAAGATAAATTTTTATTATGCAGCGACGGGCTTTCGGGCCAAATGGAAGATGTTGAAATTGGGGCGGTTATCTCTTGCCTTCCCATCCAGGAAGCCTGCGAAATTCTGATTCATGCCTCCAATATCCGAGGAGGGCCAGACAACATTACGGCCATCCTCGTTCATGTTAAACCCAGTGAGAACCAACCTGGACAAAGTCCAAACGCCCCGGATCCTGAAACCCTGGAGGCCAAGCTTAGTATTTTGCAATATCTCAGGAAAATAGACCTTGGGGCTCCTTGGTGGGTCATCAGCCTGCTGGTGGGGGCATTTTCCGCTTTTGGCTCGGCGGCGGTGTTTTTAAACCAAATTCCTGGGCCGTGGGCTTTGTTCCTAATCATCTTTTCTTTGGCTAGTGTTTTTTCCGGCATGGTTGGGCTGGTCAGGCAAATCCTTGTCTCCCGTGGAGATTCCAATCCGGAAAACACTGATCCACAACCGAGAATTCACCGTTCCAAATCCATTCAGTACGACCTGAAGTTGGTCGAAAAATTTCAGTTGCAGGTGGATTTCTTAAAACGCTGGCTAGCGGATAATGAAGTAAAACTTGAAGGGAGCGATCTGACAGTTGACAAGTCGCTTTTGGAAAGCACCTTGGCCCAAGCCCAGGCGGATATAAAAGCCAAGAATTTTCGAAATGCCTTTAAGGGTTATTGCCAAGCCATTTTGCTTCTGGTCAAGCCTTGGAATTACCACCGGCCGAACGGTCCCAAAAAACCCAAGTAACTAATTATCCTGGAACTGATTCCAGCCGCCGCCACATATACCACACCCCAGCGGATCTATAGGGTTTCCAGCATTGGGTAATTTCTTCGAGCTTTTTTTTATTGGGCATTTCCCTTAGCCCGTAAAGTCCCCTGACTGAGCTCCTCAGGCCAAAATCCAAATAAGGAAGGACATCAGGCCGACCCAGGGAAAACATTAACACCATTTGCGCCGACCACGGGCCGACCCCGGAAAACTGGCACAATTTTTGGCATACCTCTTCATCCGAAAGATCAAAAAAATCTCCTGGGCAAAGCTCCCCTGATTTTGCCCCCTGGGCCAGGCCAAGCAAGTACCCGGATTTCGCCCGCGAAATGCCCTGTTTTCTCAAACCCTTTATTCCCAGCTTCAAGACTCCTTCAGGTTCAAAGCGCTGGTTGGGCAAGACTTTTTCAACCCGGCCAATGATCGTGTTTGCCGCCTTGGTGGAAATCAACTGATAAATAATGGTCCTGCAAATCACCTGGAATAAATCCGGATCGGACTTGATTCGGCAAGGCCCCAAAGAATCAATTACTGCTTTTAATTTAGGGTCTTGGTCAGATAAATAAGCGGCAACTTTTTTAGAACGCAATGGCCAGGTTTGAGTGCGTTTTTTCGCTTCAACCGTGAATGTCAACCCGCGCAAACGCATGGGGCAACCATTTAAGCGCTGATTTTTGTCAGCTTCTTTTTCTTTTTACGGATGGGTTTACGACGACGGAAGTTCAGAGCCTTCTCACCGGGTTTTCGTAATTCCCAAACGATGCCAAAACAAGACAACCCATACAAAATGTAATAACTGAGGTCGATTTCCCACCAATAGAATCCTTGGTTGGCAGAACTTTGGTAATGGTGATGGTTGTTGTGCCAACCTTCTCCCATTGTCAAAATGGCCAGAATCAAACTATTGCGACTTTCATCCGAAGTTTCGAAGCGTTTTACCCCGACCAGGTGTGTCAGGGAATTAATAAAAAAAGTGCAATGGTAAACCAGCACGGTGCTGACAAAGAAGCCCCAAACCAAACCGGGAAACCCCATCCAAAGGTAACACAAAACCGCCAGGAAAATCCCAGGGATCCAGTGGTAATTGCTCAGGAACCGTAACTCCGGATATTTGGAAAAATCCTGGATATTGTTTCCAGGGTAGTCGGCATGGTCGTTGGAAAGCACCCAGCCGACATGAGACCACCAGAAACTAGTCCGATGCGGTGAATGCGGATCCTCAGGCGTATCGGAATATTTATGATGGTCACGATGATGAGAAGCCCACCACAGGGGGCCTTTTTGCAGGGCGCTGCACCCCAGCCAAGCCAAGACAAATTGGAACCAACGAGTTGTTTTGTACGCTCGGTGGGAAAAATAACGGTGATATCCGGCAGTAATGCCAAACATTCGAACTAAATAAGAGCCAAGGCAAAGATAAAACAAGGACCAAGAAAATTCGACAAACAAAGCGCTAAGGCAGGCAAGGTGAAGGACAATAAATGGAAATGATTTTAGCCAATTGGGAAAATTAATTGATTTAATTTTCTCGATTGGCATTTCAGCATGGGCCGCAACCCCCATGGATCCGTTTGCTTTGATGAGACTACCCTCCTGGGAATCGGCTTTGGCGACTCATGCGGGCGTCGCGCAAAAGCCTAAACCTTTTTCGTCAAAATTTTGGCTTTGCGAATTGCGCTTATTTTGCGCAATTCAGCCCTACGGCGAGCTTCGCAAGGTTTTTCGTAATATTTCCTTTTGCGCAATTCCTTTTGAATCCCACTTCGTTCTAACAATTTCTTGAACCGCCTCAAGGCCAAACCAATTGGTTCCCGGTCGTGTACGCGCATCCGAAGTGGCATAGGAATCCTTATTAAATAGCAAAAACCCTGAAAACACAACAAACTCGGTAAAGATCTTATATAAAAGATTTCGCCTTACTTGCCAAGATCCAATTCTCACCGGGATCAAAATTCACCCTACCTGGAAGGCTGTACATGTCATGAATCTCCTGAAGCAATCTTTTGCAATTTTAGTCATGTCAGCACTCTGCAGCTCCTTTTTTTTCACGAATAATACTGCACAAGCCGAGGATTGGCCGCAATGGTTTGGCCCGAATCGCCAGGGTGTTTGGAATGAGACTGGAATCCTGGACAAATTTCCCAAGGAAGGCCCAAGAAAACTCTGGGAGGTTGCGGTGGGTGGGGGGTATGCGGGCCCGGCAACCGCCAAGGGCAAGGTTTATATCACTGACAGAGTTTTGGACCAGGGAGTTGCTGACCATGCCAATTTGTTCTCCCGCACCAATAGCAAGGGTAAAGAACGGCTAATTTGCTTCAGCCAAGAATCCGGTAAAACTATTTGGGAGTTTTCCTACCCCTGCCACTACACCATGTCCTATCCTTGTGGCCCGCGCTGCACCCCGGCGATTCAAGGGAATCGCGTGATTTTCCTGGGGGCAATGGGTGACATCAATTGCCTGGATGCCGCCACCGGGAAGCTGATTTGGAATAAATCCTTCCCCAAGGATTACCAGGCTCCAATCCCTGTTTGGGGATTCGCCTCGCACCCGCTGATTTACCAGGGAATGGTCATCACTTTGGTTGGGCCGAAAAAAGTTGCAGTCGCCTTTGATTTGGAGACTGGGGTGGAGAAATGGTCCGCCCTGACCTTGCAAAATCCCGCCGCCGAAATTGGCTATGCTCCTCCAATGGTTTTTGATTTTGCTGGAAAGAAAACCCTGGTGATTTGGCACTCCGAGTCAGTCAATGGCCTGGACCCTGCTTCAGGCAATGCTCTTTGGACCTACCCCTTTCGCTTAAAGGCAAACCTTTCCATACCCACACCCAGGGCCGTGGGTAATCATTTGCTTTTATCTTCCTTTTACAATGGCTCGGTGTTGCTTGAGATCACGGAAAACCAGCCCAAGGTCATTTGGAAAAGCAATGGACGCGGCGAACAGCCGGGGCAAACCGACTCCTTGCACGCCATCATGTCTACACCAATTATTCAAGGGGAATATTTTTACGGTGTTTGCAGTTATGGCCAGCTTCGCTGCCTCCGTTTGGAAAACGGAAAGCGCGTTTGGGAGGATTTAACCGCCACCGGGTCGCAAAAGGAACCCGTGGAGCGCTGGGCAAATGCCTTCCTTATTCCCCACGGAGACCGTTTCTTCCTGTTCAACGAGAAGGGTGACCTTTTGATTTCCCGCCTGACTCCTGAAGGGTACAAAGAAATCGACCGGGCACACTTGATCGAACCAACCGGAGTGGCGCCAGCAGGAGGTGTCAACCGGAAGATTGTTTGGTCTCACCCGGCCTTTTCCCAGGGGCATATTTTTGTCCGCAATGACAAAAAGCTAGTGTGCTTTTCCTTGAAAAAGGAATGATTTACTCAATCCCGATTTTCCTCATTTTGCTTATGAGGGTGCTGCGGGGGATTCCCAGCCCCCTGGCAGCCTTCGATTTATTCCCTCCCGCGTGGGCCAGGGCAGACAGGATCTTTTCTGTTTCTTTCTTTTCAAATTCCCCACGGGCCATTTCCAGGAAATTGTAGTCAACCCCAGGCGGAGAATGGAAAAGCGGTTCCATGGGTTTATTTCCAGGAATATGGGTGATTTGCCCGGGCAAATCCTTGGCTGTAATAATTCCTCCCGAGGCCACCACCACTCCCCGCTCGATAGCATTTTCCAATTCGCGAATATTCCCCGGCCAGGTATAGTTCCTCAGCGCCAGCAAGGCATCGTCATCCAACTGCAATATCCCTTTGGCAAACTTTGCGGAATATTTGCCCAGAAAATGCTGCGCCAGTTCCAAAACATCGTCATGACGGTCCCGCAAGGGAGGAAGGAAAATAGGAAAGACATTCAGCCGGTAGAACAAGTCCCCACGGAATTTTCCCTGGGAGATTAGTTGTTCAAGGTCCTGGTGCGTGGCGGCAATTATCCGGACATCCACATTAATTGGTTGGTTCGAACCAACCCTTTCGACGACTTTCTCCTGCAGGACTCGCAAAAGTTTCACCTGAACTTCAGGGCCGATATCGCCTATTTCATCCAGAAACAGCGTTCCCCCGTTAGCCAACTCGAACCTGCCAATCTTATCTTTAATGGCGCTGGTAAAGGCCCCTTTCACATGACCGAACAATTCACTTTCCAAAATTCCTGGAGAAAGAGCCCCGCAATGGACTTTGACAAAAGGCTTGTCCCCTCGAGTGCTATTTTCATGAATCAATTTAGCGACCACTTCTTTGCCCGTCCCACTATCCCCTCTTAACAGGACCGCTGAGGTGCTGGGGGCGACCTTGCCCACTAACTCCAAGACTTCCCGCACCAGCGGGCTGGAACCAATCAGCTTTCCATTTTTCACTCCCGCCATTTTGGGAATATTCTCCCCCGCGCTTTCTCCTTTGGCGTCGGCGCCGTTCACGGGTTCGCTGGCAAAGGCTGGTCGCCGGGATAGTTGAGTTTGCAGGACCAAAATTCGGTTCTGCTGTTCCGCGATCTTTTCCACTTTTTCTTTTAATTCGCGATTTAGAATTTCAACCGTGCGATGCCCCTCGGCGCTTAACAGACCCAAAACCGCGATTTGGGAAATTCCCGACAGTTGATTGATCTCTTCGAGGGAATACGGTCCGGCGGCCCGGGAACCAATAACGAAAAAACCCATCATGCTCCCTTCGAGCTGTAGGGGAACCGCGATGATTCCACCCAGGTTTTTTAATTGGCGGATCACTGGAGATTTGGCCGAGATGCCACTTAAGCCTTCCCCGATTGTATCGCCCCTGGCCAGGAGTTGCACCAGGGGGTTATCGTGAAACAACAGGTCTTGCCTTGGGGGGTCGCCCAAGGAATTTGCCAGCTTGAACCCCTGGACATCCGGCGCTTTCAAAAAGACAGCGCCCTGGGAAAACCCAAAAGTGTCGGAGATTGACATTAAAAACCTCCGCGCCATCAAAGAGGTATCAACCAAATTCTCAATAGCCTGGCTCATTTTGCGAAAGGCATGGTCCAGCTTATTTTTTTCCTTGTAAAAACGCCGATCGAGGGCAATGCGCAACCGTCCCCGCAAACGATCCAAAGCAATGATCATTACTAAAGCGGTCCCACTGACGGCGGCCACTTGGAAAAACGATGGCCGTTCGCTGAATTGCGCTCCGGCCAGCAGCATCCCGGTAAAAACCAGGCCGTAGTAAATTAATCCCGCCAGGGTGCTCAGGACAAAATACGAGACACCCGAAGCAAGGAATTGCTCCAATTGCAATAATTTGTATCTGGTAATGCTGATGGTAAACGCGGCGGTGACAAGGCACGAGGCAGCGAACATGGGCCAGGTGGCTCCACCCTGACTGAATCGCCCTGGATCGAGCAAGACAAGATAAAGCGAATAAAAAATGGGAAGAATGGCGGCCATGCAACCAACTAATATCCAGCGAACCTGATTTCTTTCAGTGTCATCAGCGGCGCGGGAAAAACTATGAAGGAGCATGGCAATGCAAGCCAGGAACCAAACCGCTGCGATACCCAAGAAAATATAAATTTCCCAGAGCATTTCCCGCAGCACCAGATTCATCCCTTCGGAAGAGATCTCATCAATCCCATAAAAAAGCCGCAAACGCAAATAGCCGGAAAACAACAGGAGCAAAAACAAACTGGAGGGGCCATACACGATTCCCAAAACCGTCGTAGGGTTTCGCAAAATGACCAACTTGGGCCTTGGGAAAATCAAGAAAAAGTGCAAACTTACCGCAGGCAAAAACAGAGAAGCGGTTACAAAGGAAAACAACAAAACGGGCTGGGGGGCAATACGCCACCAATGAAATCCTCCCATGTAAGCGACAAGCGAAACTAATCCCAATACGAAAAACTGCCTGGCCCCGGGATCCTTGGTCCGCCACCAAAAAACCATGGCGCCAACCAGTACCATGGCCATTTTCAAACAAAACCAAACCAAGGAAGGTAAAAAGGCCGCAAAGCTGGTTTGCCCGATAATCAAGCGGGTTTCCAAAGTTCGGTTTTCCGTAGGGCGAAATAGGCGGACCACAACCACTCGGGGGGGAGCCTGAATGCCGGAGACTCCAGAAAATTGTCTTTCCTGGGCAATCCCTAACACTGCCCGCATCCACTGAGGCCAACTTCGTATTGGATGGCCATCCAGGGCCAAAATTTGGTCTCCTTGTTGGGGTGAGTCCTTTTCTCCTGCCACCAGGTTTTCCTGGTGAAAAAAGTTAATCTCCAAAGAAAATGCAGTGCGAATCCCCAGGTCGGGGAAAGACCAGGAATATCCAATCATGAATGAGGCCAAGGCAATTGCCCAAAAAGTACCAAGGGCAATGAGAAACCGGTTGCGTGTTGTTTCCTCTACAACAAATTGGGGTAACTTCATTTATTTTTCCAAGGTTTGTTTGAGCATTAATTGGGTTGGTTCTAGTAGCTTGTAACAATTGAACATTCTAAACTGAGGCAACAAGGATTTCACCTTTATTATCGAAAATCGTCGAAATTCAGTTAAACATGTCAAAGAGCGACATTAAACAAATGGTGGAACTAAATACAACGGGTCATTTTTTTACCATTCTTCAAAAAACCACCTTCCCATTTTGACAAATATTGGCGAAAATTGATTTTTCCCTTCTTTCAGCTATTTTTTATAATTGGAACACAATTTGCTGAGACTTCATGTCTAGAAGTTTAAAATTAGTTTTGGAGCAATTAACTGTGTTGATTTCAAAAACTTGGGAAAACTTTGCCGCTTCTAACCTATCCGGCCTAAACCCCGAAAAAAAATTCCTTAGCCTGCGCTCCTACACCGCAAAAGTTGCAATCTGGGGAACAGGAGAGCCAATTTTGCTTTTGCCGGGGATTGCGGGAGGTTATGAACTCCTTGCACCCTTCATCAGCTATTTAGCCAAGGGTTTTCAAGTAATAAGTTTTCAATATCGGGGTGAGGATAGTTTTTTTTCTTTTCGGTCCAAAACCACCTTGGACGACCTTGCACAAGACCTTGATGAATTGATTTCCGGTTTGGGATTAGAAAAGCCTCCCCTGGTTGGCTTTTCCTTTGGTGGGACCTTGGCTTTGCATTATTCCAATCGTTTTCCCTCAAAAACCGGCCCGCTGATTTTACAGGGCACGGGGTCCCGGTTCGAAAGGGGTATCCTCCACCGGTTGGCCGGCCTCATCCTTGCGCATTATCAGCTCCCCCATGAAAACCCGTTGGTAAATCAGTTTTTCCGGCTTTTTCTGGGTGGAAGCAAGGCTTCCGCTCTTGCTGTCGATAAAATCGCAGCCCAATGCTGGAGGACCGATCAAGCCGTGATAGCCAATAGGCTTAAGTTAATTCGCCGGTTTCATTACCAGGATCCCTTTAAGAAACTCAACTCCCCTTGCATGCTCATGCATGGTGAAAACGACATCTTGGTGTCGCAGAATAATTTCTCTGAATTGGCAAGGGAACTACCCGGCGCCGAGGTTCATCATTTGCGGGGGCTGGGCCACCTCGCCTTCCTGCAAGCTCCAGAAATAATGGCCGACCTGGTTAGCCAGTTTCTTAACTCCAATCAATCAAGGCAAGAGCTCCTTGCTTCTTGACAATGAGGCAAGGCAGGAATTGGCCACAATCGCGAATTCCCATTTCGACAAAAATTTTTATCAAGTAAATTTTTTGTTGAGACAACCGAGACCACCCTATAGCGGTCGCAAATTTTGAATTGGCAACACAGGGCAATTCTCAAACCAGTACGAATCAGGGTTTGTTCGACTGGTTGAAATCAAGATCCCCTTCTTCAAACACCTTGGGAGAACCACCCTCTTTTTCAAACCTCCGGTAGCGTTCATAACGGATTTCAAACGATCCGGAAGGATCGAAGGGGTTCCCATTGGAAAGACTCCCCTTGGAAAGAAAAGCCATGGTGGCCAGCCAAACCCGGTCAGGCCTGAAAGCGGCAAAGCCCGAAATAGGGCCGGTTTCACTTCGCGGACGGAATCCCCAGAAATTCGTGGTCCAGGGGAGAGTTTGCATCAAGCACCACAAAAATCCGGAAACTAAAAAGCCGACTAAAAAGCCCAAAGCCAAGGCCCCTGCCTGATGAGCCAGGAGGGGCAAATCTAACATCGTGGGTGAGATCTGATTGGCAGCCAAGCGCAAAAGGGTATAAGAAAGGGCGAAAATTCCAGCCATTGCGGTAGCGTCTTCAAAACCCGACACCAAGTGGCCGTTAAAATACCCCCCCAAAAAACTCGCCACCGGGTCCATAAAACAGCCAACCATGGCAAAAGAAATCATCAATAAAACAAAATTGCCAATTGCGGTAATCAAACCTTCCCGCCAAAAAGCGTATCCCACGGCCAGCATAATCACGATCGTGGAGAAGATGAACATGGTTTTTCTTTCATTTTCCTTTCCAAAAACTCACTTGCATACCCGCATGATTTCCTGGATGGAAGTGTTCCCGGTCACGACCTGGCGCAAACCATCCTCTTGCAAGTATTTCATGCCGCCTTTTACCGCTTCTTGTCGAATGATTGGAAGATTAGGGCTTTCGCGAATCATGGCTTTAAGACCTTCGGTGAGGACTAAAATCTCAAAAACCCCGGTACGGCCCCTATAGCCTGTCCCGGAGCAGGTAGTACACATTTCGCCTGTTTTCCCGGGGGATTCCGTTTCATTTCGGGCTTTATACAGGAACTCATATTTTTCTGGCGAGAGATTCATCTTTTTCAATACTTCGGGATTGGGTTTGTATTTAATTTTACATTTTGGGCACAGCAACCGTACAAGCCTTTGAGCCAAAATACCGCTGACGGCATTGCCAATCATGAAGGGAGCAACGCCCAAATCTATCAATCGCCCAAGGGCGGTAACGGAATCATTGGCGTGAAGGGTGGTGAACACCATGTGACCGGTTTGAGCCGCCTGGCAGGAAATTTCTGCCGTCTCCTTGTCGCGGATTTCGCCCACATAGATAACATCTGGGTCCTGGCGGAGGATGCTCCGCAGTTCGGAAGCAAAGGTTTTGCCCGCCTTGGGGTTAATTTCGATTTGGGTGCAGTTGTCCATGCGATATTCAACTGGGTTTTCCAGGGTGATGACATTTTTCTGGAAACGGTCGATTTCCAACAAACAAGCATACAAGGTGGTGCTTTTTCCCGCCCCGGTTGGGCCGCAGACGATGAACATGCCATGGGGTTGATTAACAATTTGCAGGATTATCTCTTTTTGTTTGTCGCGCATTCCCAGTTTTTTCAAACTGGCCATGGCCTTGGAGCTATCCAGGATACGGATAACCATTTTTTCACCCGTGACACTGCCAGCAGTGGCCACGCGGAAATCCAAAACACTGACCTTTCGCCTTTTTTTCGTGCCATTTTCCTCGCTATCGGAATCGCCCATTTCCTCTTCCGAAGCCACTTCGGCGGAGAAACTCCCATCCTGCGGCTTGCGTTTTTCCGTGATATCCAAATCGGCCAGGACTTTGATGATATTAATAACGGCATCGCCCAATTTGCGGGGGATTGGGTCCATGGCATTCATGATGCCGTCAATTCGGAAGCGAACCATCATCTCTCCCTTGGTAGGTTCCAAGTGGACATCCGTGGCCCGGCTGGTATAGGCATCGTAAATCATTTCCAAGCCTGCCTGGTAATATTCCGACTCCTGGGCCCGGGCCAGCCTTTTTTGGGTATCATCCTTTTTCCCATCCGAACTCTTTCCGATGAATCGAATGGGCAGGTGCTTGTCCGATTCCGCTTTGACGCCCTCAAATTGCATCTTGAGGTATTTAGTGGCAAGCACCTTGAAGTGTTCTTGGGTAAAAACCTTGTCTTTATCTGGAACCTTTAAATTCCTATTATTCACATAAACAAAAGGAGGAATAAAGGCGCAAAGCAATAACAAAGGCAAGCCGAGGAAAGCCTTGGGGGTAATTAAAAACAACACCACGCCCAGCAACCCTGGCAAACAAATCACCAAATTCCAAAATGATGTTGGCAGGTCGAAATCCCGGCTATCTTGATCAACCCACCAGGAGAAGCGCATCCAAAGAAAAAAAGCTGCCAGGAAAAACCCCATGGAAAAAAGGCTGAAATGAAATCCCTCCCCGCGGGGAAAGGATGCCTGGGCAAAAACCATGCTGTCCATTAGCCATGCGCTCATGCAACTTCCCTCGTATCGGGCCGTTTCATCTGAAAACCACGGGCGATGGAAATATTAAACCCGATTCCAAGGGAAATAGGTTACAAAATTCCAGGGGTGGAGACTTTGATTCCCTTGAGGGCCATTTTCAACGCTTCGGGATTAGGGGCAAACTCCAACGCCGTGGCTTTGTCAACATCCCCGCGCTCCACCAACTGCCTGAGATTTTCGGTAAAATCGACCATGCCCTCCTGGTATCCAATCCGGATTGCGTCGGGTATTTTGTTGTCTTCACATTCACTAATCAACTTTCGGATAGTGGGATTAACCACCATGATTTCGTTGGTGGGGGTTCGGGGTTTTCTGAGCCCTTTAACCAATTTTTGCGCGATCACCGCTTTAAGATTATTGGCCATAGCCTGGCGAATAGCCGGGTGCTTCTCCGCCGGGAACAAATCGAGAATACGGTTAATGGTCGTACCAGATGATGCGGCATGAATCGTGCCAAAAACCAAGTGGCCGGTTTCCGCCGCGTGAATAGCGGCTTCGAATGTTTCCACATCGCGCAACTCACCAATCAGGATGACATCCGGATCCTGGCGGACGGCATCTTTCAAGGCTTTGGACCAATCGCGGCAGTCGAGGCCTATTTCTCGTTGATTGAAATAGGCAACTTTATCCGTGAAGGTGAATTCAATCGGATCTTCAACTGTCAAGATGTGAAGAGGTTCGTTTTCGGCGATGTAATCGAGCATGGCAGCAATGGTTGTGCTTTTGCCGCTGCCTGTCACCCCGGCAAGAATCACCAACCCTTCAGGGTATTTGCAAAGGTTTTCCATGCCATCGGGAAGGCCCAAGTCCTTAAACTTGGGAATAAAATTATTCACTCGCCGGGCGACCAGCGATAGCCTGCCCCGTTGCTTGAATAAGCTGACGCGAAAACGGGATTCATCCTGGCCAATCACATAGGAATAATCGACCCCGCCTTCATCATCCAGGATTTTTTTCTTTCTGACATCCAACAGGGGGAGAAGTAATTGCTCCATGTCGTTTTGAGTAAGAGCCCGCATGTCCATCCGCTTGATATCGCCACGAAGTCTCAGCATCGGGGGTTGCCCCACCTTTAAATGGATATCCGAAGCTTCTTGCTTCATGGCCAGGCGAAATAGCTTATTGACTTGCGGTTCTTTGCCGGGATCTCCACCGCCATTCGGCCGTTCGCCATCCTTATTCATTTGCGCGATATCTGCAGAAGCCATTTCAACTCCTTGGTTGCAACTTCAACTTAAAGACGGATGGGAACACCTTTTGCGGCGAGATATTTCTTTGTGGTTTGAATCCCAAATTCATCATAATGAAAAATGCTGGCAGCAAGGGCTGCGCTGGCCTTCCCCACGGTTAATATTTCATAGAGATGTTCCGGGCAGCCAGCCCCGCCACTGGCCACCACCGGCACCCCGACCCTTTCCGCCACCGCACGCGTCATCTCCACATCGTAACCATTTTTTGTCCCATCCGCATCCATGGAAGTTAACACAATTTCCCCCGCCCCTCGCGATTCCACCTCACAAGCCCAAGCCACGGCCTCTTTGCCAGTGGGAACCCGCCCCCCATTGATGTGAACTTCCCAGACAACGCCATGGCGATTTTTTACCCGTTTAGGATCAATATTCACGACCGTAGCGCATTTACCAAAGCGCTCTGAAATCTGATTCACCAGGTCTGGGTTTTTTACCGCCGACGAATTGATACTGACTTTTTCCGCCCCGGCTTGAATCAACCTGGTGGCATCCTCAAGGCTGGAAATACCTCCCCCCACGGTGAAAGGCATGAAGATTTGCTCAGAAACCTTGCTGACTATTTCAATCATGATCGCCCGGCCTTGCTGGCTGGCCGAAATATCGAGAAAAATCAGTTCATCGGCCCCTTGTTCCTCATAACGGCGGGCGATTTTCACAGGGTCGCCGGCGTCCTTCAGGTTGAGGAAATTAACCCCTTTAACCACCCGGCCCTCGTGAACATCCAAACAGGGAATAATCCTGGCTTTTAACATCGTTTTACATTTCCATCAGAAAGGGCCGCAAAAAACCCTGGAACCGGCCAATCCTTTCAGAAAATTTCCTCCAAACGACTTTCTTCTCTTTTTAATTAAAGGAACTAAGTCCTTGACATGATATTAACTGAAGGTTAGGCTTTATTGCCTGCCAATATGGGAATAAGTTGTTCCCCCCACCTTAGGATGAATTCGGAGATGCAGCCATGCTGACGATTCCGGGAAAAACGACCAGGTATTGCGATGGACTCCGCCGCCGGGATTTTCTCCGGATTGGGGCTTTTGCTTTTGCAGGGCATACGCTTACCTTGCCTCAGATTTTGCGAGCCAGCGCCACCAAAGGAAACTCCCAGGGGGGATTGGGCCATAAGGCCATCATTAATGTTTTCCTGGGCGGCGGGCCCCCTCACCAAGACATGTGGGATTTGAAAATGGACGCCCCCGCGGAAATCCGCGGAGAGTTCAAACCGATTGCCACCTCAGTTCCAGGCATTCAAATTTGCGAAGTGTTTCCGCAATTGGCCGCCCGCATGCACAACTGCGCCATTATCCGATCCTTGGTCGGGTCCAGTGGCGGACATGATGCCATCCAATGCATGTCGGGGTGGCCCAAAAGTTCCATGGCTAATTTGGGTGGAAGGCCAAGTATTGGCGCAACGGCTTCCAAGCTGCAAGGGCCTGTGGATCCCTCGGTTCCCTCCTTTGTTGGCTTGGCCGCGAAAACTCAGCATACGCCTTGGTCCGACTCAGGTACGCCCGGGTTCCTGGGAGCTTCCCACAAATGTTTTCAGCCCAATGGCCAGGGCATGAAAGACCTGATTTTGGGTACCGCCAACGCGGGAAATTTTGGCGACCGCAAAACCCTCCTCAAGAGTTTTGATTTGCTTAAACGCGGCCTGGACCATGGTGGCAACCTCTCCGGGATCGATTCCGCCCAGGAAAAAGCTCTTGATGTCCTAACTTCCAGCAAACTGCTTGACGCCTTGGACCTTTCCAAAGAAAGCTCCAAAGTCCGTGATCGTTATGGTGATGGCAAACCCTATCAGTTCCAATACGATGGCGCGCCAACGGTCAACGATCAACTTTTAATGGCACGGCGGTTGGTGGAAGCTGGGGCCAGAGTGGTCACCCTTTCTTACGGTCGCTGGGACAGCCATGGCAAGAATTTTGACCTAGTCCGCGATCATGGCAAAAAACTGGATCAAGGCCTTAGCGCCTTGATGGATGATTTGCAAATCCGCGGCCTCTTGGATGATGTCACGGTGATTGCCTGGGGCGAATTTGGCCGCACACCCCGCATTAACAAGGATGCTGGCCGCGACCATTGGCCGCAGGTTAGTTGCGCCATGATGTTTGGCGGCGGCATGAAAACCGGACAGGTGGTCGGGTCCACCAACCGCCTGGGTGAATTTGCCAAGGATAGGCCAGTCACTTATGGCGAGGTTTTCGCCACGCTTTACTCCAATATTGGATTAAACCCCATGCATCACACTTTGCTGGACCCAACCGGCAGGCCGGAGCATTTGGCCGCCGAACCACCCCTCAAGGAGTTGGTGTAAGGCCGTGCCATCCATGATTTTCTGGCTTTCCCACTAATCAGATTTCCTTGGGAAACTTGTTCGCAAGTTTCCCTTTTTTATGCGTTATTATTGAACGCAGCCCTTTTTCAGGATTGAAGCCTTTGGAACTTCTTGTTCATCTTTGTTTTACTTGTGCTCAAATCGGGCAGTTGCCCGGGACGCCTCCAAGTCTGGTATTCAAAAATGAAACAAAGGCGCCGCTTATCATCCAGGTCCGAAGCATTTTTAATGGCCGGGCCTTGAGGGACCGCCCACTTCTCATCCAACCAGGCGAGAGCACCCCGCAAATTCAAGTCCCAGGGACGAAAACTTTGGTGATTAACGATGGCAGGAATCCCGCCAGAACTCTTTTACAAATCCCCCTCCCCAATAGTCAGGAAGATTTATTGATTGGCATTACTGGAGGTGAAGGTGGTCTCCGCCTCGACCCCAGGAAACCGCCGCGAACCTCTCCTTAACTTTTCCCACCTATTGCTTTCTCTCGCCAGATCCTGAAGAATACCCCATCCTTCCTTCCACGCCTTGAGAAAGTTTTCATGTCAAACCCCGCCATTCCGCAAAGTGGGCAACACGCCACCCATGTCCGTTATTCCATTTTAGGCATGCTCTGTGTCCTTTCGATGCTGACCTACCTGGACCGGGCCGCGTTTCCCAATGCTCAATCGGAAATTCAAAAGAGTTATGGTTTCAAAAACATAAGTGAAATGGCCTGGGCCCTTGGAGCCTTCAATTTGGCCTATGCACTATTTGAAGTGCCCACCGGCTACCTGGGCGATGTCTTTGGCCCCAAAAAAACCCTCATCCGAATTGTGCTATGGTGGTCCGGTTTCACAGCCCTCACCGGGCTGGCAGGGTATTCATTCGGGTCCACATTCTCCATGTCCTTCATGATGCTGGTGGCGGTGCGGTTTCTATTTGGCATGGGGGAGGCGGGCGCCTATCCCAATATCACCAGGGCCTTGCACAACTGGTTGCCATTAAAGGAAAGAGGAATGGCCCAGGGATTGATCTGGACTTCCGCCCGGCTCATGGGCGGGCTAACTCCTTTATTGTGGATGTTTTTTGTAGTGTACTTGGAAATCTCCTGGCGGGTGGTGTTTTTCTCCTTTGGAATTCTCGGGGTCCTGTGGTGTGTAGCTTTCACACTTATTTTCCGCAACAAGCCGGCGGAACACCCCGGTGTCAATGCAGGTGAAACCGCGGTGATTGAGGAAGGGAAGGGCGATGAATCAGGGACGGCTCATGCGAATGTCCCGTGGCGCGCCCTTTTAACCAACAAAAATGTCATCCTCATGTGCTTGATGTATTTTTGTTTGAATTTTGGCTGGTATTTCAATTTGAACTACTTGCCAGCCATCATGAAGGAACAATTCCAAATCTCCCCTCAAGATTGGAAGGGAGCCCTTTACAAGGGGGGGCCAATGCTTTTTGGCGCATTGGGGTGCTTCATTGGTGGGCTTTGGACCGACAGTTTGTTGCGGAAAGGGAACTCAAAAACCCGTTCCCGAAGACTGCCCGCGGTTGCTGGGAATGCAGCCTGCGCCCTCTGTTACTTTGGCGCCTATTACTCGCTGAGTAACCGGAATGCCCTGGCCTTTGCCGGGTTTATTGCCTTGGCAGGGTTTTGCAATGATTTAACCATGGGGGCTATATGGGCCACATGCCAGGATATCGGGCAAAAATACGCTGCCATTGTTTCCGGAACCATGAACATGATTGGCAACCTCGGAGGCTTTATCGTTACCATCCTTACAGGGAAGATCCTGGAATGGTACCTCGCGGCACAAAATCTGGGCCCCGACCCCAGCCCCGAAGCTTTGGCCAACGCTCAATTGCCAGGCTATCAAACCAACCTGATCATGTTTGGAGTGGTTTATGTGATGGGCGCCGCTATCTGGCTGGCCATTGAAGCAGGCAAACCCATTTTCCCCGATACCAAGGATTTGTCCTTGCCCAAGGCGAATTGACCCTTCGAAACCCCTGTCGGTATTGGAAAGATGCGCCTCATTTCTCTGGATGACCTCCTGCCCCTTGAAGAATTCAACCTGCAAAGGAAGGAATTATTCGAACAGCAACAGAAATACCTGGAGCGTTTCCGCAGGGTGAAATTGGGGACGGAGTTCACTCTGATATTTGAAAACCGCCAGACCCTCATTTTCCGCTTGCAGGAAATATTGCGCGTGGCCCGCCTCACTGATCCTGGGAAAATTCACAGGGAATTGGCAGTCTTCAACCGGTTGATCCCGGCACAAAACATCCTCCAGGCTTCCTTATTAGTGGAACAAGGTCTTGTTAAGACTCTTGGCCCACTTCAAGGAAACTATTTGCGATTTGAAATCGGGAAACATTCCCTCCCAGGGGACCTGGTTACGGCCCGGCCAGAAGATATGGCAGTGGGAACCTCCTTCTGGGTGCAATTCGCCTTCACTGCAGAACAGGGAAAAGCGCTTGGGGGAGAAGAGGCCAAGGCAGAGGTAATTTTGCGATGGGGCAGCAACCCGCTTGCTTCGCAATCACTTTCCTTGGAAATGCGGCAAGCGTTAGCTTTGGACTTGGAATAGTTTGGCTATTTTAATTCCATCAGGCTGTTGACATCCCTGGCGAGCATTTCACAGATTTTTTCCAAGGGCAGGTCGTTCACCTGAAGGCCGAATGGGTTTTCGATTTCCACCCCAGCTTCTTCAATTCCCAGCAGGCCAAAGCCTAGCGCGGCAATTACCAGCGGCGCCGCCCAATCCATTTTGGGCACCAATACAAAGGGCAGGGAAAACAGGTAAAGCACCAGCAACTGCTTGATAAACGAGGCGTAAACAAAGGGCAGCGGGGTTTTCAAGATCTTTTCACAGCCACCCTGACTGTCCAGCAACCGCGACAGAAGTTCTTCCATCCTGGCGGCAATGGAATAATCAAATTGCCCATCCTTGACATTGCCACGAATCCATTCGCTAATCGCCTGAGCAATATAGGCGGGGGGATTATTGGCCTTGGTCATGTTTGTGTAAATCCTGCCGGTCAACAAGTTGGAGATGAAGCCAAAATTACGGGTGCCCCGCAACACTTCTTTGACCGCCAAGACATAGGCCGTGATCAAAGTCGCCACCTCGGCGCTATTTTTTCCGTAAACATTGGCCAGGCGCATCAGATTTCGCGAAGTGTTCACCAGCATGCCCCAATGCGACCGCCCATCCCAGTAGCGATTGCTCGAGGAATTGGTGCGAAAGACAATAAGCAACCCCACCGAGGTGCCAAGGACCGTATGGCCGAACTGGTCGAGAGTGGGAAGCGGTATTTTGTAGGGAATTAAGACAAAATCATTGGTGGCGCAAATTGCCAAGCTGAACAATATGAGCAATCCCACTCGGCCCAACACGCCAGGTAAAACTGTTCCCGAAAAGGAAAAGGTAACCTTCCAAAAGCTGTAACGGTCATATTCCAACATGGTTTGGCGCCATTTTCACAAGGAAGAATGGACAATTATCCAAGGAAATTAGGATCCTCGCAACAACAATAAAAAATGGTCCTGGCAATAATACTTGCATTAATTAAGGAGTTTCGCCAAGCCGATAAAGATCCCAAAGACCAAGGCGGCAATAAGGGCGATGATGCCGAAAAGAATTCCTGAACTCTTCTTTACCGACTTTCCTGGAGGAATAATCGGCGCTTTGAACAAGATTGATTTTAATACATTAAAATTCTCTGAACCCGTTCCTTGTTCAAAAGCAATGATTATTTCAATAACCTCCTGCGCGTTGGAAGGCCTTTGATTTGGGTCCCGGGCCAGCAATTTTGTCAACAGGGTTAATGCACTTTGAGGCATCTGCCTTTCCATATTCTCCAGAGAAGGAATTTCCACCTCCAAGACCGCTTGCAATACAGCCAGGGTGTTTTCCTTGTCAAATGGGATTTTTCCCGAAAGCATCCGGTAGACCACACAACCCAAGCTGAACAAGTCGGCGCGTGAATCCAAGGGGCTCCCCTCGATTTGTTCCGGCGCCATATAGTTGGGCGTTCCGACAATCATACCTTGGGCAGTCAATTGGTTTTCTTGTCCAATGGCCCGGGCCAGACCAAAGTCCAGGATTTTCACCCTTTTGATTTCCCCAGGGAAATTGCCCTTTTCCAGCCAGATATTTGCTGGCTTTATATCGCGATGGATCAAATTTTGTTTATGGGCTGCGTCCAAACCCCTGGCCATTTCCTTGGTCAAGCGAAATACCAAGGGGACGGGCATGAAGCCCTCGCGCTTTAAATAATCTTCCAGGTTTTCTCCCTGGAGATATTCCATGGCCAAGAAAGGAACATCCTTGTACTGCCCCACATGGTAAATGGTGCAAATATTCTCATCGTGAAGGCCGCCGGCAATTTTCGCTTCACGGGCAAATCGCTTTCGGTAAATCTCATCCGCCAATTCAGGGCGAAGAACTTTCAAAGCAACACGCCGGTTTAGCTCTCGGTCAATCGCTTCAAATACAATTCCCATCCCGCCTTCGCCTAAAACTTTAATCAACTCGTAATTCCCCAAGACACCTAAGCTGCCCTCCTGGGTGGGGGGATCCAGAAATTCGTAGGCAGGCGCTAAGGGCTTTTTCGGTTTAACTTGAAACGAAGGAATTGGGTTATTGGTTCCCGTCCTGGGTATTGGGGCAGCAGGCGGGGTTGCTACCGGCGCAGTTGGCAGCGCCGGACTGAAGGCAGGAGAAAGTTGCGCGGCTTGTTTTTCCCCTTTGACTTTCAACAGCGAGGTGAGTGAATTACGGCATTTTCCACAGGCTTTGAGGTGTTCCTTTACCTTGCCCGCGAAATCCCCATTTAGGGAATTCCCCAGGTAACCAGCCAAGTCATCTTGGGTCGGGCAGGATGAAACCGATTCACTCATGGAGAAACCTGAAAAAAAAAGTAACTAACAATCATCTAATGAATAAACCATCGAGATAGAATTCACAATAAAATTTTACGAAACCTCATTTCAAATCATAATAAATCTGTTAAAAACAAGGAATTCCCCTGGTTTTCACCCTGACAAAGGCAACCATGACAAGGATTATTCAAGGCGTTTTTGGCTTTCAAAAAAAGGCGTTTTTAGAAAAGGAAGACCTTTTTCAAAAACTCGGGAAGGGGCAAAGCCCCTTGGCCCTTTTCATAACCTGCTCCGATTCCAGAATAAACCCAAACCTGCTGACCCAAACCGAACCAGGCGAACTTTTCATTCTTCGTAACGCGGGAAACTTAATTCCACCAGCCAGCACAGGGCCTTGCGGGGAGGAAGCCACGGTGGAATATGCTCTGGTGCAACTGGGCATAAAGGACATTTTTGTCTGCGGGCATTCAAAATGTGGCGCCATTCAAGGCTTGGTGACCCAGGCCCTGGGAAAAGAGAGCCATGGCGGCCCCATGCCAGCCGTGGAAAATTGGTTGAAATTTGCAGGGCCCAACCACGACATCATCAAGGAAAAAGCAGCCGAACTCGGACCGGATAAACTTTTAACTTTCGCCATCGAACAGAATGTCCTAAAGCAAGTAATTCATTTGCAAACTTACCCGGCGGTTCAAAATGCCTTGGGCAAAAATCAATTGAGAATCCACCCCTGGGTTTACCGCATTGACACCGGAGATGTTACCGCTGAGGACTATGAACGAAAGGAATTCCTCCCCTTGGACAAGGCCCGTAGACAGAAATGGGCGGAACAAGCACATTCTCAGGAAACCGTACATCATTTAACCGATGTTTACATCTAATACTCGACCTGGTCGCCCTTGGATCGTTGTCTCACCGCCATCCAAGAAGCTGCCAGGCTAGTTTTCCTTATATTTCCTGCAAGAATAGTGTTTTGTTTTTTAAGCGTTTACACCCATGGATTCGGAAATACCAACTCGAGTTACCCAGGAGGATTCCACACTTGTCCGGGTGGCGGAAGTAGTTTTCGACCGCCCATTGCGCAACCCATTTTCCTACTTGATCCCCAGCTCCCTGAATCTTTTACCAGGACAAAGAGTTAAAGTACCCCTGGGGTTTGGCAACAAGGCCGCAATTGGGTTCTGTATCGGTTTCAACAATATCCCGCCTTCCGAAAAACTCAAATCCATTCAATCCATCCTCGATCCGGCGCCGCTTTTATCCAATCACCTTTTGAACTTCACCCAATGGATTGCGGATTATTACCACTGCGGTTGGGGACAGGTCTTGCAAGCGGTCATTCCCGCTGGCGCCAGAGAGCAAAAAGAGCGTCAAAAAACTTGGGGATTGCAGGTGTTGCCTGGAGGAATCGGGGAAATTGAGATAAACGCCCTTACTCCTTTGCAAAAAAGGATCCTGGCTTTTCTCCAGGATCAAGGCCCCGCCCCGGCGGCGCGAATTGCCATAGAGTTGCCTTGCACACCAGGGGCCATCAAACGCCTTCTCGACAAAGGTGTGATTGGAAAAATTGCCTTGGAAGAGCCGCCTGCGCCAAAAGAAGCCCCACAACCATTGCCAACTCCTTTGGAGTTGACTGCGGAACAATCCTTGGCCTGCCAGAAAATTTCCCAGGCCATTCAAGAAGGCGGGTTCAAACCTTTTCTCATCCATGGAGTTACCGGGAGTGGAAAAACCGAAATCTACTTGCGGTCAATTGCGGAAATCGTTGCTTCGGGAAAACAAGCTTTGGTTTTGCTTCCGGAAATCAGCCTGACTCCGCAAACGGTTGAAAGGTTTCGCCAGCGTTTTTCCAAAGTGGTGGTGCTGCACAGCCACCTCAGGGAATCGGAACGCGGAAGAAACTGGAAAGCCGTTGCCAGGGGGGAAGGCCAAGTAGTGATCGGAGCCCGCAGCGCTGTTTTCGCACCGCTTTCCAACCCGGGAATTATTATCGTCGATGAAGAACACGAGAATTCGTTCAAGCAGGACAAAACCCCACGCTACCACGGACGCGATATTGCAGTCGTTCGCGCCCGCATGCTGGGAATACCCATACTTTTAGGGTCAGCAACCCCCTCACTGGAAAGCTGGAACAACGCTTCCAAGGGGAATTATCAACTTCTTACTTTGCCCAAGCGCGTGGAAAACCAGACCCTCCCCGAGGTTTTCGTGGTGGACATGAGCAGCCATCCCCCGGCAACTCCGGCCACTCGCGATATCCTGAGCGATCTCCTTTTCCGGGAAATGAAAAAGACCCTGGAAAACAAAGGGCAGGTCATTCTCTTTTTGAATCGCAGGGGATTTCACACCTGGATCCGCTGCCCGGCCTGCGGCAGCATTTCCACCTGCACCCGTTGCGATTTGGCCATGACTTTTCACAAAGGCGCCAACTTCCTTTTATGCCATCACTGCGGCCTGGAACGGGAACCAGACCAACGCTGTGGAAAATGCGCTTCGCCCACCATGGAGTTCCGGGGCGCGGGGACGGAAAAACTGGAAGAAGAAATCTCTCGACTTTTTCCCAACAAAGTCATTCGCAGGATGGATTCCGATTCCACCAGGAAACCGGGCGCCCATGAAAAAATCCTGGGCGCTTTCAAGGAAGGGCTGATTCATATCCTCATCGGCACCCAGATGATTGCCAAGGGGCTCGATTTCCCCAATGTCAGGCTGGTTGGGGTTATCAACCCTGATTTTGGCCTGCACATTCCCGACTTCCGGGCCGGGGAGAGAACCTTTCAATTATTGTCGCAAGTGGCGGGCCGCGCTGGCCGGGGAAAGAATCCCGGCCGTGTATTCATTCAAACCTATTTTCCGCAGCACCCGGCCATTCAGTTGGCAGCCAAGCATGATTATTTGCATTTTGCCGAAGGGGAGTTAAACCATCGCAAGCTGCACTATTTTCCCCCTTTTGCCAGATTGGCGCGCATTGTAATTAGATCAAAAAAGCCAGAGGCCGCCGAAAAAACCGCCGATCAACTCAGTTCCGCCTTCCGCAATTTCGCCACGGAAAATCCCCCCAAGGGAAGATTGAAAATCCTTGGCCCAGCGCAAGCGCCTGTTTTTAAACTGAACGAATTGCACCGCTACCACATCCAAATCCATTGCGATAACCACCACTATTTGCATCAACTGCTTTGGGAATCCCTGGGCCCTTTGAAACCCTCCAACAGCGTGGAGTGGATTATCGACATCGACCCTTGCAATCTCCTGTAATGGCAAAGGGCCGCTGGTTTCCCAGCAGCCCTTAAAAGAATCCCAATTCAGGGTTGGTTTACCAGTAGCGCAGTCGCCAGAGGTCTTTCTTCGTGGAGGTTTGACTAAACCACCAGTGGCCATCGTCCCATTCCAATTTGACCGAGCGCCAGCCGAGCGGCACTTTGGGGAATGGATAGACTGGGCCAATGAACGGCCAGGCGTTGGCGGGATAAGCTTCTGGATAACCGACACGGGAATAGTTGTTGTAAGGAGCGTAGGTTGGCCAGGCATAAGGCGGCATTTTGGGCGGGTTCATATCGTAGGAATAGGGAGTCGCGCCTGAAGAAACCGCTATAGGTTCCGGAATCTGGTTGCTCATGGGCCGATTGCCAGGGGCAGCGTAATAATTCGGGCCTCTGGAAACCGCCGCCGGCAATCCGCCCGGCGCTGATTGAATCGAGGCGGCGCCTGGGTTTTGGCTGGCCACCTGCAATCCGTCCACCACTTGAATGATTCCTTCGGTTTGCCCAGCCACTAGAAGGGCGGACTCTTTTTGACCGTTTGAACCGACCATCCCAGATATTTCCGCTTTGCCACGGGACACCCGGATGTCAATCCGGTAATCCACTAACGAGGCCTTTTCTTTCAAGCGGTTGGCGATTTGATTGGCCAGGTGCTGATCAATATTGCCCAGCGAAACCACATTGGCTTGGCTGTTTGCCAAGGGATTCACGGGGGTGGGAATTGGCTGAGCCTGAATGGCTCCATCAAAAGCCAACCCGGCAATAACTGATAGCAAAAGGTTTTTTTTTATCTTCACGGTGCATCCTCCTGATGGCCCAAGGTGGGAAATCTGCAAAAGAATGCCCTTGAAATCCCTTTCAAGCAAACCGTGAAAGAGATAAATCCCCATCCCTGGCTGGAAGTTTCTTGAAAAACCGGGATATCCGGACTAATTTACCAAGAGTTTTCCTTGAAGCTCAAACCCTCCGCTTTTGCCAGGGCTTTCCTTGATTTTCGCCCTAAGGTTGACCCTCACCTTGCGGAGTTCTATATTTGTGAAAGGTAATTCTTGCACCTGTAGCTCAATTGGATAGAGCATCGGTCTACGGAACCGAAGGTTACTGGTTCGAATCCAGTCAGGTGTATTAAATTTTTCTCCCTAAATCCTGAATTATCAACACTTTGCATCACTGTTTCCCCTCCACCACCAATCGAGTCATATTTTTTAGGCGACTTAAGTTAACAGAAGTTTGGTAGCCATTTTGGTCGCCTGGGTCGCAGTCTACTACTAAACGCACCACCGTGAAAAGGTTTGGAATTCGGAGTTGGTGATTGTGCAAGGTATTGCCTGCCTTCCTGGCGTTGAAATTGGATTGTTACTTAAGAAGGCATTGTCACCGCCCCCTTCAGACGACCAGTACGACACGGTTTCTGGCGGAATAGATTGATCTGCCGAACAAACCGCTGCAGCACGGCCGGCCCGGCTGGTGGTGCAAACCCTCCCGCGCCCGCACCGCATCGAGCCGGCCGATGTCGATCTTCAATACCTCCTGATACAGGAACAAGAGTGCCGCCAGCGCCTGGTTTTGCGTGCTCGCCGTCACCTTACCCTCGACCGCAAGGTGCGTCAGAAATTGTCGCCCTCGGCAGTTCCCATCGTGTTGAGTTGCTTGATTCCGCGAAACCGGATGTAGCGTGTCGCCCATTGGACATACGCCAGCTCCGTGCGATACGAGAAATGTTTTACCCGTGCCGTCTGCCAAATCTGATCGAAGAGTCGCATCGGTTCGCTACTTGTCAAGAATTTGCTTTCAAAAGCCACATTACATTGCGGCGGCAAGGTTTAAGGTGACAACATTGCGTGAGCAAACTAATCAACAAGGGGACGCATGAACAAACCTAACATCAAGCGCAATCTCGATATTTTGTTGACCGTAGGTGCGAGATCGTTATTATTTAGAAAGTTTCAAACGAACCATTTTTCGGCCACAAACCGCCACTCGAAGCCAAGCTCTCACGCCCGGGGACGAATTACTACCAGTCGTCGGGGCGCGTGCCCTGGGTTCGATACCCTAAACAACAGGGTGACCTACTTTGAGAAGGACGCAATTTATGAAGTGCCAGTCTCTGGTAACATTGTTCGTCTTATGCTGTCTTGTGCCCAGGCCCGTTGATGCGGCCGACGACATGTTCGACTCGAACGGCGTTAAGATTCGATATGTCACGGAAGGGAAGGGGGATGCAGTCGTCCTTATCCACGGCTGGATGAGCGATTCCGGCATGTGGGGGCGGCTCGACACCAACCCCGCGACCAAAGAGTTTCAGTTGATCGCGTTGGATCTGCGTGGGCACGGTAAGAGCGACAAGCCGCACGACTCCGCGAAGTACGACGCCGAGGTCGCCGCGGATGTGGTCCGGTTGCTCGACCACTTGAAGATCGAGAAGGCCCACCTGGTGGGCTATTCGAGCGGGTCGTTCGTCGCGGGCAAGGTGGCGGCCACCTACCCGAACCGGGTGCAGAGCGTGGTGTTCGGCGGGCAAGCCCCGGTCATCGGGAAGGTGAAGGATTCCGACTTTTCCGAGGTCGAGCTGTTCGCCAAGTTGGTCGATAAGGGCAAAGATTTGGGGGTGTACATCCTGGCGATTTCACCCAAGGAATCGAATCTGACCGACGAGCAAGCGAAGGCGATCGCCAAATTCGCCTACGCGGGCAAAGATGTGAAGGCGTTTGCGGCGGCCGGGCGCGGGTACAAGAAACTTGCGGTGACCGAGGAGGATTTGAAGAGGTGCAAGGCCCCGATGCTGTTCATCCACGGCGGGAACGAGTCCGACCATGTGAAGAGTAAGGTGACGGCCGCTCGAAAGGCACTCGGTCGCGGGGAACTCAAGGTCATCGATGGGGGGAACCACATGACAACGCTAACAGAGCCGGAGTTCGGATCCACGATCAAAGTGTTCCTGCGCCACGGCAAACTAGAATAAGCCGTGGCCGAACCAGGCCCTGCAGCAGTTGGCGGGGCATGATTCGCTTCTGGGATTTCATTGCTCGCCGGTGGCCGGAGCTTGGCGCTCGTCGGAGCCGAGCCAAATTTATTTCACTGCACCATTGGTGGATCAAATAACCCTTGGGACCCGAAGGTTAAAGTTTCCCATCGCGCTTTTTTTCTAATTCCTGCCAGCGGGAATAAAGCTGTTCCACTTCCTTTTGGGCTAATTCCAGGGTAGCACAAGCATTCGCCAGGATATGATGTCCCGCGGACGAGGATTGCTGAACTGTGTTTTGGAACAAAACCACTTTTTCCTCCGCGGCCAACACTTTTTTCTCAATTTGGTCAAACTCCTGCTGTTCCATAAAGCTCAATTTCTTCTTTTTGGCTGGTGCGGGTTGAGTGATGGCCCGAGCCGGGGTTGGTTCAACGCTTTGCCCCTTGTCCTCAATTTCTTCCAAGGCATTCAACCATTGCTGAACACTGGCATAGATTCCTGTTCCTCCGGCGCCATTCAAGCCCAGAACTTCCGTGCAAATCCGGTCGAGCAATTCCCGGTCGTGACTGACAATCACCAGGGCTCCGGGGAAGTCTGCCAGGGTTTCCTCCAGAACCTGCAAGGCCGGGATGTCGAGGTCATTGGTTGGTTCGTCGAGAAACAAAAGGTCGGCTGGCTGCAGCATCATTTGGGCCATCCGTAACCGCGCCTGTTCACCCCCGGAAAGAGCCCCGACCAGGACCTCCAGTTGTTCGGTTCCGAACAAGAACTGTTTAGCCCAGGCGACAACATGGATCTGCCGATCGCGGAATTTGACCATGTCGCCATTGGGGCAAAGTGCTTTTCTTAAAGTTACCGAAGGATTTAGGGCAGTTCTGCCCTGTTCAAAAAAAACTGATTGCAGATTTTCCGCCAGGGTAATGGCCCCGGTATCGCTGGGTATTTGACCGGAAAGGATTTTGAGAAGAACGCTTTTTCCGCTGCCATTGGGCCCTAGCAAACCAAGTTTAGTACCAGGCCCAAGGCGCAGGCTGACCTGGGAAAAAAGCTGCCGATCGCCAAAGGACTTTGCCAGATTATCAGCGGTTAACAACTTGCGGGTCTGGCGCCCTGTGCCGGCAAAATCAAGCCTGGCTTTACTCATGGCCGCGTTACGGTATCCCAATTCCTTTAACTCTTCTCTTCGATTGAGAGCCACATCAATGCGACTAGCAGCTTTGCGAGTGCGAGCAGCGGCCTTGCGGTTTAGCCATTCGGTTTCTTTGCGGACTTGATTCGCCACGGCCGCGTGGGTGCTGGCCTGGCCATCGAGAAATTCCTGCCGCCGTTCCAGGAATTGATCGTAATTACCCGGGGCCCGGAAAAAGCCGCCAGGATAGACTCGACTGATTTCCAGAATTTCCTCGGTAGCGCCCCGCAAAAAGGCACGGTCATGGGTGGCCACCAGAAATCCAAATTGGGCCGAGCGCAATAATTTCTGCAGCCAGACAATTCCAGGGATATCCAGGTGGTTGGTGGGTTCATCCATCAGCAGGAGATCGGGATCCAAAGCCAACTCGCGGATAATACCCAGCCTTTTTTTCCAGCCGCCCGAAAGCAAATGGACCGGTTTTTCCGCATCAGCAAACCTGGCCAGGGTCAGCAATTTTTTGACGCGGGTCGCTTTTTCCTGTTCTTCCAACGGTTCATTTTCCAATCGGGCCAACACGGCTTCGCGCACGGAATACCCTGGAGCAAAGCGGTCCTCCTGCGGCACAAAACCGAGCTTACAGGAACGGCGCAAGGAACGGATGCCGGTGTCGGGTTCTTCCAAACCCGCGAGAATTTTCAGCAAGGTGGATTTACCCGCGCCATTGGGACCGATCAAACCAATCTTTTCCTTGGCAGCAAGGTCGAAGGTCAAATCCGAAAAAAGGGGACGGACCCCATAGCTTTTCGTCATTTTTTGAACGCTCAAGAGAACTGTCATCAAGACCTCAAATCACTGGATTTCAAATTGCCGAAAAAACAAGCGTCTTAAGATTTTATGGCTATTATGTCACTTTACCATTCCCCGAATTAACATCCCTCGGTAGCCGCTTCATTTCCTGGCCACTAGCATGAGGGCAAGGCGAATTTGGAAAAGGCCGGAGTTAAAAAGGATTTCTCAAAACCGCCGAGTCAGTTTGATCACTCCTGTTATTTTCTAACCCTGGGAGGCCCTATGACCAAGCAACTCGCGCACATGGTTTTTTTCAAGTTAAAAAATTCCACCGACAGCGGGGCCAAAACCCTGGTTGAAGAATGCAACCGATTTCTAAAAGCCCACGCTGGCGTGGATTATTATTCGGCGGGAATTCATTGCCAGGAATTGACCCGGGATGTGAATGATAAAGATTTCGATGTCGCCTTGCATGTGGTCTTTGCCAACAAACAGCATCATGATGATTACCAGGTCAGCGCCCAACACAATGAATTCATTTCCCGCAACAAGGAGAACTGGCAAAAGGTTCGGGTTTTTGATTCTTATGTTTGAGTTCCAGTCCCTGGGGGATTTCCAAATCGAGCCAGCCTCGCTTCCACAAAGGAAATCAGGCAGAACAGGAACAGGTGGAGAGAAAGCAAGCTGGTAATGCTTTTGCTAATCACGGCGGCAGGCCTGGCCACCTGATTCATACCCTCGATTAATTTGGGTAATTCCAACAACCCGCTGAAAGTGGCTGCCATGGCCAGCAGGGCCAACCCCGCTACGCCATGCATGGCATGCTTGCGGCACCCATTTTTCAAAGCCAGAAATCCCAGGGCCAAAAACAACAGGCCAATCCCGCAGGGAATCAGGGCCGTTGGCGATTCACGCCCAGTCACCTGGTAGCCAACAATTCCAAGGATGAGCAAATCCAGGGCAATTAGAATCGTGATGAAAGGCATGTGGAATCCTTTGGTCAATTGGGGAAAGAGAGATTTTTCCCTTTAAAGGGCAATGGTATAATGATAGAGCCTCTGCGGTGTTCGTCACCAAGCTATAACTTTTGGCGAACCTATAGAGTACCCGTGGGGGACCAAAATAGTATTTGGGGCGCGCAAGCCCGCCACGCAGCGGGATCCGTAAACCAGAGCTGAGGTTCCCGAGGTTAAGATGCGGGTTCTCAAAAGAGCTGAAACGGCACAGGTGGAGGCAATTTTTTTCTTTAACCTTTCTATGGCTGCAAGATTTTGTTGCAGGGAAATGGTAAAATGGGGCCCCCGTTCGCCTACAAAAGCCCCAGGGTGAAGCGACTTGGAACGGAATGTGTAAGGAATAAAAAAGAGTTTTTCCAAAGCGCTAAGCCTGAGCTTTCCAAAAGGTAAGCCCAATTAATAATTGCTAGGACCGGGCTCAATTCAGGTTTATTGTTTATTCAAAAATAATTCTGAAGCCTGCAATTTCATCTATTTGCGCCAGAGAAAGGCGTGCGAAGCTGTAAGGATTTTATTGCCGGGAGGCCAGCTCCAGCTGGAATCCGCATTGACAGGTTCAGGTGATTCGTTATCCTTTCCCTCCATGACGGTTGTCCGCGCCTCTTTCGAATGATTTGCAAGCGGCTCGGGTCAGCCCTTATTAACACGCTTCAGCATTTTGGCAATTCTCACCTGGGCCAGGGATTGGTCCGCGATAAGCCGCCAGGGAAGGTGGAGGTCGAGAGGTTTTTGCCTCGCAAGGGATTTGCCAAATGCTGAAGCCTTTTTCTTTTTCCCCATTCGGTACAACTTAATTTCCCCTTAAACACCCTGCCCGCCGATTTTTCCGGGATGCGTTTTCCCGCCGCTCTTCGCTATACTTCACCTGCAAGACCGCAGCCAGGCGCTTACTCTAAGGCTCGGCTGCCCCAAATTGGATTTTTTCTCTTGGATGTTAGGAAACCATGCCGGGAATAAACACTACCGACTCGCGATCCCTGCTCGAAGAATGTCTGGAAAAACGAATTCTTGTCCTCGACGGCGCCATGGGTTCCATGATCTATTCCCACGACCCCACCGAGGAAGATTACCGGGGAAAACGCTTTCAAAATCATCCAATGCTTTTGAAAAACTGCACGGAAGTCATGTGCCTGACGCAACCTGCCTTAATTGAGGGGATTCACAGCCAATACCTCGAGGCGGGCGCTGACATTATTGAAACGAACACATTCAACTCCAGCCGAATTTGCATGGACGAATTCCACCTGGGGGAGCATGTCAGGGAACTAAACCTGGCGGCGGCACAAATTGCCCGTCGGGCCGCCAACCGCATGACCCAAATGACCCCCAATAAACCGCGGTTTGTCGCAGGGAGCATCGGGCCGACCAAGAAATGCCTTTCCCTGGGGGTGGATGTCAACAACCCTGCCGCCAGGGATACCACATTCGACCAGATGGTTGCCAATTACTATGAACAAATCGAGGCGCTGGTGGATGGCGGCGTCGATATTCTGCTTCCGGAAACTTCCTTTGACACCCTGGTGATGAAGGCCTGCCTGTTCGCCATCCAGACCTACTTTGAGAAAACCGGCCGGCGGGTCCCCGTCATGGTTTCGGGAACCATATTTGATAACGGCCGGACGCTGTCCGCGCAAACAGTCGAGGCTTTTTATATCTCCATCGCCCACGCAAACCCTATCAGCGTAGGTTTGAATTGCGCAGTAGGCGTGCAACAAATGAGGGAACCCATCGAAAGCCTAGCGGCCCTTTGCAAGTTTCGCGTCAGTTGTTACCCGAACGCCGGAATGCCTGACGGCTTTGGCGGGTTCAATGGTTCGATCAATGAAATGGCCGGAACGCTGCGGGACTTCGCCGAGAACGGCTGGCTCAATTTCGTGGGGGGTTGTTGCGGCACCAACCCAGAATGGATTGGGGCAATCGCTGCCGCGGTTGAAGGGGTGAAACCCCGCGGACTCAACCACGCGTCCACATGGTCGTGGTATTCCGGCACCAAGCCGCTGGCAATTCGCGAAGACACTGGTTTCTTAAATATTGGCGAACGAGCCAACATCACCGGATCGAAGAAATTCGCCCGCCTGATCAAGGAGGAGAATTACGAAGAAGCGGTGAGGATCGCCCGCGATCAGGTGCAAAACGGCGCAAATCTCCTGGATGTCAACATGGACGAGGGAATGATCGATGGCGAAAAAGCCATGACGCGTTTTCTCAACCTGATAGGCACCGAACCGGACATCACCGAGTTGCCCATCATGGTGGACAGTTCAAATTTCGCGGTGATTGAAGCGGGATTGAAGTGCCTGCAAGGGAAGGGGATTGTCAATTCCATCAGTTTGAAGGAAGGGGAGGAAAAATTTCTGGAGCAGGCGCGGATCATCAAGAAGTACGGCGCTGCCGCCGTGGTCATGGCCTTTAATGAACAAGGCCAGGCCGTCACCGCGGACGAGAAGGTCCAGATCAGCGAGCGGGCTTACAAACTCTTGACCGAAAAGGCAGGGTACGACCCTTGCGACATCATTTTCGACACCAACATCTTGACGGTTGGCACAGGCTTGGAGGAGCACGCCAACTACGCGGTGGAATTTTTCGCCTCTGTCCGTCGTTTGAAAAAACTGCTGCCCCTGGCCCGAACCAGTGGCGGTGTCAGCAATGTTTCCTTCGCTTTCCGCGGCAAGGAATACGAGTCGGTTCGCGAGGCCATGAATTCGGCTTTTCTTTACCACGCGATTCAAGCCGGCTTGGACATGGCAATCGTTAACGCCGGCGCCTTGCAGGTTTACCAAGACATCCCCAAAGATTTGCTTGAAAGGGTGGAAGATGTCTTGCTGAACCGCCGTGCCGATGCCACGGAACGGCTGGTGGAGTTTGCGAAAAATCTGGGTCAAAAGGAAAAGACTGGGATCAAGGAATCGGCCTGGCGGGAGGCGCCGGTTCAGGAAAGGCTGCGTCACGCCCTGGTGCAAGGAATAGTCGATTTCATCGACGGTGATGTGGAAGAATGTCGCCAGTTGTTTACCCGGCCGCTTCAGGTGATTGAAGGCCCGCTGATGGACGGGATGAATGAAGTGGGAGAACTGTTTGGCTCGGGAAAGATGTTTTTGCCCCAGGTTGTAAAAAGCGCGCGAGTGATGAAAAAAGCAGTGGCGTATTTGGAACCCTTCATGGAGGAGGAAAAACGCCTTTCGGGAAAAGAGCACTCCTCGCGGGGCAAGGTCGTCATTGCCACGGTGAAGGGGGATGTTCACGATATTGGGAAAAATATCGTGGGCGTGGTTTTGAATTGCAACGACTTTGAAACCATCGACCTGGGCGTGATGGTGCCCTGTGAGAAAATCCTGGAAAAAGCGAAAGAGGTCCGCGCCGACATGATTGGCCTTTCGGGCTTAATTACTCCTTCGCTGGAGGAAATGACGCATGTAGCGAGGGAAATGGAACGCCAGGGGTTTACCATACCCTTGCTAATTGGCGGCGCCACCACAAGCGCCAAACACACGGCGGTGAAAATCGCCCCCGCTTACAAGCAGACAGTCATCCATGTGAAAGATGCTTCGAAAAGCGTTGGCGTGGTGGAAAAATTGTGCAAGCCAGAAACCCGGGTGCTTCTCGACAAAGAAAACCGGATAAACCAGGAACGGGAACGGGAAAATTTCTCTCGCAGAAAGCAAAGGAACTTGGTTCCTTACGCCACAGCCCTTCAGCGCCGGGTAAACCTGGATTGGGTTGCCTCCCAACCGCCCAAGCCTGCCTTCCTTGGGGTCAGAGTTATTCGGGATCTGCCGCTTGACACTTTGATTCCTTACATCGATTGGTCGCCTTTCTTCATGACCTGGGAATTGAAAGGGAAATATCCGTTTATTCTGGAGGATGCCACGGTTGGCCCGCATGCGAGGGAATTGTACGCTAACGCATTGCAAATGCTGGATAAGCTCGTGGCCGAGAAAGTAGTCAAAGCCTCGGGGGTTTACGGTTTTTTTCCGGCCAATTCCGAGGGTGACGACATCCTGGTCTACACCGGCGAGGACAGGCAGGATGTCCGCTTTCGCTTTCCCATGCTGAGGCAGCAATGGGAAAGGGAAGGGCAAAGCCATTTCCTGAGTTTGGCGGATTTCGTCGCGCCAGTTCAAACTGGCATGCCCGATTACCTCGGAGCTTTCGCGGTCACCGGGGGCATCGGCGCCGATGAAGTGGCCAGGAATTTCCAGGTGGAAGCCCACGATGATTATTCTTCCATCCTGGTGAAAGCCCTGACCGACCGCCTGGCCGAAGCTTTTGCCGAGTGGCTTCACGCCAAGACGCGGCAGGAGTGGAACTTCGGACTTAATGAGAACTTTTCCAAGCAGGACCTCATCGAGGAAAAATACCAGGGCATTCGCCCGGCCTACGGCTACCCTTCCTGTCCGGACCATACTGAAAAAGCAAAATTATGGGACCTGCTGGATGCCAAAGCATCAGCGGGTATGCAACTCACTGAAAGCTATGCCATGCTTCCTGGAGCATCGGTAAGCGGGCTGTATTTTTCCCATCCCCAGGCCAAATATTTCGCCGTTGACATGATCACCAGAGACCAAGTGGAATCCTACGCGGCAAGAAAAGGAATGCCCGTTCGTGAAATGGAACGGTGGCTGGCCCCCAATCTGGCTTATGACAATGCGTAACTTGAGGAGCCAATGCTCGAAATCGAACAAGCGCGGGAAATAATTACCGCGGGATTGTCGCCCCTGAATCCGGTCATTCACCCGGTGTCCTCAACTATCTTGGGGTATTTTCTTGGGGAAGATATTCTGGCCGACCTGGACAGCCCACCTTTTCCCAAGGCCTTGATGGATGGTTTCGCGGTCAGGGCCAATGAGGCCGCCCCCGGCAAAGCGTTGGCGCTCAATTCGATGGAGCTGTCGGCGGGAATGGCTGTGGATTTTGCTCTGCCGCCTGGCTGCGCTTGTCCGATCATGACAGGAGCACCCATTCCTTTCGGGGCTAATGCCGTGGTTCCACTGGAATTTGCCAAAACCACTTCCACACAAGTTGAATTCATCACTGGCGAGATAAATTCGGGTTGGAATATTCTTCCCCAAGGGGCGGAATACAAATCCGGAGAAAAGCTTTTACAAACCGGAGACCAAATCACTTCACAGAATATTGGAATCCTGGCCGCTTGTGGAAAAACTTCCGCTTTTTTCCATCCCGCTCCAAAAGTAGCCATTGTTGCCACCGGAAACGAAATGGTGGAACCCAATCAAACACCCGGGCCAGCTCAGATACGGAACTCCAACGCCACCATGCTGGGGGCGCTCATCAGCGAGTCGGAAGGGATGCCCAAGTATCTCGGCAGGGCGGAAGACACGGAAAAATCGCTGGAAGGAATCTTTCAGGAAGCGTTCACCCTAGATGTCGCGATCATCACCGGGGGAGTATCCACGGGAAGGCTCGATCTGGTCCCCAAGGTCTTATCCCAAATGGGAGTCGAAATCCTCTTTCACAAAATCAACATGAAGCCCGGAAAACCGATGTTGTTTGGCAGGACTTCCCGAGGCACGCCAGTATTCGCGCTGCCGGGAAATCCAGTCAGCGCCTTTGTTTGCTTTCACCTGTTCATCCGCCCGGCCTTGCTCGCATTGCGCGGAGGAAAAAAAGAGCAGAGGGAAATTCCCGCAGCCCTTACCCAGGGCCTGGATTATCATTCCGACCGCCCAACGCTTCACCCAGCTTGCCTTAAGCTCGGACAAGTGAATCAAGTGACCCCCGCCACCTGGTTTGGTTCCGCCGATATGCTTTCTCTGTCGCGGGCGAACGCCCTAATATTCCTCCCTGCGGAAAAGTCCTCGTTTGCGCAAGGTGAGGTGGTTCGCTGTTTGCCAACCATCCGTCACCTGGTTTAGAAAATTGTGATAAAGGCCAAAAGGGAATATTAAACCACCCATGAGCATCGCGGCCAAAATCCCTGGAAAACTCCCACAACAAAAAACCGATTGGCTGGCCATCCCTGGGCTGACTTCCAGCCTGTTGCTGTACTGGTCTTTTTTTCCTTTATCCCTGGGCTGGCTCGGCTGGATTGCCTTGGTCCCTTGGCTTTGGATGATTCAACAGCCAATCCGCCCGGGAATTTTGTACCTGACCTCCTGGTTTTGCGGCCTGATCTTTTTTATTCCGGCCTTGCAATGGATGCGGGTCGCGGACCCCATGATGTACTTTACCTGGATCGGGTTGGCCCTTTATTGCTCACTGTATTTTCCCCTGGCCCTTTTTCTCCTCCGCAAAATCCAGCTCCCTTTGTTTATTTCTTTCCCCATGGTTTGGGTCGCTTTAGAATTCCTCCGCTCCCGGTTCCTGGAAGGATTTTCCTGGTATCTGCTAGCCCATACACAACACGATTGCCTGCCGATCATTCAAATTGCGGACCTGGGAGGCAGCTACGGTGTTTCTTTCCTTGTGGGCATGGTCAATGGTTTGGCGGCAGAAATCCTCAACGGGAAATTCCGCCAAAGGAAAGCCGCAGCGGTAATCACCCTGGGCTTGATCGTGGCGGCATTGCTTTATGGTCAATGGCGGTTAAGCCAGGGAATTGGCCAAGCGGGGCCGCTTTGCGCCGCCTTGCAAGGGAATGTCGCGCAGGGAATCCGCAACGACCCGAACCAGCGCGACCCCGCCAGCGCCCCGTACATCGCTTTATCGGATTTCGCCGCGGCCTCCTCCCCGGATTTAATCATCTGGCCGGAAACCAGCTACCCAATTGAATGGCACTTTATTGAGGAAAGCACCCCAGCGGACAAGATTCCCCCGGAATGGAGAACTATCACTCGGCTGCAAAAGGGCCTGGGAGAGGAAGCCAAAAAAAAATGGGGAACCTCGATCCTTCTGGGATTGAATTCCCAGGGCTTGGGGCCCAAGGGCATGCGCAGATTTAATTCCGCTCTCCTGGTGCATCCCGACGGGACAGCCTCTGGCCGTTACGACAAAATCCACCGCGTTCCCTTTGGCGAGTACATCCCCTTTAAAGATTGGTTTCCCTGGCTGAAGGTTTTCTCCCCATACGATTTCGAGTACAGCATCAGCAAAGGGGACGGCCACCCGGTCTTGCAATTCCCTCAAGCCAATTCAGGTGGAGCGCAGTATCGGTTTGGGGCTCTGATTTGCTACGAGGACACCGACCCGTGGGTGCCTCTACCTTATTTTTCACAAAAGGATCCCCCTGGGTTCCTGGTAAATCTTTCCAACGATGGCTGGTTCAAAGGAAGTGAAGAACATGAACAGCACCTGGCCATTTCCCGCTTTCGCGCCATTGAATGCCGACGGGCGCTTGTGCGCAGTGTCAACATGGGGATTTCGGCGTTGATTGATGGCAACGGAAAAGTGCTGGCGCCCGAAAGTGTTGAAATGGCCGCGCAGTTGAATTCCAAAATCTGGAAAATTCAATTTCCCTCGCAAAGTTCCAGGTCCCTGCCTCTGAGGGAATGGCCAGAGTTCAAATCATGCCATGGGTGCCTACTGGCCCGGGTTCCCCTGGATGTGCGAATGAGCCTCTACGCAAAAACCGGGGATATTCTCCCCTGGCTCTGCTGGTTGTCCTGGGCCTGTTTTTGGTTTTCCAACCGGAGAAAGCTTCAACATGCTCCGAGCCATTGAAAATTACTTTTTGTTCAAGCCGGCCAAAGCGCCCCAAGAATGGCAGGATGCGCCACCCGGGGAAACAGTCCAAGATCTTTTTTTAGAAACAGGTCAGGGAAAAATTCACGCCTGGTGGGTCCCTCCGCCTGAGGGAAATCCTGCCAGAGCGGTTTTGTACTGCCATGGCAACGGAGGGAATTTGAGTTTCCGCTTCGAGGGCGTGCGCCGTTGGCGCGATTTGCTTGGTCTGGGTGTATTGATTTTCGATTACCCGGGGTATGGGAAAAGCCAAGGAAAACCGAGCGAGGCCGGCTGCCACGCAAGCGCGGAAGCTTCCTTTCACTGGCTACGAAGCCAGGGCTTTGCCAACCAGGACCTGGTATTCCACGGGGGCTCACTTGGCGGAGCGGTGGCAACCTACCTGGCCGCCAAATTCACACCCGCCGCCCTCACCTTGGTCGCCGCTTTCACTTCCTTCAAGGACATGGCCAGGAATTTATTCCCCTGGCTTCCAGGAACCAGCTTGTTAAAAACCCGCTTCGATACTCTTGCGGATATTTCCCGCGTCAAGTCTCCAGTATTTATCGCTCATGGCACGGAGGACCGCCTTGTCCCCATGGAATTTGGCCAAAAACTCTTCCAAGCTGTGACAGGGGAAAAGCTCTTCCATGCCATGGAAGGGCACAACCATCACCACAGCCCGGGAAAAGAGTTTTATTCTTTGTTGAAACCCTTTTTGAAAAAGGCATTTTCTAGGGCTAACCAGCCTTGCCCCGGTGTGGGAATCGATGAAGCAGGCAAAATGACCTAGGTAAAAAACCCGATGGTTTGCTACATTCCTTCAACAAGTTTTCTTGAATGGAGGATTGCCATGATTCGCGGAATACACACCTTGGCCGCCTTGATTCTCGGCCTGGGTTTTCTGCAATTCACCAAGGCTTTTTCTCAAGAGCCCGGCGCCTTTAAATGGAAACCTGGGCAAGTATTGCATTACCAGGTTCAACATGTCACTGAGGTTCAGGAAAAAGTTGGGGATTCCACAACAGAATTCAAAAACCGCCTGGACCTGCAAAAACGCTGGCAGGTGGAGAAAGTCACCCCCAATGGCATCGCCACTTTAACCCTGACCATCCCCACGATCAAAATGGAAACCACTTCTCCCAAGGGGGAAACCCTGAGTTATGATTCCACAAAACCTGGTGAAGGATCGAAGGAGCTGAAAGCACAACTGGAAAAATATACGACGGGTAAAATCGCTGTCGTTTTCTTGGACACCCAGGGGCGGTTGCGTGGAGTGAAGGAATCGAACTTTGGCGCGGCGGAAAAATACAAAGTTGAGCTTCCCTTTTCGCTGGTTGTTCCAGAAGGAAAAATCAGCAAGGATTTGGCCTGGGTCAGGGATTTTACCATCACCCTGGACCCGCCACAGGGAACGGGAGAAAAATTCGAGACGACTCAGCGGTTTGAATGCACCGATTTGCAAAACCAGTTGACCACCATCAAGATAACCACGCAACTTAAAGCCGCGCCAGCCAATGAAGCTGACTGGATCCCGCTTTTACCCTTTCTCCCGGAGGGGGAAGCGGTTCTAGACACTCAGGCGGGGATTCTCAAAGAGGCGGTTTTAAAAACCGACAGGACCATCAAAGGACACCAAGGAGAAGGCAGTTCCTATCGGTTTCACTCGGTGTTTCGTGAAACTTTGAGTAGCGTCCGTTAAAATCATTTACGGATTTTAGCCAGGCAATAGGTCCTTAACCGCGTCCATTTCTTCGCGCAATTCCTGCAAGGTTGTTTGGATTTTCCCTTGAGCAAAAGCGTCATGTTCTAAACCGGCAACGATCTGGTAATTGCCTTGGCCATCCGTCGTGCAGGGATAACCAAAGATCATGCCGGCCGGGATCCCATATTCCCCATTGGAAACCACCGCCATGCTGACCCAGTCGTTCTGAGCGGTCGGTTTCAACAGGCTTTTCACATGACTTAGGGCGCCGTTTGCGGCCGACATGGCGGAACTCAAACCGCGGGCCTTGATTACCGCCGCCCCTCGCGTTTGCACCATGGGTACAAAGGTATCCTCCAGCCAAATGCGGTCGCCAATCACCTGCTCCGCAGGCTTTCCTTGAATGCGGGCATTGGCAAAATCGGGGAATTGCGTATTGCTGTGGTTTCCCCAAATGGTGACTCGGGTAACATCGCCAGGAAGCACCCCGGCTTTTTTCGCCAGGGCCGATTGCGCCCGGTTATGGTCCAACCGGGTCATGGCCGACCAGCGCTCAGCGGGAATCTCGCGACCATTGGCACGAGCCACCAGGCAATTGGTATTGCAAGGATTTCCCACCACCAGGACGCGGACATCCGCGGCGGCTTTGGCGGCCAAAGCTTTTCCCTGGCTGACAAAAATCTTCCCATTGATTCCCAAAAGTTCTTTCCGTTCCATCCCTTGCTTGCGAGGGAAGGAGCCAACCAGCATCGCCCAGTTGACGCCGTCAAAGGCCTTTTCCGGTGAATCGGAAAGGATAATCTCTTTCAAGTTGGGGAAAGCACAATCCTCGAGTTCCATGGCCACCCCTTCCAGTGCGGGCATCGCCGGAGTAATCTCCAGGAGTTGCAGAACCACCTGGTTTTGCGGTCCAAAAACTTCACCAGATGCCAGCCGGGCCAGCATGGAATAGGCCACTTGCCCCGCGGCTCCTGTAACCGCCACACGAATCACTCCTGCCATGGCTTCCCCCTTAAAGATAAATCGGACTCTTGGCTTGGCAAACGAGGTTCCCCTCGACTTCAGCAAGTAAAATCATAGTTTATTGCCAAGAATTGCGCATGCAACCCGGTGTTGAAAAGCGAGAGGTTTTTTTTTTCGCTCGGGTACCTGGCAAAGTGACAAAATCCCATGTTCAAACGAGGTTGCAATGGCCGTCAAGGTGGGAATTAATGGGTTTGGAAGAATTGGCCGCATGGTCTTTCGAGCCTTAATGGAAAGAAAAGCGGAAGTCGAAGTCGTGGCCATCAACGACCTTAGCGACCCAAAGAGCCTGGCATTGCTCTTGAAATACGATTCAGTCCATGGCCGTTTTCCCCAATCGGTGGAAGCCTCTGGCGACGCCTTGATTGTCGGTGGTAAAACCATCAAGGTGCTCAAAGAAAGAGAGCCTGCCAAGTTGAACTGGGGTTCGCACGGGGCGGACATCGTCATTGAATCGACCGGGTTTTTCACCGATAAAGAAAGCCCCAAGGGCGGCTTTGCCGATCACATCAAGGCTGGCGCAAAAAAAGTCATCATCACCGCTCCCGCCAAGGGGGAAGATAAAACCGTGGTATTAGGGGTCAACGATCATGAGTTGACGGCAGCCCACCAGTGTGTCTCCAACGCCTCCTGCACCACCAATTCTTTGGCGCCTATGGTCAAGATTCTGGATGATAAATTCGGTATCAAGAGCGGTGTAATGACCACCGTGCATGCCTACACCAACGATCAGAATGTGGCGGATCAAGTTCACAAAGACCCCAGACGAGCCCGCGCCGCTGGCTGCAATATCATTCCTAGCACCACAGGGGCAGCCAAGGCCATTGGCTTGGTCCTGCCCACCATGGCAGGCAAATTGGATGGAACTGCATTACGCGTGCCGGTGCCGGACGGGTCGATCACCGACCTCACCGTGGAACTGAAAAAAGAGGTCACCGTAGAAGAAGTGAATGCCGCATTCAAAGAAGCCGCCAACGGCCCCATGAAGGGTATTCTGGAATACACGGAAGACCCCATCGTCTCTTCCGATATCATCGATAATCCCCATAGCTGCATATTCGATTCGCTATCGACCCTGGTATGTCCCAAGGGCAAAGGAACCACGGTCAAGGTATTTGGCTGGTACGATAATGAATGGGGTTACAGCATGAGAACGGCTGACCTGGCGATCAAGCTGGCAAAGTTTATCAGCTAGCGCTATTTTAAATTCGCCAAGGGTGAGCTGCCATGCTCACCCTTTTTTTTTGAAAGGGCAGCAGATGGCAAAAAAAGAAATCAGTGACTTGGGCAACCTTCAGGGGAAAAAGGTGCTGGTCCGAGTCGATTTCAATGTCCCTCAGGATGGCAAGGGAGACATCAGCAACGATCGGCGGATCCGCGGCGCCCTGCCGACGATCCGCACTCTTCTCGAAAAAGGGGCAGCCGTTGTGGCCATGAGCCACCTGGGCCGGCCCACGGGCGACCCCGAGAAGGATGCCATTTTCCGCATGGATAAGGTGGCGGCCCGGCTTGGGGAACTCTTGGGCTCGCCGGTGCGGAAAGCCGATGGCGTGGTTGGCCAGCAGGTCAAGGAAGCCGTTGCTGCCCTTCAAGGAGGACAGGTTTTGGTCCTGGAAAATGTCCGATTCCATGCGGGAGAGCAAACGAGCGACCTGGCGTTTGCCGCCGAGATCGCCAGCCTTGGCGATGTTTATGTAAACGATGCCTTCGGCACTTGCCACCGCCGTGATTCCACAATGCTGGGAGTTCCCGCCGCCATGAAAGGCAAGCCGCGGGTCGTGGGAACCCTGGTCGCCAAGGAATTGGCCATACTGCAACAACTCCTTTCTCATCCTCCCCGACCCATGTTGGGAATTCTGGGCGGAGGAAAAGTCTCCGACAAAATCAAATTCATTCACGCGCTTTTGGAACGGGCGGACAAAGTACTCATTGGCGGGGCCATGACCTACACATTTTTGAAAGCCCAGGGGAAAAACATTGGGGCCTCGCGGCTGGAAGCTGACAAGCTGGAATTGGCCCGTGAGCTCCTTCAAGCGGGGAAAGGAAAAATCGAACTGCCCATCGACCACCTGGCTGTTCAAAAACTGGATGACTCGTCAACCGCCCGGGAATTCACCGGTGAAATTCCCGACGGCTGGATCGGTGTGGACATTGGACCGCAGACGATCAACCGCTACACGGCGGAAATTGCCCAGGCGGCCACCATCGTATGGAATGGCCCGGTGGGCAAATTCGAAGACGAACCCTATTCCAAGGGAACGCGAGCCATGGCCCAGGCCATGGCATCCTCCAAAGGAATTACTGTGGTGGGAGGCGGGGAAACGGCGGAGGCGGTGGAGGAATTTGGCCTGGCGGAAAAGATGAAGCATGTCTCCACGGGAGGAGGCGCCTTTTTGGAATACATCGAAGGAAAACCCTTTGCCGCACTTGGGGAAATTGAAGACAAATAAATTATCAGGCAATTCCATAAATCGTTCACGCTCTCTGCTTCAGAAAACTATGGAATCAGCAAGCCTTTTTGCAACAATGGCCGCTTGGTGATTGGGAAACGGCATGGAACTGTAAGCAGAGGGCGCCAACTTGAAGAAATTCGCGGCAGAAATGCTGGCTACATTCATCCTGATTTTTGCCGGCACTGGTGCCGTGGTAATTAATGATGTAACTGGAGGCACGGTCACCCACCTGGGGATTTCCCTGGTTTTCGGCCTGGTAGTCACGGCGCTAATCCATGCCACCGGGGATGTCTCGGGCTGCCATATCAATCCTGCGGTTACCGTTGGCCTGTACTTTTCCCGGAAGTTCGAAGGGCGCTGGGTTCTGCCCTACATTTCCGCACAATTAGCCGGGGCTTTCCTGGCCAGCCTTTTACTGAGGACGCTTTTTCCCGAGGCAAAAACCTTGGGGGAAACAATTCCGCGCGGCTCAGCTTGCCAGTCGTTCATGCTAGAAATTATTCTCACCCTTTTTTTGCTGTTCACAGTTCTGGCCTTCGTCAAAGGGCAGAAAGGAAATAGCGCCCTTGCCGGCGTGGTTATTGGCGGTGTCATTGCCCTGGAAGCCATGTTTGCTGGTCCCATTTCCGGCGCCAGCATGAACCCCGCCAGGTCCTTGGCTCCCGGTTTCGTGTCCGGCAACACTCGGGATATCTGGGTTTATGTGGCGGGGCCAATCGCCGGAGCGTTGCTGGGAGTTCTTTGCTCTCATTTTATTCATGACCAAAACCAGCCTGCGCCGCCAAAGCCTGAGATTTAACATTCCAATCCGAGTGATATTCGTTTGCGTGGAGAACTCCAACCGCAGCCAAATGGCCGAGGCCTTTGCCAGAATCCATGGCGGGGAGGAAGTGGAGGCCCATAGCGCGGGTTCCCGCCCATCGGGAAAAATCAACCCCAAGGCAGTTGCGGCAATGAAGGAAACGGGCTACGACTTAACTGCACATCAATCCAAAGGGTTGGAAAGTTTCAAAGGCCAAGATTTCGACGCGGCTGTAACCATGGGCTGCGGCGATGAATGCCCGCTGATTATGGCCAAGCGCCGCTTCGCCTGGGAAATCCCCGACCCGAAGGAACTTCCCCCAGGTGAATTTAACCAGGTGCGCGACTTGATTTCAGAAAAAGTTAAAGGATTGTTGCAGGACTTGGCTTCCCCAAAGTGAACATTCTCTAGCACAGCACTTCAGCCCTTAAGAACTAAATCATGTAATCGGGAGTAAAGATCCTGGCCTTCTTGGGCACAATTCCCACTTGTTTGCCAACGGTCAGGCCCATTTCCTTGAGTCGGGCAAAGTTCATTTCTACCAGAACCCGGGCGGTGGAATGCAAGTCTTGCAGGTGAACGCGGACGACGCCGCCCGCCGGGGTAATGTGAATGATTTTTCCAGCCAATCCAGCCTGTCCGTTTAATTCGTGAACAATGTCCAAGTCAAACGGCCGGACATAAATGGTGTTCGAGCAAAAATCTTTCACGGGCGTGCCTTTGACATCGCTAAACCCGGTGATTTGCGGACCGCTCTCACTGGCAGTGCCCTGGAAGACATTGACCTGCCCAAGGAAATCCATGACAAAGGCGTTGGCCGGGTGTTCATAAACTTCGGTTGGCGGGCCCATTTGTTCAATGCGGCCGTCACGCAAGACGACCACGCGGTCGGCCACAGCAAAGGCCTCGTCCTGGTCGTGTGTGACAAAAATACTCGTGACATGAATTTCATCGTGCAATCGGCGTAGCCATTCGCGCAACTCAATGCGCACCTTGGCATCCAAGGCGCCGAAAGGCTCGTCAAGGAGGAGCACCTTGGGTTGCGCAGCCAGAGCCCGGGCCAGGGCCACCCGCTGGCGCTGCCCGCCGGATAATTGGTTCGGATAACGGCCCTCTAAACCTTCCAAGCGGATAAGGTGTAGAAGTTCGTTGACCCTTTGAGCAATTTTTTCCTTGGGCCATTTCCGCACCGACAAGCCGAAGCCAATATTGTCAAAAACGGTCATATGGCGGAACAGGGCGTAATGCTGAAAAACAAAGCCGACATTTCTGTCCCTGGCGGATTGGGAAGTGACTTCCTGGTCTTGATAAAGCACCGTGCCGTCGTCAGGGGTTTCCAGGCCGGCAATGACTCGCAGCAAGGTGGTTTTCCCAGAACCCGACGGCCCCAACAAGGCCACCAGGGTGCCCGAGGGGACCTCCATAGACACCCGATCCAGGGCCTGGAAATGGCCAAACCGCTTTGAAACATTCTTGACCGTAATGCTCATTCCTGGCCCTCTTTGCTTTTTTCATGGACAGGATATTTTTTATCCAAAAAGGTTTTCAGCCCCAAAGTAACCAGGGAAAGCAGGGTCAGCAAGGAAGCCAGGGCAAAGGCCCCGGCCATGTCGTATTCCTGAAACAGCTTCTCCACCCGGAGAGGCATGGTATCGTTTAAGCCGGAAATTCGACCGGAAATCATGTAGACTGCGCCATATTCTCCCATGGCCCGAGCATTGCACAAGATCATGCCATAGAGGAGCCCCCAGCGGATGTTCGGCAGGGTAATACGCCAAAACATTTGCCAGCCGCTGGCACCCAAGCTGATGCCAGCCAATTCCTCCTCGTCGCCATACGCTTCCATAACGGGTATGAGTTCCCTGACAATAAAAGGCAGCGTGACGAAACTGGTGGCCAAAACCAGGGCCGGTGTTCCAAACAAAACCTGCAGGCCATGAGCGTCCAGCCATTCACCAAACCAACCATTCATGCCAAAGAGCAAAACAAAAAACAGACCCGCCACCACAGGGGAAATAGCCAGCGGAAGGTCTATCAGCGCGAGAAAAAAAGTCCGACCGGGAAACCTGAAACGGGCCACAGCCCAGGCCGCCGCCACACCAAAGATCAAATTGAGCAATACCGCCCTGGGCGCGATGGATAAGGTCAGCCAAATGGAGTGGAGGGTATCCCGGTTGCCCGTAAGGCTGGTCCAATAGGCCTTCAATCCATTTTCAAAAGCACGGTAAAAAACATGGAGCACCGGGATGCCGATGAGGATTACCAGGATGCCAATGGCGCCAGTGATCAGCAACGCCTTGACCCAGGCCGGTTCGCCTTTTCTTATTTGATGGATCGGAATGGTCCTGGTGTCTTTAACCACGGCGTTTGCTCCAGGCTTCCAAAACATTGATCATTGCCAGCATGGTAAAAGAAGCAATCAGCAAAACCGTGGCAATGGCGGTAGCCTCCGCGTAGGCCATTTCCTCCAGCCGTGCCACGATTAATACAGGCGCCATTTCCGATACGAAGGGAATATTGCTGGAAACAAAAACCACGGAACCGTATTCACCCAGTCCCCGCGCAAACGCCTGAGCGAATCCCGTTAACAGGGCAGGGAACACCATGGGAAACAAAATGCGGGTAAACACTTGCCAGCGGCTGGCGCCCATGATCCTGGCTGCTTCTTCCACTTCCGGTTCGATTTCTTCCAGCACCGGCTGTACCGTCCGGACCACAAAAGGAAACCCCGTGAATACCAAAACCCAGACAATGCCAAACTTTGAGTAAGCGCCTTCAATACCCAAGGGGACCAGGAAACGGCCAAACCAGCCGTTTTCCACATACAGGCTGGAATAGACCAGGCCGGCCACGGCGGTGGGCAACGCCAAGGGCAGATCCACCAAAGAATCCAGAAGTCGCTTGCCCGGAAATTCGTAACGAACCAGAACCCAGGCCACCCAAAACCCAAGAACCATGTTGATCACTGCCGCGAAAAACGCTGACGAAAAGGTCAGGGAATATGCCGACAAAGTCCTTTGGCTCCAAACCACATCTCCCATTTCCTTCCAGGAAAGGGTGGCTGTTTTTAAAAAACAGGCCGAAAGCGGAATCAATACGAGAAGTGAAAGATAAGTCATGGAGTAGCCCAGGCTAAGGGAAAGGCCGGGCAACGCGTTTCGGGTGTTATTCTTCATGGCTAAGTGAAATTCCAGTCGGCCTCATTTTCTTTTGGAAATCTCAAGAAACACTTGGTCGAACAAGGCTCCCTCGCGAAAAAAAAGTTCCTGGGCTCTACCCCAGTCCAGGCCCAAATCATTCAAGGAAAACTGTTTTACCTGGGGAAATTTACCAGCGCACTCTTGGAAAATTTCTTCATGAACTGGCCGGAAACCAAACCGCGCCAGGATTCGCTGCGCCTGGGGAGAATAGAAATAGCTTATGTATTCCTCGGCAATTTCCTTGGTGCCGTGTTTGTCCGCCACCGTTTCTACAAGGCAAATAGGCGGGCTAGCTTTAAAAGTTCTGGAAGGGTAAACCAATTCCAATTGATTCATAGATTCCTGGATTGCCATCATGGCTTCGTTTTCCCAGGCAACCATGACATCGCCAATTCCCTTTTGAAAAAAGGTCGCCGCCGTGGCCCTGGCGGAAGCATCCATAACCGGAACATTTCTGTACAACCTTTGAATGTAAGCGTTGGCTTCTTCCGTGCTGCGGTTTTTCAAATAGGCATCCCCCCAGCCTCCAAGGAAAGCCAATTTGCCATTTCCTGAGATTTTGGGACTGGGCAAAACCACCGACACACCATCCCTGGTCAGGTCTCTCCAATTCCTAATACTCTTCGGATTTCCCGACCGCACTAAAAAAACGATCAAGGTGCTCCAGGGGGGTGTTTTCACTCCTGGCCTTTCCTGCCAATTCTTGGGTAACAACCCCTTGGCGCCAACCGCCGCCATATCGGGATAGATGGCCAAGGAAGTCACATCTCCAGGCAGCCCATCAAGGAGCGACCTGGCCTGGCTGCCAGACCCGCCGTTGGATTGTCCGACAAGGATATCTAGCCCAAAATCCTGTTTCCACTTCTTGGCAAATTCCTTATTAATTTCTTGAATGACCTCCCGGGTGGAATCATAAGAGACATGGAGAATAGAGGTGGCGGAATGATTTTTCGGTTTGGTCAGGGGTTGAATCGATAAGAAAAGTAGCAAGGTTGCAGCGACTCCGCCAAGGAGCCACCCGGAAGCAAGCCAGGAAGTAAAGAACGCATTAACCACGAGATCCCCAGTTAAACCAAACATTACTAATATTATCATATTAGTAATGTTTAGCAAGAAGAATGCCTCTCTCACCAAAAATACCAGCCTTTTTACCCTGCTTATTTTGTATAATTGCACCTTCCAGGGGCGATGGATTGTCTCCCCACCCATTTACCTCGGCACCAGGCATTCACTGATTTTCCATGAGTTCCAAAGAATCCAACCAGCCTGGCAAGGCGCTTTCCGGACGGCCCAAGCGGGGCGTTCCCGAAGGTTTATGGATCCGCTGCCCAAATTGTAAAGCCAGTTTATTTCGCAAAGAAGTCGAGGCCCGCTTAAATGTCTGCCCGGAATGCGACCACCATTTATACATTCCCACCGTGGAACGAATAGCTCAATTATTGGACGCGGACAGTTTTGAGGAATGGTTCCGCGATTGCAGGCCCTGCGATCCACTCGGGTTTAAAGACCGGATTTCCTACCAGGAACGGATTGAGGCCGAACAGGCAAAAACCATGCAATTCGATGCCGCCGCCGTTGGCCGCGGTTTCATTCGCGGTCGGCCCGTCGCGGTGGGGATAACAGATTTCGCTTTCATGGCGGGAAGCATGGGCTCAGTTGTGGGAGAAAAACTCAGCCGCTGCGCCGAGGAAGCAACCCGGCTGCGCTTGCCGTTAATTTTCGTCAGCGGTTCGGGTGGCGGAGCGCGCATGCAAGAGGGAATTCTCTCCTTAATGCAAATGGCCAAGGTATCCGCCGCCATTGCCAGACACCAGCAATCTGGCTGTTTATACATCAGTATTTTGACCAATCCCACCATGGGAGGTGCAGCCGCCAGTTTCGCTTTTCAAGGGGACCTGACTCTGGCTGAACCTGGCGCCCTGATTGGCTTCGCGGGAAGACGCACCATTTGGAACACCGTTCGCCTGGAACTTCCTGAAGGTTTCCAAACCAGCGAATTTCTTTTGCAGCATGGATTCATTGACCGGATTGTCCACCGGTCACAACTAAGGACCGAAGTCGCGGCCTTGGTTGATTATTGCGAAAAAAGCTGAAGCACTTTTACGAATTGGCCACGGCAATACCGGCTGCAAGAATGGCGGCCGTTTCCATTCGAAGAATCCGGGGACCAAGGGAAAACGGTTTCCAGCCTTGGGAAACAGCCATAGCAAACTCGGAGGGCGAAAACCCTCCTTCCGGCCCGATTAATAAGCCGACCCGGTTTTCACCTGCGGTTTCATAGGCGGAGGGATTATCCAGCCGCGATTGCGCGATCCATTTTTTCTCCAGCGTTTGCATTAGCTCCATGGCCTTGGGCAAGTCGCATGGCTCGCCGATGTCCATGAGGACATTCCGTTCGCATTGCTTGCTGGCCTCGATAACATGCCGATGCAGTTTTTCCCGGTGGATGTTTTTGGCCCGAACCAGGGACCTTTCGGTTTCCAGTGGAATAAAACGGCAAACGCCCAATTCGGTTAGTTTTTCGATGAGAAAATCAGCGCGGTCCCCCTTGGGTAAGGGAGAGGCCAGGGTCACTTGTGTCCGAGCTTCGCGGGATAGGCTTAAGGGTTGTGAAACTTGCATCAAGGCCCTATTTTTGCCTATTTCCAAGACAGTTGCAGGGTATTCCAACCCATTTCCGGAAAACAGCGTGACTGGGTCGCCTGGGCGGAGACGGCAAACCACGGCAAGGTGGTGCCCTTCGCTCCCGCACACTTCCATTTCCCCAGGATTGAGGGGTAAATTGGTATAGAAACGCCCGCTCATTGTTGTTATTCCGCCCAGGCCAGCCCCTGCCTTAGTTCCTGAGATTATCCGCCAGGCAGGCCTTGGCCAAAGGAATTTTATCTGCAAGCCATGATTCCTGCCACCGGCAATCTGCAGGCCACTAGGCGCCAATTGGACGACCTAGAGGCCCTGGTGAAACAAATGCTTGAACTCGCCGGGGGCGAGGAACCCGATGCGCCGGTCATGGACTTTGCTTCCCAAGGCATCTTTTCTGCCGCGGATTTTTTGGGTATTCCTTCAGAAAGTGAATCAGCCAGGGAACCGCAAGAACCAAGATCCGCAATGGCTGGATCTGGCGAAAAGGAACAATCCTTACCGGCCAATTTTCCTTCCTATCAATTCCAGGAACCGAAGTTAGGCAAGCCTTTACCAGTCGTGTTGAATCAAGAAAACACCCCGCCATTTTCCAATGATCCCAAGGAGGGGACTCGTTTAACCTGGAAGCCTTCGAACCTCACTTGGGCCCCGCTTGCGGAATCTTGGGAAATGTCCAAAGGGCAGGGCGACAAGGTGGAACCGGGCCAAGACCCGACTCCGTCAACCGCAAATGAAATAGCGGAGGAGAATGCCCCAGCCAACACAGATGGGGCAAACCGATGGGGAAATAACACCCTTGGGGCAAACCTTGAAAGAATCCAACCGGGTCCCAGCAAGGGAGAAAAAAACACCCTTCAAAAAGAAAAACGAAAAGTCCAAAGGGCCTGGCGCGGCTTTCTTGGGTATATGGGAATCGCATTTATAGTTTTTGCCCTGGCTTTGTTAATTACCGCTTCCTAGGGTTGGCCTACGGGCTCGAATTGTGTATCTTCCCATTACACAAAAACAGGGAATTGGTTTTACGTAATCAATGAGTTCCACACTGTATTCCGTTGATAATCTTTCTGGCGATCCGCCAGGGGCCAAGCAGAGATTTCTGCAACCCGGGGTCCTGGGGGGATTCCTCAGCTACTTGGTTCCTGGATTGGGGCAAGCGGTTCAGGGTCGAATTGGGAAAGCCTTGTTGTTTTTTTTCTGCCTTAATGCCCTTTTTTATTATGGGCTTTACCTGGGCAATTTCAAAAATGTTTACCTTCCCAGAGCCAAAAGCCTTGCGCCTCAGACCCTGGAGAGTCTTGGACTTCCTTTGAAATTCCCCAACCCCATCGTTTACCGCCCGCAATTCATGGGACAATTTTGGATAGGGGTATCCGCGTGGCCGGCCCTGGCGCAATTTTTCCAATATGACGAGGAAGAAAACCCCGGTCCAGACCCGCTGCTTGGAACCTATCAACGAACCCCTCCGGAAGCGGAATTGAATTTGCTGCAAAACCATGGGGACAAATCCTGGGATCTGGGCTGGGTGTACACCGTCATTGCCGGGTGCCTGAATGTCATGGTAATTTTTGATGCCTTTGCCGGGCCGGTTGCCCCCCCGGAGGAGAAACCCCGGGACAAGAGGGAGTAGAAATGCTTTCAGGTCTCGCGCCATTTTTTGCCAACGGCTACTTCTGGCATTTGCCCTTGATTATTGTGATTGTCAGCCTAGTTTACAGCGCCACCCGCCATGATGATTGGAAATTAATCGGTGTTGAAGCCTACAGGTGGGGCGTTCGCATGGTAACATTTCTGGGGATGATTGGGCTGGGATTGTATGTGGTAACGCTGTTCACCTGAAATGAAAGAACTTCCTCCCCGGGAGGAGAGTGCCCGGGGAAAAATTCCTGAAAGAAAAAAGTCCACCAGGAAACCCAAGCCTGGCTTGGGGGTTTTTGAAGCCTCCACTGATCCAGTATTCCTTCTCGATTCCAAATACAAGATTCAATTTGTTAATTCCGCCATGGAAGCGCTAGCGGAATTACCGAAAGAGTCCTTGCTTGGCCTGTCGTGCAAGGGGACAGCATTTCAACCTACCCTGGCGGATTTGGAAAATTGGTTGACCTACGCCCTGGCGCCACCACAAGAAGCCCGTGAAGGCCAGGTTTGCAAAAAAAGAGTTCAACGCCCTGAAAAAGGGAACCCCGTAATTTGGGAGATTCAATTCTTCCCGCTGCCACAAGATTCTCAGGCCCGGGCCATGGTGGGAAAAATCGAGGTAATAAAGCCTGAATCTCCTCAAATTCGCCTGATCCCTGACAAAGTATTGAACCTCACCGCCCAGCAGGAAGTATGGGAAATACTTTATCTCGAATTTCTCTTTCCCGCGGATCGTTCCCGTTTAGACAAACAATTATCCATCGCCTTGGCGGGTGATTTCCCCGTGACATTTGCAGGATCCACTGCTACCGAAAGGTGTATGCTGGGGCGGATATTATCACGAAAGGCCACCCAACTGTCGGCCATGGCCTTTTTGGATTGCCAAATTCTTCCCGTGCCTATCCTGGAAGGGATACTGGGACTTGGCAGCGGAAGGCTACGGGCAGGCACACCGCAATTTCTGTTTTTGGAAAGCCCGCACTTCCTCCCAACCCTGACCCAGGATAAAATCGCCAGGCATTTCATTCCCCAGAACGCGGTCCAAAAGTCGGAAGGCCAGCCGCGATTGCTAATTGGCTTGCCCCGGCCATCCCAAGAACTGGCGGCAAGACTTGCCCCGGCCTTTTCCTTGGGCGCTTCAATTTTTCCGATTGAAGCCCCTAAGTGGCAGCTTCCAGAGGAAGAATTCGGTCGATTAGCTTCCCAGTTGGCTGAAAAAATCCACAGGCTTCTGGGGAAGGGGGCAACTGCCTTCTCCCCTTCCGCCCTGGAATTGCTCAGAGAATATTCCTGGCCAGGCGGTTGGGGAGAATTCCTGGAGACTTTCACAAAGCTAATTTTGAACTCCCAAGAACCGGTGATCGACAAAGCAAAACTTCCCTTTCACATCCAGGAGCCTGCGCTTCATCATCCTTCAGGACCATCGCGTGAGCCCTTGAAGCTTGAGGAGATTCTAGCCCGGGTTGAAAAGAGAATAATTTCGCTGGCCTTGGCAAGGTCGAAAGGAAACCAAACGAAAGCGGCCAGCATCTTGGGTATTTGGCGGCCTACGCTAATCCGCAGAATGGAATCTTTAGGATTAAACTCAGGGCCCAATGACGCCGGTTCTCCGCCGGAAGAAAAGGCCAAGGAATCCCCATGAACCGCCCCTCGATAATGCTGCTGGAACCGGATGGCCGTTACCGGGAAAAAATCAAGTCTTTAGCCTTGGAAGCCGGTTGGGAATTCCGAGAACCGCGAAAGGTTGGAGACTTGGCGAAATCTCTGGCCTGCGCCAAGCCAGCCATCCTGGTCATACGCACCGGCAAAGATCTCGCTCAAGAAATGACTTGGCTGGATATAACCACTCGGGGTTTCCCCAGCGCCAAAACGATTGTCATAAACGACTTCACCCAGGAAGCCTTGTCCAACCTCGCCTGGCAGTTGGGCGCCACCTTGGTCCTCCCTTCCAACCAATCCATGGAACAAATATTGTTTTCCCTGCAATCGATGATGAATTGCCTTAAACAAAATGGGCCGCCACTCCCATGAAATTCATTTTGGAATTTCCCCTGCTGATTGAGGCCCAATGCGATCATTGCCAGGTATGCATTCATCTTTGTCCGGCGGAATGTTTGGAATCCGGGGAAAATTACCCCGTACTGGCACGGCCCCTTGATTGCATTCAATGCGGGGCTTGCGCTTTTGGCTGCCCCACCGGGGCCATTTTTTTGGATGAAATAACATAACCCAGCCGCCGAAGCGACCGGGTTTACATTTGATGGCGCGAGGGGCCTGCTAATTGTTCCCCTTGCTCTCAGGAGGAAGGTTGTCTTTCTTATTTGGGTTGGGGTTGACCCGGGGAATTTGTCCCGGAGCGACATTGTACTGGGGATCTTTTAAATAGGGACCGTAATAATTTCCATTGCAGGTGCCAAAATAGGAATATCCAAAGCCGGTGGAATAATAGGGGCCATAGCCGCCCACCGAGGCGCCAAATCCCCCGGAATAGGTGGTGGGACTAATGACATACCCGCCGGTTTGGTTCACGGAGAAAACCCTGCGGAAATGAAGGGCCGGGATTTCACCTTGGCCTGACAACAGGGTCATTAATACGATGCTGTACATTCCCGCCTCGCTTTCTTGGGGTTGCCCAGGGGAACAATCCTCCCCATCGTCTGGCGTAATTTTTCAACATAATCCGGCGATTGCAAGCGGGGATTCTCCGGGTGTGCTTTTCTTTCATGCTGTGGGGCGTTAGTATTTTCCCAAGCGGAAAGGTTTAACAAAACCAGGGCAGGGGGCTTCATGCGACCAATTTATCTTGATTACAATGCCACAACTCCTTTGGACCCCAGGGTTTCTGAAGAAATATCCCGCCTGCTGCGCGAGGTTTATGGCAACCCTTCCAGTTCGCATTCCCTGGGAAAGGAAGCCAGAAAAGTGATAGATAGCGCCCGCGAATCCGTGGCGGGGTTAATCGGCGCTTCCAGCGACGAGATCATTTTCACCGGCGGGGGGACAGAAGCCAGCAACCAGGCGATCAAAGCGCCGCTACTCGCCGGCTTTCAAGGGTTCTTTGGCAGGTTCGCCCGCCGGGGCCACTTGATAATCAGCGCAATTGAGCACCCCGCCACCTGCCAACCAGCTCATTTTCTCAAAAGCCTGGGTTTCGAACTAACCGTGGTTGGGGTGGATGGAACGGGCATGGTTTGCCCAGACGATGTAAAAAAGGCCATTCAAAAAAACACACGCTTAATTAGCATCATGCATTCCAATAATGAAGTCGGGACGCTGCAACCAATCCGGGAGATTGGCACAATTGCCAGGGAAAGAGGGATCTTGTTTCACACCGACGCGGCTCAATCAGCGGGCAAGAAGGCGCTTGATGTTCGAGAACTTACCGTTGACATGATGACCCTGGCCGGGCACAAAATGTACGCTCCAAAAGGAATTGGGGTTTTGTTTAAAAGGAAAGAGATCAAACTTCCCCCGTTGATCCATGGGGCGGGGCATGAAAAGGAAATGCGGGCAGGCACGGAAAATGTCCCGTACATCGGCGGTTTAGGCTTGGCCTGCCAATTGGCCCAGGAAGGATTGGCTGAAGAAGGGCCCCGGTTGATGGACCTTCGCGATTCCCTTTGGCATTTCTTGAAAAGTCGCTTGGGGGAAAAGGTCGTGTTGAACGGCCATCCAACCAGGCGACTGCCGAACACTCTCAATGCGAGTTTCCTCGGTTGCAAGGGTTGGGAGATTTTAGAAAAGACCCCTTTGGTCGCCGCCTCCACCGGTTCCGCCTGCCATGAGGAAAATGTCACCCTCTCGCCGGTTTTATGCGCGATGCACGCAGACCGGTCCAGGTCGGAAGGGGCCCTGCGCTTGACGGTGGGGCGTTTTTCGACCCGCGAGGAAATTGCCCAAGCCGCGGAGGCGTTGATCCAAACTGTCACATCGTGATATCAAAACTCCTGTTTATCCAGACATTGCACACCGGTGGCCATTGGGATAAGTGTCGCCATGATTCCCAGGATGGTTCCCAGGCATATCGAGGCAAAAACACCGGCAATAGCCCAGAAGGAAAGGAAAAGGCGCGCTTCCCCCGCGTGAATCAGGTGCCAGGGGCCAGCCAGCATAAAGACCAAAATCACCAGAAGGCACAAGGAAATTAACAGGTTGAGAGTGCCGCCGAAACCGGCGGCAATTTTTGAAGGATCCCGCTCTTTAAAATTGGGTATGCAGGCGCCCACCCCAACCCCCAAACCGCACATGGCCATGCTGGTCATCAACACGGTCCATGACTGAATCAGCCAGTAGTCCACGGGCATTTTCAAAAACCAATTGCTGAGCAAAACGAGAAAAATTGCCACGGGAGCGGTAGTCCAGAAAGCAAATTGAAATTTCCCCCACAGGATCGACCTGCGTGGCACTGGGACCAGGCCAAGAATCCAGAAATTCCTGCCCTCCAGGCTTAGCATGGGAAATACAAACCGGCCAATGTAAGTGCATTGAAGGAGAGAAACCGCAAAAAGATTCAAGAAGCTAACGCCGTTTTGAAAGGGCCAGGTGACTTCGCCGCGAAAAGCCCGGCGCACACTGCCGAAATACAGAAACAACAAAAATCCAAAAACCACTATCTGGGCCCACTGCCTTGGTTCCCGGCGAAACGCTCGAAAGTCCTTCATGATCAAAGCTCTGCGAACCTGGCCGAGGAACCCAAATCCTTTTTCCAGGAAGGGATCAAGGAAAAACGGCTTCCCCCCCCGAGACCTAATTCCCCCGAAGGCCGCCACACGATCATAGGAACTCCGGTAGGTTTTCGAGGCCAGGAATGCGGCCGCCAGGTAAAGGACCAAGCCATTGGCCCAAATCAACCCCAGGTTGTAACCAGCTTTCGCTGTATCGCCATTCCCGGCGGCCCGGATACCTCGGGAAATCCAATAGGAGGGCAGGGCAGGCCAGCGCGAAAATTGAAATTGCCTTAATGTTGCATCGACAAACTCCCGGTCCAAGCCATCCTTGCGAACCGAGCCGAAAAACCGTCCCAAAGAAAAAAGCATTGTGAAGACCAGGACAATGGCGAATAAAATTAACAGGGCCTTTTTTCCCCGAGGAAGAAGCGAGCTTAATATCAGACACGCCATGGCGCCAATAGCTCCGGGAATCAAAATGTAACCGATAAAAAACAAGGGAAGGGTTAAAAAGAAAAACCAGGATGAATGCGAAATGACTCCGAAGGCAATCAAAATTGGACTTCCCAGCACCACGAAGGCCCAACTGCTAAAACTCATGGCTTCAAAAAAACGGTAAGCGAAGACATGATCATCTCGCAAAGGTTTGCTGAGCAGGAAAGCGGTTTCCGGCGAGGTGAAAAGCCCGCCGTATAAGATCATTCCCGAGGAAAGGGCCAGCAAAGCTCCCAAGGAGAGAAAAAGCAGGTCAAAAAGCAAGCCAACAATGCCCCCTCCCAGCGGAAGCCTTTGCTCCTTCAGGAACATGAACCCCAGATAACTAAGACCAAAGAGAAGGAACCAGATCACCAGGCTGCAAAAAACCAGGATAATGGGGCGGATGAGCCCAGCTCCTTTCATTTCCGATAAATGATTGGCAACCCTGCGGCGCCACATGGTGGGCAAGCCGGTGGCCGATTCCCCTGGAACCAAAGGGGGAAGAATTAACCGGGGTTCGCTCATGAAACAGCCCCTTGAACCCCGGTCGGCTTTTGGGGGATTTCCTCGGATTCCTCGGTCATCTTCAAAAACACCTGCTCAAGTGACCCATCCATTTCCGCCTGGTTCTTAATCGCTTCGAGGGAGCCGAAGGCGATCAGGCGGCCTTGAAATATTATGCCAATGGTGTCCGCAAGTTCCTCCACAATATCCAAGGAATGGGATGATAGAAAAATGGCTTTTCCCATGTCGGCTTGTTTTCGCAAAGTATCTTTCAACTGCCTGACGCTTTTGGGGTCCAAACCAACGGTCGGTTCATCAACGATGAGGATTTTAGGATCGTGAAGCAAAGCGGCGGCAAACACTGTTCGCTGCCTCATGCCATGCGAGTAGCGTTCGGTTAAATCGTTTAAAAAAGGGTCGAGTTGAAAGAGCGCGCTGACTTCTTGAATTTTTTCCCGCGTCAGATCCCGGTTCATGCCATAGACATCCCCAATAAATTCCAGGAACTCCAGGCCGGTTAGTTTTTCATAAAGAAAGGGCAAGTCGGGCACATAACTTAGCATTCTCCTGGCCTGTTCCCCATGCGTCCGCAGGTCCAGACCGCCAATCCGAATCGTCCCCTGGTTGGGAAACAACAAGTTGCATAACAGTTTGATGGTGGTGGTTTTTCCGGCGCCATTCGGCCCCAAAAACGCAAACAGTTCCCCTTCACGGATGGTCAGACTGACATGGTCGACCGCCAGTTTGTCTCCATATTTTTTGACCACATCCACCATTTCAATCATGGATTTTCCACCGGATTTCATCGAAATTACCCTTCTGCAGCTAATCGATCCGAACCAATTCCCACTCAAAGGCGCCAGAAAATTTCACCTTCTGCCTCAGAACCGCCCCATGAACAACATCCACCCAAACCAACGCTTCCATTTCATGACCGTTGAATTCAATCACCTGGCAAGCAAAGGATTTCCCTTTCCAATTCACCGATTCCAATCCAGCGCGTACTTTGGCTAAAACCGTCCCAACTGGCTCTTGCCCATCCAACCCGGCCAGGGAGGTTGACAGCGCCATGGCCAGCGGATCAAACGAAGGCTGCACCCAGGTTCGCCCAGGGAAGAGCCCCATAATCCGGTGGACAGGGTGAAACGGTTGAAACATCCCGCCATTGACCGGGACTTGCATGGGTGACAGGGGAATGGTCTTTTGGCCGGCCAGGGTGTCGGTAGTCAACACCGGATGAAAAAGCCGATTTTTGATCTCCCCATTCATTTCCATGGTCAGGGGGATTTGCACGCCTCTAAACGATTCGATGGAAACCCGCGCATAGGCGGCCAGGAGATCGCCATCGCGATGGACTTTGAATTCCGAGCGCAAATGTTTCAGCCAGAGGAAGTCTTTTTTTTGCTTTAATGGGTTGGGTGGTTTGTAATCGGCCCAAAGAATAAACTCGTCTTCTTTTCCCTCGACCAAATCAATGCCGGTGGTCAACTTAAGAAACTCCTCGTTTCTCACCAGGACTTTCCATTGAACATAGGGGCGTACATTGCCCGCTTCATCGGCGAGGTCAATGGTGAAGAGGGGTGGTTGCCCTGCCCGCCAGCGGGGCAAGACCTCGGCATAAAAGAGAAATGCGTTGGCGCAAATCCAGGAAAGCAGAATTACCAAGCTAACGCGAAATGGAGGCATTTCCTTTACCCCGAATGGCACGAAACGATTGTGCCCCTGATGCCAGGAACTCTAATTGCACTCGTAATCCATGGCGAAGGCAAATAGAATTTTATTTTAGGTCATATCCAGGCAAACGCATCACGGGGCTTTCATGAGTGGACAGCCGCAAGTGGTAGGAGTTCCCAAGGAAATCAAAACCCACGAATACCGGGTCGCGCTGACCCCGGTAGGGGTGGAAGAATTCCATAGGAGAGGGCATAAGGTATTAATCCAGGAAAGCGCCGGCATGGGCAGCGGCATCTCGGACGAGGAATACTCCCGCCATGGGGCGGAAATCGTTTCCACCCTGGAGGAAGTCATGGCACGGGCTGGGCTGATCCTCAAGGTCAAGGAACCCCAAGAAAAGGAAATCCCGCTCCTTCGGCCCGGCCAGGTGGTGTTCACCTTTTTCCACTTTGCAGCCAGTGAGGAATTAACCCTGGCGGTGCAAAAGTCGGGAATAACTGCCGTGGCTTATGAAACTATTCGGGATGAAAAGGGAGGCCTGCCCCTGTTGACTCCCATGAGCGAAGTGGCGGGAAGAATGAGCATTCAGGAAGGCGCCAAGTACCTGGAAAGGCCCTTCGAGGGCCGGGGGATATTACTGGGCGGAGTTCCAGGGGTATTGCCAGCAAATGTTGTGATTCTCGGGGCGGGAATCGTGGGCTCCAACGCCGCCAAGGTCGCCGCCGGACTGGGCGCCAAGGTCACTCTACTGGATGTTAATCTCGATAGACTTCGTTACTTGGATGATGTCATGCCCCGCAATGTAACGACACTTTTTAGCGACCGCCATAGCCTCCGAGAAGCCTTGCGCTGGGCTGACTTGCTAATTGGCGCCGTTCTGATCCCCGGCGCCAAAGCCCCTCATCTCGTCCACAAGGAAGATTTGAAACTGATGCCCCACCGCGCCGTCATCATCGATGTTGCCATCGACCAGGGAGGATGCATTGAAACCTCACGGCCAACCACGCACAACCAACCTACTTTTATGGTCGATAACATCATTCACTACTGCGTGACCAATATGCCCGGGGCCGTGGGCAGGACCAGCACCTTTGCCCTGACCAATGTCACTTTGCCTTTTTCTCTGCAGCTTGCGGACCATGGAATCAAGGAGGCCGCGGCTCGGAACCCCGCCATTAGTAGCGGCGTGAATATCCACCAAGGGAAAATCACCAACTTGGCAGTGGCCAACACTTTCAACCTGACTCATGTTCCTTTTCAAGAATTGGGCGGGTAATGGATTTATTTTCGCAATTACCCATTGAAGAGTTCTTCACGGTCACCCAAATCAATGAGGAAACCAAAGCTTTATTGGAGGGCGCTTACCGGTCGTTGTGGATTCTGGGTGAAATTTCTGACTTAAAAACCCCAAACTCTGGCCATGCTTATTTTTCCTTAAAAGACGAAAAATGCAGCATTCGGGGAGTACTTTTCAAACCTAATGTCTTGAAGGCTGGGAAAAACCTGCGCGAAGGAATGAAAGTTTTGATCCGCGGCCGTTTGAGCATCTACGCCGCGCGAGGAGACTTTCAATTCATCGGCGAGGAAGTCCGGCCTTTTGGGATTGGCGATCAGGACCTTGCACTCAAGCAGTTGAAGGAAAAATTAAGAGGGAAGGGCTACTTTTCTCAGGAACGAAAGAAATCACTTCCTAACTACCCGCGACGGATTGCCCTGGTGACCAGCCCAACCGGATCGGCAGTTCGGGACATGCTGGAAGTTTTGCGCAAGCGCTGGCCTGGCGCCGAGGTTTTGCTAGCCCCAGTGCGTGTGCAAGGGGATTTGGCTCCCGGCGAAATTTCACTTGCCCTGAACCAGTTGAATTCCCTTTCCCTTTTTCCCGGGCAAGAGATTGATCTCATTCTCCTTGGGCGTGGTGGCGGAAGTTCCGAAGATCTTGGGGCCTTTAATTCAGAAATCGTGGCAAATGCCATTTTTCAATCCTACATCCCCGTGGTCAGCGCCGTGGGCCACGAGGACGATCTGACCATCGCCGACCTCGTTGCCGACCGACGCGCACTCACCCCGACCGAGGCCGCCACCATGGCCACTCCGGATTTTCAGGAAATTATCAAAGAGCTGGGGAACAATCAGACCTACCTTAACTCCTCACTCAAGGGGAAATTGAACCAAGCTTCGCAAACACTAAACCTCCTTACCCAAAGGAGGGTTTTCCTCTCCCCGCTGGATTTACTTGGCCAGAAAAACCAGGAGCTAGACGAACTGGCAACCCGGTTTTTGCAATCCCTGTGGAATCATATAAAGGAAGACTCCAGGCAATTGGCAAATTATTCCCTGGCTTTGGAATCCCTTGGCCCTTTGCGGATATTGGGCCGGGGATACAGCTTGACTTATCATTCCCAGGAGGGGGTGGGGGAAAAGAAATTAGCCCTGGAAGCCAAGGCGCTCAAGCCAGGAGATTGCTTAAGCACAATATTAAAAAGGGGCAAAGTGTTTAGCCAGGTTATTCGCGTTGAGGATTAAGGAACCATAGCGGCCTTTCACCTGGAAAGTCAAAACCATGGCAACAAAAAAAACTCCCAGCAACAGTTTTGAATCTTCCCTCAAGGAACTCCAAGAGATCCTGAAGGAACTGGAGAATGGTCAGGTCGATTTGGAAGAGCACCTGCGCTTGTACGAAAAAGGGGTCCGCCTGGTGGCTCAGTGCCAAGATTTCCTCAGGAAAGCGGAACAAAAAATCGTAAAGCTAACCGGGGTGGATGAAGAAGGGAAACCGCGTTTGAAACCCTTTGGACACGAATCCACGGGGGACAAGGAGCCGGGCCTGCCCTTTGGTGAGGAAGATTCGTGAATTCCCTGTCTTTCTCATTCGGAAAAGTCAGCCCGACCCTCAGGAATACCCATTTAGACCCGTGACGAGGCAAAATAAGAAAGAAGCGCCTGGGAGCAAAAAGGCTCAGGATGATACTATGCGTAGGGTTTTCGCAACAAACGGAGCGTAGACTTTTGTCCACTGTGAATATAGTTGATCGAACCTGTTTACCTTTCCAATGGCAAGAATTGGCTTTTGAAGTGAACGGCCATTTGGAAAAGGTTTTGGACCCAAGTCAGGGTTTTCCCAGCAATTTATTGCAAGCGATGCGCCATGGAGTGCTTGGGCCTGGAAAAAGGCTGCGGCCAGTTTTGGTTGTATTAGCCTCCCGGGTATTCCATGCCAAAGCCAACCCCTGGCCAGCCGCCTCTGCGGTCGAGTTGGTACATGCTTATTCCCTGATCCACGACGATTTGCCAGCAATGGACGATGATGACCTTCGCCGGGGACGCCCGACCTGCCACAAACTTTTTGGGGAGGCCATGGCGATTTTAGCAGGGGACGCGCTTTTAACCCTGGCTTTTGAGACCCTTGCAAAAAACTACCCGAGTTCAATCAGCGCCCCGTGTTGTCTGGAATTGGCCCGGGGAATCGGGGGAGCTGGGATGGTCGGCGGGCAGGTTCAAGACCTAATGTGGGAAGGGAAAATTCCTTCGGAATCACCCCTTGGAGAATCACTTCCTGGGGAACAGGAGCTGGAGCGCCTGCATTCGCGGAAAACGGGCGCCCTTTTCCAAGCCTGCTTGAGAATGGGGTATCATGTATCCCAAGGGCAAAAAACCGAAAATTCCAGGGAAGATTTGTTGGACCTTTTGGACCAATACGGTCAGAATATTGGGTTAGCTTTTCAGGTTACCGATGATCTTTTGGATGTGGAAGGAAATTGCCAGGCTACCGGGAAAAGAGTGGGAAAAGACGCCCGCAAGGGCAAGCTAACTTACCCGGGCCTCTTGGGGACTGAACGCAGCAAACACCTGGCCGGGGAGTTATGTTCCCGGGCCAAGGAGATCGCCACGCAGTTTGGACCTGGCGGTTTGCCTTTTGTTGAACTTGCGGATTTCCTTGCCACACGCGATCATTAAAATGAAAGGAGCCCTGGCATTCGAGGCCGGGGTTGGACAAACAAAGGATGGATGCCATGTCCCGTTTCCTTCCCAATATTCAGGGTCCGCAGGACCTAAAAAAGCTCAGCAACCAAGAACTGACTCTCCTGGCCCAGGAAATGCGGGATGAACTGGTGCGGGTGTTGAGCATTCGACCCGCGCATTTCGCCAGCAACCTCGGCGTGGTGGAACTCTGCCTGGCGCTGCACCTGACTTTTGATTTTCGAAAAGATCGCCTGATCTGGGACACCGGCCACCAAATCTACCCTCACAAGTTAATCACCGGCCGCCAGAAAGACTTCAGCTCCATCCGCACCAAGGGCGGGTTGATGGGATATCCCAATCCGGATGAAAGCGAATTTGACCTATTTATGACGGGCCATGCCGGCGCCAGCATCTCCACAGTCTTGGGTTTGAAAGCTGGTGACGATCAACTGGGGGAAACGCAAAGGCATAGCGTCGCCGTCATTGGCGATGGAGCGCTGCCTTCGGGCATCGTATTTGAAGCCCTGAACAACGCCGGCGGGTTGGGGAAAAATCTTTTAGTAATTCTCAATGACAATGAAATGTCGATTTGCCCGCGAGTCGGGGCGCTAGCACGCTGCCTGGACCAGGCCCGGCTGACAAGCTTTTACCAGGATTCCAAGCGCCAAGCGCGCGACCTCCTGACAAAAATCCCCCTGATTGGGCCCATGGCCAAAGCAGCCCTGGAACAACTCAAGGACGGGCTGAAAGCGTTCCTTACCGGCGGGATGCTCTTTGAAGAATTGGGCTTCCGCTATTTTGGCCCGATTGACGGCCACGATTTACCCTCCCTGCGGAAATGGCTCGAGGATGTCAAGAATCAGAAAGGGCCCATTCTCCTTCATGTGCTAACACAAAAAGGCCACGGTGTTCCGCAAGCCAGCCAGGACCCTGTCACCTATCACACGCCACCGGTGTTCGAGAAAGTCGGGCCTGAAAGAACCATTCTGGCGCTGAAAAAAGGCGGTTCCAAGGCGTACACCGATGTGGTCAGCAACTGCCTTCACAAGATCATGCAAGAAAACGGAAAAGTAGCAGTGATAACGGCGGCCATGTGCCAGGGCAACAAGCTGGAAAAGATTCGCGAGGAATTTCCCACCCGATTTTTCGATGTCGGCATTTGCGAATCCCATGCAGTGGCCTTTGCCGCCGGCATGGCCAAGGCCGGCGCAAGACCCGTGGTGGACATTTATTCCACTTTCTTACAACGGTCTTTCGATCAGATCTTTCAGGAAGTCGCCTTGCAAAATCTTCCTGTGGTTTTTTGCATGGACCGCGCCGGCCTCACCGGCCCCGATGGCCCCACCCACCACGGCGTTTTCGATAACACCTATATGCGCCTGTTTCCCAACATGACCCTGATGGCGCCAGGGGACGAACTCGATGTGGAACCGATGCTCCGGCTGGCCTTGCAATTGAAAGGGCCAAGCGGAATTCGCTATCCCAAGGCCTCGCTTGACCGCGTGGAACGAGACCTCGTACCCATGGAACCAGGGCAGGCCGAAGTAATTGAATGGGGCGAGGATATTATCCTGATCAGTTATGGCACGCTTTTGAAGGAATGTGAGAAGGCCGCCAGTCAACTGCGGGAAGAAGGCCTAAGTGTTGGCTTGATCAATGCCAGGTTTTTAAAACCCCTGGACCGGGCCACAATTTGCAAAGCGATTGAGGAAGCCACCGTCGTAATCACGGTGGAAGAAAGCACTCTGGAGGGAGGATTTGGCAGCGCCGTGCTGGAGGCAGCCAATGCCGCCGGATTAGACACCCGAAAAATTCTCCGCCGGGGGATCCCTGACCATTTCATTCCCCATGCCGAGAGAGCGGAGCTGCTCAAAGACCTGAAACTCGACCACCAGGGAATTGTGGAATTGACCAAGAATTGGCTGGCCCGCGCTATAGAATCCCCTGGAGAGAATGAACTTCACAAACCGGAATATTTCCCAGGGCATTGAAATGCGGATATTCGTTTTGGGAAACGCCCTGCGACCCGGAGTGGTGGAACAGGCAGAACGGCTCCTTCCCTTCATAAAAAAACATTGCCAGGTCGTGCTAGTAGACCTCGAACAAAAAGAAGATTTGTCGAGGCATCAAGCCGATTTGACCTTGGTCTTGGGTGGCGACGGAGCGATTTTGCGTGCCGCCAGGCAAATGGGCTATCAGCAATACCCCGTTCTGGGAATCAACCTTGGCCGGTTGGGGTTCCTCGCTGACTTGGGTGTGCAAGAATTGGAAAGCTGCCTGCCGCAAGTCGCCAAGGGCGATTTCCGCATCACCAACCATGTCATGTTTGAATGCACCGGCAGCCACCCAGCCATGGGAGGCCCGCACCTCGGCTTGAATGAAGTGGTAATCCATGCCGGCGCTCCTTTCCACATGATTGACATGGAGTTGCAGATCGATCAGGAAACGGTTTGCACCTACACGGCGGACGGGTTGATTTTGAGCACGCCCATCGGATCGACCGCGCACAATCTTTCAGCCGGCGGACCAATCATCAACCAAGAACTTGAAGCCTTTGCCATTACTCCCATCTGCCCCCATGTATTAACCGGTCGCAGCCTGGTGGACTCCGCGGGGAAAACCTTTCAAATCAAAGTAACCCGCGCCGCCTTCGGAACCACGCTGGTCATCGACGGTCAGGACCGGTTCCCGATTGAAAGTGGAACGGTCATTACGATTAAGAAGGCCCCGGTACAGTTCAGGCTGGCAAAAGTAACGGGCAAGAGTCTTTACAAGTCCCTCCGCGAGAAATTAAACTGGGGTTTGCAGCCGAATTACCGCCAGGAGCCAAAATAAGGGCGATGCCAAGCCAAGGTAGTCCTGAACCTCCCCAGGAAGAAAGCTGGAAAATCTTATTCCGGGGCCGTGTGCAAGGAGTGGGGTTTCGCCAATCGACTTGTTACTTGGCCAGGAACCACCCGGTTCGCGGCCGGGTAAAAAATCTACGGGATGGCTCGGTAGAATTGCGGGTGGAAGGAACCTGCGGAGCGGTTCAGGGCTTGCTTGGGGATATTCAAAGGCGATTTGGGAAAAATATCCAGGGAATGGAAAAGGTGGAAATTCCCTGTCAGTCCTTCGTGGATTTCGGTGTAGATTACTAGAATAAGAAACAGGCGAATCGAGCATTTCAGGAATCAGCACTCATGGTAAACCTTTCTTTTGCGCAATGGGCCATTGAAACTCTTCTGATGTATGGGTTAATTTTGGCTGCCCTGCCGTGGGTGACTGCGCTTTTTTCCAGTCCCAAAGAGCCTGGGGTAAAAGGCCCTTCGTGGATCCCTTGGCTTGCGGGGATTGCCGCTGGCGGAGCCTTGTTTCCCGTGGTTTTCCACATTTTTGTTCAAGAAGCCGCCAGCATTGAAATCACCGGCCGGGTTTATGCCGCCTTACTCCAAGTGCAAATCCTTTTAGACGGATTCCTTGCTTTCTTTTTAATCGTTTTAAAAATATGGCCCAAAGGTGGCGCTGTCGCTCAGGCTGCGTTTCGTGAAGGCATCCGCCAGCCCATGTTTTGGCTGCTTAGTTCCTTGGCTTCCTTTGCCTTGATTGTCTCCCCCTTCGTGCCCTATTTCACCTTCGGTGAAGACCTGATCATGGTCAAGGAACTCGGTTATGACACGATCATGCTGGCCGCCGTGGTGTTTGGCACGCTCGCTGCAAGTATGTTTGTCAGCGAGGAAATCGAAGGGCGGACCGCGGTAACACTGATGAGCAAACCGGTGTCGCGCAGGCAATTCCTCCTGGGAAAATTTCTGGGGATTGTGGTGGCAGCGTTTTTACTCGCCTCCTTGCTCTTTTGCTTGTTTGAAGGGGTTTTGCTTTACAAACATTGGCTCGACCGGCTTGACCCAGTGCCTCAGCCCGAGTGGTTAACCTCGCTGCTGGCGGGCGGTTCCCTGCCCCTAGAAGTCAAGGATCTATTCCGTGGCATAGGCTTTTGGTGCCAGCACACAATTGAATCTCTCCCTGGATTGGTGTTTAGCTTTTGCCAGGTTATGGTCCTGGTTGCGATTTCCGTGTCCCTGGCCACAAGAATGCCCATGGTGGTCAACCTGAGTTCCGTACTGGTGATTTATTTCCTGGCCCACCTTACTCCAGTGCTAGTTGCCATCGGGGAAAAAGGCATGGCCGACAATCCCGATTCCCCGGTTTCCAAACTGCTTTCCTTTACAGCCCAGGTATTTGACACAATTCTACCCGGATTGGAATTTTTCCGGGTTGGGCCCGCCCTGGTTGCCGATGCTCAACTTCCCCTGGTTCCCTATTTGATTTACATTCTTTCGGTAGCTTTCTACGGTATGATCTACACTTCCGTTGCTTTGTTGTTTGGCTTGGTTTTGTTCGAGGACAGGGATCTCGCCTGATACCAGGGTCGCCCTTGGATGAAAATGGGTAAACAGGAAGTTAGTTCCCCAGGCAAGGAAAATGCCTCCAACTAATACCGGACGAATATTCTTTTTCAGGTCATTTCGCATTGGATGGAAAACCAATTCCCTCCGAGCTGGCCTCTTCCTTGCCTCCTTGGCAGCCTATATCTCCGCATTCGCTCTCCTCGTGGCTTCTTGGGCAATTTTTAATTTAACCGTGATTATCCCCGGGCCTCTAGCAACCAGCGTTGACGGTTCCCAATTAATTCTTTTTTTTTCAGAATCCGGGAATTTGCCCAAGGAGCCAACCGGTGTGGAACTTCTTTTTGGGTTAGCCAGTTTGGGACAATCGCCGCTTGCCCCTTTGTATGAAATGCTGGCAAATCTCGAAAAAAGCACCGGGCCCTGGGGAAAGGGAAATAAAGATTCCCTGGGTTTCCTGGCTGCAGGGGTTTTCTCGTTTCTTCTGCTGTTAATTGCCGCCGGCTGGGTTATTCAAAAAGTAAGCTGGCAACTTGCCCTTGGAACAGCAAGGCAAACAGGCGCTTTGCATTTTTCAAAACTAAAATTGTTTCCCCACCTACCCTCAGGGCAAAAACAGGAAAATCCGCTGGCATTGCTCGAGAAAGTGGCCCAGGGTGGTTTTCAATACTTGGGAGCAAATCAAACCTCGGGGCTTTATTTCATCCTCATTTTTCTAACCGGGATCATTACATTTCCATCATTGACGCTAATGGCCCTGGGATTTTTAGGACTGGGATTTGCCTTCACCAACTGGATTCAAGGGTCAACTGCCTGGTCGAATAGAACTAGTCAAGAACACAATCGGGCGTTGCAATTGGAAAAAGGCGCCGTCTTTGCAGAACTATCTGGGTCGATTTCCCTTTGGAACCGCGAAGTAAAAAGCTACCTGACAGGGTTCGCTTTTTCTCAAAACCTTTTCGGGCCGAAAAAAAAACTCTTGCTCGTGTCAGGATTTGCGGCGACGGGCGCCGCCTTAATCCACTTCTCAAGGTATTCCCCAAGTACATTTTTCGCCTTCGAACATTTTTCCTGTTTCCTTCTCCTCCTCGCGGGTGGCGTCATTTCTGGGGCCTATTGGGCTCACTCCATTAAAGAAATTGAAAAAGGGGTTGCTGCCGTTGGCCTTTTGTTAAATTCCCCGGGGGAGCTGCCCCTGCGGGAAAGCCAGGAAAACGACCTGGTTTCCTTCCCAGCCTTTTCCACCCTTCACCTGGATCAATTCTCGCTTATCCTGCCCGGTGGAAAGCTTTTAATTGAACCCTTTAGCCTGGTGCTTCCTAAAAATCGAGTCACAGTTTTTTGCGGTCTTGCCCAGGAAGCCTTCCCCCTGCTGGCCCTGACACTTGCGGGAAAATCTCACCCTTCCCAGGGCGAAATCCGATTGGATCAAGTCAACTTGAGGAGAATTCCGCCCAAAGATTTGGCGGCCAACATTGGCATGGTTACCCAAGATGGCGGGTTGCTCCCTGGTAGCGTTCTGGAAAACCTCACAGGGGGAAACCTTTATTATGACCTCCACCAGGTCTTGAATACCGCCCGTGAAATAAAGTTGCACAAGCAGGTTGGCCTGCTGCCAAAGAGTTATGCCACATTACTTTCCAAGGGAACCCTAAAGCCAGCAGCGGCTTTTTTACTAGGACTCGGTCGGGTTATCCTGCAAGGGAAGAAAATAATTCTGGCCAAGGATCCCGATGTAACTCTTTCAACATTTGAAGAAGATTTGCTCCAGGATGCCTTGCAACTTGTCAGCAGGGAAACTGTAACCCTCATTGAATCCGGCAGGCCAAAGATGCTGGAAAAGGCAGGATGGATCGCCTTTTTTCACCAAGGCCAACTCGTCGCTGAAGGAACCCACCAAACCCTTTTGCAAACAAACCAAACCTACCAGGGGTATTTTCATTTCCTGGCTGCCAATCCCCCACCTAGTATTTGGCCAGAATGGGAACAATATTCGCTTGGGGCGCGGGCCCCGTGACTTCTACCTTCGAATCGGGATGGACAAAAACATTCACTTCCGAGCGAACTCCAAACTCGGGCAAATAAATCCCAGGCTCAACCGAAAACAGGCTGGAAGGAAGAACTTTGCGAGTATCTTGTGTCTCCAAACCATCCATGTTAGCCCCATTGCCATGGGTTTCTTTTCCAATTGAATGCCCGGTCCGATGGCAAAAGGCTGGGCCATATCCACAATCAGTAATCACCCTGCGGGCTGCCTTGTCCACTTCCCAACCCTCCAAAGGAATTCCAGAAGCAAAGGCATCCCGGACTTTTTGAATGGCTGAATCCCGGGCCTTGGCCACGATTTGAAAAACAGTATTTAGATGGTTTGGCGCTTTCTTCCCAGCAAAACCCGTCCAGGTGAGATCGCTGTAAATCCCTTGAGGATGGGCCATTTTTCCCCACAGGTCCACGAGGATAAAATCGCCTTCCCGGATTGGGCTGTCGGTTGCCGGCGAGGTGGAATAATGGGGATCGCCACTGTGCGGGCCAACCCCGCAGATGGGCGGGTGATCGGTCACCAGGCCGTTCTTTTTGAAATGGTCCAGGATCATTTGAATCACCATGCTTTCGCGCATCTCCCTTTTCCCGCGAATAGCCGAAGCGATGGCGGCAAAAACCACATCATAGGCCGTTGCCGTATGACGAGCAGCCTCCAAGTGCAAACTCCATTGTTCTTGGGACAGGCACGATTCAAAAACCTGACTCAGGTCTCCCGAGGAAACCACGGCAACACCGGTTTTTCTCACCATTTCCAGGGTTCCTGCATCCACCCGCGACAAGTAAGGAATGGCGTTTCCAGGCGAATATTCCATGGCTATTGCCTTGGCGCTGGCCAAAGCCGCTGCAACCGATTGCTCCAACTCCTGCCAGGTCAGGTACACCAATTCCCTTCCAGGCAATCCCGCCAGGGAGTGCGGTTCTATGCGGTGAACAATTTTCATCGGCTCACCCTGGGCGGGGATGAAATAAAACCAGCGGCGGGAAAGAAATAGGGCATCCGAAAGGCCAACCACCCTCCGGGCCAAAGGGTTGGAATTCCTGAAGTCGTACAGAAGCCATCCGTCTAGTCTGGCTAGTTGGATTTCCTGCTGGATTTTTTCTAGACAAAACATGAATTTCCTCCCTAATTGGGCAGCTCCCATCTCACTCCGTTAGGCCAGTATGGCATAATTTCACTGAGCCCTTATCTTTAAGGGAAGATCTTAAGGAAAAAAAGCGAAAGGATTAGGACCGGCAATGGAATCCGATTTTCACCAGTTGGAATTCCAAGATGGATCTCATCCCTTTCACCGGGCCCACATGGAAATGGCTCTGGAAGAAGCCCGGTTGGCCGAATCGGAGAATGAGGTTCCCGTCGGCGCGGTGATTGTTTCCCTGGAAAAAGGGGTTATTGGCAGGGGCCATAACCAACGGGAAGGATTGCGAGATCCGACCGCTCATGCCGAAATGATTGCCATCACCCAAGCCGCCCAATCGATGGTCTCGTGGCGATTGGATCGCTGTATTTTGTATGTCACCCTCGAACCCTGTCCCATGTGTGCCGGGGCCATTGTCCAAGCCCGCATTCCCTGGGTGGTTTATGGCTGTGTGGACCCAAAAGCTGGCGCCTGCCAATCTCTGTACCAACTATTAAACGATCCCAGATTGAACCACCGTTCCCAGGTAATTTCTGGAGTCTTGGCTGACGACTGTTCCCAGGTCTTGTCGGGATTTTTCCAGAAAATGAGGAATAACCGGAAAGCGTTTCCCAAATTTCCACCTTAACGGCCCAATAGCCTGAAAACCTGCCTCCCATTTCCCCATGAGGCCTATTCTGTGATAAGTTCCCTGTGGCGATCTTGTATTGGGAAGGGGTCATGAAAAAAATAATCTTGGCTTGGGCATTGCTTGGACTGGCCTCCTTTTCCTTGGCGGTTTCCCCCCACCGCATTTACACCCAACCAGATATCCCCCCCACTGAGGCCCTCGACCGCCTGAATTTGAAAATGCTTTGGCGAACCTTCATTCCCATGGATGGGCGGAAGGATGGCTTTCACCACATCCAGGTGCTTGACAGCCAAATACTTATTCAAACCCAGAGCGGCATGCTGATTTTGGTCCACGGGGAAACCGGTGAAATCTTGTGGAAAAAACTTTTGGGCAGACCCTACCAGGTCATCCATGCGCCCTCTTACAACAAAAACTTCGTTTTCGCCATTAATGAAAATGACATCCACTGCCTCGACCGGAAAACCGGAAACCAGATTTTCCAAACCAGCCTTGGCATTGGTTTGTCGGCCCCACCTTCCGCGGACAATGTTCATGTTTATCTGACCGGGGCCAATAAGCGGATTTATGCCTACAGCCTCCCGATGTTTAATGAAAAGGGAGAATTTCTGGGTTACGAAAAAACAACCAACATTTCGGGAAAAACCCGGGCTGTGATTAAAAAAGAAGAGGAACAAACTGAAAAAATTCCAACGCTTAATGCAGGAACAGTCTCCGCTTTGGCCGGCAAAGGAATACGCACCCAAGGACATCAGCCTCTTTTGCAATGGGAATATCAAACCCGGTTAAAACTGAACTACCCCTTAATGGTCACCCAGGAAAATGTTGCCGCAGTCGGATACCACGGCGACCTGGCCACACTGAGTATTCACTCGGAATTACCAGGGACCACCACACTGGCCAATACCTATGAGGTGGGCAAGGAAGTTCTGGCCCCGCCCGTTGCCTACCAGGACATCGCTTATATTGGCTCTTTGGATTCCTCAGTGCATGCTTTTGATTTGAAAGCCGGTGTGCTGCTTTGGCGGTTTACGGTGGGCAGCCCGGTCTTGCAAACTCCTTTTATTTCCGGGGAAGAGCTTTTCGTGGCGGGTGAAAGAAACGGCTTGGCCAAGGTCTCCCTCAAGGATGGATCAGCCCTTTGGTCCATTCCTTCCGGAGCAAGATTCTCCAATACCCAGGAAAAGGCGGCCCGGATTATTTCCGCCAATCCCAAATTCGTTTATGCCCTGGACCGAAGCGGCCGAATGGTAATTCTCGACCGCGGGTTGGGAATTGCCCTGACCACCTGGGATGTTCATGATTATGTTTTCCCTGTAGTCAATCGAGTCAATGACCGAATTCACCTTGCGGCCAACAATGGATTGTTAATTTGTATGCGGGATCGGGATTACCCCAAACCAGTTCCCCATTTAATCGAGGAAACCGAACCCGGCGACGCTGGTATTCCCATGGGTGGGCCTGGGGAAAAACTACTGATGCAATTAACGGCCAAGGTTGAGGAAAAAGATTCCGGGGACAAGACCTTGGCTGAGATCATGGATTACTTGGGCAAAAAATACATGGTGAAATTTAACTTGAACGCCAAAGCCCTGCTGGCTGCCATGATCATCGATGTGGAAAAAAAACCTGCCAAGATTCCCGATACCAAGGATAAGACCTTGGGCGAATTATTAAATGCCATTCTCGATCCATTGGACCTAACATTCCAACCCGTTCAGGACACGATTCTGATTTTCCCCAAGAAAAAGGAAGCGGGGCAAGGTTAGTTTTTCCAACCTGCAGTTTGCAAGATCTTGCCAAAAAACCCTGGGTTTTCCTCACGGGGCCGGTTTCCCTGGTGAAGGTACGCCTCCCAAGAACTATATTCCGCGGGTAATTCTTTCCCCGTTATCGCCACCAGGGAATCCCTGCAGCAATTCCTCAGGGCCACATCCTGGTCCGCTTGTAAGAGTGCCAAGAGGTTTTCCGTTGCCTGGTATTCCTTATATTTGCCTAGCGCCTTGGCCGCCACGATCCGTTCATCTAACTTCTGCTGCCGTTCTTGTTCCGAACCAATGACCGCCGGTTCACGCAACACTTTGATTAGAATCTCCAGGCCATCCGGAGACCGAGCTTCACCCAGGGCTTCCAAAGCCTGGCATTTGATTACATTTCCGGTTTCCGGGTTGAAATTGGAGGCTCGGTAATAAGCATCGCGCAATACCCCCGGAACCCGGGAATCCTTGAATTGCTTCAGGGTTTGGATTGCCTGCAAACGGCAAAGCGCCTGGCGGTCCATGAGGGCCGCTTCGGTTAACACTTTTAAAACCTTTTCTTGCTCCTGCGAGGTGCCCCCATGGGCAAGGGGTTCTTTCAGCTTCGCCAGGGCAGCCGCGCGCATATCACCATCGACGCTTTTTTCCAGAACCACCAGGGGCGGGTCTTCAGGTTTGAAAAGATTGCGCACGCGAAAATCACGGCTGGTTATGGAATCCCAAAGGGAACAGCCACTGCAGGAAATGAGCGCCATTAAACCAACGGCACAGAAATTCCATCTATTAAACCCAAGTTGATCCATACCCATATAGGACACCCAATTACGCCAAGGAAATCGCGAAAAAAGCAGGGGATTAATATCGCGAGGCCTGTTAATGAGCAAGAGGAAAATCCCCGTGGGAACTGGAAAAAGCGCCATCCATTCAACCCAGTTTGCCCCTGGCCATTCCCTTTACCCTGGGAAAAAGTTAACATGGGGCTAATTCTTTCCCCTTCTGTGATTTGGCTTCCAGGATTTCGCCATGGATTTTGAAGAATTCTCCGGATTGATTCATATGACAACCCGATTGGGATTGCTTCCCAAGGAATCGGGCCACGAGTTTTTAGACTCACTGGAAAAACAAACCGAGGCCATCGACCCAACCATTTTAGTTGTCGAGGGCTTTCTCACCGATTGGCAATTGCAAAAAATCATTCGTCATGAAATAGAAGCCCTCACCTTCGCCAACCTAGACCTTTTGGAACCCATTGCATCGGGTTCCCTTGGGCGCACCTACAAAGCCCGGGTTAAAGGAACTGGCAGCTTGGTGGCGTTGAAAGTTTTAAAAAAACGCTTTCAAGATAAAAAGTCCTTTCACAGCCAATTCAATCGGCAAGCCCAAATCGGGTTGCAATTGGACCACCCTAAAATTGTAAAAATCCTCGACCATTTTTCCGGGGACCATAATTCCCCGCCCTGGGTTCTTTCCGAATGGATTCAGGGAGGATGTTTAAGGGAATGGCTGGAGCACCGTAGTTCTGTCACTTGTATGGAGGCCTTAAAAATCCTGGAGCAGATTACCCAGGCGCTTGCTTATGCCAACAAGAATGGTTTCAGCCATGGAAATATCAAGCCGGAAAGAATTCTTCTGGATTCCACCAACAACATTCGGGTTTCCAATTTCCGCCAAGGCTCTGATTTCAAAGCTACAGCAATCGACACCCAATCCTGGACCAGAAGCGACGATTACGAAGGCTTGGAAATGATTACCAAGGCAAAGCCGGGGGACCCCGCTTCCGACATTTTCTTTACCGGATGCGTTTTTTACCAATTACTTACCGGGCATTCCCCTTTACCCGAATCCAGCGACACCCGGGGAAATATGTACCGCAGCGGCAGTTTCCGCTTCACTTTTAATGCCGAAATCGAAAAAACCATTCCCGACCCTGTGCTGCCCCTGGTCAAAAATATGCTTTCCCTTGAGGCAAAATCCCGCTATCAAAATTTCATCCAGGTACAAGCGGTCATCCAGGTCGTACGCAACAACCTCGGCGTTTCCTTTCCGGAAATCACTGCGGGGAAAGACAAACCAACCGTATTCATCGTGGCGATTAATGAACGAAAAAAAATATTGCTGAAGTCCTATTTTCAAAACCGGGGATACCGGGTTTTGGTTTCCGATGAATTTCGCAATGCGGTTGATTCCTACGCCAAAAAAGAATTCGACCACCTTCTGGTGGAACTGGAATCCGCCAGTGTGATCCGGCCAGAATACATGCGCCTGATCAACGATTCAGAGATGCGCAGGCACAAATTAAATGTGGTGTTATTACCTATAAAAGTAGGGAAGGTGGATTTGCCCTCCCGTTCGGGAACAGTAATCCTACCGCCACCCCAGGACTTTTCCACTATCTACCAATCCATTGCCTCCACCTCAAAAAGATAGGAAAGGCCGGTTCAATTCTGGGGAATGGGTTTTCCCAAAAAGGCCAGGATTTGCTTCATGTCTTCCCAAACCTCGCGTTTTTTTTGCGGAATCCGCAGCAGATAGGCAGGGTGGTAAGTGCAAAATACAGGAATGCCCTCCCATTGAAAAACCTGGCCCCGAAGCATGCCAATGGGAACTGTTGATTTCAGCAGGTTTTGAGCCGCGCAGGCCCCCAGACAACAGATGACCCGGGGTTTGACCAAGCGCAACTGCTTTTCCAAAAAGGGCCGGCAGTTGGCCGCCTCATCGGGCAAAGGCATGCGGTTGCCTGGCGGACGGCAGCGAAGAATATTACAAATGTAAAGATCCTCCCGCTTCAACCCGCAGGCGAGAATAATTTTGTCGAATAATTGTCCGGCGTCGCCAATAAAAGGCTCCCCCTTCAAATCTTCCGTCGCGCCGGGAGCTTCCCCAACAAAGCAAATCTCCGGGTCCAGCTTGCCAATGCCGAAAACCGTTTGCGTTCGCGAAAGGGCCAAGGGCTTGCATAATGAGCAGCCGCTCACCTCATCTTTAAGCAAGGTTAATGCCTGGGTTCTTTCAGAAAGGGAATTCGCAGGGGCATTATTTGGCAACTGGCATTCCTTTTTCACTTCGTCGTTCACTTCCATTTTGATTTGCTTTTTCCCGGCAAGAAGAGGTAAAAGCTTGGGCAGCCAATCTATGCCGGCCGCTTGCAAGGCAACAATATGGCGGGCCAGCAACTCGCGATCTTGGAGTTTTTGATTCTCCATGGGTTTTCCACCAAGGGTCCGCTTTCCATAATAACCTAGCCTGGTTACAGCCAAGATAAGCTTACAAAATTCGGTTCCACCACGGCAGGGAAAATTCATGGCAAACCAAGACCAGTTTCAAATTGGATTATTGCAACTGCGAAGCAGCCCAGATTCTCGGCTCAACTTGAAAAAGCACCTCGAAGGAATTGAAGAAGCGGCACGTCGCGGAGCGCAAATTATTTGCCTGCAAGAATTGTTTTTAACTCCCTATTTTTGCCAGGTCCAAGATCCGGACCTATTCGAACTTGCTGAATCGATCCCAGGGCCCACAACTGACGCTCTTGGGGCCGTGGCCAAAAAATGTTCCGTGGTCGTCATCGGTTCCCTTTTTGAAAAGCGCGCTCCCGGAGTTTTCCACAACACTGCCGTGGTCCTTGGTCCCGATGGCAACCTTATTGGGATTTACAGAAAAATGCACATCCCGGACGACCCCCTCTACTTTGAAAAATATTATTTCACCCCGGGTGATTTGGGGTTCAAGGTTTTTCCCACCCCATTCGCCAAAATTGGCGTGCTCATCTGTTGGGATCAATGGTTTCCTGAGGGCGCCAGGTTAACCGCCTTGCAAGGCGCAGAGATTTTGTTTTATCCCACCGCCATCGGTTGGCACCCCAAGGAAAAGGAAGCCTTTGGAAAAATGCAAACCGAGGCCTGGCTTACCATGCATCGAGCTCATTCCATCGCCAATGGAATCCCTGTCGCTGCGGTTAACCGGGTTGGCTTTGAGGCTAATCCCCCGCAAGAAGGGCTGGAATTTTGGGGCAACTCCCACATCTTGGGGCCCTTTGGCAATTACCTGTCCCATGCCAACCATCAGAACGAGGAAATCCTTGTCGCCCCTTGTTCCCGCCAAGCCATGGATGAGACCCGTAGGAACTGGCCCTTTTTCCGCGACCGCAGGATCGACTATTACTCCGACCTAAACAAAAGGTGGAAATAGAAATCCCCTGGCAATTATTTCCGGCTGGGACGGATGCCAAAGTCACCATTGGCGGCACGCCAAGAACTGTGAATGTGATTGGCGGGAATCCCATTTCCATCCGCCTGAATATTCAGGAACTCAATCAAAAGATCTGGCCCCTGCAGGCGGTAAGTTATAGGCTGGTTGGTTTTTGCCAACTCCTGAGAAAAGCTGAAATCCAACCTGGAAAAATCCTTTCCCAACAAACGGGCAAGTTCTTTCTCCGCCAGGTTCTTGGGAAAGCGCAGGGAATACCCGCTAATCAGTTCCTTGACCAGGGCTTTTTGATCCTCGGACAATTTCTCGATGGTTATTCCTTTAGGGAAAGATTTTCCAATAGCCTTTGCCTGTTCAATTTCATCAAAGTGTTTTTCACTGCCAGCCTCTTTTTTCTGTTCCGTGGACAGCGAAGCAATGAGTTTCCTGGCCAGCAGGTCAGTTTCGGGAATCGTGCGCAGGCCTTTTTTCGGTCCTTCCTTGATCTCCGCTGGGTTGGCGCCAAAAAAGGAAGGCGTGGCGCTGGTGACAGTTGTCCCTTCCAGGGTAAAATTCAGTGACATATGGTGGCCTTCAAACCTCCACCCCCACGACTTGTCATTTCCAGGTTCACCAAAAACAGTGACGAAATACCATTCCTGGTTACGCACCATGGCGCCGGATTTTTTTTCCGATTCCTTCAAGTAGGATTCCAGGCCCATGATTTGCCGAGCTCGGTTGTACCCTTCTTTGCTAGTTCCGACTTGCAATAGTGCCAGAGCGGATTTCTTTTGGCTTTCATTCATTTCCTCAAGGCGCAACCCCTTGCGGGTGGAATTCCTTTCCTTGTCTTGCAGGGGAATAAAGTGCCAGCGAATTCTTTCCGGATCCTGGAATGAAAAAGAAGCTTTTTTCTTTTGGTCTGGAGTAAGGGCATTCAGGAAGTCGGTGGCGGCTTCCGCCATGTTTTCCCCGGTCGTTTTTTCCGCGAACCCGAAAGTGGCCGAAACCACAACCGCCAAAGCCGCGAAGATTTTCAACCCAAGGCGAACAGTTTTAGCGACCTTTTGCTCATTTTTCATTTCAGGTTCCATTCTTCCAGGAGTGGTTTGAAGCCAAGTAAGACCTATTACTTGGAAAAGGAAATCTCAAGGATTTCGTAGCGCAAGGCGCCCTTGGGAACCTTGAAGGCAACCACATCGCCCTCCTTTTTTCCCAGCAGGGCCTGGCCGCGAGGGCTCGATGTCAAAATCTTGTTGTTGTCATAATCCTCGTCGCCGGGGCCAACCAAATCGTAAATTTCCTCTTCGAGGGAATCGAGATCCTTCAAGCGCACTCGGGTGCCAAAGACCACTGTGCCGGTAGGCAGGGTAGAGATATCCACAATAACGGCGCGGGCCAATTTATCCTTGAGAGCATCTACCCGTGCATAAAGCATGCCCTGATCTTCCCTGGCCGCGTGGTATTCGGCGTTTTCGCTTAAATCTCCAAGGGCCCGGGCATCGGCAATTCGCCGAGCGATCTCCATCATGTCCTTGCCCTGCATCCTCTCCATCTGGGCTTTGAGGTTGTCGTACCCTTCTTGGGTCATGGGAACGCGTTCAATACTCATAGATTCACCTGTTAATCAAAATAAAAAATAGAAGCGGGATTTTCCCGCCTTGAAAATCTCCAAATCAGCCAGAGATTATGTCCACAACAGAATATACAATTTACCATTTACCCCCAACCCATGTCAGCAAGAATATACCGTTGGCGGCGGACCCGTGAGAACCCTTGCCTTTGCACCCTAAAACCCAAAAATATCGTTGAAATCGTTGACCCAGGCCAATTTTGCCGACTATATTAAAAGAAATCTTTTTTCAAGGATTGGGAAATGAAAAAACGCCAAGACAAGAAAACCAAAGAAACCCTCCTCGGCTTCCTGGGCCTTGGGCTGGATAATCAGGATGAACACCAGCGGGTTACCCGTAACGAGCATTTTTTATTAATGGGCGGCTCCGAAGACACCCACGAGAAAATGCAGGATACAGCCATCCGTTTCACCGAATCCTTAAAGAAAAAGGGCAAAGCCATCCAGGAAACTTCCAAAGAAGAAGCTTTGGATTTGCTGCGAGAAGCAACGCGACACACCCTCCCATAATTGGGCAAAAAGCTTCATGAAACTATTTTCCCTTCCCATTTGCCGGATGGTCCTCCTGGCCTTCGTGTTTTTGCTCCCCTGCAACCTGCTCCTGTTTTCCCAGCCAAGCCCAAAAGATTCTCCCGAATTAGAAAAAGAAATTGCGCACATAGGGCTCAAACAAAAAAACCTCCAGTCCGAAATTGAGGCCCTGGAGCGTTTGGGCATCGACGACTCCCTGGTGGTTGAGGCTCAGGTTTTCTCCAAGGCTTTGGTATGGCTTCTCAAAACGGGAGATTTACAGCAAAAGGGAATCTTCAAGAAGGCCGGGGAGATTGCCGCAATTGGTTCTCGGAGAGTTTCCCAATTAAAGACCGGGAAAACCCCTTGGCGGCTCGAAACGGAAAAACCGATCGCCCGGGCTTACCGCTCCAGCGTTGATGGCTCGGTCCAACCCTACGGGATCACCTTACCCAAGGGGTATGGCCTTGAACCGGGAAAAAATTATCCACTTCATGTTGTACTGCATGGCAGGAACGACAAGCTAAACGAAGTGACATTCCTCAACGATAATGGCGGAACTAAGTCCCGCCCGGGCCAACCCTTTATTGAATTGCAAGTTTATGGGAGGGGTAACAACGCCTATCGCTGGGCAGGGGAAGCCGATGTCAAAGAAGCCCTGGTTAATTTTCTTCTGCAAGAACATAAACAGGGGCGAAGCAGCCTGCCAGACCGGAACCGACTGGTGTTGCGCGGATTTTCCATGGGCGGAGCAGGGACCTGGCATTTGGGTTTGCATCAGCCGGATTCCTGGTGCGTGATTGGCCCTGGCGCCGGTTTTACAACCACCCACGGATATGCCCCCAACCTTCCTGAAAAATTGCCGCCACACCAAGAAGACTGCCTGACCATCTACGACGCCTACCGCTATGCGGAAAACGCCAGCATGGTTCCGGTGGTGGCCTACTCGGGCGCCCTGGATAAACAAAAGAAGGCGGCAGATCTCATGGAGAAAACCATCCGGGCCTTGGGCATCCCCATGGAGCATTTGATTGCACCCGGACTGGAGCACAAGTTTCCGCCAGAATGGCTGGAGAAAGCCCAAAAACTCTATTCCCCACACATCCAGAGGGGCCGCGATTCCTACCCTTCCCACATCCGCTTCACTACCTACACCTTGAAATACTCTTCTTGTCATTGGATACAAATTCGGGGATTAGAGCAGCACTACACACAGGCAAAGGTCGAAGCAAATTATTCCAACAATAGTTTTGACATTAAGACTTCCAATGTTCAATCCTTGGCCATAACCCTGCCCCCTGGGAAAGACTCATCCAACCTGACCCTTCAAATGAATGGGATGACACCTAAAGGGAAAGCCCAATCATTGGAAGGAAAATGGATGATTCAAAAAGAACCAAAAACCGGCGAGTGGGAATGGTTGTCTCCCGATTTAATCGTCAACAGAAAGGAAAAAAGTCCAAGAAAATCTCCCGGATTGCAAGGACCCATTGATGATGCCTTTGCCTCCTCGTTTCTCTGCGTGGTAGGAACAGGCGCTCCCTGGAACGAGTCAATCCACCAAACCGCGATGAATGAGTTGGCATCCTTTAGAAAGGATTGGGAACTTTTCTTCCGTGGCGATTTACCGGTGAAAACCGACCGGGAAGTTACTCCCGAAGACATTGCTTTCAAAAACCTCGTTCTCTTTGGCGACCCGGGGTCCAATGCCTTGATCGCCCAGGCAATGAAGGGAATGCCATTCACATGGGGCCGGGAAAAAGTCGGTTGGCATTCGGGAGAATTCTCTTCTAAAGATCACTATCCCGTAATGGCTTTTCCCAACCCAATGTCCCCATCCCGTTATGTGGTTTTGAACAGCGGCCACACTTTCAAGGAAGCGGACTGTCGTGGAACCAACGCCCTTCTCTACCCCCGGCTTGGCGATTTCGCCCTGATGAAAGTTCAACCGTCCCAACCGCCATCACCTTTGAGCGCCGGAATATTCACCGAGGACTGGAAATTCCCCCAACCGCCTGGCATACGCTAGACCCAGGCAAGGAATTCCCTTTCCGGGTTCAATCCCAACTATCGCCCAGGTCTGGATGGACCACTCCGACCTGCTTTTTCCTGCTGGAACCCGTGCCAAGGTAGGATGCTTTTTTTCGCAAGTATTCATAAAACCCCTTGGATGGACCAAGTGGTGTTTCACGCGGGTCATGCCAAAATTTGCAAGGTCGAAAAGGAACGCGTCATGGAAATGGAAAAACTGGTTTCCCTCTGTAAAAGGCGTGGTTTCCTTTTTCAATCCAGTGAAATCTACGGCGGCTTAAATGGCTTCTGGGATTATGGCCCTTTGGGTGTTGAACTCAAGAGAAACATCAAAGAGGCTTGGTGGCGCGACATGGTCTCCGGGCACAACGAACTCGTTTTGGCCGAGGAGGCGCCCTCTCTATTCCACATGGTCGGCCTGGACTCCAGTATCATCATGCACCCCCAGGTCTGGAAATGTTCGGGCCATTACGATCTGTTTCATGACTTCATGGTCGATTGCAAGGAGTCCAAAAAACGCTATCGGCACGACCAGATCCGCGGTCGCTGGGTGACATCGCGTGGAGCGGAAATTTTTGTCGCCACCCAAGTCGGGGGGGAAGAAGGGGACAAAGAAACCGAGCAACGAGCGCTGAAATATTTCAACCTGCGCTCCAAGCAGGCGGAAGAGCTTGCCTGGAACGGCCCGCTCGTTTCCCTGACCACGGTCGCCGATTTCTCCAAGGTCCTGGCGCCCGAGGCAAAAACCCTGGGGACTCTGACAGCGCCCCGGGAATTTAATCTGATGTTCAAGACCATTGTCGGGGCCTTGGGTGGAGAAGAGGACGCCGCCTTCCTTAGGCCGGAAACCGCCCAGGGAATCTTTGTTAACTTCAAGAATGTCGTCGATTCCTCGCGAGTGAAAATCCCCTTCGGCATTGCGCAAGTCGGCAAAAGTTTTCGCAATGAAATCACGCCCCGCAACTTCACTTTTCGTTCCCGCGAATTCGAGCAAATGGAAATCGAGTTTTTTTGCCACCCCGCCGACTCTCCCAAGTGGTACCAGTACTGGCGCGATCGCCGGTTCCGCTGGTATCTCCAACTTGGACTTGCCTCATCCCGCTTGAGGCTGCGTGACCACGACAAGGATGAACTAAGCCATTACTCCTGCGGCACGGCTGACATTGAATACGCCTTTCCCTTCCTGCCGCCAGGGGAGTTTGGCGAACTTGAGGGCATCGCTCATCGCGGCGATTTCGATCTTAGAAGTCACATGGAAGGAAAATTGGTCCGACAAGGGGAGCAATTAGTCGTCGAATCCGATGAACATGGAAAACCGAGGCACCGGGGCTCGGGCAAGGACTTGAAATATTTCAACGATCAGACCCGAGAGCGGTTTATTCCCCATGTGATTGAACCTTCAGCAGGAGCCGATCGAGGCACCCTGGCTTTTCTTTGCGAAGCGTATCAAGAGGAACAAGTGGAAGGGGAAACCCGTTTAGTCATGAAATTTCACCCCAGGATTGCCCCGGTCAAGGCGGCGATATTCCCCCTGGTCAACCGCGACGGTATGCCGGAAAAAGCCCAGGCGCTTTATGGTGAGCTAAAAAAAGAGTTCGCCGTGTTTTTCGATGATGGCGGCGCCATCGGACGCAGATACCGCAGGCAGGATGAAATCGGCACCCCTGTGGGTATCACCATTGATGGGCAAACTCTCCAGGATTCCACGGTCACCTGGCGGGACCGCGACACCCTGCAGCAAAAGCGGCTGCCGATCAGCCAGGTCAAGGAAGAGTTGCGGGCTTTTCTTGCGCCGGCCCAATCATGAAACGGCGCCGGCTTTCGTGAAAGCCACCTGGCCGGATTGGATAACCGTTCGCACCTCAAGATGGGAATCCAGCACGGTGAAATCGCCCACCTTGCCCACTGCGATAGAGCCAAAATTTTTCTCAACACCGGCAATGCGGGCAGGAGTCAAGGTGGCCATTTGAATGACCTCTTCCAAGGGCAATCCACTTGCCCGCGCCATGATTCGGACTCCCTGATCCATCCCCATGACACCCGAGGCCAGGGAAAGGCCGTCGGGCATTACGCCAACGCCATCCCTTTTCTGAATCAAAGTGCCTGTGCCGGTTTTTCCAAACCAATATTCGCCATCGGGTTGATCCATGGCGCGGTTGGAATCGGTGACAATGGCCAGTTTCTCAGGGCTTTTGATTTTACAGGCCAGGGCTAGAAGCTCATCGGAAAGATGTTTTCCATCCGCGATCACTTCGGTAGTCAATTGGTCAAAAAAAAGCGTTGCCTCCAGCAACCCGCCGCGCATGGGATAAGTTTGCGTTTGTCTAAGTTTTGCCCGGTCGGACATGGCGCAAAAAAGGTGATCGACATGGCGAACTCCCCACTCCACCGCCTGACGCACCTGGGAAAACTCGGCATGGGAATGGCCGGCGTTACAGTGGATTCCCCTGGCAAGGCAGTCTTTGACAAACTTTTCGGCGCCTGGAAGTTCTGGCGCCACGCTAGCAGTGCGAATAATGTCGGCGTATTTCAGGAATTCAAAATATTGGGAAGGAACCGGGGGAACAATTCCCGACCCAGGGTGGCAGCCCTTGGCAGCGCTTTGAAAATAGGGGCCGTAAAGGTGCGCTCCCAGCACCCGCGCCTGCCCCAATTTCAATTTGCCGGTCAATTCCCCACAAGTCTTCAAAAATGCCGTGATTTCTCCGGTCGATCCGGCCGTTGAGGTCGTCAGCAAACCAGTGGTTCCATGGCGAAGGTGGGCCCGGCAGGCCGTTGCAAAAGCCTCCACGGTTCCATCCATGAAGTCCGCGCCATCCGCGCCATGAACATGCAGGTCAATGAACCCGGGAACCAGGATCTGCCCGGGAAAATCCAGTGTATGGTCCGCCGGAGGTTTTGTCCCTGTGCCGGTTTCCCGAATAATTCCCTCTTCAACCAGAACATAACCCTCTTGCAGAATTGCATTGGGTAATACAACCCTGGAGGCACTGATCACAGCGCGTTTCATGGGGATTTCATTCCGCCCGTTGGATTCCCCAACGGTTTAATGCCGAAAAAGGAACTCTTTCGAATTGATCAAAGCCCACTGTAAATCTTCCAAGGCCAGACGGCGGTCTTTGGACTTGGCCAAATGTTCCAAGGCAACCTTGAGATCGATTTCATTGGGGAAACGATTGACCGTGGTCAAAAACAGCTCCTGGAGAATCTCCTGATCGCTTTTTTTCGCCCCCAGCAGCCTTCCTACCCGGTTATTGGGATTGCGAATCTTATCGTTTATAGTTGGCCCATTAATCAATTGCAAAGCTTGAGCCAGGTTGCTATCGCTTTCCCTTTCGCATTCGCAAGCCAGCTCCCTCGCCGGCTGGCCAAAAGTTTTCAGGAATAGGTGATTGACTTCGGTATCGGGAAGTTGCGTGGCCCGGGTGCCTAGAGGCAGGCCCGGATACTTTTCCGGGACTTCGGTGATGGCGCAAATGCCATCCAGCAACTGCTCAGCGGTCAGCAGGCGGGTAATGGCGTGTGAAAAATACTTCACATCGTCCTGGTTTTCTTTTCTAGGCTGGGCGCTCAGTTGGTAGGTCCTGGAATTCAGGATCATTTTCACCAAGTAGCGGAAATCGTATTTGTTTTTGGAGAAGTCCTTGGCCAGGGCCTCGAGCAATTCGTCATTGGCGCCTGGATTGGAATCGCGGAAATCGTCGACAGGATCGACAATTCCCCGGCCCAGCAGATGGAACCAAATGCGGTTGACCATCGATTTGGAGAAGAAGGGGTTTTCCGGACTGACAATCCAGTCAGCCAGAGCATCACGGCGGCCTTGGGCGGAGGTTACCTTGGCAACGGCGCCGCCCGGGAATTTAGGACTCATGACCTTGCCGCTACGCGGTTGCGTGACTTCGCCTCCACGGGATTCGTAAACAATTTCCCCCATGTCGGTTTGCGGCATGGGCCCGGTGTCATTGGCGTCCTTTTTCACTTTCACCCGGGCAAAAAACGCGGCCAGGCTGTAATAATCGTCCTGCGTCCACCTTTCAAACGGGTGGTTATGGCACTTGGCGCATTGCATGCGGAAGCCGAGGAATAATTGCGCCGTGGTTTCGGCAAGGCTCTGGGGATCGCGGGCCACGCGGTAATAATTTGCCGCCGGGTTCACCGAAGCGTTCCCGGAGGAAACAATCAAGTCGCGGACCATGTCATCGACGCCCGCCTTTTCCATAATTTTGCCACGCACCCAATTTTGAAAGGAATGCACCCCCTTGACCTGGATGGTTTTCCGGTTGCTGCGAAGGATGTCGGACCACTTCAAAGTCCAAAAATCGGCAAATTCTGGCTTTTCCACCAGGGACTCGATCAACTTGGCCCGCTTATCCGCGGACTTGTCTTCCAGAAATGCACGGGTTTCACTGCCGGTTGGCAATATGCCACAGGCATCCAGAAATGCCCGGCGGAGGAATTCCTGATCGGTGGACAAATCCGAGGGAGGAATCCCCATCAGCTTCAACTTGGCATTAACCAGGGTGTCAATGTAATTGTTGGTTGGCACCTTCTCCCAGGCAAATTGCAAGGCGGTTTCCAAATAAGTAAAGCGGACGCTGACCAATTCTTCAAGATAACGCACCAAGATGGCCACTTCACCGGGTTGCTTGAATTCGACAAGACCCTTTTGGTTCACTTCGGCCAAGGCCGGGTCGCTGGAAGAATAAACACTCAAGCGTGTGACATCCCGGGCCGTTCCATCGGAAAGCACCGCGCGCACTTGCAGTTGTTGCCAGGCGGCTGGCGAGCGCAATAAGCGGCTGCTAGGAGTCACCTGGATTTCTTTGACCGCGGGCAAACCGGCCGGATCGTCCTTTAATCCCTCGGCTATCCAGTTATGAATGGCCTTGGCTGGTTCCCCTGTCACGGGAAATCGTTGCCCGCCTTCATGGGGCACTCGGCCCAAAGCTTTAAGGACCATGAGGGACGCATTGGGTTCCATGGCCACTGTCCGCCGGGCCAAGACATCCCGGGTTAGCTGGGTATAATCGGCAGCCGGGTCGAACCCGCGCAGGCTCAGGCGAAAGCCATTTTTTCCTGAAGGCGTGCCATGGCAAGCGCCGCTGTTGCAACCGCCCACATTCAAAGACGCGATGACATCATGGCGAAAACTGGTGACAACGCTTTTTTCTTGCTGAGTCACCTGCACAGGTGCGATGACCTCCATCCCCCCCGCGGAAACTTTCAAACGGGTGGTTCCATTTTTCAACGGTCGGATGAAACCGCCCTCCTCGACCTGGGCAATTTCAGAATTCTCCACGGTAAAGGCAGCGAACGGAGTCAAGTCGCGCACCAACCCGCCAGCGTATTTTCCCGTGATGACTATCTGCCAATGGCCCTGCTTCCCTTGAAGCTCAATTGCCTTGGGTGAAATTTCCAAGCCTTCGGGCTTTCCCACGGCTACTTGCCGCTTTCCTGTATCCTCGGGAATTTCAAAAGCCAAACCGTTGGGCGCCCCAATGAAAAGAAGAGTTGCAAGGGTTCCCAAGCTAAACACAAGACCTGATTGGTTCGCGGTCCGATTCATGAATAATTCTCCCAGGCGGGCAGGTGTGAGTCACAATCCAAGGCTGGGCCATTTCTGGCAGGATGGTAAAATCATAATCCTTTTCAAGGTGAATATGAATAGGATTTCTTCTAACTCAGCAGATTTTCCCATTTTCGCAACCGGGCTTGAGACCGCGACCATGAATCAGCAATCCCTGCAATTTCTTAAAGAACTTCTGGAAACCCCCAGCCCCTCGGGCAACGAAGGGGCCATACAAAAGGTGGTTCGCTCCTGGGCGGGCAAATTCGCCGACCAGGTCTGGTCCGACCGGCATGGCAACCTCATTGCCTTAAAAAAAGGCGCCACTGGGTCCAAGTCAAAACCCGCCCCAAAATTCATGATGGCCGGCCATTGCGATCAGATCGCTCTTATGGTGCTACATATCGATGAAAACGGATTCCTTTATGTTCAGCCGATTGGCGGATGGGATATGCAAATTCTGCTTGGCCAGCATCTCACCGTTTGGGGTGTGAACGGCCCAGTTCCTGGCGTTTTGTCCCGCAAAGCAACCCACTTGCTCACCAATGAGGAGCGCAACAAGGTGCCACAATTCGTGGATGTTTGGGTGGACATTGGCGCCAAGGATAAGAAGGAAGCGGAGGGGTTGGTGACCATAGGCGATGGGGTAACGGTGACCCTGGGCTTTCGCCCGCTGCGCAACGAACTCGCCGCCGCTCCTTCCATGGACGACAAGGTAGGCGTTTGGACCGTGATGGAAGCTCTGCGTCTGGTACACCGGAAAAAGCCGTCGGCCGACTTGTATTTTGTTTCCACGGTTCAGGAAGAGGTGGGATTACGCGGCGCCACCACAAGCGCCCAGGGGATTCTCCCTCAGGCCGGCGTGGCGGTGGATGTTTGCCATGCCACTGATACTCCGGGGAACGATCGCAAGCTGGTGGGTGAAGTGAAACTGGGAAGTGGTCCAGTATTGCACCGGGGGCCGAATTTCCATCCGGCGGTATTTGAGAAAATGTCGAAGGTTGCCAAGGACCATGGCATCCCGATCCAACTTCGTGGGATCCCCAAGGGAAGTGGCACCGATGCCAACGCCATGCAGTTGGTGGGTGAAGGTGTGGCCATGGGGTTGATTGGCATTCCCAACCGCTATATGCACAGCCCAGTGGAGGTTGTGAGTTTGACCGATTTGGTCCTGGCGGCGCAATTGCTGGCGGAGTTTTCCTTGTCGCTGCAAGGTGATGAAAGCTGGATTTTGGAATGAGGTTGCCACGCTGACTGAATAATGTACATTTGTTCATATATCCTCTTTCAGGGTGATGTATGAACCAAACACTTCCAGACGACTTGACTGATTTCCTCGATTCTCTGGTTGCGGAGTTTCTCGCCAACGCAAAAAACCAGTTCCTACCCACGGGTGATGTTCCACCTGAGGCAGCGCGCAAAAAGGCCCTGCTGAAGGCTCAACAACTGCATCAAACCGCCTTCATAAATTGGCAGGAACAAAACCCCGAGCGCCTGGTTCCATGCCAGGTAGTCATCAATCAAATCGCCAGGCGACTACTCGTCCCCACTCAGGACCTGGCAAAAACCGCCAGGCAAAATGGGTTTGACCTATTCGCCCTCAGGAAGGATTACCCTGCTGCGCCGTTGGATATCCTTGCCAGCCGTTTGCTGAATTTGCCTGATCCGTGTGTGATCACGATTATGGACAACGGTCACCTGACCAGCAGGGAGAGCAACTTTCCCCTGAGGGGAAAAGAAATGTTTCCACTCGAAGTGAAAGTCTGGGAGCAATGTCATAAAAGCAGCCGGGTGAAAAAGGAATCGCGCCTAGGCTGGGTTGTTTATGCCTGGCCGGTGCACGAGGTGGACTGGAAAAGGGAAATTCTCCGCACGGTGGTCCCGGAAATTGAAGTGTAGCTAATCCATGCCAAGCGAACCCGGCGCTGATCACCCCTTTTGCCTTGGCGAATTTTGCATCGCTGGCGCAACCGGTTCGAAAAGAAACCATTTAAAGTTTCGCCAAAGACCAAGGGGAGAAAAGCGGTTGACCTTTTGAATAAAGGGGGTAAATTGTATTTGAGACACAATCTCAACAACTGGCACCCTTATGGAATTCCCCATTACTTTCCTCAAATCTGGTGAAACTGCAGAAATCGCCAACCTCCACGGCGAACCCGGCTGGGTCGGCCGATTGGCAGAACTCGGCCTTATTGCCGGGAAGAAAATCCGCATGCTCCAGCCAGGCGCCACCTTCCTTTTGGACCTTGGCGATTCCCGAGTCAGCCTGGGGATCCCCGCAAGCGGGGAAATCCTGGTCCGCCAGCTCCCATTATAAACCCGGAAGGGCTAGCAATGACTCCCTTGGATCAATTGAAACCGGGTCAAGCCGGGACTATTCAACAAATCCTCGGGGAAGACCTGATCTCCAGCCGGTTATTGGAAATGGGTTTGCTGGATGGCGAAAAAATTGAGGTAATTGGTTTAGCCCCCCTTGGGGATCCTTTGGAGGTCCGAATTCAAGGCTACCGGCTCAGCCTCAGGAAAGCCGAAGCCGCCCGAGTCGTGGTGCAAAAAGTGTAATTGAAACTCCCCAACTTAATCCCCCGAAATGATGCAAAATCCAGGTCCAGCCAAAATTCTCCGCGTCGCTCTTTTGGGCAATCCCAACACCGGCAAGACCACGCTCTTTAACGCCCTCACCGGTTTGAACCACCGGGTGGGGAACTACCCCGGTGTCACGGTAGAAATCAAAAAAGGGCGCTTTTCCTGGAACGGCCGACAGATTGACCTCCTGGATATTCCGGGCACCTACAGCCTGGCCCCACGCAGCCCGGACGAAATGCTTTCCGTGGAATTGGTTTTGGGATTAAACCCCAGCGAGCCCAAGCCCGATTTGCTCATTCTGGTTATTGACGCCTCCAACCTGGAGCGGAACTTGTTTCTGGCCACCCAGGCGCTGGAAAGCGGAATCCCTGCAGTCATGGCCCTCACCATGGTTGATGTGGCCAAAAAAAATGGCATCCAGATTGATCAGAAGAAACTTGCGGAGTCGCTGGGCCTCCCGGTGGTGGAGGTCATGGCGCTAAAAAGGGAAGGGCTAGAGGAACTTAAAAAAACTCTGGTTGCACAATTCCAAAAAGCCCCTTGCGCCAACGGCGTGAACTTTCCAGCCCTGTTCGAGAAAAAAGAGACCGAAGTCCTTTCGCTCTTGGGAACAAAAGCCTCACGGCTATTGGCCCGGCGGCTTCTCCTGGAGACCGATGGCTATTTGGCCAAGGCCCTGGCGCTTAAAAAGGAGATTCCTGAAATCGCCGGGCTGGCTCAATTCCAGGAAGAGCTTCGTGCCTCAGGATTGAACCTGCACACACTGGAGGCCAGGACCCGCTACGGCTGGATCAAGGAAAAAACCGCCCCGGCCATTACCCGGCCAGAAATTCCCGTCACCACCTGGACGGACAAAATGGACCGCTACCTGACCCACCGGGGTTGGGGCCTGGCCTTTTTCCTGTTAATCATGTTCTGCCTGTTTCAGGCCATTTTCACGCTATCCAAGCCGCTGATTAAGTGGATCAACGAGGGCAAGGGGGCGGTGGGGGAATTCCTGAGCAACCTTTTGCCCCAGGGGATGCTGGCCAGCCTGGTGGTGGACGGGCTGGTGGAAGGCGTTGGCAGCGTTGTGGTTTTTCTCCCGCAGATTCTCATCCTTTTTGGTTTCCTGGCCATCTTGGAAGATTGCGGGTACATGGCTCGGGCGGCGTTCCTCATGGACCGGGTCATGGTATTCTGCGGTCTAACGGGAAAATCGTTCATTCCCCTACTATCTTCCGCCGCCTGCGCGGTGCCTGGAATTCTTTCCACCCGGGTTATCGAGGATAAACGCGACCGTCTGACGACTATTTTAGTCGCACCCTTGGTGAGCTGCTCGGCCAGGCTGCAGGTTTATTCCTTGCTCATTCAGGCTTTTCTTTCGGAAGGGCGGCCCTTTTGGTTCCCTGGCTTTGTCCTTTTTTGCCTGTATGGCCTCGGCATGGTCCTGGCGCCCTTGACCGCCTGGCTTTTGAAAAAATCGCTCCTCAAGGGAAAGGGTATGCCTTTTTTAATGGAACTGCCTTCTTACAAACGGCCCTCAGGGCAAGTGGTGGCCATGCGGGTTTGGGATGGGGCATGGTCCTTTATGCGTCGGGCAGGGACCTTGATTGCAGCGACCATGGTTTTGGTTTGGGCGGTTCTTTATTTTCCTCACCAGTATCCAGGAGGCGGGACTTACCCGGAGCGCATTGCTACGGAAAAAGAAAATCAAACCAAAAACGCCTTGCTCTCTGAGTGGAAAAGCCAAAGCTACCTGGGCAGGGCCGGGCACCTGATTGAACCCCTGGTGAAACCCCTCGGCTGGGATTGGCGAATTGGGGTGGCAACCCTGGCCAGTTTCCCCGCCCGCGAGGTGGTCATTGGCACCTTGGGGATCATTTTTGGCATTGGCCAGGATGAGAATGAAGCGGGACAAAACGATTTGGAAAAAGCCTTGCGCAACGCCCGCTGGAACGACAAACCGGGAGGGAAGCCGCTCTTTGACATCCCCACGGCACTTTCCTTGATGGTTTTTTTCGCCTTATGCAGTCAATGCGTTTCCACCTTGGTGGTCATTAAACAAGAAGCAGGGCATTGGGGCTGGGCCTTATTCACCTTTGTGTACATGACTGTGCTGGCCTACGCTGGAGCCTTTGCAACCTACCAAATTGGTGTATTATTGTAGGTGGAAGGAATTAAACATGGATTGGCAAACCATAAGCGTGTGCATGCTTATCGCCTTTTCCGCCGGCTTCATTTGCTGGCATTATTGGAAAGGGTCTTGCTCAGGGTGTTCCTGCAAAAAACCGGCTGCTCCCGATTCCACTATCCCTGCAAGTCACTGGGTGGGCGATTTAAAACTTCGGCCTAAACTGTAGTCCTTGCCTATCCCACTTTCCCACCCCTGATCCGCATTGATGTTTTTCACCAAGGAGGGTAGGTTGCCCTGGGCCCAGGAAGGGGTTCTTGCGCCCAGGGACAGGTACCAGGGAAGGATTCCCATGCGTTTTTTAGTTACAGGAGCTGCGGGGTTCATTGGCTCCCACCTTTGCGAGAAACTTCTTGCCTTGGGGCATGAAGTGGCAGGCGTGGATTGTTTTGTCCCTTACTACCCCAAGGCCATCAAAGAGAACAACTTAAGCGGGCTGATTGGCCAACCCGGTTTTCAATTTCATGCCCTCGACCTGCGGTCTGATTCCCTCGAAATACCGACCCGTAACTGCGATGGGGTTTTTCACCTGGCAGCCATGGCCGGCCTGCGCCAAAGCTGGATCGATTTTCAATCTTATGTGACTTGCAATCTGCTGGCGACTCAACGCCTGATTGAAGCGCTCAAGCCCAACCGCCAGTTGCAAAAATTCATTTATGTTTCCACCTCCTCGGTTTATGGCAAAGACAGCTCAGGAGATGAAACAACTCCTACTTGTCCCATTTCCCCTTATGGGGTCACCAAGCTTGGGGGAGAGCAACTTTGCAAGGCATACCAATCAGAATTCGGCTTCCCACTGGTTATCCTCAGGTATTTTTCCGTCTATGGCCCCAGGCAGCGGCCCGACATGGGATACCACAAATTTATTCAGGCCCTGCTTACAGGGAATAAAATCACTGTTCATGGCGATGGCCAACAATCGCGGGGCAACACTTTCATCGCCGACTGCGTCGATGCCACCATCGCTTCCTTGAATTCTCCCGTGGGAGAAACCTTCAATGTGGGCGGGGGAGAAAAAGCCACCGTCTGGGACATCCTTCAGAAATTGCAAACCCTTACTTCCATCCGGCCCAATGTGGTCATGAGCGAAGCCAGGGCAGGGGATCAGCGCTCTTCGGAAGCCGATATTGCAAAAATCACTTCACTGCTCGGATGGACGCCAAAGGTTAGTTTGGACGACGGACTGGCAATGCAGGTGGATTGGCAAAGGGGCCTCGTGGCTCGCAAGGCAGCCTGATTTAAAGAGAATAACCCAAATCTTCCAGGTGTTTTTGCCGGAGTACAAATGGCTCCCTGGGAATGCTTTGGATTTTGAAAACTGGGATCAAATCCTTGGCCTGAACAGGCGCTGGCTTTTCCAGCCAACCGCAAGACCAGGCCAATAATCCAAGCAGCGCTTCCGCTTTAACCCCTTTGTCCCGCAAGGAATGTAAGCGAGTGTCCCCGTGCCTTTTTGCCAGCCGCCTGCCATCCGGCCCCACCACCAGGGGAATGTGCGTAAAGGCGGGAACCTGGAGATTTAGATTCTGGTAAAGCAGTATCTGGCGGGGGGTGGAGGGGATCAAGTCTTCACCACGAATCACTTCCGTCACGCCTTGGCTGGCATCATCCACGACTACCGCCAGTTGATAAGCTGGCATTTCCGAAAGCGACTCTGGGCCAGGGGATGCGCGCCAAATGGCAAAATCACCGCCCGCTTCTCCCGGGTTAAGTGTCACCCAATTATGAAACCCGTCGTTAAATGTCATGGGGGTTCGCGGCGTGCGGAAACGCAAGCAATGCGGTTTTCCCACTAATTCCTTCAAGGAAGAACTCTTTCGCCCTGAGCAAGTTCCTGGATAAACCAATTCACCCAAGTCTTCATGTGGGGCGCTGGCCAATTGCTGCACTTCGCTGCGTGTGCAAGTGCAGGGGTAAGCCAATTCTCTTTCGAGAAGGAAATCCAAGGCTTGACGGTAATGGTTCAGGCGCTTGGACTGAACAACCATCTCCCCGTCCCAGTCCAGTCCCAGCCAGGATAAATCCTCCAGAGCCAGGGAGGTTGCGCCGACTTTTATTCTTGGGGAATCGATGTCCTCAATGCGAAGTACCACTTCTCCACCTTGAGCCCGAGAAGAAAGCCAGGCCGCCAGGTAGGTGCGTGCGTTTCCCACATGCTGGGCCCCAGTGGGCGAGGGCGCAAGTCGGCCCCGAATCATCGGGCCACTTTTCATCCAGGGTCCTTGATTGGGCCATTCGATTCCAAAAACTTCAGGAGAAGGTTGGAAACTTGTTTTTCTTTTTGCATGGCATCAAAAAACACTTTGAGGTGGTTACTTCGGGAAATGACCTGCAAATCGACCTGGTTTCCCTTGGCCTCGAGTGCTTTTTTGAATTTTCGGCATTCTTCCGGGCTGCAAACGGGAAAGTCCTTGTCCGCGCAAATCAACAAGAAAGGTGGCAAGCCCGCCCGCACCTGTTTCACCGGCGAGGCGCCCTTTTTCCCTTCATATTCCCAGCCGAAAATATGGCCAAAACCTACTTTCGATACATCAAATATCCCGCTCAGGGATACCACCCCACGGATGACTTTGGAATTCACTCCTTCCTTGACCAAATACGAGGAGTCGCAGCCAATCAGAGAAACCAAATGACCCCCAGCGGAATGCCCGCAAAGATATATTTGCCCAGGGTCCCCGCCTTCTTGGCCAATATTTTTTACCGTCCAGGCGATGGCGCGAGCGACATCCTCAGCCTGCCCGGGATGCTTTACCCCTGGCGCCAGGCGATAACTAATAACCACAGCAACGATGCCATTTCTGGCCAGGTATTTGCCAAAAGAGGAATAAATGCCCATGAAACCTTTATCGCCCTGGACCCAAGCCCCGCCGTGGACAAACACCAAAACCTTGGCCCCTTTGGCTCCTTTGGGAATGAACAAATCCAAGCGGTGCTTCTTGGGATCCTTGCCTTCACCTTCGTAATAGGGGATGTCCTTTTTTTCAATCAATGCAGGGGGGGCAGGTTCATTACCCCTTAAGGACTCTTGCGAAGGAGGCAAAACCAGGTTAACGGCACAGATCAGGCTAATAAAACTTCCAGTCATAATTGCATCCCCTTTCCTCTATTTGCCAAGGACTCCCCTTCAACCCAAACCCCCACTTGGTCTTGGACAGGCAAATTCCACTTCACATACTGGGCCTTTTCCATTATCCACCGGGCAAGGAAAACTATGCTAATTCGTTACTTGCCAATCCTGGCTTTGCTGACCTCGTTGGGGTGTCAACCCACCCAACACGAGTTGGTTAAAGACTATCATGACGATGGCCTGAGACTTTTTCAACAGGGCCGCTTCAAAGATGCTCAGGATAGTTTCCAGGCGGCCTTGAAACTACAACCCGCCGACCCGGGTATTTATTTCAACCTGGCAGAGACTTACGACTACCTTAATCGCTCGCAGGAAGCGGAAAAGTTTTACAAGGAGTGCATTCTCCGCAGCCCCAATCATGTCGGCGCCCGCCATGGTTTGAATGCGCTTCTGGTGAAACAAAGCCGCACTCAAGATGCCATTCTACTTTCCGAGGATTGGTTGAAAAAGCAACCGGCTTTGGCCAGCGCCTATGCCGAGGACGGCTGGATTTGGAAGCAACTCGGCGATCTGCCCAGGGCCCAGGCCAGGTACCAACAAGCCCTTTCACTCGACCCGTCCGACACGCGCACCCTGGTGGAACTGGCCATGGTCTATGAAAAGCTGAACCGGTCCGACCGGTCGATGGTGCTTTATCAACGGGCTCTGGAAATCAACCCCCACCTTGGCTCCGCTCGGCAAAGCATGGACCGGTTGAAAGCCGCAGGCACACCCTATCCTCACCCGGATTGAACGGGGAATGAGAAAAGTTTATTTTCTCGCCAAGCGGAAAGATCACTCCGAGACGGGGTTGGAATGAGTCGCCAGGGCCAAGGCAAACTGGCAACCTTTCCAAAACTCCTCAACATCGACAAATTCATCCAGGGTGTGGATTTTGTTTTGTCCGGCGCCAAAGGTGATGGTGGGGATGCCATGCCGCACTAGCCAATTAGCATCCAGCCCGCCATTGCCGATTTTCAATTCCGGTTTCAAACCCATGCCTGCAGCTTTTTCCTGGGCATATTGAACCACTGGCGCATCCTCTTTCAAGCGGAATGGGTGGTATTCCATTGAAGACTGGAAGCGCACCCGCGCTTTTTCCTGATGTTTGTTTTTCACCTGGCGAGACGCCCATTGAAAGGCCGCATTATATTCCTTACAAATGAGCCGGGTGAATTTGGAGTCATGGCTCCTTGCTTCGCCTTTCAAATACACATAATCGGTGACAACATTTGTGGCATCGCCCGCGGATTGCAGGTTTTTCCCTGAAAATATGCCAATGTTGGAGGTTCCCTGGCCCTGAGGTTTAGTGATTTTCCCAAACCACCCGGAAGCGTGAACCTTGGCCAAGGCCTCAGCCGCCACCAGCGTTGAGGAAATTCCCTCGTCCGGGTGGACCCCCGCATGCGAGGCCTTGCCAAAGATTTCTACTTCGAACCGCTCGGCGCCAACAGCGCCAATGGTGATTTCATTTGGAGTTTTACCATCGACATTAAACCCCATTTCCGGCCGACCCAAATCCTCCGGGTTTAAATATCGCGCGCCTAACAAGCCGCTCTCTTCTCTGACAGTAAACAAGAAAGTGATTGGCAGATGGAGAATTTTGCTTCGAATCAACTTGCGAACCAGGAAAAGCAAAACGGCCACGCCCGTGCGGTTATCCCCCCCCAGGGCAGTTTTCCCCTTGGGTGTAATCTTTTTCCCCTTGAGAACGGGTTCGGCCCCAGCGCAAAGGGGTACCGTATCCATGTGGGTGGAAAAAAGCAGGCGGGGCCCTTTACGAGTGCCGGGAAACCGAACCAGGACATTTCCACTTTCAGTGGGCTGGGGAATCTTTTGGTTGACCCGGTCAATTAGGACCTTTTCCTCCGCAACCCCCGCTTCCTTTAAAGACCTGACAACGGCTTCGGAAATGGCATGCTCCTTACCGGTTACCCCTTCAATTCGCAGGAGGCTCAAAAGTTCGCCAATGGCTTCAGATTTATCCGGTGAGTTTTTCAGGGCCATAATAATTACCCTTTCGAAATTATTCTCATAACTCTTTAAATGTTATGGCCTTATATCAATTCATTCAATCGAAAACTGTATTCAAGGGATCCAACGCAACAGATTTCCTTACTCAAAACCGTTCCTTGGATAAAATGCACGGATACATTCCAGGGCTGGGATTACCTCCCAGCGAAGGGATCGAGGTTTTTTGATGACCACTATTCCCACCTCCTCTCAACCAGCCCGTGGGCATCAAACTTTCTGGCTTTGGGCCATGTGCCTGACCGGGGTCGATTATTTCAGCACCCTGGGCTACCAGCCTTCCATCGCCCACAATGCCGCTGGGCTTTTGGCCCCCATGGCCACGCTCATTTTGGTTCTGGTCACCCTGTTTGGCGCTTATCCCATTTACTCTTATGTCGCTTCCAGGTCCTTTCATGGCTTGGGATCGATTGGAATGCTGGAGAAACTCCTTCACGGATGGCTAGCGAAGGTCCTGGTCATCACGCTTTTAGGTTTTGCAGCCACGGACTTTGTCATCACCAAAACTCTTTCCGCCGCCGATGCCGCCGAGCATATTATTCACAACCCCTATTGGCCGTTTCACTCCCAGGCGGATGACGATGCTCAAAGGCTGTACATCACAATGGGTTTGCTGGTGCTCCTGGGCGGTTTTTTTTTAAAAGGGTTTAAGGAAGTCATCGGCGTGGCGGTGGTGATTGTTGGGATTTACCTGGTCATGAATTTTATTGTCCTGGGCGTTTCCATCTCCTTTCTGGTAGCCAACCCGGGTTTTTTTGATGCCTGGCTGGAAAAAATTCTCGCCGGGAAAGAACATTGGCATGTGACCCATGTTCCTGAACTACCCATTTCCGGCTGGCTAGGAATCCTGGCAATTTCCCTGCTCATGTTTCCTAAACTTGCCCTGGGATTAAGCGGCTTTGAAACCGGGGTGGCCATCATGGGCCTAATCCGGGGAAAACCGGGAGACACCCACGAAAATCCCAAAGGCCGGATTGCCAACACCAAAAAGTTGCTGCTTACCGCTGCAATCATCATGTCCTTGTGCCTGGTCGGTTCCTCCCTGGCCGTAAGTCTTTTAATCCCACCCGAAGACCTTGGCATGGAAGGGGCTCCGGGTGAATTCAAAGCCAAGGACCGCGCTATCGCCTACCTGGCCCACGGTGAAAGCCCTCATTTAAAAGGTTTTCCATTGGGTCCCGTTTTTGGCACTCTTTATGACGCCAGCACGGTGGCGATTCTGTGGTTCGCCGGGGCCAGCGCCATGGCCGCCCTGATCAACCTGGTGCCTCAGTACCTGCCCCGTTACGGAATGGGGCCAGAATGGTCCCGGGCAGTGCGCCCCATGGTGGTTTTCTTTACCCTGGTCAACTTGCTGGTGACTTACATTTTCAAGGCTGATGTCGATGATCAGGCCGGCGCTTACGCCACGGGAGTGCTGGTCTTAATCCTCAGCGCCTGCATCGCCTGCATGATCGAAATATTCAAATCCCGAAAAGGAATGCTCCTTTTGCGAATACCCTGGTATTTCCTGGGGATCACCCTGGTATTCGCCTACACAACTGTGGCGGTCATGATCGAAAAACCAGATGGAATCAAAATCGCCGGCTGTTTTATCGGCGTGATTTTTCTCGCCTCGGTCGTCTCCAGGTTTTTCCGCTCCACGGAAATGCGCATGGGTTCCCTCGAGTTTGCCAACGAAGAATCCCGCTTCCTTTGGGAATCGCTTTTGGTTACCGAGTTTCCGGTCCTGGTTCCTCACCGCCCGGGCCACCGTGGGTTAATATCCAAAGAAGAAATTATCCGCCGTGACCACCGCCTCAGCCCGGATATCCCCATTTTGTTCCTTGAAGTGCAAAGAGGTGACACTAGCGATTTCCTTCTCAATCCCCTGGTGGAAATCAAACAGGAGGAAGGCCGCTTCATATTGAAAGTGTCCCGTTGCGCTTCCATTGCCCATGTCATCGCCGGCTTAAGCCTGGAACTGGGAAAATCTGGAAAGCCGCCGGAAATTCATTTCGGCTGGTCCGCGGAGAGCCCCATGGCCGCCAATTTGGGATTTCTCCTGTTTGGCGAGGGCAATGTCCCTTGGATGGTGCGCGAATTAATATCCAAGGCCCAACCCAACCCAGAAAAACAGCCGCGAATCATCATCGGATAGCAATTTCGCTTTATTTTCCCGGGAAACCTGTGACAATAATAGCCAAACCCGTTATTTCAGGGGCATTTATGAAAACTTCCTCTTGGCGAATTCGAATTCTTCCACTGCTTTCCCTGGCCCTTCTCGGGGGACTGGTAATTCCCCCTCTTCACGGTGCGGATAAAACCGTCATATCAGACAAGGTTCGAGAAAGGGTGAAGAAGGATTTGTTTTTTCTGGCCTCGCCAGAGTGCGAAGGCCGGGGCCCGCAAACCAAGGGGCTGGACCTTGCCGGGGATTACATCGCGGAGGAATTCAAGAAAATTGGTTTGAAGCCAGTGGGAAAAGACCACTCCTATTTCCAGCACTTCAAAATTGCCGGGGCGAAACTGGATGAACCGCCTTCCTTGGAAGTCCAAAGCGGCAAAGAAAAAACTCTCCTGGCCCCGGGAACGGATTTCCATGCCCTGGGCTTGTCCACCGGGGGGAAATTCAAAGGACCGGTGGTGTTCGCGGGGTTCGGCCTGACCGTTGATGGCGGGAAAAAATATGACGATTTCGCAGGCATTGATGCCAAGGACAAAATCGCCTTGGTCATCCGGGACCTTCCCCGATTCAAGGAAGAATCGAAAATTTTCGAAACGGCATTCAAGAAGCGGCAAGCGGCTTCCTTGACCGAAAAAATCAATAATGCCGAAAAGCATGGCGCCAAAGCCATCCTTATTGTCAACGATCGCGATACCGCAAAGGAAACCAAGGATAGTTTGCTTCCCTTTGAATACACTTCGCTTTCGCGAGCAACGGGCAAGATTCCCGCTTTCATGGTTTCGCGGAAAGTCGCGGCCGAATTGCTCAAGACCACCAATAAAACCTTCGATGACTTGCAAGAGAAAATTGAGAACACGATGGCCAATGTTTCCCAGGATGTTCCCGGGGTGGAAGTTTCCGTTGATTTAAAAATTACCCGTGGGAAAGATGTGGTCCCGCTGCGCAATGTGGCCGGCATTCTGGAAGGGGCGGGGCCACTGGCAAACGAAATCGTAGTAATTGGCGCGCACTATGACCACCTGGGATATGGAGGTCAAAGCAGCCTGGCAGGTTTGAAAAAAATCTCCATTCATCACGGAGCGGATGACAATGCTTCGGGGACTACCGGAATGATGGAACTGGCCCGCCGTTTCGCCAGCATGAAAAACCGCCAAGGCAGAGGACTTCTTTTCATGGCTTTCAGTGGCGAGGAGCTTGGCCTGTTCGGATCGGCTTATTATGCTTCCAACCCCTTGATTCCCTTGAAGGAAACTGCCGCCATGGTCAACCTGGACATGATCGGCAGGCTGAAACCCGACGAAAAAACCAAGGAAGAAAAGGTCTTGCTGGAGGGAACCGGCACGGCGGAAATTTTCGAACCCTTGCTGGAACAATTGAACAAGGAAACCCGCTTCCATTTCGTCAAGAAAAAGAGCGGCTTCGGCCCAAGCGACCATTCCTCCTTCTGCGATAAAAAAATCCCAGTGCTGTTTTTCTGGACTGGCACCCACCCGGAATACCATACTCCCCAGGACACCGCCGACCGGATCAATTTCGATGGCTTGCTCAAAATCACCGGCTTGGTGGAAAACCTGGTTGTCGATCTCTCCCAGAGGGAAAAGAAACCGACCTTTGTCGAGGTTAAAGGAAACGCCATGCCCAGGCCCACAGGCAATTTCCCCAAGTTGGGAATCCGCCCGGGCTACACCGATGAAGCCGAGGGAGTTCTGGTCGAAGGTGTTACCGAGGGCGAACCGGCTGCGAAATCCGGTATTAAAAAAGGGGATCGCATCCTGGAGATTAGCGGAAAAAAGGTACCCAACATTGAAACTTACATGCAGGTGTTGGCCGGAGAAAAAAACGGCACAACCATTAATGTGCAAATCATCCGGGATGGAAAAAAAATCACTGTCCCAGTCAAACTAGGCCAATGACAAAAGCAAGCCAGTTCACCTGCCCAGCAGCTTGGCTTTAATCGATTGGATTTTTTCCTTTAAAGGCCCTTCCTGGACATTCCTGTTCAATTCAATTTCTAATTCCTTGCGAAGGCTGTCGATCTCGTAGCGTTGTCTGGCAACATCGGCCCGTTCCCTCGACAGGCGAATCTCTTCATCCCCCATGCTTTTTTCCAGCCGGGAAACTTCTTCCTCCAACGCGCGCCTTTTAGTCTCCAATTCATCAAGTGCGGATTCCGATGGCTCGACCCCCGGCTCAAAACCGCCGTGTTGGGCCCCGCCTGCTTCAATACCCTTCAACATTTTTTTCAATTCAATGTTCTCAGCATGGAGGCCTCGAATGACTTCCGTTTTTTCCTCGAGCAAAATTTCTGCTTCGCTGCCACCTTTGGAGGGTTTTTTGCCATCTTGCGAGGACAATTGACGGACCGCGTCCTCCAATTCCAGGCATAAAGCCCTTAATTGCTCGTTTTCCTTTATCAACTCTTGCGTGCTATTAGGCATTTTCTGGGCTCATGGATACTGGATGTGACACCCTTTTTTAACATTGTAAATTAATTCTCAACAGAATGAGGACAATTTCAGGAAAATCCCAGAGATTTGGTTAGTGCAATTTCCTCCCTGGGAATTTTTTCCCCGGCCAGCCTTCCTATAATCACCTTGAAAACCAACCAGGAATTGAAGGTAAATTGAATGGCCGGGATTAACCTGAATTTTGGAAACCTCCAATGGACCCTGCCCGGATCATTGACCAAGGGAATTAAGCAAATTAGCCAGGCGCAAACTGGTTCCCAATTGGCCCCTTCCGTCCTCGTCAAAAAAAGCCTTGCCAACCCGATTGATTACCCCATGCTCAGCCAAGCCTTGACCCCCGACGACACCGTGGCAATCGCTATCGATGACTCGATCAACCAATTCCCCGCGCTTTTGCTTGAATCCTTGAAGGAAATCCATTTAGCGGGTGTTCCTTACGAGAAAATCCACCTGGTGCATGCCAGGGAGAGCGAACCGGCCCGATGGATGAACTCCCTGCCAAAAGAAATGAATTCTTTGCAAATCGAGCAACATAACCCCGCCATAAAGGAAAAGCTCGGCTACCTGGCGGCGTCACAAAACGGGGACCCGGTTTTTTTAAACCGGACCCTGGTTGAAACAGATCAAGTAGTGGTTATCGGCAACCGGAGATTGCACCCCCTGCTGGGAAGGGCAGGGGCGGAAACGGAACTTTTCCCCCTGTTGTCCGACCTGGATTCCTTGTCCCTTTTGGAAAAAGATCCCGACGGAAAGGCCATTTACCTGGATTCCAATCCCATTCGGGCAAGAGCATTGGAAGCGTCCTGGTTGCTCGGCGCTCCTTATTTCATCCAGGCCATTGAAGGGCATGGGCCAAACCTTCTCCATGTCCTTGCGGGCGCCAAAGAAGCCATCTTCCAAGCCGACAATCTCCTCGACCGGACCTGGCTCAAGGAAATATCCAGTCCCGTGGACCTTGTCGTTGCCTGCCTGGGAGATTGTCCTGGAAAAGATCTCTTCCAAGAAATCAGTCTCGCCGTGGCTTTCTCCCGGGGCATCCTCAAACCCGGGGGTAGCATTGCTCTCCTCTGCGAGCAACAGGTCGATATTCAGCCCATCAAGAAATACTTGGAGACCAAAGTAACCAAGGATAAAACCAAACCCGGGCCAGGGCAGGATTTTTTCAAAGGGTCTGCCATTCGTAAATGGGTGGAAGCCGCCACGGAATTTAAGGTTCACCTTTATTGCGGGAATTCTCCGGCCCAGGCGGCGCAATTGCTGGCCCATCCTTTGACGGGGGTAAAGGATTTGATATCCCTGGTGGAAAAAGCCAGTTCGGTTCTCGTCATTCCCGAAGCCAGTAAAACCTTCGTCCGCTTAACGAAAAAAACCTAACGAGAACTCCATGATTCCCCCCAGCCTTCGAGAACTCCAACTTTCACAAGGGGCCATTTTTCCAAATTCCTCACCCGATGGGACAGCCAACCATTTTTCCGACCTGGAGAAGGAATACCTCGCGGCCAGGGAAAAGGCCGCATTGTTCGATATTTCCCCCCGCACCAAAATTGAAGTTTCCGGCCCTGATACCCCGGTTTTTTTGAATAACTTATCCACCAACCAGGTTGCCGACTTGCCCCTTGGCGCGGGCTGCGAGGCTTTTTTTACTACCGCCAAGGCGAAAATTATTGCCCAGACCCGGATTTACCACATTCAGCGCTCTGATGGCCAGCATTGCTATTGGCTGGATTCCTCGGCTGGGCAAAATCTCATTCTGCTTCAACACCTGGACAAGCACCTGATTAGCGAACAAGTGGAATTCGCCTGCCGGACCGAGAACTATTGCCAATTCCATTTGGCTGGCCCGCGGGCCATGGAGGTACTGGAAAAATGCCTGGGAGAAATTTCCCCCCGCCTGGAAATTCACCAACACATGATGCGGCCCATAGGAAACGGTGGCCTTTGCCATATCCGTTTCGAGCCGGTATTTTCCCTTCCCGGCTATGATCTGGTCTGTTTGAATTCCCGCGCGACCGAAGTTTGGAAATCCCTTACGACTCACGGCGCGGCACCGGCCGGATCTGAAACTCTGGAGGTGCTTCGAGTAGAAGCCGGGTACCCCGTTCAAGGGAAGGAAATGGTAGAAACCACTTTCTTGCCGGAACTCGACCGGACTAGCCAGGCAATTTCCCAAACCAAAGGCTGTTTCCTGGGGCAGGAACCCATTGTCATGGCCAGAGACCGGGGCCAGGTGAACCGGAAATTAAGGGGATTAATCCTTGGACAGGAATTGGCTCCAAAAGGGACGCCAATTTTCAAGGACGGAAACGAAATCGGCTGGATCACCTCTTCCGTCCACTCACCCAGTTTGAAGTCAGCAATTGCCTTGGGATATCTGCGGCGAGGGAATCAGGAACCTGGGACCAAAGTGGAATGCCGCCTCGGGGACAAAACCCAGGAAGCCACAGTTCAGGATTTACCCTTCTCGGTTTCATGAACGATAATCTGTCACCGAGAAAAAACTCTTATTGGGAATCCTTCCCAGCTAAGCCAACGAGGAATTTCAAAACCTGAAGCCGTGGATTAGCCGCTTACCATGCATTATTTGAAAAGCTTAATAAACCTTCGAAAGGTTCCTTGAACCAAAGACCCAAGCATGGTTATTTCACCGGTTGGAAGGCCAACGCTGCCAAGGCAAATCCATTAAAAATCCCGTGCACGCAAATGGGTGCAAAAATGTTTCCCGTCCGCTGGAAAATTAGGCCCAAGCCAATTCCCAGCACCGTCAACCCGATGGGTGAAGGCCAGGCGAATCCATGGATCATGCCAAACAAGGCCGCAGTGCCAATCAACCCTGCCATGGCTCTCTTGCCATTTTTTTCCAAAAGGAAAATGACAAAGGCAGGGACGAGAAGGAACCCAAGTGGCAGGACCGCTTTCCAATATTCCAATCGCCAATGGAATTGGCCTCGGAAAAGCTCTTCACCCCAAAGGCGCCAAAGATCCGCACTTTGCACCAGGCAAATAAAAGCGGCGGCGGCCAGGGCGCAGCTTCCACCTCGGGGTTTAGCGGAAAACCATGGTTGCAAAACACCGCGAAACACCTGCTCTTCCAGGAAAGGCGCGCCAACCGTCGCGGTCAGAAACAACAACCCCCATTCCACCCCGGTCAAGGATTGCCCCGCGAAAAAAGTCAACGGGTGTTCCACGGTAAGGGAAGAGGAAAGGGTGGAATGCCATTGAATCATCAGCCATTGAATGCCATAGACTGGTGGAATAAGCGCCAGGGATACCAGGACTGCTGTAGCCAGGGCTTTGACAAGACCGGTGGTTTTCCAACCCATTTCCTTGGCAGAGACACCTGTTTTCGCCATGAAGAATAAGGGAAAGGCCAGGGCCAAGAGTGGCAACCCGATCCCGGAATTCCATAGTCTCAACCTGGCTTGACTTAGTTTTTTCTCCTGGGATTCCGGGGGCTTTGCCTCCGCCTGAACCAGCTCTTCACCATAATATTTTCTGGTAATCCCTGACAACTGGATCACCACTCCCACCAAGGGGCCAAGCACCATCAAGACCAAAATGGGGAGGAAAATATCCCTCAGGGAAAGTTGCCCAATAACGGGGCCATTCCCCTTGGGGGAATTCGTAGGATGATCTAGAGAACTCATTGAGTTCGACCCATAACCTTTATTCTTCAAACGCTGTATACCGCATGGATATTCTGGAAAAAATTGTCGCAAATAAAAAGGAAGAACTGGCTAAAGCCAAAGAATTAGTCCCCTTGACCGCCTTAAAAGAACAAGGAAGCGGGAAAAGCCCACGGCCGGACTTCCTCAAGGCGCTGGCCTCGGCCAAAGGGATGGGGCTTATCGCCGAGATTAAAAAAGCCTCCCCATCCGCGGGAGTAATTCGCCCAGACTTTGACCCGGTTTCCCTGGGCCGTATTTATGAGCAAAACCAGGCGGATTGCATTAGCGTGTTAACCGACACCCCTTTTTTTCAAGGCAGCCCGGAGGACTTAAGACAGGTAAGCGCCGCCGTTAACACGCCAACCTTGCGCAAGGATTTCCTCATCGACCCCTACCAGGTTTGGGAAGCCAAAGCCTGGGGGGCCAGCGCCGCCCTGCTCATTGCGGAAATCCTTCCCGGAGAAGAACTCAAAAACATGGTAGAGCAAATTTTCGAAGCGGGGTTGGAACCGCTGGTCGAGCTTTTTGACCCAGCGCACTTGGGGAGAGTCCTTGATTCAGGCACCCGGCTGGTGGGAATTAACAACCGGAATCTGAAAACTTTTGTCACCCATATTGACCACACTTTTTCCCTGCTGCCACAAATCCCGAAATCCTTTCTTGTCATTAGCGAAAGTGGCATCAAAACCCCCGATGAGGTCCGTGCACTTTTCCAAGCTGGAGTCAAAGCCATCCTGGTTGGCGAAACTCTGATGAGGTCGGAGAACATCGGTGCGGCAATTTCAAATTTGCGCTCGAGGTGCCCGGCCGATGCAACCTCCTAACCCTCAACCCATTACGCTTTCAAAAAATCCCCTGTCAGGGCGGGAACCAGGGATCGAAAAGGGCGTCCTTCTGGCGGTTTCCGGCGGGCCAGACAGCACCGCCATGGCTCACGCCATGGTGCATTCACCGGTTTTGAACAAATCCTCAAAATGGGTCCTGGCCCACATCAACCATGGCCTGCGGCAAAAGGAAAGCGAAGCCGATCTGGAGTTTGTCGCCGACCTGGCAGAAAAGCTTGGAAAAGAAACCGGCAAGCAAGTACTTTTTGAATCCAAATCTTTGGCCCCAGGTGAAATCCCTGAAACTGGATTAGAGGCTCATGCGAGAAATATCCGCTATTCCTGGCTCGACCAGACAGCCCATTCCCTGGGTATCTCCTGGGTATTCACTGGGCACACCCGATCCGATCAGGCGGAAACGCTAATCATGCGGATGCTTCGGGGTGCGGGTTGGAAAGGGATGCGTGGAATTCAGGCAGAAAGAAAGCTTGGCCTAACCACAGGCGTGTTTCGTCCTTTGCTGAATTTTTCCCGGGACCAAGTATTGGCTTATTGCCAGCATTACGGCCTCAGTTTCAGGGAAGATTCCTCCAATCGGAATAACACTTTTCTCCGGAACCGGATTAGGAACCACCTACTACCGTCATTGTCCGCTGAGTTCGGGGGGAATTTGGAAGAGGCTTTGGCCAGCCTATCCCGAATGGCCGGAATTTTTTACCCTAGGGAAGTAGAACTGGCCGGGGCTTCCTTACGGGCGCTGGAAAAGCCCCGAGCCGGGAAACAAATCGTTTTGGACCTGGAGGAATTGAAAAGGATTAACTCCAGAGATTTTTCCGCCGCCATGATCGCCCTGTGGACACGGGAAGGCTGGCCCCTGGATGCCATCCCGCGAAAGCGCTGGGAAAAGTTGACTTCGCAAATTACGAAATCGGGTTATAAGGAAGACTTGCCGGGGGGAATCCGCCTGGAAGTATTCTCACGGACAGCGGTACTGACTCCCGCGTGACTTCCAAACCGCTTTTCTTGCTGCCAGGGTTTCAATCCTTAATAAAATTCCGAGGTCGAGAAAAGAATTAACTTGGTTTTCTATGGGAGTGGCGCGTGAGTACCGGATTGTTACCCATCAGGCGGGTTTTGCTGAGTGTTTCCGACAAAACCGGCCTGGTCGAACTGGCCAAGGAGTTAATCCACTGGGGGGCGGAGTTAATCTCCACCGGGGGGACAAAAACCACTTTGCAAGCCGCCGGCTTAACAACACTCGATATTTCCGAAGTCACGGGTTTTCCGGAAATGCTCGATGGCCGAGTGAAAACGCTGCATCCGAAAATTCACGGCGGCATCCTGGCCATTCGCAACAACCCCAATCATGTAAAAACAATCCAGGAACATGACATTCAGCCCATCGACATGGTCGTTTGCAACCTTTACCCCTTTGCTCAGGTGGCCGCCAATCCGAAAAGCACCCATGAAGAAATCGTGGAGAATATCGATATCGGCGGGCCGTCGATGGTGAGGTCGGCGGCAAAAAACCATCACGATGTCGCCATTGTCACCGATCCGGGCCAATATCCTGGGATTGTGAAGGAACTCCAGGCCACCGGAGGTAAAACCTCCCTGGAAACCAGGGAAATTCTGGCCCGGGATGCCTTCACCCATACCGCACGCTATGACCAGGCCATTAGTAGGTTCTTTCATGAGTTGGAGGGCGGCCAATTCCCTGAAAAAATGGGGCTGCACTTTGACAGAAAACAAGTCCTGCGCTATGGCGAAAACCCCCACCAGCGCGCGGCTTTTTTTTCCGACCTTTCTCCAGCGAAAGACTCCCTCGCCAGCGCTGCCGTTTTGCACGGCAAGGAACTTTCCTACAACAACCTCCTCGACCTGGATAGCGCACTGAACCTGGTCCGCGAATTTCATCAGACCGCTTGTGTGATTTTGAAACACAATAATCCTTGTGGGGCGGCCTTGTCAGCGACCCTGGATCTGGCCTTTCGCAACGCTTACGAAGGGGATCCGTTGAGCGCCTACGGAGGAATTGTTGGCTGCAATCGGGAAGTTGATGAACAGACAGCTTTGGCCATGAGCGAACCAGGGCGGTTTCTTGAATGCATCCTGGCGCCGGGTTTCACCCCCGCAGCTTTGGAAATTCTCACCACCAAGCCATCTTGGAGGAAAAGCGTCCGGCTGCTGGCCACGGGGCCTTTTTCCTCAGTGAAGCCAGGATTTGAATTCCGGAAAGTCGATGGCGGCTGGCTGGTCCAGGACCGCGACCTGATTCAAGAGAATCTAGAACAGGCAAAGGTTGCCAGTAAAAAGCAGCCAACTCCGGGGCAATTTGCCGATTTGCAATTCGCCTATACGGTTTGCAAGCATGTAAAGAGCAACGCCATCGTGGTAGTCAGCGAGGGCAAACTTCTGGGAACTGGCGCGGGGCAAATGAGCCGAGTGGACTCCGTGCAAAACGCCTTGAAAAAGGCCGGGGAAAAGGCGCGCGGCGCCGTTTTGGCTTCCGATGCCTTCTTCCCTTTCCGCGATGGGGTGGATGAAGCGGCGCGGGCGGGAATCACCGCGGTCATTCAACCAGGCGGGTCGATGCGCGATGCCGACGCCATCGCTGCCGCCGATGAACACGGCATGACCATGATCTTCACGGGCATCCGTCATTTCCGTCATTAAGCGGAAAATGTTTGCCTTGCAGGGTTCCTTGGACCATAAAAGTGGAGTAACCCTTTTTGGAGTTCCACCCGATGAAAGCCGACCGCCGGATTTTTCTGAAACACTCTCTTGCCGCTACTGCTTTGCTCGCCACGCAGGCACGGCTTCCCGCCGTGGAGGAAAAAATGATTCCCGTTATCGACACCCACCAGCATCTGTGGGACATCAAGAAATTCAAGCTGAACTGGATCAAGGGAGAGTCACCCCTTGGCCGAACTTTTTCGCTACAAGATTACGCGGAAGCAACCGAGGGGCTAAATGTGGTGAAATCGGTTTACATGGAGGTGGATGTCGCGGAAGAACAACAATTGGCGGAAGCGGAATATGTGACGGCAATTTGCCAAGGTGGAAAAACCACGATGGCAGCGGCGGTGGTTTCCGGTCGTCCGGCAAGCCCCGATTTCGCTAAATACCTCGACCACTTCAAAGGAAACAAATTCATCAAGGGAATCCGCCAGGTGCTTCATGGGGAAAGCACGCCTTCTGGCTTTTGCAATGGCCCTGCTTTTGTCAAAGGGGTTCAACTGCTGGGAGAACGAGGACTGCGTTACGACCTTTGCATCCGCGGAACCGATCTGGAACAGACGAACAGGTTAGTGCGAGCCTGCCCCGGCACGAGATTAATTCTCGACCACTGTGGCAACCCAGACTTGAAAAACAAGGATCACACCCAGTGGAAAAAAGGCATGGCCGAGATTGCCAAAAACAAAAACCTGGTGGTCAAAGTCTCCGGTTTTATTGCCTCCACCACACGCGGCGCCTGGAAAGTGGACGACCTGGCGCCCATCATCAACCACACCCTTGATAGTTTCGGCCCCGACCGGGTCATGTTCGGCGGCGATTGGCCAGTTTGCACTTTGGCCGCCACCTACAAGGAGTGGCTGACCGCTCTTAGACAAGTGGTTGCTTCAAGGCCCTTGGAAGAACAGAAGAAACTGTTCCACGATAACGCCGCCAGCTTCTATGGACTGTAATTAGTTCATGAGCCTTTATTAACTTCCTTCCCTTTTAAAGGGAAAAGTCCCAAGATAGTCCCAGACCTAGGTAGGTTTTTACCTTTTTTATTGAGGGGTTTCCCATGGCCGGTTTGCATTCTGCCCTTTTGGCATTTTCCTTGCTGTTGCCCAACCAGGATTTTCACCTCACAGTCAGCAGCAAGGAAAAAATCGCAGCCGGCACCGTAATTCAAGCAGCCATCCCACAAAACTTGTCGCCCGCAGGGGCCAAGGTTGCGGTGTTAAAGGATGCCGCGGGAAAAGAAGTCGCCCTGGGACAGGCCATTCTCACTTCCCCGCTTGACAAAGTTGCGGGCAAAAAGCTGGTGACAGTACTACCCGAGTTAAGCGTTCCCCCCGAGGGTTTGATTTTGTCAGGCTACTGGACCAACAAGGATTTTGATAACACCTTCTCCTGGAAGGACATTAACCCGGAACTTTCGCAATTATCTCTGGGCGGAAAACCCGTTTGGCAGTATGTCCACCCCGTGCTCAAAGAGGGCAAGGACCGCGAAGCCACCTACAAACCTTTTCACCATGTGTTTGATCTTAATGGCCTCCTGGTAACCAAGGGGCCAGGGGGGCAGTTCACGCACCACCGCGGATTGTTCCTCGGGTTCAACAAAATCACTTATGGCAATGGGATCAAGGTCGATATCTGGCACTGCAAGGACGACACCCATCAGGCCCATGATAAAGTGCTTTTCCGCGAAGGCGGCCCTGTGTGCGCCGCTGAGGAAGTCACCATCTTGTGGAAGGGAAAAGGGAAGGAAACCTTCGCCACGGAACAGCGGGAGTTAACGGTTTACCAGGCGCCAGGCGGCCGATTACTGGAATTTCAATCAGAAGTAAAAACCACGGGTGGCAAGATTCAATTGGATGGCGACCCGCAGCATGCGGGCTTCCACTTCCGCGCCTCAAACGAAGTCGCTGATAAGACTTCAAAAGAAACGATTTTCATCCGGCCCAATGGCGCGGATAAGCCTGGGGCCAGCAAGAATTGGCCTCAAGATAAATCCCAGGTCAACCTCCCCTGGCTGGCCATGAGCTTTGTCCTTGATGGAAAAAGGCGCAGCGCGGTTTACCTGGATCATCCCTCAAACCCCAAGGAATCGCGGTTCAGCGAACGCCCTTACGGCCGTTTTGGCTCCTATTTTGAATACGAGATCACCCCGGAAAAACCGTTGCGCTTGCAATACCGGGTCTGGCTGCAGGATGGACAAATCGATGTGCAATCCGCCGTCGGCAAGAACGAACAATTTGTCAATCCGCCCAATGCGGTCATTAGCAAGTAACCCTTGAGATTAGAATTGGCATTCATGCGGGAAAAAGAATTAGCAACCGCGCTGTTGGCTGCGTCAGAGGCAGGGAAACATATCCTTTCCGCCTACCGGGATTTGGACCCGATGCAGAATGCCCCCGCCGACCTTACGACCGAAACTGACAAGCAATCTCAAGAAATCATTTTGAAAATCCTTCGAGACGCTTTCCCCGAAGACTCTCTATGCGCGGAGGAAAACACTCCCACCCTGGCCCTGGGGCCCAAAGGATCAAAAAGAACCTGGGTTGTTGACCCGATCGATGGCACGCGCGGCTTTGCCATGAAGAATGGTGAATTTTCGGTGATGGTTGCCTTGTTAGAAAATGGCCAGGTGACCGTTGGCGTCGTTTTGGAACCGGCGAGTGGAAAAACTACTTACGCGGCCAGGGGCCAAGGATGCAAGCTGGCGCAACTTGGCGCCAGCGAGACAGTTTGCCTGGTGGGCAAGGCATCGGCCTTGAAAACCTCAACTCTGGTTCAAAGCCACGCGAAACCCGGGGCGGTATCGAAAGCAGAGCAAGCCTTTCAACCCGAGAAAATTCTGCAGGTTTATTCCGCAGGTTTAAAATTGGCCATGGTGGCCCGGGGCGAGGCTGATCTTTACGCCAACAATTATCTCGGCTTCCATGACTGGGATATTTGCGCCGGTCATATTCTGGTCGAAGAAGCTGGCGGGCTGGTAACCACTTTTGACGGAACGCCAATTTCCTACGGGGGCGTCGGGTTCAAACAAACACGCGGCATGCTGGCCAGCAACCTCTTGGTTCACACAGAAGCGCTGGAAAAAACCCAGGGATTATTGGGCTGATGCCTGGTTACTTTTTCGGTCCCGCGTTTTTCGGCTCCGGGCCTTGCAGTTGTGTCATGCGGATTTGCGCCGACTCCGCCCAGCACGTTCCCGCCAACATCTCCTGGGTTTTTTCCAAATAATGAATCGCCTGTTGTGGCTGCCCTTTAAGAATCCAGGCATCAGCCAAGGCCAGATAAACCGCCCCCAAACGGTCGGCCATTTGCTCGGCCACAATTTTCATTTGCTGCGGGTCTTTCCTGATTTCGCTGCTTAGGCGTTGCGCCTCCTGGCCTTCCGCATGGCTGGCAAACCCCTTGGCCAAGTCGCATTTCTCCAAACAAACCAGCAACCTCCCCGATTGAAAATCCGCCCGGATCTCTTGCAGCAGGATCGGCGGCTGGCTGGCTGGGCCTTCTTTTTCCACTTTTGGGCTAGGTTCTGGCCGAGGCAGAGTCTTGGGCGATTCTTGCTTTTGCAATTCTTCATTGTTTTTCGCAATTGACAATTGAAACTGGTCCAGGTTTTGAATCAGGGCATCGGCTTCCACAAATCCTTCCAGAAATCCCATGATTTTTCCTTCCGGGCTGGCAAAGACCAGGGTGGGAAGTTGCCTAACCTTGAGCGCATCCGCCAGGGAGCTGTTCCTTGTGGCATTCAAGTAGAGTGGCACCCAATTCTTTTGAATCCGTGTTTGCACCTGAGCGTCTTTCAATGTGCGGTTTTCCAAATGCTTGCACCAAACGCATTGATCCGTGGAAAAAACAATTAGCAAGGGCGCCTTGCGCCTGACGGATTCTTCCCGGGCTTGGAAATAATTGTCATGGGCCTTGGTCTCCTGGGCAGCCGCCAGGCCAGGGAGAAAAACTAGACCGAGAACTACTGGAAAGCCCAGGCCGAAAAATCTTGTTAGTTTCATGGTTAATTCCTTCAAACTCAGGCCCTGGGGTGGGCCTTGTTGTAGCTGTCCATTAATCTTTTGGTCGTGACATGGGTGTAAATCTGTGTGGTGCCTAAACTACTGTGGCCCAGCAATTCCTGCACGCCACGGATATCCGCGCCGGCATCGAGCAAGTGCGTGGCGAAGGTGTGCCTTAGGGTGTGTGGCGTGGTTTGCGCATCAAGTCCAGCGATGGCCAGATATTTTGTCAGTAGCCTGCCCACACTTCGGGTGGTGAGCCGGGTGCCGTTTTTGTTGAGAAAAATCGCTGGATTGTCACGGATCTTGGCATTATTCACGCCGGCCCGGGCTTGCAAATAAGCTTCTACTGCTTTTAGAGCTGGCGGCCCCAGCAAGGCCAGCCTTTCTTTTTTGCCCTTCCCGCGAACCACCGCCGTGCCATCGCCAAAATCGAGATCATCCTGATTCAAGGCCACCAATTCGCTAACCCGCAACCCCGCCGAATAGAGGGTTTCCAGCAATGCCTTGTCCCTTAGAGAGAACAGGGAGTCTCCGCAGGGCGCTTGCAGTAATTGGTCCATGTGATTTTGGGTAAGGAAGTGGGGAAGATTTTGTTCCTGCTTGGGGCCCTTCAAACCGTCGGTGGGATCCCGCTCGATTTTTCCATGCCTTTGCAAGTAACGAAAAAGGGAGCGCAAGGAAGCCAGGCGGCGGGCCACAGTGGCGCGAGAATACCCCTGGTCGTTCAGCCAGGCAAGAAAGGCGCGAACCTGGCGTGAAGAAAGCTGCTCCGGCCTCGGTTGTGCGACACCTAGTTTATTTTCCATAAAACCAATCGTCTGCGTCAGGTCTTCCCGGTACGATTTGATCGTGTACTCGGACGCATTTTTTTCCAGCGCCAGATGGCGAAGAAAGGCAGCCAAGGCCAGGCGCATGATCTCAATTCCTTCCATTCGAGGGAAGCAAAATTTCTAGTTAACCTGGAAGCCGAGTAGCCTTCTTTTTCCCCTTATCCCTGGAAATTACTTGCCGCTTTGCTTTATGGGATAAGTAAGCAGCATCAAACCAATTCAGGGACAGTTGCGGATCTTCCGCTTGTTCACATAGGGTTTCCACCAAAGTCTCCCAACCTTCCTGGTCAAAGGAATAAATAAAACGGTGTTCCCCTTTGACCAAGGCCAGAACATGTACTTCTCTGTTTGGCATCATTCCCTCCCATCTCCACAGGTGGCCAGGGAAGTTATCGGCACGGTTTTCCCTTTCGCCCCAGGCGATTGCCTGGAACCGGCACGGAGATGGTGATTGGGAAACCGGGATATGCTACAAACCGCCGTGGTTCCACAACCGGCAAAATCAGATTAAATCTTTTAGGCTTCTCAGGCCGGTTTCTTCCCGGCTGAGGAAAGGTTCGCCATGGGGGCAGCCAATGGACCAGCCCCAATAGCGCGATCGATCACGGACATCATCCAGAAATGTTGGATACTCCTGGCTCCTTCCCGCGATGACCTGCGAGTGATAACAGGCAATGGCTTGCATTTTTATTTCCATGAAGCGGGAGATGTCTACCACGAAGGAGGGCTTCGGATGAATCCGCAAGTGCACGCCAAAATAATAAAACACCCGCGCAGGAAACCAGGGTTCCCCCGCCAGTTGGGAACGCGTCAATTTCGACCAAAAGCGGGCTCCCTCGGCCAGGCGGCAGGCAGTGACATGGTCGGGGTGGTTGTCTTCCCAATGGGGAAAAAACAGCCGTCGCGGGCGGATCTTTCGGAAGGCCTCCGCCAGAATGGTCCGCGAAGGCAAGTCATCGGTTAGCTCCCTGTTTTTCAAACCGAGGCTGGCACGATAATCCAGTTTCAAAACTTCGCTGGCCGCTGCCGTCTCCTGGGCGCGAATTTCTTGCGAGCCCCTGGGGGTCGGTTCGCCATCCGTCAGATCCAGTATTCCTACCGAGGCCCCTTCCTCCTTTAGCAAGGCCAAGGTGCCCCCCATTCCCAACTCCGCGTCATCGGGATGGGCGCTTACCACCAGGTAATCCAACTCGCTTGTCATCGCAGTTCCCTCACTCGGCCATTTCATTCAGGTTAGGCCCGCCTTGCGCTAATTTCCAGAAAAGGATTCAATATTAAATGAAAAAGCAAGGAGGCTTTCCCATGCAATGCGCCATTATCATCCCCGCCCGTTACGCTTCTTCCCGGTTGAGGGGCAAACCCCTTTTGCGTGAAACCGGAAAATACATGATTCAGCATGTCTACGAGCAAGCGCTGCAGTCGCAAATCGCTTCCCAAGTAATAATCGCCACGGACGATTCGCGCATTCAGGCAGCCTGCGCTAGGTTCAAAGCCCCTTGCTTCATGACCTCTAAAAAACATCCCAGCGGCACTGACCGCGTGGCCGAGGTGGCATCGCAGTTGAACTGCGCCCTGGTTCTAAACCTTCAAGGCGATGAACCGTTGGCCAATCCCCAGGCAATCGACTTGCTTTTCCGCCAGCTCCTGGATCACCCGGAATCCTCCATGGCCACCTTGGCCACGCCAATTCGAAATAACGAGGAGTTTCACAACTCCAATTGCGTAAAGGTCGTCCATGACTCTCAGGGAAGGGCGCTGTATTTCAGCCGTTCGCCCATTCCCTATTGCCGGGATGGGCAGCCCGATTTCTCCCCCCGTCCTTCGCCCTATCTGTTGCACTTGGGAATGTACGCTTACCGTAAGGAGTTTTTGCTGAAACTGGCAGAAATCCCAGTTCACCCTTTGGAAAATATCGAAAAGCTGGAACAACTCCGGGTTCTGGCCTCTGGTCAAGACATTCGGCTTGGGATCGTTGAGGAGAGAACCCTGGGGGTCGATACATACGAGGATTACCAGCGATTTGTGCAATTACAAAGAAGAAAAAGCCGTGATTGCGCGGCCTGAAACATTTCCATTTAATTATTCTGGATGCAAGGGGAGGGTAGTCGTATAAATCCCCGCAGGGGATTTGCCGCGAACTCTTCGCTGCAACCAAATTGGTTTCCTGATTTCCGGAAGAAGCCAGAATGGCAAAACACATTTTCGTCACCGGGGGAGTGGTTAGTTCCCTTGGGAAAGGACTTACTTCGGCTTCCATTGGCATGCTGCTGGAACACCGGGGATTGCGCGTCCGGCTGCAGAAATTCGACCCTTACATCAATGTCGATCCCGGCACCATGAGCCCCTACCAGCATGGCGAAGTTTATGTCCTCGACGATGGCGCCGAAACCGATCTCGACCTCGGCCATTATGAACGGTTTACCAACGCCCCCCTGAGCCGCGATTGCAACTTCACCACTGGAAAAATCTACCTGTCCGTTATTGAAAAAGAACGCCGAGGAGATTACCTCGGCCGCACGGTCCAAGTCATCCCCCATGTCACCGATGAAATAAAAAAAGCTGTCTCCTGTTTGGCTGGCGCAGATGTCGATGTCGTCATCACGGAGATCGGTGGAACCGTTGGCGATATTGAAGGGCTGCCCTTCCTCGAAGCCATAAGGCAATACGCCCTCGATGTGGGGAAAACCAATTGCCTGTACATTCACCTCACTTTAATCCCTTATTTAAAAGCCGCAGGCGAGGCGAAAACCAAGCCCACGCAACACAGTGTCGGCCAGTTACGGCAAATCGGCATTCAACCCGACATTCTCATTTGCCGCACTGAACGCGGCATGACCAAGGAAATGGCCGAAAAAATTGCCCTCTTTTGCAATGTGGAAACCCGCGCCGTCATCGAGGAGCGCGACAAAGAATTCAGCATCTACGAAGTCCCGGTCAGCCTGGTGGAAAACAAGCTGGATGAATTAATTGTGGAAAAACTCGGGCTCAAGGCCCAGCCTTTGAACATTGCCGACTGGCACTCAATGATTCACAGGCTGCGCAACCCTGCCAGTGAAATCACAATCGCCGTGGTGGGAAAATACATCCGCCACAACGATGCTTATAAATCCATCTATGAATCCCTCGACCATGCCGGCATCGCCGCCAACACCCGTGTGATCATCCGCAAGATCGAAGGTGAAGATATCGAAAGCGAAGGAACGGAAAGGCAGCTTGACGGCGTCGATGGCGTCTTGGTTCCCGGTGGGTTTGGCTACCGGGGAATTCCGGGAAAAATCGCCGCCATCCGCTACGCCAGGGAAAACGCAATTCCCTTCTTTGGCATTTGCCTTGGCCTGCAATGCGCCGTTATTGAATTTGCCAATAATGTCCTTGGCCTGGAGGACGCCAACACTACGGAAATCGACAAGAACTGCCGCCATCCCGTGGTCTGCCTTCTTAATGAACAGTATTCCATCACCGACAAGGGCGGCACCATGCGGTTGGGGTCGTATCCTTGCCAGTTGGCCAATGGCTCGCTGTCTCAAAAAATGTATGGGGCCGAGCTGGTGCATGAAAGGCACAGGCACCGGTACGAATTCAACAATCAGTTCCGCCAGGAGTTCGAGAAAAAAGGCATGCGATTTTCCGGCACCAGTCCGGATGGCAACTTGGTTGAGATCGTTGAAATCCCCAGCCACCCCTGGTTCCTGGCCGTGCAATGCCACCCGGAGTTTAAGTCGAAGCCAACCAAGGCCCACCCGCTTTTCCTGGGCTTTATCGAGGCTGGCAAAGCCCGCCATGAAAAAAACCGCAGTCCAAACCTCAGGAACTGGTAAAAAAATAAGCCCTGCGAACCTTCGCAGGGCATGACTTTAAACCTGGCCTTTTAACGCTGTCGGCAAAAGAAAGCTTAATTGCTGGGTGACAATTCAATTTTTCCAAGGTCGGTCACGCTGTCCGCTTTGATGGAAACCGGTGTTCCCGCTTTGCCGCCCTTGACCCAGCCCGTTTCTTCCTGCCAGATGACCAGGTTGAAATCCCCCGCCGGAGCATTCTTCAACTCGAAACTGCCATCCGCGCCCGTCACCGCAAAATAAGGGTGATTGAAAACCCGGACCCAAGCAGACATCCAGGGATGGATATTGCATTCCACTTTAGTAACCGTGGGAGCGGCAGACCATCCCTCCACAGCGATTTCCTTTCCCGCAGGAATCAAAAGATTCTGATTTGGGTTGTTTCCCGTGCTGATGATATTCACATTATGGTTGACGGTGGAACTGTTTTTGGCAATCAGAGATTGCCCGGCCCGCATACCGAAGACATGGGGCTCATAAACGCAGCAGGGTTGATCGAGCGCGACAGTTTTTCCCTTTGGTTCCTTCAAAGCAGGATGAATGGGAATGGCGGCTTTGGGGTTTTTGGCATCGACAAGCCACACCATGACCCACTTGACCCCCTTGGTCTTGGGATCAACGACAAACTTATCCGAAAGAATATCGCCCTTGGAAAGGCAGTGCTGTTCATCCTTGTTGACTTTAACCTTTTCCGGTGCGGGCAGTGCGGCGGGTGCCCAAATGACCCGTCCTTTCAAAGTGCCCCAAGACTCAGCGCGAACCGTTTGCGCCGCAGTTAATACCAATCCAAACAAGCAGGCCATGACACCTGCGCGAAACAATCCGTTCATGTTATTTCCTTGAAGCAAACAGGTTGGAAATCTGGATGGATCAATCCCGGTCCATCCGATCAGAATTATTGTACAGGGTAAACTGGTCAATTGCAGCGAGACGGCCCTAAATTACCCGGCCAAGAGGCAGCGAATTGCAGCCTCACTTACCGGCCGAATCACTCCTTTTTCGGTAATGATGGCCGAAATCAGGCTGGCTGGAGTCACATCAAAAGCGGGGTTGTAAACAGCAATGCCCTCCGGGGCAACTTGCACCCCACCTGGTGAGGTGACTTCATCCGGCGCGCGCTCCTCGATGGGAATTCCGCTTCCATTGGCCAGGGATAAATCAAATGTGGAGGAAGGCGCGGCAATATAAAAAGGCAGTGCATGCGCCCTGGCGAGTATGGCCAGGCCGTAGGTGCCAATTTTATTGGCGGAATCGCCGTTGGCCGCGATGCGGTCGGCGCCGGTGATGACCAAATCCACTTTGCCTTCTTTCATCACCTGAGCCGCCATGCTGTCGCAAATCAAAGTGGTTGGAATTCCCGCTTGCAACAGTTCCCAAGCGGTCAGTCGGGCCCCTTGAAACAGGGGACGGGTTTCATCGCAAAATACTTGGCGCAGTTTGCCCGAATCGAAGGCGGCAAAAACCACGCTTAGGGCAGTCCCTCGCCCGGCAGTTGCCAGGCTGCCGGTGTTGCAATGCGTGAGGATCCGCGCATGATCCGGCACCAATTCCAACCCGGCTAGGCCGATGGCCAAGCACATTTGGCGGTCTTCCTCTTCAATCTCTAAGGCTTCCTGAAGCAACCCTGGCAAAACATTTTCCTCTTTCAGAGGAAGGATCTGTTGGAATTTCCTTCCCATGCGGTCGAGGGCCCAAAAAAGGTTTACTGCCGTTGGACGGCTGGTCCGAAGAAATTGATCGACTGCCAAAAACCGGTTTTCCAGGGAAGCCTGTGTTTCTACCTGGAGGCCAATCACGCATCCCATGGCCGCGGCAACGCCAATGGCCGGGGCGCCCCGCACCCGCAAAGAACGAATGGCCTCATGAACCTCTTCCACAGTTTTGCAATCTTTGAAAACCACTTTTAAAGGAAGTTGCGTTTGATCCAAGAGGCGCAAAAAACCATCGGGCCCGCCGATCCATTGCAAGGTCTTGGGCAACTGCATTGGCATGGAAACACCTGAGAAAAATGCCGGCAATTCACGCCCCGCCAAGAATGTCCAAGGTTGGCTGGTGCAGTAAGCCGTTGGTGGCCAAAACATCCGCGGAATGAATAGATTGCAGGCCATTCCAGTTGGTGAGTTTGCCGCCAGCCTCTTCAAGAATGGGAATCAGCGCCGCAATGTCCCAGGCGTGGACCCCGTACTCGACCATGATTTCTCCCGCGCCCTGCGCCACCAGGACGAAGCCATAAAAATCCCCGAAGCCTCGCTGGCGCCCAACGGAAGAAGCCAGTTGCAGAAATTCCTTCTGCTTGTTGGCACGGGTAAACCAGGCAATGCTGGAATAGAAAACCTGGGCTTCTTTCAACTGGTTGACCTTTGATACCTGAATGGGTTTGTCGTTATGAAAAGCGCCGTCTCCACGCAAGGCCCGCCAGGATTGTCTCAACGCAGGCGCCTCCACGATTCCGGCGATCATTTCGCCACGGTATTCCAGGCCTAGGAGTGTGCCCCAAAGGGGAATGCCACGGACAAAATTCCTGGTTCCATCAATGGGATCGATGATCCAGCGGTAACCAGACTCACCCGAAAAGTCGCCAAATTCTTCGCCAAGGAAACCATCCTTGGGAAAATGGTGTTGCAATGTCTGGCGCAGCTTTTGCTCGGCTTCCCTGTCGGCGCGGGTGACCGGGCTTTCATCTTTTTTCCATTCAACCTGAAGGGCTGTTTCAAAATACCCATGAGCCAATTGGGAGGCCTCCCGCGCCGCCTGAATACCCAAGAGATAACGGGATTTCCAATCGGAATTCAAAACAAGCCCACTTTCCAGCTATTTTCCTTGGGGAATAAAACGGTACTGCACGGTGTTGGGAGTTTGTGCAGGAGGTTTTTCATAGGGAAGGGCTTTCAAAAAGTCCACGAGGTCCCGGAGTTGGTCCTTGGACAGATTGCTGGTTTTGCCGTGCAATCCCTTGGGATTTTGCGTGGTCAAAACATCGAGAAGGGTTGCTGCTTTCCCGTGATGCAAATAAGGAGCGCTGCGGTAGACCCCTAGCAGAGTGGGGGTGTCGTAGCTGGGACCCATTTTCTCCAAGGGATCATCATTTCCAGTGCCGACATCGTGGGTTTTGCCATTGGCCCCCAGGACGCTATCGGAGTAATAGGGTCCCGAGTGGCACGACGCGCACCCCACGGATGCGCTAAAAAAGAGTTCCTTACCGCGCTGGCCGGAGGGGGATAATTTTCCCGGGGCGGGAATCTCAGGGGATAAAGAAAAGTCAAAAGAGTTGGTGTAAATGGCCATGGCATCCAGTTCCTTGGAGCGACCGGCAAGGTTTTCCATCAGTTCGGTTTTCTGAAACCCCGCCTTTGGCTTGAGCCCGCCCCGAGCCAGGCCCGAGCCCCGCATTAACTTTCCCCGGATGGTGTATTCAAAATCCTGAACTTCATCGCGGTCGGCGGACCAATGCAACGGGTGCGTATGAGCCAGACCCATCATGGGAGGGGTTTTTCTCAAGCCTTCAGGATTTTGCCAAACCCGGGCATCCGAATGACCGTCGGGATGGCAGGAAGAGCAAGCCACCCATCGGCCTTGGGTCATGGGCGGAGTGGAAGTGTTAAACAAAATTTTTCCCAAGACCCACTCGGGGCTTTTGGGCGGAGCGCACGACTTCATGACTTCCCGTTTGGCCATGGTAGCGGCATCATGAATGGCGACTTCGAAATCCATGGCGTTGTAAACATAAACTTCCTTGCCGTTGGGATTGACGCGGATGGCTCGGGGGTTTTTTCCCAGGCGCACCGGCTGGCCCAAGCGGGCGATCTCCTGAAAATCGTCATCAACGATCCGGCAGACATTCATGTCATTCGTGCCGGCGTAAATGACATAGAGCATTTTGCCATCGGGAGAAATGGCGGTCTCCCAGGGGTTGGAAACCACATAAACTCCATTAAAGGTGTCCATGGCAAAGGCTTGCCTTTTTTTTCGTCCCGGCCTGGTGGAAATATCGCAAACGGTGAGCTGCGGAAAAATGGAGCCATCGCTGTCGATAATTTGAACCCGCGAACGGATATGGGCAAGGAAAGCCTTCGGACGGGAAGGGTGGACCTGAACCTGACGGGAAAGGTTGTCGTCTGGCCGAGCCGTGAGTTTTTCGGCGACTTTCCCGGTGGACACCTCAATTTTCAAAAGACTGGCGGTGTAGAACTCGGAAACCAAAAGAAACATCCCATCGGGGGTAAGGGCAATTCCGCGCGGCATGGATCCCGCCTCGAACTGCCGAACCACTTGCAAGGCTTTCGCGTCAATTTCCGAAACCTTCCCCGGGTATTCATGAGTGACAAAAATCCGTTCTCCATCTGGGCTGGAAATAATGCCATAGGGCTCGTCATCCACTGGAATGACTTTGATAGTTTTCCCCGAGAGGGAATCCAGAATGGCCACTTTGTCCTCTGCGTAAACAGCGACTGCAAGGTAGGGGCCTTTTCCCAGCCAGGTGACTCCTTCAGGCTTTTCCCCAACGGGAATCTCGAACAGGGATTTCCTGGTCTCCAGGTCAAATAGGGTCACGGTGCCATTGTCGGGATTGGCCACGGCCAGCTTTTTCCCGTCGGCGGAGACATCCATGAGGCTGTTTGAATTGCCGGCGTTTGAAACCGAAACAAAACCCAACAACAGGGCCATGACGAAAAACAGATGCCTTAGCATGGTATTTCCTTTATCTGGCAGGTACCCTGGGATTATGTTGGAATAAGGCTTGGCATGCAACCACTAGATGGCGGAATTCACGAATAATGAAAACTCAACCGAGCCTGGGAAATTGGAGCCGCAGAAAATTTCTGGCCGCCAGTTCAGCGGGATTGGGCCTGGCCTGGACACCAATTTTGAAAGCCCAGGAGATTCCTCCCCCGGCCAAGGCGGGCTACCAAGGACCTAAAGTTTTTTTGATCCGCTTCGGTGGCGGCGTGCGAAGAAAAGAGACCATCTCCTACCCGGATAAAACCTTCTGCCCCTTTTTGCTTCATGAAATGGCAGGAAACCACGGCACTTTTCTTCCCAATGTCAGCATTGCTTCCTCCCCCGATATCATCACCAGCCATGGCCAGGGAACCTTGCAAATCCTGACCGGCCGCTATGACAAATATCAGGACATCAGCAATAAGTTCCTGGGTGAGCGGTTCGTCCCACCGGCGCCGACCCTGTTTGAATACTTCAGGAAAAACTTTCAAGTGGAATCCCATGAATCCTTGCTCATTAACGGGGAGGACAGGTTGCAAGAAGAGTTTTTCTCCTTTAGTGAAACTCCCGGGTACGGAGTGGATTACCGCTGCCAAGTTTTGAGCCTTTACCGCTTCAAACTCTGGCTGGCCCAGCGCGACCTGGACTTGGCAAAAGGCAATACCCACCAGGAAAATGCAGCCAAGAAACTGGCTGAATTAAAAGAAAAGAACTACCGCGACCCCGAGGGCAAACTCCCAGGAACCCAGGCGCTGAATTCCTTTTGGGAATCCTGGCATAAAGAGTATGGAAACACAGGCTTTATTAACCCCAGGGGAGACCGATTGATTACTGAACTGGCAATCCAGGCCATGAACAAACTGCACCCGAAACTCGTCATGATCAATTACAACGACCCGGATTATGTTCACTGGGGACCGCCGGCCTTTTACACCCGCGCCATTTCCATTATTGACGACTGTGTCAAAAGGTTATGGCAGTCGACGCAAGCCAACGAGGAATACCGCAACCAAACGGTTTTCGCCGTCATTCCCGATTGCGGCCGGGATGACAACCGCGCCTGCAGCATTCCGTTCCAACATCACTTTGGCGGAAAATCGTCGCGAGAGATTTTCGCCATCCTTTCTGGCCCGGGCATTCCCAAGGGAGCCCGCATCGACAAACCCTATGATCAAATCGATCTGGCCCCCACCTTGGGCAAGCTCATGGGATTCCCACTATCCCTTGTCCAAGGGAAAACCATACCGGGCGTAATCTCCTGATCCAGTGAAAGCGCGGGCATCATGGTGAAATTCCTTTTGGGAATACTCTTTTGGGTATTTCAAACCCTATTGGGGGGATTTTTCTGTCAATTTCCCGTAACCGCGCTTCTGGCTGCGGGATTTATGGGACGGCGGGCTCATTACCGTTTTGGCCTTTTATGGCACAAGCTTTATGCCAAAGAAAACCCCGCCGCGAGCATTCCAGCATTGCCCCAACCTGGCTGGCTGCTGGCCAGTCAATTCCGCATGAAAATTCAAGCGGATTGGCAAAAAAACCATTGGCGATTCCCCTTCTTTTTGGCCTGGCGGCTCATCGAGGGCGCTTGGAAAAACCTTCAAACCGGGCTAGCGCAAATCTTCGCCTGTTTTTTCCTGATCGCCTGGGCGACTCTCCTCATGCAACTGGGATGGAAATTCGGCTGGCACAATTCCTTCAACAAAGGATTTGAGGATTATCTCTTTGGCGTTCTTTTAAGTTTGGCGGGAATATTGGCATTTCTCATCATGGCGCCGCTGGTTTTGCTCGGGCAAGTGCATCAGTCCGTGCAGGGCCGGTTTGCCAGCGCATTTGACATTGGGTTTTTGCGCAGGTTACTGAACCAAAGGCCCGTGGCAAAAATCACCCTGGCCCTGGTTTTCTTATCTGCCTTCTTTCCCATCGCCATCCTGAATAGCGCCCCAAGGTTTTTCGAACTGGCCAACCCGGCCTGGGCCGAATTAACCGACCAGGAATTTCAGAAAAAGGTTCAACCCTATTTTTATATTTATGGCCTGGTGTTATTCCTGGCAGTTTCTTGGGTCAGGAACCATGCAGTCAAGCTTTATGCCAAGTCCTTGTGGGTTATGGTGAAAAAGGGGGATTTGGATGAAAAAAATCGTTCCCTGTTGGCCGAACAAGGGTTTTCAATTCCGTTGCTGAAAGTGGAATTGATCGCGCCTAAATCCTTGGTTGCGATAGCCCAATCAGTGATCGTCAAAACCACCAAGGGCACGCTCTGGTCGATTGCAATTTTTTCGCCGTTGCTTTGGCTGGCCGCAATATTCTTGGTTTATTTCAAGGAGTTTATTAACTACCACCCGGAAACGGGTTTTTTGAACCACCCGTTTTTATTATTGCCCTGGATCGGACCCTCCCCCTTTTAACTAATCCAGACACCCCATTTTGCCGTTTTTTAAGCCTTATTTCCCGCTTTTCCGGCTTATTTTGCTTTCTTGTTAATATCCCCCCATTCCTTTTCCGAAGAATTACTGGAACCTTTTCTCTTTTCACGAGGGAAAAGGGTGGTGTTTAATCGTAGTCCCTCGGTGCAATCCCGTGGGATTCACAATGAAATATTGGCGAGGTCGGCATGAATGCCCTGAAGCTCGCGGTAGCGGTTTTAGTCGTTTCTTCCTTTACCTGGGAATCCTCCTATTCCCAGGAAACCCAGCCCAGTGCTCCTGGGGCTGGTCAAGGAAGTGCATTAAACGATTCCGAGGCCGTAGATGGCGTGACCCCTTATTCCAAGGCCACGCTCTCTCAGTGGATTTTGTATCCGCGTGACCAGGGAAGTTGCGGCCCGCTGGGCCGGCACGGACCCATCGTTCTGGAAACTTATTTCCGCACTGGCGTGAATTTCCCCATCGGCGGAGGAATTTACAATGAAGTTTTAAACGCCGGCTGGAATGTGGGGGGCGGCGGCAGGTCCCTGTTTTTTAATCCCGAAGCCACCAAAGCTTGGGTGATCGACCTGGGTATTTCCAATGTCCACTACAACAGCTCCGACCGTAGCCCACAGGTTTCCCTTTTCAATCTGCCCTACCTGGACCGCTCAGGGCAATTTGGTTTCGGGGTCAACCGATCCATCACCATTCCCGCCTTGGACCTGGGACTCATCTCCTTGAATCAGACCTTCGTCAACATGTCCGGCGGCAAGGAATACTACCTTTTGGGCGACGCTTTTTGCCAGGACAGGCAATGGCGCATTGGCGGAGATGTGGGCGGTCGTTACGGCACTTGCAAGGGAGAATTCGTTGGCTTCCCGAATATCAGCAACACCATCGGGGCCATTTTCTTGACCCTGCATTCCGATCTGATTATTCCATGGGGAAAATGCAATCTGTTTGGCGGCGTTCGGTTGGAATGGGATTACACTTGGTCCGATATTCTGCAAAGGCAGAATAATTCCGACTTGGCCTCCTTTGGCCTCTTGTTTAATGGCGGGTTGCAATTCTAAAGTTCGAGGGCAAGGGCGGCTAGGCCGCAATCTGTCTGGCCGGGTTAATCCAGCGGAGAATCTCCTCGGCGCCCCGTTGGCTGGCACCGGGAAAAACCACCTGGTTTTTTAGTTCACGCAATTCTTTTTCCAAGGTCAGCCGGGTATCCGGCTTCGCCAGCCAGCCGTTGATATGCCCAGCGATCCACTCGGCCGGGCATCCTGATCCAAAAGATTCCGGATAAAGTTCCTTCCTGGCCAAGAGATTGACCAGAGTGATATAGGGGACCGCCATGAGTAACTGGGTCAAGAAGATCCCGATTTTGCTGGCCCGGTACATGATAGTTGAGGGTTTTTCCGCACACAGCAATTCCAGGCTGACGGAACCGGAAACGGCGGCGCAAACCGTGGATAAGGAGATGATCTCGGGGGTTTTTCCGGTAAAGGTCAGGACCGGCAGACCGCTGCCGGCCAATTGCGCATCCACTTTTTTTTGCTGCGCCTGGGAAAAACAAGCGAAGAGGAATCGCGCCGAGGGATGCTTATTAAAAATCAACCCGGCGGCCCGAATCAAACTAGGGGTGTTTCTTTCCACCTCCTGATTGCGCGAACCGGGAAGCAAACCGACCGGAATTCCTCCCTGCTGTTTTTGCTCCGCCAAGAATTGCAGGTCAAGTTTTTGCTGCAGGATTTCATCGTAGTAGGGGTGGCCGATAAGTTTCGCGTTGACGCCATTTTCACTAAACCATTTTTCCTCGAAAGGGAAATTGCATAGAGTCAGATCCACAAGACGGCGCATTTTTCTCACCCGCCAGCGGGCCCAGGCCCAAATCTGCGGCGGGACATAATAAATCACCGGGATTCCATGCCGCCGGGCACGGGCCGCCAGCCACCAGTGAAACCCGGGATAGTCAATCATCACCAGCGCGTCGGGGCGTTCTTTTTCAAAAAAAGCTTCCGCCTGCGCAAGCAGACGCAGTAATTGCGGAATGGCCTGAATGGCCTTGGGAATGCCCACAATGGCATAATCGACCAAGGGAAATAGGAGGCGGCATCCAACGGCGGCCATTTTCGGCCCGCCGAATCCCGCCAGTTCAAGGCCTGGGCTTAATAGCGACAAAGCCTTGGCCAGGTTGCTGCCGTGCAAATCCCCGCTCGGTTCCCCAGCGCTGAGAAAAAATTTCATCGTTCAGCCAATCCCGGCCAATTGTCCTTACCAGAAAGGAAAAGAGTACCCCTTTTTCAAGGAAAGGCGCAAGAGATCATGGCTTTCATCACCTGAGTTTAATGCTCAATTTGCATCCACTCGGGAGGAACAATCTCGAATTGGGAATACAAATCCTGCAAATCCGGCCGGAGAAGAGAGAAGCCCGCGTTCAGCAAACGGTCGTGGAGGTCATTGGCGATTTCCGGTTCGACGGCATACCCTCGATGGAGCCGAGAATCACGGGAAGTAAAATGGGAGCATTCGGCGTAGACCTTTTCAAAAAACACCGCATCAGACCGTAACAGGTTGGACCAAAAAAGAGTTAGCCTTTGGGAAAAGGCGGCCTTGGTTTCTTCCGGCAGCGAAGCAATTTCAATACAAACAAATTCCTTCATGGATGTTTTCCACTTCCCATGGTAATTTCCTGCCAGGAATCCAATTGCGCCTTGGCAGGACAGACTCATGAACTCTTTTTTCAAAATGAACAGTTTGGCGGTGATCCTCTTACCCTTATTAATGTTAGCCGGGCCTTTTCCGGGTGGCCCGAGAATCGTCGGAAACGAACCCCCGTTGGGGGATATTGTGGCAACCTTTTCCATTGCCGCACACGACCCCCTGGCCCAGGAATGGGGGGTGGCTGTGGCCTCCAAATACCTGGCCGTGGGCGCCGTAGTCCCGTGGGCCAAACCTGAAACCGGCGCCGTCGCCACCCAAAGCATGGTCAATGTTCTTTTGGGCAACCAGGGCTTGGAGTTAATGTCCAAGGGAAAATCGCCGGGGCAAGCGCTGGAGGAAATGTTGCAAGCCGATCCGGGGAGGGAATTTCGACAAGTCGGACTTGTGGACAAGGATGGAAACGGCGGCAGTTACACTGGGAAAAAATGCAACCCCTGGGCCGGAGGAAAAACAGGAAAGAACTTTGCCTGCCAGGGCAATCTCTTGGCAGGGCCGCAAGTGATCGATGCCATGGTTAAAGCCTTCGAGGAAACAAAAGGACCTTTGGGCTATCGGCTGGCGCTATCCTTGGACGCCGGAGATAAGGCGGGAGGGGATAAAAGGGGGAAGCAATCAGCGGCGTTATTGGTGGTCAAGAAAAATGGCGGGCCCAGCGGCATGGGCGACCGCTTCCTTGATTTCCGTGTAGACGACCATGCCGACCCGGTTCCGGAGCTGATTCGGATCGCTGGACTAACTTCGCGCTTTAAAGCGGGGGTAAAAAAATAAGACCGGCCGCACTACCTTGCGCGACCGGTCCATTGTCGGGAGCCTTTCCGAATCAAAGGCAGGTGGGGTGAGGTTCATTCCAAGGTGCTCTTCGGTCGCCCCCCGACATTTATCACATCGGCATAATCCATGGTTCCTCGAACCCAGGGACTATTTTTCTTTCGGAGCAGGGAATTCCCTTCCCGTTACCACCCCTACCTAACGACTTTTTTCCCAATTGAACTGAATGGCCTGGCCCTTGAACCCCTAGGACCGGATTTTCTTATCAGGATTGGCTATCCCCATTTTCCAGCCAGCCAACGCCTTCTTCCCTAAGGATTTGGCTCATGGCCTGAATCCAAACCGGGTGGTCATTCAGGCAAGGGCACTGGAATAGCTTTTCACCCCCCGCCTGTAAAAAAACTTCGGCGGCCTCATGGCCGATTTCGTCCAGGGTTTCCAGGCAATCAGAGGTGAAACCCGGCGTTACGATAAAGACCCTTTTCTTGCCCTGGCCCGCCAGCTCGCGCAAATGGTCTTCTGTATAAGGGCGAAGCCACTCGCCTTTTCCAAACAAGGATTGATAGGATTGCGACCAGCTTACTTTTTCCCATCCCAGTTCTTTCACCAGGGCTTTTGTGGTCTTTTCCACCTGGAGATTGTAGGGATCGCCTTTCTGGCAATATTCCAAAGGGATGCCATGAAAACTAATCAAAAAATGGTCGGGTTGCCATTCCAACCGGGAAACTTGTTCGTGGACAATGGCGGCCAAGGCTTGAATATAACCGGGATGTTCAAAGTATGGGGGCACCACGCGCAAAGCCGGCACCTTGCGGATTTGCTTGCAAGCATGACCCAAACAATCCATAGCCGACCCGGTCGTGGTTGCGGAATATTGCGGGTACATGGGAAACACGAGCAACTTCTCGACCCCTTTTGCCACCATTCCCCGCAGGGAATCCACCAGGGGTGGATTGCCAATCTGCATGCCGAAATCCACCTCGATGTCCGGGAACTTTTCCTGAAGAAGCGCCGCCTGCATTCGTGTGTAGTGAAGCAAGGGCGATCCCTTAACTTTGTCCCAAATCCTTGCATATTTTTTGGCCGACTGGGCCGGCCTGCGGGGCAGGATAAACAGGTTCAGGATGATCGACCATTTCCACCGGGGCATCTCGATTAACCGTGGGTCGGAGAGAAATTGCTTGAGGTATTTCTTCAATGCCGGGGCCGTTGGCGCGTCGGGGGTGCCAAGCTGAACCAGGAGGATGCCAGTTTGACTCATAAGGTCAGGACCTAAAAAAACCTCCCGGGAAGGCCGGGAGGTTTAGAAAATTATTCCCGAAAGGAAAGCATGCTATGATTTTTTCTTGCAATCCGGGCCTTCCAACGGGGATTGTTTTTCGGTGATTTGCCCACCTGAGGTTTTCAATGCTTTGGCGCGGTCAAGGTTCAGGGTAATAAATTGCTTCCATTGAGTAGGGACATTGGCCTCTGCGAAAATTGCCTCGACGGGGCATTCGGGCACGCAAGCCTCGCAATCAATGCAGTCCGCCGGGTCAATATAGACCATCTTATCGTCCATGTAGAAACACTCAACCGGGCAAACCGCAACGCAATCGGTGTAGCGACAATCATGACACGGCTGGGTAACAATATGAGACATGGAATAAATTCCTTTCGCAAGGCGGGAAGGGAAGGGAAGGGAAGGGACTCAAGTCAACACAACCATCCCGGCCAAATCCATCCCGACAAGTATCTTTTAGCAATATGGGCCGATTCTGTCCATAACCGCCGCCTTGCGCGGCTTGGGCAATTTTGTCAATCCAATTGGTATGGACCACTTAAGCAACTTTTCATTATCCTAGCTCCGCCTCTGGGAACGGAAATCCCGGACTTTTTTCGCATGGACGCGAACATGATCAAAAGCAGAATTCAGCTTCTCATCGCCTGGTTTATCCTTTGTGATTTGTTGGTCACTTCGTTCGCCTGGGCCGGATCCTTCATCCTCAGGTTCGAAACGGACTGGATTCCCCAAGGGGGCGTTCCACTCAATTTCGAATATGTTACCAGGCAAATTCCCTGGATCTTACTGGCGGCATTGGCTTCTTACGCTTTTGTCGGCCAGTACCGCGCCAACCGCATGAGAAAACTCCGCGACGAGGCGCTGTTCGCGGTAAAAGGAAGTTTTCTCCTGGTCCTGCTCTTGGTTGCCTTCGATTTCTTCCGCAAAGAATTTTCCAGTTCCCGCGCCATGTTTCTCCTGTTTGGGATTCTTAACACCATAGCCTTGTTTGTGGGCAGGCAACTCACCTGGAAATTAATCCGCTATTACCGCAGCCATGGCATGGACCAGTCGAACTCCATTATTGTGGGGCTTGGGCGAGTAGCCAGAAAAATGGCCAAGACCCTGGAAAAGAACTCTTGGCTGGGAATCAAAAACCTGGGGTTCGTGGAAAACCAACGCAGCCGGTTTAGCCAAGACCTTTCCTGCCTGGGGTCTTTTGAGGAACTGCCGGAATTAATCAAAAAACTCAATGTGGAACATGTCTTCATAGCCTTACCCATGAACCGATACGACGATGTGCGGAATGTTTATTCCCTGTTGGCGGATTCATTCGTTGATGTTCGCCTGGCGGCCGATATTCCAGAACTTGCCGGCCTGGCTTTATCCACCAGCGATGTCGATGGTATGCCCCTGGTCAGCCTGCGGGAAAATCCTCACTTCGGGATAAATGTTTTATTCAAGAGAACTCTTGACATTGTTCTTTCCCTGATTGGTCTGATTCTGATTTCCCCACTGTTTCTTTTGGTGGCGGCATCAATCAAATGGACCAGCAAGGGCCCAATTTTCTACAGGCAAGAACGCTGCGGACTTAATGGCTCGGTTTTTCAAATGCTGAAGTTTCGCAGTATGCAGGTCGATGCGGAAAAGGAGACCGGCGCGGTCTGGGCCAGTAAGGACGATAATCGAAAAACCTGGCTCGGCGCCTTTCTGAGGAAAACCAGCATCGATGAACTGCCGCAGCTATTTAATGTCCTGCGCGGCGAGATGAGCCTGGTGGGGCCAAGGCCGGAAAGGCCGGTTTTTATTGACCAATTCAAAAAACATTTGCCCAATTACAATGTCCGCCACGCGGTAAAGGCCGGGATCACCGGCTGGGCCCAAGTAAACGGCTGGCGAGGAAACACCTCCCTGCGAAAACGGCTCCAATTTGACCTGTATTACATCACTCATTGGTCGCCCTGGCTCGATATCCGCATCCTGTGGCTGACTGTTTTCAAGGGCATAATCCACCGCAACGCCTATTGATTTCCCCTCTTTCTTTGTCCCATCCCTTTTTAAGCAACCACTGCCTCCCTAAAATTTCATTTGCTGAAGGGGAGGTGGTTTTCATGTTCGTGGATCGAGTTACCTTATTTGTCAAAGGCGGCGACGGCGGCAAAGGCTGCAGCAGTTTCCGCAGGGAAAAATATATACCCCGTGGCGGTCCGGACGGCGGAGACGGGGGCGATGGCGGCAATGTCATTGTCCTGGCGCAGGATGGCGCTGACACTCTGGCCGACATTGTTAATAAAAAACACTGGCGTGCAGTTGCAGGCGGGCCAGGCATGCCTGACAACTGCCATGGGAAAAAAGCACCCGATTTGATCATCCGGGTTCCCCCTGGCACACTCATCATGGACCGCGACAAGGAAAACATCCTGAAAGATTTAAAAGCCGCTGGCGACAGCGTCACCGTGGCCGAAGGGGGTCGAGGCGGCCGGGGCAACAGAGCTTTCACCACCTCCACCAACCGTGCCCCAAGAAAATTCCAGCCGGGCACGCCGGGGGAAGAACGCTGGGTGAAGCTGGAACTCAAGTTAATCGCCGATGTCGGCCTGGTTGGAAAACCGAACGCAGGAAAATCCACATTGCTTTCCAGGCTTTCCCGCGCCAACCCGGAGATCGCCTCTTATCCCTTTACCACCAGGCACCCAAACCTTGGGATGGTTCTCATTGGCGGAGAAAATGTTTTTGTTCTGGCGGATCTGCCCGGATTGATCGAAGGCGCTCATCAAGGAACCGGCCTGGGCCTGGAATTTCTCCGCCATGTGGAAAGGACCAAGGTCCTCATTCACATGATTGAACCTTTCCCAACGGACCAATCAAAACCTTTGGACAACTACCTGGTCATAAGGAAAGAGTTGGAAATGCATGGAAAGGAAACCGCGCAAAAGCCGGAAATCGTGGCGCTGAGCAAATGCGAACTTACCGATTCCTCTCAGGTCCGACAAGACTTGGAAAAAGCCCTGGGCAAAGAGGTGGTTGAAATCTCCGCCGTCACAGGGGCGGGACTCGCAACCCTGGTACAGAAAGTCACCAAAACCTTGCGTGAAATCCCGATCGCCCAATCATGAATCTCATCACCCTGGCCATCGACATTGGAAACACTTCATCCAAATGGGGTGTTTTTCAAAAAGGCAACCTGGTCAGGAAGGAAAACACTTCAAGGGATACTCAAAGTTACAGCGCGTTTTTACAAACCTTATTACCCCAGCCGATGAATTGCCCAATCCGGGCCGTGATGGCCAGCGTTGTTCCGGAAACGAGTAAACATATTGCTTTGGCGCTTGCCTCCTCGGGAATCCCCCTGGGGATCATCGACCGGTTCTCACAAATTCCTATGCCCATTTCACTGAAGGAACCCAATCAGGTGGGAATGGACCGGCTGCTGGCTGCTTATGCAGGATTAAAAATGGCCCCGGGGGCCAGTCATGTCATCACCATCGATGCCGGCACTGCCATTACCGTGGACTTGGTTTCAAGGGAAAAAGGATTCCTGGGTGGAGCCATATTGCCAGGCTTCCACCTGATGGCAAAATCACTTCATGACCACACAGCGCTTTTACCTCTTGCAGCACGCCCGTTTCCCGTGCAAAAAGGACCGGGCGCCAATTCCCTGGAAGCTATTCAGGTGGGGATTTCCTCCGCAGGGATCGGCGGGGTTGCCAGGTTAATTGCTGACTACCAGTTGTTGGCCGGAGAAAACACCAAGATTTTTTTCACTGGCGGCGATGGACTGCTCCTGGCCGAAGCGTTAATGCAAAAAAACGCTTACCACCCCGACATGGTTCTTTGGGCCTTGAATTTTCTGGATTCCCACTAACTCATGACTGTAGCCAGCCAGGAAACCTGGGTTGCCTTGCTTTCCGCGCCTGGAAAAAGCGCGCTCGCCAGCATTGGCCTGTCTGGGCCCAAGGGCTGGGAAATCCTGAAAGGCGTTTTCTTGCCTCGGGGCGGAGAAAAACTTCCACTCATTCCCACGGCGCTGGAAACTCGTCTGGGCCGATTGGGAATGGGCAGAGGGGACGAAATTGTCCTGGGCATTCAATCCGTTAATCCCTTTCACGCACGCCTGCACTGTCATGGGGGAACCCAGGTGGTGAAGATGGCTCTGAGCCAACTGGAAAAGGCAGGGGCCAGGCGGTGCGCCTGGCAAGAATTCACCCGCGTGGAAATTCCTTGCAGGATTCAAGCGGACTCCCGTATCGCCGTGGCGCAGGCCCGCACCAGAAAAGCCGCCGCAGTTTTGACCAACCAGGCCAGCGGGCTTCTCCGCGAGTGGTTTGATTCCTTGGTTCAAACCATTCGGGCCAAGGAGAACACAAAGGCTGTTGAAACAATCAACCAAATTCAAAACTGGAGCCACCTCGGCTCGCATTTAATCCATTCCTGGAAAGTTCTCGTCGCAGGGGCCAGCAACGCCGGCAAAAGCAGCCTGGTAAATGCTCTGGTTGGATTTCAAAGGTGCCTGGTTTCTGAAATAGAGGGAACGACCCGGGATGTCCTTTGGTGGGAAACCGCCATGGAAGGCTGGCCGGTTAACTTGGCGGACATGGCGGGGTTCCGCGATAACCCAACCGAACTGGAAGCAGAAGGGCTTCAAATCGGCCTGGAACAAAGCGAACAAGCCGACTTGTGCCTTTGGCTGCTCGACCCGACCCGGCCGCTGGTATTCCCGCCAAAATCCATCCCCACGGAGAAATTGCAATTCGTTGTCAATAAAATAGACCTCCTTCCCTTGCACCGCAACTGGCCCCAGGATGCCTGGCTGGTTTCCGCACTCAAAGGAGAAGGAGTAGATGCCCTGGTCAAGGCCATTGCCAAACGGCTGGTTCCCCAAGATCCTCCCGCGGATCAGCCCATACCTCACGAAGAAGCCTTCGTGATTGCTTTGCAAATAGCCCGAGAGGATTTATTGGCCATGCGTAATAACGACGCTGTCAACCATCTTTCACCCTGGATCATGGGTTAATCATGCAAATTGGAAAATTTCAACTTCCTTCTGGCGATGCATTTACGGGACTTTTGGAAGGGGAATTTGTCTTTCCCTTGGGTTCCTTAGAAACGCAACCGTCCTTGCTGACGCAAATCCTTCATGCCGACGATCCACGCGGTGAAATTGCCAAAGCAAAAGGCAATGCCCCGGCTCTCCTTCTAAAAAATTGCAAGGTTTTGGCCCCAATCGACCTGCAAGAAGTTTGGGCCGCCGGAGTCACTTATCTTCGCAGCCGGGAAGCCAGGGAAAGGGAATCCGAAGGAGCCGCCCGGTTTTACGACTTGGTGTACAAAGCCGAACGCCCCGAGCTATTCATGAAATCAATGGCCAGCAAGGTGGTGGGCCCCGGCATGCCAGTGCGAGTCCGCAAAGACAGCAAATGGAATGTTCCGGAACCGGAACTCACCCTGGTGATTTCCCCCAAGGGGAATATCGTGGGCTACACGATCGGCAACGACATGAGTTCCCGAGATATTGAAGGGGAGAACCCCCTTTACCTGCCTCAGGCGAAAATTTACACGGGTGCTTGCGCCATCGGGCCATGGATTACCCTGCATGGCGATCTAACCCCGCTGGATCAGTGCGGCATCCACTTGACCATTTCCCGACTAGAAAAGGCCATCTTTCAAGGCAAAACCACTCTGGCATCCATGGCCCGCGGGTTTGAGGACTTGGCCCAATGGCTGTTCAAAGAGAACCATTTCCCCGATGGAGTTTTTCTTCTAACCGGCACGGGGATTGTCCCCCCCGATCATTTCAATCTTCAGAGTGGTGACCATGTGAAAATTGAAATTGATGGCATTGGCGGACTGGAAAATCCTGTCCAATAACCCCACTAGTAATTGCCTTACCCAAGATCCCTCTGCAATTAATTTGGCAAGGGGGGAAATCCCAACAGGATTGTCCGGGAAAAATCCTCCAAGTCCTTTGGGTAAAGCCCCTGGGAATTGGGACTGGCACTGGCCGTATATTGTAAAGGGCCAATCAGACTAAGCAGACCTTGCTGGCCTAGGCGGACCAGATCACCAGGCGAATCCAGGTTTTCCAGGATGAGGGGAATTCCAGCGTTGACAAAGGCTGCCCTAACAAACTGGGAACAATGAAATTTATTATTGAATGCAACGGCATTAATTAAACTGTTCACCGGCTGGGAAAGTTAAGAAACAAAATCCGAAGTGGAAAAAATGTGGGATTGGCCAGGATTCCGAGTTTATCGAAGGCCATCAGGACGATGCCGGGAAAATTATAGTCCGACCCAATTAACTTTGACCCTTCGCTTATTACCTGGGCGGCCTGCGAGAATGTCAGGCCCGGATACCGGATTACCCCAATTCTTGATTCTTCAGCCTGCAATGCCGCCAAAGTGGATTTACGAACCCCTGCTGCCACGCTTTCAATGATTTCACCATTGCCCAGGTAAAGGGCCGAGTGGCTGAATGCCGACCAAGTTCCTAACCGAATGACCCCGGAGGTATAACTATTATCGGCAATGGCCACAAGAATATCCCCAGGTTGCAGTTCCGCCTGGGTAACCAGGGTCAGGTTTTGGAAAGAATTAGCAGGGGGATTTGCACCAAATTCAAGGATCAATCTCCCAAAATTGGCAGCTACTTCTGCCAAAACTTTATAAGGGGAGGCAACCCCAGAAATATCTGGCAAATACTGGCTGCGGGAGGAAATCGAAGTGCCTGGCGAAATTACGCCTGGCTTATATTCTTGGACCTGGGTTGATCCTTTAAATACAAGCACCGCGCCTTCATTCAAACCTCCTGGTTTCACAACAAGAAGTTCATCCTCGCCATCCCCATTAAAATCCGTAATGCCGATTTCCGCGCCATCCCGAGAATCGGGGTTAAACGCAAAAAACTGGCCAACCAGGACACAGGAAGAAGAGGAGGTTTCAAAACGCTGAATTAGGGGAGAGCCACCTGCCATGGGAGAAACAAATATTTCTGCCACGCCATCTCCACCAGTTTGAGTATCTCCTCCCACCGCCTGGATACCGGTGCGCAATTCCGGATCAAAGGCAAAAAAGTCATGAATTGTTTCCCAGGTGGAATCGGCCAGAACTTTCACCCTGGGCCCGCCGCCCACACCCGCGGACAAGATTAGTTCCGCCCTCCCGTTGCCATCCAAATCTCCCAACGCCACATTGACCCCGCCCAGAAATCCTTCCTCGAAAACAAATGTTTGGAAAAGTATCGAGCCATCCTTTCCGCTAAACAGTTTGACATGGGGACCCCCTCCTTCCTTTGGTCCGACCAAAATATCAGCAAAGCCGTCGCCGTTCGCATCCCCGGCGGCAAGGTTGATTCCGGTCCTCAAGGCAGGATCAAAAACAAAAATATCACTCAGAACTTGGTCATTGATTCCACTGCGAACTTGAGCCCGCGGACCTCCCCATTTGCCAGCGCCAATGATCTTGTCGGTCACTCCATCCCCATTCACATCCCCTTCGGCGATTTCCAAATCGCCGACATAACCCTCAAAAGGGTTGGAAATTAAATCGACCTAGTCGGCCTCGTTTTGTTGTCCTTGGCTTAAAACCACGGAATCGAATGTTCGAACAATGTCCGTGATTTTGCCATTTACAGTGGCAATTGTTTGAATTGCCGGCAATCCCAAGGAGAACCCTGCGGCGAGTACTCTGCGATCCTCAAGAGTTTCCAACCAGGGGACCACTTTTCTTTTCTTTTTCATAAAACCCTCCATTAAGCCCACCTATTAGACTATACCAAAGTGCTTGGGGTGAAAGTCAAATAAAAATCCACCCGTTTTATTTTCACCCAACCGCGCATGAACGCACAACCGTTGCCAGAGGAGCAAAACAGTTTCTTCAAGAATAATTCTCCTGCCTTGGCTTAACGGTTGATTCGAATTAGCTTTGAGGTTTAATGGAGGCTGGATTCCAGAGGTTTGTGGGGACAAGGCCATGCCGTTTCATTATTTCACCAAGAGCCTGAAAGAATTGGATGCCAAGGGCCTTGTGCAATTTTGCCAGGAAACAGGCCTGGAGGGGTTTGACCTTGCGGTCCGGCCGGGCTACCTGGTGGATCCGCAAAATGCCCTGGTGGAATTGCCAAAGCTCTCCTCGCAGTTGAAAAGTGAAAACCTGGCCATTGGGTTGGTAACCGCGCCCACTTCCCTCACCAGTGCCAGCACTTTGGAATCCAAGGGGATGTTTGAGGCATGCAGCAAGGCCGGGGTTGGAAGAATCAAGATTGGTTATTTTCCCTACCAGGGGAATTTTCGCGAACAACTAACCCAGGCAAGAAAAAGCATGGAGGGTTTTGCCCAACTGGCCAAGTCCACTGGGGTGAAAGCCTGCTACCACACGCATTCAGGCAGCAATATTGGCAATAACGCCGCCTCGCTTTTGATGCTCTTGCAAGATTTCGATCCTCATCATGTAGGCGCCTTTGCCGACACCGGGCACCTCGCCCTCAACGGCGGGCCGATCCGCATGGAATTGGAGTTAATCAAACCCTGGCTTTCTCTTTTGGCCATAAAGGATATTTCCTGGGCCCCAGGAAAGACGGGTTGGGAAAACAAAGTAGTTCCCGCTGGAAAGGGGGTCGTGCGGTGGAAAGATGTGGGCCAAGGGTTGGAAGATTGCCAATTCCGTGGCACCATCGTCCTGCACGGGGAATATGGCGCCAAAGACCTTTCCGACAGAAAAGCCCTGGCTCGGGAAGAGTTGAAATTCTTGAAGGGTGTTTTTCCCAAATCTCTGGAAAAACCCAAATGAAGTTCAGCCGCTATCAACCGCCTTTTAACTCTTGTTGAATCAAGTTTGCAAAATCAAATTTCCGTCCCATCGGGAATGACGCTTCCCCGGGGAATCACGATGATCCCTTCACGGATGACATAATTTGGGCCTTCATCATGCTGGCGGTTTTTGGAATTGACCAGTTTGACCCCCCGGCCGATGCGGCAATCCTTGTCTAAAATGGCTCGTTCAACTACGGTATTGTCGCCAATATTCAAATTGGGAATCCCTTTCAGGCGGTTGTCCTCTCTTTCCCCGTCGGTTTCAAAGCGGTCGGCGCCAATCATCACCGTGTCCTTGATCACCACATTTTTGCCAATGCGGCTGCGAATACCGATGACACTCCGGTCGATCACGGTTCCGGCTTCAATAATGCAGCCATCGCTAACCAGGGTGCCTCGCAAAAGAGCGCCATGAATTCTCGACGCGGGCAAAAAGCGCATGCGCGTGTAAATAACCCCGCCAGGGCCATGAAAATTGAAGGGCGGCGTTTCACTTGCCAAGGCCAAGTTGGCTTCGTGGTAAGCCTTGATAGTGCCCAGATCCTCCCAAAAACCATCAAAAAGGAATGCTTGCACTTGGTGGGATTTGAAGCTGCGAGGAAACACTTCTTTGCCAAAATCAGTGGCCAAAGGCCTAGCGTTCAACAAGTCGAGAAGCGTTTTCCTTTTAAAAACATAAATCCCCATGCTGGCCAAATACGGCCGGTCCTTGGCATGAATTCCCTTTCCAGCCAGCCAATCTTCCTTCACCGCAAAGGGTTTGATCTCCGCCTCAGTCTTCGGTTTTTCGTTGAAAGCCACAACCCTTCCGGAATCACCTACTTGGACAATCCCGAATCCCGCGGCGTCCTTTTGACTCACTGGCAGAACCGCGATGGTAACATCCGCGCAGGTTTCATGGTGGGTCCGCAACAACTCCCTGTAATCCATGCGATAAAGCTGATCGCCGGATAGGATCAGGATGTCTTGGCAAGGATCCTCCACAACATACCGGATTTGCTGCCTCACCGCGTCCGCGGTTCCCTGGTACCAATCCATGCCTTCATTGGTTTGCTGGGCGGCCAATACTTCCACAAATCCCTTGCCAAATGGATCAAATTTGTAGCTGTTTGCTATGTGCCGATGAAGGCTGACACTGAGAAACTGCGTCAACACATAGATGCGGTTCAACCCGCTATTGATGCAATTGCTAATGGGAATGTCGATCAGGCGATACTTTCCCGCGATCGGCACCGCAGGCTTGCTGCGCAGTTGCGTAAGTGGATAGAGCCGGGTGCCGTGTCCACCCCCCAGTATCAAACTTAAAACATTCATCGTGATTCCATTGCAAAAGAAAAATATCCAATGGATCGGGATTGCCGGTAAAATATCCTCCTGGCAATCCCCATCAAAGTGCCTTTTATTGGGGCAGTCTTTCCCTCGACCACCAGCGAGAAATCCGCACCGCCAGGGGTTCGGCATTTTCAATACAACTATTTAACGCAATTCCCTTGTAGGCGTTTCCGGTCAGGAAAAGCCCCGCATGGCTGGCAGCCTTTTCCTCAATCTTTTCAACCAACGAGCAATGGCCGATGAGGTATTGTGGAATGGCTTTCTCCCACCGGATCACTTTGGTGAAAACCGCCGGTGACTGCACCGACATGGTTTCCCGCAACTCCTGGTAAACCAGGTTGGCCAAAGTTTGATCATCCAGATTTAATAGTTCTGCTTGTTGAACCCCGCCAATCATGGCCCGAAGCAAAACCATTCCCGCTGGCGCCCGACCAGGATAAATTGAAGAACACCATTGCGCCCCAAGGATTCGCCTTCTCTCTATGGAGGGAACCAGAAAACCAAACCCTTTCAAGGAAATAGGGACATCTCCCGACCTGAAGGCCATCACCACGACCGCCAACCGGGTGTAGGGAATGGTCCCAACCAGCGTTCCCAACTCAAGGTCGAGTGGTTTCAACAACTCTGCCTGGGCATGGGCTGGGCAAGCCAGGACGCAAATATCCCCTTCGACTTCCTCGCCATTCGAACTGGAAACTTTCCAACATTGAGTGGCGCTGTCGAATTTCAAACTTGAAGCGTGAAACTTTCTGACATTCTCCTTGCCGGTCCTTTCCACCAAAGACGCAATCAACTGTTCCATTCCAGCCCGGTATGACCATAATTTAGGCCCGGTTTTCCCATTCCGGGAATGATCGTGGCGTTGCACCGCGAATCCCTTGAACACACTGCCATGCTCTTTTTCCATGGCAGTGATCCGGGGAAAGCTGGCTTTCATGCTGAGGCGGTCTGGGTCGCCAGCGAAAATTCCGCTGACAAAAGGACCCACCAGTCGATCAGCCACTTCCTGGCCGACTCGCCTTTTGGCAAATTCCGCCACGGTTTCATCGCGATCCTCCAAAAGGGGAGGGCAGAAGCGCTCCATGAGGAGTGACAATTTGGCCTTCCAGGAAAGAATGCCAGTTCCAAGAAATCCCAGGAGACTTCCCGGAAGAAGTTGCAATTTCCCGTTCAGAAAGAGAAAACGGTTTTTCGCGGCGTAAGTGGTGGCATGGATTAGTTCGGCTTCAAGGCCCAGTTCCCTGCTTAGGTTCAAGGTGGCGGGGTTATTATCCAAGAAGCCATTGGGGCCTTTTTCAAAAAGGAATCCCCCTTCGGACACCGTTGCAATCGTTCCCCCTGGCCGGTTTTCCTTTTCCAAAATGGTGACTTTCGCCCCAGCCAGGTATTGGCCAATTCGGTGTGCAAGCGCCAGCCCGGAAATACCACCGCCGATGATAAGTACTCGGACCATGGTGGAAGAGTTTTCCTTTTGACTTTATTTCCTGGAAAAGAGGATGTCGTCCAATTCTCCTGGAGGGGGAATTTCGGCATCGGCAGGGGTGAAAGAGGTGATTGGGACAGGAGATTTTTTCAAGTCCTGCCCCTCGGCTGGCGCGCCAAGAGCAACTTCCTGGATTGCAGGAACTTTCGAGCTTGCCGTGGTTTTGGTTAGTCGTCTGCGCCTGGGTGTGTTTTCCACTTTACTTTTCGCCGACACCCGGGGCGCCTTCAACTCTTCGCCAAAACGCGTAACAATATAACTTCGCCCACGACTGTCCATTTCCAATTCCAAAAGCCCATTCTTCTCCGCGTCTTCCAGCATGGCGCTAAAGGTCCGGTAACCATGATAAGTTTCGTTGAAGGAGGGTTTCTTGCGTTTCATGGTGTCTTTCACCATGGAGGACCACAAAATCTCCTTGTTTTCACGGCGCAAAGCCAGTAAGGAGTCCAGCAAGAGTCCAAAAGCTTTTTTGCTGGTTTCGGGAAGCGCCGGATCGAGGTCCGGGATTTGCCCTTGGGGAGTTTCCAGGTCCTCGTAATAAATAAACTCGTCGCAATTATCCCGTAGCAACTCCGATGTCGATCCTTGCATGCCCAGACCAATGACATGCTTCCCCAATTCCTTCAATTTGGAAACCAAGGGAGAAAAATCGCTGTCGCCGGAAACTACGACAAATGTGTCGATGTGTTCCTTGGAATAGGCCAGGTCCATGGCATCGACGCACAAGCGGATATCAGCCGAGTTTTTCCCCGTCATGGCCCGCCGGGGGATTTCCGTCAACTCAATCGCCGACTCATGCAGCATGGCAGTGTAATTGCCAAAACGATTCCAATCAGCGTAGGCTTTTTTGCAGACGATTTTCCCTTTTTCCACCAAACGCCGCAGGACACGGGAAATATCAAACTTTTCCCTGCGGTCCGGGAACCCCAAGGCCAAGTTTTCAAAATCAATAAACACCGCCAACGATCTTTCGCCGTCTACTACCACTTGCATTTCCTCATGAACACCAAAGGGTCTAACTCACCAATCTATGCTTCAGCTTAGCCAACCCCGCCCTGGGAAGAAAGGATAGTTCAAAGAATTCCCCGACCTAAAAAATGGCCAAACCCAAAACATAAAAATGGTCAGCGAGAATTAATTATTCGGCCGCACGATTCGAGGCTGCCCCTGCTGCGCCAGCGGTTCTTGAATGAACTTCCATCCCTGGGGTGCGCGGGGCGGATCGAATTCCGCCCGATCGATTTGAACATTGGGTTCGATCTTGGGAATATCCCAAGTCACCTCGGAGCCGTTGGGTTGCTCGAACCATAGCTGCCGCGGCAGGTAATTATGCTTGTTGAATACCACCCGGGCCCGTTGAAAATCGGCCCGGTCGGCAGGGTTGCGCGGAAAAATCTCCACATAAAAATAGTATTGGTCTTCCTTAACCAGACGCATATTATACCGCTTCATCGCTTCCTCCGCTTTCATGCCGAAAAGGAACGACATGAAACTATCCTCGGCGACCTGCCCGGGCTTCGGTTTGGGCAATTCAAACGCGCGGATTTCTTTGCTTTCAAAAAGAACCTGGTAAAGATAGTTTCCCGTGGCGACAAACCGCTTTTCCAACTCGCTTCTGCCTTCTTTACGCAATTCCAAACTTGCCAGGCTGACCGCATTGGCGCCAACCCCAGCTTTCTTGAAGCGCGCCATCCCGAGTAAAGTTTTGGTAGTCTCGAAAGTTTTATCCTTCTCGACATACTTGAGCTGAGCCACCAAGGTTTGGATTTTGTGCATTTCCTGCTCCCAGCGGAGAAGGTATTGCATTAACTGGGCATTGGAATTGTTGGCCGAAGGAGGCGTGTTCGCCACTGGTGGCTGGGCCGCCCCTTGCCCCCAGGCCACGGCCCCTGGCGACAGGAACACCAGGATAATGCAAAATAATCGTGCCATGGCCCATTTCTCTGAGAATCGGGTGAAAACAATACCCATGCCCAATCCGATGCATTTATAGCATGGCAATTAAAAAAGAGAAAAGGCCGAATCCGCAGCCTGGGCTCACCCAGTTACCCCAAGTTGATATAGACCGTTTTGACTTCCGAATACATGGACAGGGCGTACTCGCCCAACTCGCGCCCGATCCCACTCATCTTGAAGCCGCCAAAGGGAGCCGCCGCGTCAAAGACATCATAACAATTGATCCAGACCGTCCCGGCGCGCAAACTGTTCGCCATCCGGTGAGCTTTGTTGATGTCCCGGGTCCAAACCGCGGCAGCAAGTCCGTAAAAGGTTTTGTTCCCCCGCTGAATAACCTCATCAATATTTTTGAACTTCAAAATATTCATCACGGGGCCAAAGATTTCTTCCCGGGCGATTTTCATCCCGTCTTGCACTCCTGAAAAAATCGTTGGCTGGACGAAATAGCCCTTGTCGCCTACTCGTTTTCCCCCGGTGAGCATTTTGGCCCCTTCGGAATTCCCGGCGTCGATGTAGCTTAAAATACGCTCCATTTGCTCCTGCGATATTTGCGGTCCTTGCGTCGTAGCGGGATCAAACGGATCGCCTACTTGTTGTATTTTCGCCCGGGCCACTAATTTCTCCACAAAAGCATCGTGGATTTTCTCTTCAACAAACAACCTGCTGCCAGCACAACAACACTGCCCCTGATTGAAAAACAGGCCGAAGTAAGCGCCATTCACCGCGGCATCAATGTCGGCGTCAGCAAATACCACATTCGGGCTTTTTCCCCCAAGTTCCAGGCTCACCCGTTTCAAATTACTCTTCGCCGCAGATTCCATCACCAACTGCCCCGTCTTGCCCTCACCCGTGAAAGCCACCTTGTCGATATCCATGTGCGAACTGATCGCTGCTCCGGCGGTGGGGCCAAACCCAGGCACTATATTGACCACTCCTTCCGGGATTCCCGCCTCCAGGGCCAACTCGCCCATGCGCAAGGCGGTCAGGGGCGTTTGTTCCGCGGGCTTCAAAACCACGGTGCAACCCATGGCCAGGGCAGGGGCCCATTTCCAAGCCACCATCAGCAGGGGAAAATTCCAGGGAATGATCTGACCCACAACGCCAACGGGTTCATGTTTCGTGTAGCAGAAATAATCCCCTTCCACGGGAATGGTTTTGCCATGGTTTTTGTCGCACCAGCCAGCGTAATAACGGTAGGCCTTGATGCTTAATGGCAGGTCCGCATTAATGGCATCATTCAAGGGCTTGCCATTGTCCAACGATTCCAATGCAGCCAATTCATGAAGGTTTTTTTCCATCAGGTCGGCCAACTTGTTCAAAAGACGGCCGCGTTCAGCAGCGGACATCTTTTTCCAGGGTCCTTCCTCAAACGCCTTTCGAGCCGCCAAAACTGCCATGTCGACATCGACTTTGTCTCCCTCGGCCACCTGGCAAATTTCCTGGCCCGTGGCGGGATTCAAAGTGGCAAAGGTTTTTCCCGAGGCGCTGGGAACCCACTTGCCACCGATCCACATTTTCTGGTTCTGAACTTTGGGAGCTTGAACCCTGGGTTTGCTTGCGGCTTCGGTGGCCATGACGGGACTCCGTTGAAAGGGATGAGATAATCTGGTTCAGATTCTGGGGTGGGAAAGGGATGGAGTCAAGGAGCAAAAAACCGATTCGATAGGCAAAAAAATTGCAGGCCCTATTTAGACTGCGAATTAAGGTCCTGAAACCTTTTGGTTCTTACTTTTGCTTTCCAATTTCAAATTGATGGTATTCAATCCAGAAATGATTACCTGGGTTAATTCCGTTTTGCTATTGAACCGGTCCGGGAACAGCTCCTCCGTGAGATCCACCTCTTCGCCTTTTCCATCGAACCCCTTCTGTTTCCTTTTGCCAACCAAATACTTGCCCGGCTGCAGGCGAGCCCGAAAAATCCCATTCTCGATAACCGCGCCTTCTCGCGCCAAACCCCCTTCGGTTTTGACAAAGGTGATGCTTCCTGCTTTTACTGGCTGGCCATCGAAATGAATAGTTCCATTCACGGGTCCAAACCCATCGACACACCCGCCCAGGAATGCAGTGAGAAACACGAGTGAGAGCCCATAAAACTGGCTTTTCATTGTTACTCCGAGAAAACCTCGCCGCTATCCATTGTTCCCATGGCTCGCCAGGCGGCCAGGTTGATGCCATTGGAAAAGAAGCGAGTGGAACCGTCGGCATTAATGCCATTAACACCGCCAGAATGCGTGCTGTGTTGACCCGGTTGGTGGCGCCGCTGTTGACACAGGGCATTAGCGGATCGTTGTTCGGCATAATACCGCAAAGGGCGTTATCGGGCACGGAACTGTTGGGCCCGTTGATGGTCATGAAAATGTTAGGGCAATGGCTGGGGGAGGACATGGTGGCATCGTGCCAAATGTGCCCGCGAAAATCGCCATTTTGCCAAGTGCCTGCGCCGTTCTGGTTGTTGTCGAGCCTGGCCACGATAACTTCCGAAAGCAACAGGGTATTGGACAATCCGTCGGTGATGTGATTCATTTGGGTTTGGTAGGGTTTAAACTGGTTGCCAGCGGCGTTGCTGATTTCAGAACAGCCAAACCCCCCCCGACCCGGGCCGATCAAATTGTTGCCAAATGTTACATTGCCATAGCAGACCAGATAATTGGCCCGCGCCGAAACATAACCGGCCTGGTCGGTCCACATCGCCCGTGGCCGATCGCTGGGGCAGGAAAAAATCGGCAGGGAATTCTGGGTGACAGCCAGAGTTGGGGCGTTGTACCAGTGGGTATTCAAGTCGTAACCTCTTACGAGATTCCCCTGTTCGAGGTAGGGCATGACAAAAGGGGCCCAATTTTGGCGGTTGGGAATGACCTGGGTGAAAAACGGGAACATCTTGTTCGTGTCGTGGAAATTGTGAAACGCCAACCCCCCACTGTTTGAGGTTATTGGCGCATTTGGCCCGAGAAGCGGCTTCGCGAACCTTTTAAAAGGTTGGCAACAACAGCCCAATGAGAATGGCAATCACCACCAGGAGTTCAATTAATGTAAAGGCAAACCTCCGCATGGTTTTCCCCTTTGAACAAGATTGCCTGAACCAAAACTTCTTCAAGCATAATGGTGTTTTGCATTAACTGAAAGAAATAATTGAAAACTAGCCAAGCCGCAGCGACAGCGCCTACTTGGTTTTCACCGTCGCTCACCACCCTAAATAAGATCAGGCGGAGTCCCGATTGATTTTCCCAAATGGGTTAAGCCGTTTCATCAGGCACGACAAATTTTCCCAAGTCATTTTCCTCTAGCATTTTCCGGGCCAGGGCGGCTTCCTCCACCGGCAATTCAATGAAATACCCCTGGCGACCTCCGGCCAGCGAAATATGCGATGAGTATTCCAGCTTCAAGGGGTGAAATTCATTCTCTTCCAACAGACTGCAAACCATGCCTGCGAAAGACTGGTTAGGATGATGACAAACTTTGACGAACCTTTTTTCCAAGACCGCCCTCCGGCCGCTACTTTTTCAGGGGCTGGCGAAGGAACCGTTCAAATGCCGACACATCGTTAATTTTGCCTTCCTCGTATCGGCTCAATTCCACAAAGCCCTTGGGGCTCGCATCGGGGCGGACAATGACATAAAGCGGCAACTGTTCCGTGTCGAAATTGTCTTTTTGAAACTTTAAGTTTTTGTCTGCATCCTCACGCTGGCGGGTTACGGAACCTCGAAAGGACTCTCTCTCCTCGGCGGAATAGAACTTATCAGGCACTCGGTCGGTGTAGAGCTGCACCAGGAGATATTTTTTCAGCAATTCCTGCACACCCTGGAGAGGAAAGACATTGGCCTCGTTAATTTTGCAGTTGGTGCAAGTGACACCGGTGAAGTCGATAAAGACCATTTGGTTAAGTTTGCGGGCTTTTTCCAACGCCTCTTTCAAATTACCCGTGAAGGGAAGTTCATCAGTATCTTCGGGTAAAAGGAACGAATCGACCCAGGCAAAGACGGCGCCGGCCGGGCGAACCCGCTGCCCATGTTCATTCAAGCGCACCAGGGAAGGCGCCAAGTACAAAGCCAGGGAGATGAAAAGGCACCCTAACACCACGCTGGGCACGCCGACATGCTCCCGTGGAGTGTCGTGGGGTAGTTGCAAGAATCCCAGGAGGTAAATGCCGCACAGGACCGACAAGACCACGGTCAGGGCCATGGAGAAATCATAAGTGAACAAAACGGGGTCAGGCAAAAGGACGAGTTCACCGGCGCGAAAGAACTTAACGGCTGCGGCAAGTTCCAGGAAACCCATTACGACTTTGACACTATTCAACCAGTTGCCGCTTTTGGGCAGCTTTTTTAACAATCCAGGAAACAGCGCCAGGAAAAAGAACGGGGAGGCGAAAGTGATGGAAAAGGCAAATCCCCCAATAACGCGGTGGAGGAAGGAAAGGTTGTTATCTGCGGCGGTCCCGCCAAACCCTCCCAGGAAAGGCGCCACGCAGGCAAAACTGACTACCGTGAAAGTGAGCGCCATAAAGATGGTGCCCAGGACCCCGCCCTGGCCTTGGTGAGATGAGGTAAAATGTGCCAGCCCGCTGGGCAATTCAATGTCGTACATTCCCAACAGACTCAGGGCAAAAAAGACAAACAGCAGGCCCAGGCCAAAGTTCATCGCCGGGTGAACGCTTAGCAACCTAAAGAACGAAAGCAAAGCCACGGCGGAAAAAGTCAAAACAACAATAATCGTGAAACTGTAGATCAGGGCCATGGCCACCGGCCGGTGGTGAGTTTTTTCCGATTGCTTGAGGAAATAACTCACGGTGATAGGGATCATGGGGAACACGCAAGGAGTGACCAGGGAAATGGCGCCCCAAAACATTCCTTGCAAAGCAAAGGCAAGATAGCCATCGGCGGCGCCGGACTTTCCCTTGGCGCCAGGCTCCTGCGGCTTCCCTACCTGACTTCCGGGCACGGGTAACACTTTCGCCTTGGAAGCTGGCTTATTAACCCGGGCCAATTCTTCCGCCGAAGGTTGAATGGCGTCGGCTTTGGTGATTTCAACCGGAATATCCAGATTCAATTCGCCCCAGACACACTTGCTATCGCACGCTTGCAACCTGATGTGTAATTTCAAATTTTCCTTGCCTGGCTTGGCGTCTTCTTTAACAAAAACCTCCTGCACCCAGGTGAATGGTTTTTCGTGTTCCAGGTAAAAGCCAACACCTTTCCCCCCGTCCTTCCATTCCGGTTGGCTTTCCTGAATGGGGAATAAGGGCTTGAAGTAAGCATTCGCCTTGATTTCCAGAATCGAAAGCCCGGCTTCGTCTTGTTCTTCGCCGCGCTGGGTAATGGGGTAGGTGTGAAACCCTGGTTTGGGAGCCCCTTGGACGACCAGGGAAAAAATCTCCCCCCGCCTGACCTGGAGTTCCTTGGCATTGCTTTTGTTCCCATCGGAAAACGGGTCGGCAGGCTGGAGAGTAATTTTGATATCGACGCGGTCAGCAAGGGCAGGTGGAGCGAATTCCTGGGAAAACGCCCTGCCAGAAGCAAAAAGTAAAAAAAGAATCCCCAGGGCTATCCAATGAGTAACGCGGGTCAGGTTCCTTTTTGCCATGCCAAATTTCCGTAAAATTCTTACCTCGAAGAAACCCTTACCGCGTCACCTGTGGAACACCCTTTAAGCTCAAAGTGCTAACTGATTTTGTTTTCAGATCAATTACCTGAATGCGGTGAGCATTGGTGTCGGCGACAAAGATTTTTCCGCCGGAAATACTGATGCCGGCTGGCTCGTTGAATAATCCGCCACCCACCCAGCCATCCTTGCTGCCGCCCAGGAAAGTTTTGCTTTCACGGGTTTTAGGATCAAGCGTCTTAATCTTGCTATTATAAGTATCCGCTACATAAATAAGGCCTTCGTGCCAGGCCACGCCAAGCGCGTGTTGCAATCGGACCTTGTCTCCGATGCCATCGACATCGCCAAACTCAAACAAATCCAAACCGACGATCGTACTGACCTTTCCTTCCCCATCCAAGGGAACCGAGCGGATGGCGCTGACTTCGCTGTCGGCGACGAACAAGTTTTTCCCGTCGCTGGCCAGACCGCTGGGTTGAGCAAAACAGGAATTGGGCAGCGGCCCATCACGGAGAGTTTCCCGGCCATCGCCGGCAAAGGGGGTGAGTATTTTCTTTTTCAAGTCAAGGGTCCAGATCTGGTGGTGCCCGGCGAGCGCGATAAAGAGCTTTTCCCCTTGAAGAAAAAGATCCCACGGGCTGTTTAAACTGACTTTGTCGGCAGGGCCACCTCGGTCGCGGTCGTGGCCTTGCTGCCCGGTGCCGGCCAGAGTGGACACGGTTTTCTTTTGCAAATCCAAAAGTCGGATCGAGTGATTTTTGCGGTCAGCGACATACAAAAATTCCCCATCCAAGGCCATGCCCTGGGGGTCATCGAAGAGAGCCTGGTCGAAGGAACCATCTTTGAAGCCTGGTTTGCCGACTTGGCCAACAATGGCCAACTTGTTTCCGCCCAGGTCGGTAATCACCAGGCGATGGTTGGTGCTGTCGGCAATAAAGAGGCGGTTGGATTTGGCATCTGCGAGAACCTTCCCGGGGAAGAAAAGCGGCGATTGGGTTTTCTCAGCGGCCAGGCCAAAATCCACCGGTTTGGAAATCAGGGTCTTTTTCTCCCTGTGGGTCACGATAAGCTTGCCGATGGCATCATCCAGCGCTTCGTGCAGCCCTTCTCCTGATCCCCGCGCCACCAGCACTCCTTCCGGGTCGATCAAATACAGGCTCGGCCATGATCTTACCCCGTAGTTTCGCCAAATCTCCATGTTGGCATCGTTGACCACCGGGTGTTTGATTTCATAGCGGAGAATGGCTTTGCGAATGCTCTCTGTGTCCCGCTCGTTGTCGAACTTGGCGGAATGAACGCCAATAACGACCAGTTCGTTGGGGTATTTTTTCTCCAATTTCGCCAGGCCGGGCAGGGTGTGGATGCAATTGATGCAGCAGAGGGTCCAGAAATCCAGGACAACGACTTTGCCCTTCAAGTCAGCCATGCGAATGGGTTTAGATGTGTTGAGCCAAGCCACGCCTCCATCAAGTTCGGGGGCCTTGGGGCCAGCTTTATCTTCTTCCTCTTTTCCTTTTACCGCAGGTTTTTGCGTTTCAATGGCGGCCAGCGCGTTCTTTGGGTTTGCGCGGGTAAACCACCAGGCCGCAGCAAATACTCCCGCGGCAAGCAAAAGGGTTAACAGAACGCCGGAAAGCGTTTTCCCATCTTTGCGCGGAGGCAGCATCACCGGGGATTTTTCAGCTGGCGTGATGGTGTGTTCCATGGTCCGTCCAATTCTCCCTCATGGATATTCTTTCCGAATGGCTCGCTTTTTTTATTCCTTGATGGGCATCAAGGATGCCAAGGCAGGCTTCGTTTGTTTATCATGCCGGTTTTCCAAGTATTTGCCAAGGAATTATTCTTTGTTGCGCCTTCTTTCAAATAAAATCATCCTCACCCCGGCGTTTTCTTCGCGGCTTTTCCCTTCGCTTTATCTGCAATTTCCTTGTTGCTTTCCCAAGTAAAAAGAATAGTAATCCTTACTAGGAATTTTTCACCTAGGCATTCCTCTCTACCCCAAGATGCCTCTTTAGCAGTTTAACCGGACTTACCGGACGCGAGGAAAAACGACATGGCAGTCCTTCCGGATTGGATGATCAAGGAAAAAATCAAAATTGAACCCTTTGCAGAATGCGCCGCCAGGCAAGGCGTGATTTCTTACGGTGTAACCAGTTACGGCTACGATGTGCGTGTAGATCGGCATTTTAAAGTGTTCACCAATGCCCATTGCGGGGTCGTCGACCCCAAGAATTTCGACCCCTCCTCTTTTGTGGATATTGTCGCGGATCATTGCCTGATCCCCCCAAACAGCTTTGCCCTGGCTGAAACCGTGGAGTATTTGGAAATTCCCCGGGATATTATCGCGGTTTGCGTGGGAAAAAGCACCTACGCCCGCTGCGGCATCATTGTCAATGTCACGCCTTTGGAACCGGAATGGCGCGGCCGAGTCACCATTGAAATCAGCAATACCACGCCTTTACCAGCGAAAATCTACGCTGGTGAAGGAATCGCGCAAATCCTTTTCCTCAAAGGCGCCGCTGTCTGCCAAACCAGCTACGGCGACAAAAAAGGAAAGTACCAGGATCAAAAAGGTCTCACTTTGCCCTTTGTCCTTGGGCCCCAAACCCAATAGCGGAAATGAGTTCCGTCCTTTTTGTTTTTTTGAAGAAATTTCTTGTGTACTTTTGGACTTCCCTGATTAATATAAACCCCTCTTGAAGAACTAACATCAGGCCATCCCCCTCTGCAAGTAATGCTATTATGGATTGTGGCAACGCCTGAGTGTTTATGATGGAAAGTTAAGGATATCCATGCGGATTAGCCGGCATTTCACCGTTGATGGCCAAAGCCCTTACCAAGCAATCAAGTTTGCCAACCGGGCCTCAAAGATCGTCAATCCGGACGGCAAGGCCGTTTTCGAGATGAAAGATGTTCTGGTCCCGGAGAAGTGGTCGCAGGTGGCTACCGACATCCTGGCACAGAAATATTTCCGAAAAGCGGGACTTCCCAAGCAAACCCTTAAGGTGCAGGAAGACGGAGTTCCAGAGCCGCTACAAAAATCCCGGGCGGCCGAAGGGTCCCCCAAAGACGGCCAGGAAACCGATTCCAGGCAAGTGTTTCACCGCCTGGCAGGTTGTTGGGCCTATTGGGGTTGGAAGGGCGGCTATTTTTCCTCCCCGCAAGACGCTCTCGCCTTCCAGGACGAAATCTCCTACATGCTGGCCCATCAAATGGCCGCGCCCAACTCTCCCCAATGGTTCAACACCGGGTTAAACTGGGCCTATGGCATCGATGGACCGCCACAAGGGCATTTCCGCGTCGATCCCAACAGCGGCAACATGGTGCGTTCCACTTCCGCATACGAGCATCCCGCCCCTCATGCCTGTTTTATCCAATCCCTCGAAGATGATTTGGTGAACGAGGGCGGCATCATGGACTTGTGGGTCCGTGAAGCGCGAATTTTCAAATACGGCTCCGGGACTGGCAGCAACTTTTCCAACCTGCGGGGTGAAGGCGAACCCCTTTCCGGCGGGGGCAAATCGAGCGGCCTGATGAGCTTCCTGCGCATTGGTGACCGCGCGGCTGGCGCCATCAAGTCTGGCGGCACCACACGCAGGGCAGCCAAAATGGTCGTACTCGACCTTGATCACCCCGACATACAAGACTTCATCAACTGGAAAGTGGTTGAGGAGCAAAAAGTTGCCGCGCTGGTCAGCGGCTCGAAAATCCTTTCCCGCGAACTGAACTCCATTATTAAAGCCTGTCACGCCTGGCCGAAGGAAGGGGAACGCTTTGATCCCAAGCACAATGGCATTCTGCGAAAAGCGATTGCTAACGCAGCCAAGTGGATGGTTCCCGTCAATTACATCGAAAGATCGATTCAACTCGCTTCGCAAGGCGCCAAGTCCATCGCCTTCGAGGAATACGACACCGACTGGAACTCGAAAGCCTATGGCACGGTCTCGGGGCAGAACAGCAACAATTCTGTCCGCATTGATTCGCATTTCATGGACGCGGTAGAAAAGGATGGCGATTGGAACCTCTTCTGGCGCACGGAAAAAGAAAAAGCGCGCAAGGAAGGTCGAACGGCAAAGCCGTGCAAAACACTCAAGGCCAAGGATTTGTGGGAGCAAATCTGTAATGCAGCCTGGATGTGCGCAGACCCGGGCCTTCAGTTTGATACCACCATCAATGAATGGCACACTTGCCCCGTGGATGGGCGAATCAACGCATCAAACCCTTGCAGCGAGTATATGTTCCTGGACGACACCGCCTGCAACCTGGCGTCACTGAACCTTTTGAAATTCTTCGATCCCTCCACCGGCATGTTCGATGTGGAATCATTCCGCCACGCCACTTACTTGTGGACAATGGTCTTGGAAATTTCCGTTTACATGGCGCAATTCCCCAGCAAGTCGGTGGCCAGGAAGTCGTACGATTTCCGCACACTGGGTTTAGGTTACGCCAACATGGGAACCTTGCTCATGGTGCAGGGCATTCCTTACGATTCCGAGGAAGGTCGAGCCTGGTGCGCCGCCATCTCTGCCGTCATGCATTCGGCTTCTTATGTCATGTCCGCGCGAATGGCTGGGGAAGTCGGGCCATTTTCCCGCTATGCTCCAAACCGCCAAGCCATGATGCGGGTGATCAGGAACCATCGGCGCGGCGCCTTCAGCACCCCGGTAAGCGAATACGAAGGGCTGACCATTCCCCCCGTCGGCCTCGATGCCAAAAAGTGCCCTGCCTACCTGGTGGACGCTGCCCGACGGGAAAGCGAACTCATGGTGGAACTCGGAGAGAAATTTGGGTTCCGTAACGCCCAAGTCACTTGCATCGCCCCCACGGGTACCATTGGATTGGTGATGGATTGTGACACCACCGGGGTGGAACCCGACTTCGCCCTGGTGAAATTCAAGAAGCTCGCCGGCGGCGGGTACTTCAAAATCATCAATGCCTCCATTCCCCCCGCCCTGCAGCGACTCGGCTATTCACCCGAGCAAATCGAGGGAATCGTGCGCTACTGCTGCGGCACGGGAACACTGAAAAATTGCCCCCACATCAACGGCAATTCCCTCAAGGCCAAAGGTTTCAACGCTCAGGCCATCGACAAAATCGAAAGCCAGTTGCCCTCGGTTTTCGAACTTGGATTTGCCTTCAACCGCTGGACTTTGGACGATGATTTCCTCGTGAAAAAGCTCGGCATTCCCAAGGAGAAACTCGAAAGCCCTGGATTCGATTTGCTGCAGGCGCTCGGTTTTACCAAGGAACAAATCGCCGAGGCCGGCCAGTTCGTGTGCGGCACCATGATGATCGAAGGCGCTCCCCAATTGAAGGAAGAGCATTTGCAGGTTTTCGATTGCGCCAACCGCTGCGGCAAAAATGGGAAACGATTCCTTTCCGCACAATCCCACATCCGCATGATGGCAGCCGCCCAGCCGTTTGTATCAGGCGCCATTTCCAAAACCATCAACATGCCCCATTCCGCCACCGTCGACGATGTTAATGACGCCTACATGCTCAGTTGGAAACTGATGCTGAAAGCCAACGCTTTGTATCGCGATGGCTCCAAACTCAGCCAGCCATTGAACAGTGTGGCGGACGCCCCCGATTTGGCCATTGAAGGCAATGGCGGAGAAGAAAACCCCAGTTCACCCATGAAACTGGCACAAAAAGTGATTTACCGCTACATTGCCAACCGCAGGCGCCTCCCGGACCGCAGGGCTGGCTACACGCAAAAGGCTCGGATCGGCAATCACAAGATCTATGTCCGCACCGGCGAATACGAAGACAATTCCCTGGGCGAAATCTTCATCGATATGCACAAGGAAGGAGCCGCATTTCGCTCCATGACCAACTGTTTCGCCATCGCCGTCTCACTCGGCTTGCAGCATGGCGTGCCACTGGAAGAATACATCGATGCCTTCCTCTTCACCCGTTTTGAACCCAACGGGCCGGTGCAGGGGAACCCCCACATCAAGATGACCACTTCCATAATCGACTATATCTTCCGGGAGCTGGCCATCACCTACCTGGGCAGGCACGATCTGGCGCATGTGCAACCTGAAGACCTGCGCGCCGATGCCTTGGATCGCGACCCGAAAGCGCCCGATTACGAAGCGGATTTGTCCGAAGACGAAGGCGAGGGCTTAGCGGAGCCAACTCCTTCGCAACCCAAAGCGTTTGTCGTGCCTCGCACGGAACACATGCGACCTCTCCAAGAAAACTCCGGAGGGTACAGCAACGGGCACGGCAACCCTTCAACCAAAAGAGCCGCGCCTGAACCCGTCAAAGCCGGCGTGGCCGCCAAAATGGCTTCCGTAAAAACCAACGACGAGCGAATCCGTCAGGCCCGATTGAAGGGCTATGAAGGCGACCCCTGCAATGAATGCGGCCAACTGACTCTGGTCCGCAACGGGTCCTGTTGCAAGTGCGATACCTGCGGCGCAACCACTGGCTGCGGGTAACCAGCGGGTATTTTTCCTAAAAGCCGGGCCTGCCCCGGCTTTTTTTCTTGGCTTTACCCACGCCAGGATTACCATCCACTCACAAGTCCTGCTCTTTCAGGAGGCGATATGGTTTACCTATCCCGCATTTACACCCGCGTAGGGGATCAGGGAAAAACCGCTCTGGGGAGTGGCGACATGGTCCCCAAAAACCATCCCAGGGTAACCGCCATGGGGTCGGTGGATGAACTCAACTCACTTTTGGGAGTCCTGGCGAGCCAGTTGCCACCCGGACCCGATCACGAATTTTTGCGCGAAGTTCAGAACAACCTTTTCGACTTGGGCGCCGATCTTTGTCTGCCCATTGATACCGCAAAAGCTGGGGAAAGCCTTCGCATTGGCAAAGCCCTTTGGGAAAAGCTGGAGAAAAAAATTGACCAGTGGAATGAAAAACTCCAGCCGCTCACGAGCTTTATTCTTCCCGGCGGATCACAGGTCTCATGCTGGACCCATTTGGCCAGAGCCGTTTGCAGAAGGGCCGAGCGCGATCTCGTCACCCTTGCCTCTCAGGAAGCCATCAACCCCGATTCACTCATCTTTTTGAATCGCCTGTCTGATCTTTTCTTCGTCATGGCTAGGATCTACAACAATCAAGGCAGGAACGACATACTTTGGGTTCCAGGAAAAACCAGTTCGTGAACCAATTGGGAAAGAGGAAACGATGAGCCAATTCACCTTGAGCGCCTTTGCTGATGAAATCTCCCCGGACCCATTGGAGCAGGTTAGCGTTCTGGCTCAATGCGGCGTAAAGAACATTGAGTTCCGCTCCATTCACAAGACCAATGTCCTCGACTTGTCCGACGCCCAGATTCAGGAATTTAAAATTGTCTTGAAGAACCACGACTGCGGGCTCAGCGCCATCGGTTCCCCAATTGGCAAAATCAAAGCAGACCAGCCTTTTGAGCCTCACTTGACAAGGTTCAACCGGGCGATGGACCTTTGCGAAGTGTTTGGCACGCGCAACATACGCATTTTCAGCTACTATCTCCCCGAAGGCTCGCAGTGGAGCCAATGGAAGGACGAGGTTTTTAAGCGGATGGAAACCAAGGTGGCCTTGGCGCAAAAGCGCGGGCTCATGCTCTTTCATGAAAATGAGCATGGCATTTATGGCGACTCGCCAGACCGCGTCAATGAATTGCTCGTCCGTTTCAACGGACCGTGCTTCAAGGCCGCATTCGACCCGGCCAATTATGTCTTCTGCGGTTTCGATCCGTGGGAAGGCTGGTTGAAGGCCCGGGATTACACAGCGCACTTCCACGCAAAGGACTGGGTGGCCGGCGAAAAACACGGTTGCCTGGCCGGGACTGGCGGGGGGAAATTCCCGGCGATTATCAACGACATGGTAGCCAGGAATTACCACGGGTTCGCTACTCTGGAACCGCACTTGCTGGGCGGGGGCCCCACCGGCGGCACCACAGGACCAGAACTCTTTCCCAAGGCCGTGAAGACTTTCAAGGAAATCCTGCTCCACGCCGGCGCAACCGTCGGTTAATCATCACCTTCCTGATGTGGCACAGACTCCGGATCATGGCATTCCGGCCGAATAATCGGCGATGACAATGCCTTGTTGGCATCTTTTACCTTCCGCATTAGCGTTTTTCAATTGATTTCCAAACTCTTGCTTGCGCTTCGAGCTAAGGAATGGGCCCCGGGTCTGTTAGCCGGGTTTTCCACCAGGAAAAAATCCAGGCCAGAGCGCAGACCACAGCCAAGGCCATGGCAGACCACAGAAACATGTTGTAAAAGTGCGCGAATACCAGGTTATCCGCCTCATAGTTCATCGCACGGAACATCAGGCTATGCGATCCCGCTTCGGGCGAAATAAACCCTCGCCGGTCTAGTTCCCCCTGAAGGATTACCCGGTACTCCTCCACGGCTTGAATCTGAATGAAACCGCGCTCGGAAGTGAAAGAATATTGGGCCTGGTGTCCAATTAGAAGGTAGGTCACGAGGAAGCCGACCGAACAAGCGCCGCCCAAAAATTGACAGGCAATGACCTGCGTTTGAGCTTCCTCTTCATCACCTGGGTGCATGGCGTGGAATTGCTGCATGGAAAAGAGAATCCAGCCAACCCCAAGGCCCATGCAAAACCTGGCCAGCGCCAGTTGCCAATGCTGGGGGGCGGGAAACCAGTTGAATTCAATTTGGTTCAAAGGGTTCCAGTAGTTCCACCCCAGGGTTTGTTCATGGGCCAGGTACATGCCAAAAGCCAAAGTCAAAAGACCGGCCAAATGCAGCGGGCCGAATCGCCGGAGGTACGGCGCAGAAATCAGGGCCGCTGCCGCGCCAAAAGAAAGTGACCCGACCAGCCAGGCTCGCTCCCAAGTGCTGAAATTGAGGATCAACCCGCCATAAACCCCCATATCGGACACATTAAAGAACTGCACCACCCCGGCGAAAAAAATCAGGACCAGGCGAGGAAATAGGTTGGCTCCAATTTGGGTTAGCACGCCACTGCCACTAAGGACCATGGCTGTCAGCAGACCAAATGCGGCCAGAGTCGAACTCAAGAAAATGGCTTGGCTTTCAAGCCAGCCATCCAATTGGCCCCGGTGGCCGATGTACCAAAAACACCCCAAAACGAGAGAGAAAAAAATCAGCGCCACAAACTTGCGCAGGGAGAATTCTCCCCTGTGGGGAATCGCTTCCTCCCCTAGAGAAGGTAGGAACAGGGCCAAGGCCAGCAGGGCCAAACCTCCTTCAAAGAGAAAACCACCTTCCCAATTCGACCAGCCATAAAGGAAAGTTGCCCCGCCCACCAATCCAGGCGCCATGGCAGGCAAAAGAATTCCCAGAAAAACGGAAACCCCTTGGTAGGAAGGGGGAAGCAACCCGGGCGCCAGGCGCAGGATGGCGCCCGCGCACAAACCGGCGCCGACCCGGGATGCCAAGAGGACCTCGTAAGGAGCAAGCAAGCAAATTCCATTGACCAAGGACCCAACGGTCAAGCCGAGCAAGGCAAGCCGAGTCCCTTGGAGGGCGGAGCAAACTGAGGGGAGCATGCGGGCCAGGAGGAAACCCACAGCAATGGCAAAGAGGAGGGCGCTGTGCAATCCATATCCTTGCGCCGGGACCCAACCCCGCGCCGCGTCCATTTCTCGGAAATTCATGGTGTGGCCGGCGGTAGTGATCCAGACCACTGCCAAAGCGAAAAGGGGCCTGACGCGGAGAACTCGTTCCCCCAGCGCGCCGGCATAATCCAGGCTACTCGTCGCCAAAGACAAGTTTTTGCCCTTTCTGTATGTCATTGACCCAGGAAATTTCCAACCCGCGTGGAGTCTGGAGGGTCAGGCTGGGCTTTTTGGCATGGGCGCATTTTTGCAGAGTTGCCATGCTGTCCGTGAAGGCCCAGGCGACTTCCTTTTCTTTCTCCATCAGACTCAAAGAGATCCACCCTTCAGCGGTGGTCAAAATAATGGGTACGCGAATTTCCTGCTGGAAGACCCCAACCCCATAGGGAAGAACAATGCTGGCGGGGGCCAGGATTTCCACTTTGCCAAACAAGGGTTTGCCATCACCATTTTTCCTGGCTTCCATTTCGACCTGGATAGATTTGCAAGCTTCCTTGAGGTCCGCCTCCATGGTTCCAGCCCTTAGGAAAGGCGTCTGAATCTCCACGAGCGGGACCTGGGGAATTTTTCCCCGAGGCTGCCAGTCACACCCGGCAATCACGGCCAGCATCCAGGAAATAGAAATGGCTCTTCTCATGGCTGGGGTTTTCTTTTGCTTGGGTTCAAGGCGGGGTAAACCAGGGTTTCCGTGGTTTGCGCGACCGGTTTGTAGTGCAAGCCGCCTACTTGAATTTCAAAAACATCACCCGGATCCAGGGAAGCCTCGGAGCCTTTCTGGATTCCCGCGTAACCGAGGCCGATAATCAACCCGGCGCCGGCGCCAATGCCAATGATGCCGATGTTTCCCTGCGTGTACTGTGTGCCAATACTGGCGCCAATGCCCGCTCCTTCCAGAATAAACAAAGAGTTCAGCATGTTTCTGCGCATTCGGGTGGTGAAGCGATTGTCTTCCATATGGATCCTGAATGGAGAAATCTCGTTGTTTTCCGAACTGACCAGTTGACTTAACTCAATCTCCATTTTGCCATGTTTGCGAAAATGCCCGGGGGGATCAATCCGCTTGATGGTCCCACCGACCAGCGCCGGGGGAGCCCCGGGTGAGCCTTTTTCAATGACCTCGGCAAGAAAGCGATCGCCAGGCTGGATTGCTGGCAAGCTGTTGAGCAGCCGCTCGCCTGGGCTCAGTCCATCCTTGGGCAGAATTTGCCGAATTTTCAGTCGCACTGCCTGACCGGGAAGCAGCACCGATTCTTCGACCTTGGCGGGCACCTCCGCCTTTGGCAAGGGCAACGGATCGGCGGCAGGGGCCAGGTTGGGCAAAAACATTAGCCAGGCAAGGCAGTACTTCATTCCAGGGGTTCCTTTTTCCCGAAGACACCGTGCAACATCCGCGTCCACAACCCCGGGTCGGTTAACGAACGGTTCTTTTCCATGTCAGCGATGCCGGCCTTTTCCACATAATCCAGGAGCAATTCCGCCGCCCGCAAAATATCCAAGCGCGCCAGTTGCAGGTTGTACCAGGCGCCCCAGCGATTTGCTTGAGCCTGGTAATACCCCACCCGAGCTGCCAGCACATCCAATGGAATGGCTTGTTTTTGCGCCAGCAACCGCTCCTGGCGTTCCAGCAATTCCTTTTGCAAAGCTTCCTCGCGGGTTTTTTGCCGGTATTCCTTCACCGTTTGTTCCCAACGGTCCCAGGAATTTCCCGCGTCTTGCTCGACTTCCAGCAAGGACTTTTCCAAATCCAGTTGCGACTTTACGATATCCAGTTTGGCCCGACGGACATTTGACCACAGCCCGATGTCCAAGGCCGGGATGTCGTAGAGAGTTCCAAAAATGACACCCAGGGTGGCAGGGCCGCCATCATACCCAGGACTGGTTCTTTTAAACGACATGGAAAAAGGGAAGTTGCCCAACCCCAGCAACCGTAACCAATCGCGCCTTTCTTGAATCTGGGCTATTTTCAATCCGGTCACCAGCAGGCGAACTTCAAGTCGCTGTTTCTTGGCGCGTTCGATTGCCTCTTCCCTTGTTTGCGGGAAATCGGGAATCAGTGACAGGTCGACAAGGTCCGGGTCCGCCAAGTCAAAAAGGAACTCGTCTTTTAAGGTGACGCGGATGGGCTGGCCTTCCTGGGGAACCAGCAGCCGGCTGGTATGCAGGGTCAGGGCCAATTTTCTTTGGGCAATGCGGACATTCTTTTCCAGGTCGCTGAGGAGCACACCGGCCCGGTGGTTGGCAGTCTTGGCTTCGGTAAGTTCAACATCATGCGCCTGCTTTTCACGCAGCTTGTTCTCGATGTTTTGTTCCGCTTTTTGCGCGTACTCCAGGCCAATGGTTGCGGTTCGCACCCCATAGAGCAGTTGCTTGGTTTCAAAGTATTGCTGGGCTGCCAGTTCAATTTGCGAACGGCGAATCAACTGCTCCATGATCAACTTGGCGCGAATGCCTTCCTCGGCAATGGGCAGGCTGGTCACATGACCCGACGGATCCAAGGGGAAGAACAGGTTGACCCGGTTCAACTCTGCCCGGTCGAGGCCGGGAACGCCGGCAAAAGGCGTGCCCCCGGTCACATCCGGATAAATAATACTGCTCCCTTCGCGGCCGGCAATCGTCCGAAGACCAACAAAAAGTTGCGGCAAATTGGCCACCGGGAAGAAATGCTTGAGGGCCTCAAACTTCGCCACCGAAGCGGTTCTCAGGGAAACATTGGCCTGAATGCTTTGCACATTTTCCAGACTCTTGGCAATGGCGCTGGCCAGAGAAGTTTTGGTTTGGGGAGCTGCCTCCTCCAAGGGGACCCCGGGGACGCTTTTTTCCTGTCCCAATACTGACAGGCATAAAACCATGGTTAGGATTGATGTCATCGAAGCCTCACCAGTTTTTTTGGGTTGGCAAGGGGCTTGCTTGAGAATCCAAATGCACCTTGCAGGACATGCCTGGACGAATTCTTCCCTCGGGATTTTCCTTTTCCAAAAATCGCAGCCTGATCGGCAAGCGCTGCACAATCCGGGTAAAGTTGCCAGTGGCGTTGTCCGGGGGAAACAGCGAAAAAGCTGACCCAGTTCCACCCGAAAGGCTTTCTACCCAGCAGGGGAATGTCCGGTCGGGAATGGCGTCGATGCTCACATGAACTGTCTGTCCCACCCGCGTTTGAGCAAGCTGATCTTCCCTGAGGTTGGCCACTACCCAAACATTGCCCAGGTCCAACGGTGTGATGCTGAGGAATGTTTGCCGGGCGGTAACCGTCAAACCCAGTTGCACCGTGCGCTTGCTGATAATTCCGCCCTGGGGCGCACGAACCAGTGTGTTGGAAAGCTTTAACCGAGCCAAAGCCAGCTTGGCTATTCCTTGCTCCACCTTGCTGTCGAGGCTTTTGCTGACAGCCACGGCAATATCGGGCTGTATCTGGGCTGCTTGCGCCTTGGCCACTTCTGCTTTTGTGTCGTCCAGTTTGCGCCTGGCTTGCAGAGCGATTTCCCTGGATTGCTGAAATTGAAACCCGCTCGCCAGAACTTGTTTTTCCAGGGAAGCGATCTGGCGAGCCAGGGCTTCCACTTTGGCGCTCGCCTCACGGTAGATGGCGTTTTTATTATCCATCTCCTGCACGGGAATATCGCCGGAATTCGCCAGGCGGGTGAAACGGTCGAGGTACTCCCAGGCGTTAACGCGCAACGCCTCCAAACCTGGCAATTGCGCTTTGGCCGAAGCCAAAGTATCCTTCTCCTTCTGGTGGATTTGGTCGCGGGTTTTCACTTCAAACTCGGCGGCGTCAACCCCGTGCTCTTGGTCTTTTTCGCGAGCCTTGGCCCCTTCCAGCAGGGCTAAACGGTCCTCGCGAGTCAGGCGAATATTCAAGCGAGCCGCTTCTGCCTCGGCTTTCGCCTGCTTGTAATCCGAAAGCGCCTGCTCAACTTCCAACTGGAAGGGAATCGGGTCAATCTGAATCAACGGATCCCCTGGCTTGACCTCCATGTTGTCGTCCACATACATGGCTACCACCGGGCCGCTAACTTCCGAAGAAATTGGGGTTACATTCCCAATCACATAGGCGTTTTCCGTACTCACCGAGGAAAGGCGGACCCACCACCAGCCAAGCAAACCCCCCGCAACTAAAAACAAAAGGAACCAAGGGAGGAACCACCAAGCGATAGGCTTTGGCTTGGGGGCTGGCCCTGGGTTTTCTTTCGGGTTGGCTGGCATGGTGTTATCAAACCATGTTTTTGGAACTTTAAAAGCCGCTACATCTATCCTTCGGCAATTCTTGGGAAGATAGTAAAGCAATTCCGCATTTACCAAGGTTAAGGGTAATGCCTGGCAACCTTTTTGGGAAGTTTGCAAAGCTTGGGAAAGAAAATCCCGGTGCCCAGTTTTTTTTTGAAACAATTTCAAGCAGAATTAATCGAAATTCCACTCACGACTTATCGTCAAATCCCCATCCGTGTTCGTGGAGTAGCAGTTCTGCAAGTTTCTGAGCAACATTGAATAGGCCCTTTTTCTTGGGTTGCTTTCGAATATCGGGCAAGACAAAAACTACTTTGAAGTGGAGAATCTGGCCCCGTTTGCCATCACTCGGAATCAACCCAAAAGTACACACGGCACCGGTTCTTGGCAGCCTGGTAATATTCTTGTAAAGGGGGAGAGAAGCCCCATTGGGCTTAGCCCGGTTATTGAGTTTGAAATGCTTTCAGAGTTTACGCTCGGTAGTGAAGGAAGGTAATTCGCGGTAATTGGTTTTCCCAGGGCAATGGTTCTATAATTGCCAGATAAATCCCAAGGAGATCTCCATGCAAGACCGCATCATTTACCAGGGAATCACCTTCGACGATGTTTTATTGGAACCGGGTTACAGCGAAGTGGTGCCTAAAGAAGTCGACTTGCGGACTACCCTCACCCGCAATATCACGCTGAACATCCCTGTTCTTTCCTCACCAATGGACACAGTGACGGAGAGCGACTTGGCCATTGCCCTGGCCCAGGAAGGGGGTCTGGGAATCATCCACAAGAACCTGTCAATTGCGGAGCAAACCCGAGAAGTTGACAAGGTAAAGCGAAGTGAAAACGGAATCATCACCGACCCAATCACCTTGCCGCCCGAGGAAACCGTGGGCAATGCCAAGAAAATCATGGAACAGAACAAGATCAGCGGTGTGCCTATTACGGTGCAGGGGAAGTTGAAAGGGATTCTAACGCGGCGGGATTTGCGTTTTTTAGCCAACTATCATCAGCAAATCGCCGAGGTCATGACCAAGGAAAACCTGGTGACCGCCTCAGAAAATACGACCTTGGAGGAAGCTGAAAGGATTTTAACGGAAAATAAGGTCGAGAAACTTTTGCTGGTTGACGATAAGTACCTACTGAAAGGCCTCATAACCATCAAGGACATTGATAAACTAACCAGTTTTCCCAATGCCTGTAAAGATAAGCGAGGCAGGCTAAGAGTGGGCGCGGCCATTGGCGTTCACGACCTGGAAAGGGCAGAGTCCCTGATTAAAGCAGGCGTGGACGTCTTGGTAGTGGATTCGGCGCACGGCCATAGCCGCAATGTCATAGAGACCGTGGCCAAAGTGAAAAAACAATTTGCCATCGATGTCATCGCGGGCAATGTGGCAACGAAAGAAGGAGCATTGGCCCTGGTGCAAGCTGGAGCGGACGCTGTGAAAGTTGGCATCGGTCCGGGATCGATCTGCACCACGCGGATTATCTCCGGGGTGGGGGTTCCTCAGATCACCGCCATTTACCAGGTGGCCCTGAGTTTGAAGGATTTAAAGGTTCCCGTTATTGCGGATGGCGGTATTCGCTATTCCGGCGATATCACCAAGGCCGTGGCGGCTGGGGCAAACTGTGTCATGTTGGGGAGTTTGCTGGCTGGGCTGGCAGAGTCGCCAGGGCAGATCATCCTTTACAAAGGGCGGAGTTTCAAAACCTACCGGGGCATGGGGTCGCAAGGAGCGATGATGTCCGGCTCACGCGACCGATATCAGCAGGGGGAAGAAACTTCGCGAGATAAACTGGTGCCGGAAGGGGTGGAAGGACGAGTTCCTTACAAAGGCCCCTTGGCCCCCTTTATTTACCAGCTTGTGGGTGGGTTGCGGGCTGGAATGGGTTACTGCGGAACCAAGAATATAGAAGAATTGCGTACGAAAACCCGATTTATTCAAGTAAGTGGAGCCACAGTGGTGGAGAGTCACCCCCACGATATCTCCATCACGCAGGAGGCTTCGAATTACTCTTCGAGGACGGACCATGCGAATCATGACAGCAATTAAGACCCTGGCCGTGGGAGGAACCCTGGCCGTGGGAATAGCCAACGCCGGAGAACCGGTTCTTCCGGAAAACGGGCCAATCCTGGCCGCTTCGTTCAAATCGCCGTTCACGGCGGCAAAGCAGGTTGTCGGCCAGCCTTTGCCCCTGATCAATGATCCGAGGCCGACACAGGATTTATTGACCCCGTATCAAATTCAACTCGACCCCCCTGGGGCAGAACGCCTGTTCCGCCTGGAGTCCGAGGACTCCTTGCGTGAAAGGATGCGTCAGGAAAAAAGGTCGATGGATCAATTGGAAAGGATCGCCTTTCCTTCCGATGTGGTCCTCTCCACCAAATCCTACGACTCCCAATGGCGTACCAAGGAATGGGAACGCCATGACCGCAAGGTAGAGCCTTCCTACCTGACCTTCGACCGCCTGTATTTCCAGGAAATCAACAGTGAACGGTATGGCTGGGACCTTGGCGCTGTTCAGCCCTTCGTTTCCACCGCTGCTTTCTACTTCGACTTTGTCTTCTTGCCTTACCACATGGCGACTGACCCGTTCCGCCGGTATGACAGCAACGCCGGTTATGCCTTGCCAGGCGACCCGGTCCCTTACATGTGGTATCCGCCCAATGTGTCAATCACCGGCACAGTGTCGGAACTGTGCACCATCGCGCTGCTGATCGCGGTTTTCCCATAAGCGAAGGTGAAATTGCGCAAGGGAGGGGGTAAAAGCCCCTCCCTTGATTTTTTTATCCTACTTTTTCGAGAAATCACCGGCCCAAATCACTATTAGCTTCTTGGGATCGATTTGTTTTTTAAACGAAGCCACCACTTTTTCCTTCGTCAAATCCTGAATTTCCTTCTCCAGGTTTTTGTAAAAAGCCATGTTGCGCCCGGCGGAAAGGTTCTCCCCCATCAGCGCGGCCAAACGCAAGTCCGAGGACCTTTCCACTTTCATCTGTGCCAGCAATGCCTTCTGGCTTTCCTGGAATTCCTTTTCGCTCAGGCCTTTTTCCAGGAATTGACCGATCTCGTCAAACACAGCCACATCGACCTCGCGGACTTTTTTCGGATTGCAACTGACAGAAATCTGAAACACGGCGGCAGGATCCAATGAAGAAGCGGAAAGACCAGAGCGGACGCCATAGGCCAGACCTTCCTTCTGACGGACCCGGTTGCCCAGGCGGGAACTGAGGCTGCCGCTGCCGAGAATGAAATCCGCCAATTGTAAGGCGGCAAAATCGGGGTTGTTATCCATCACGGGGAAAGAAAGCCCAGCCAGGAAAACCGCGTTCTCTTTGTCCGGGGTTTCAATCACCAGTTTTTCCCCTTTGGAGGGAAAAGAGGCGGGGCGTGCGATCCTCTGATAGGAAGCCTTGGCTTTCCAGCCGCCAAAAGTTTTTTCCATCTTTGCCAAAACCACCGCTGGTTCAAAATCTCCAACGGAAATAATTTCCACTTCCCCAAGCCCGGCCTGGTCGGCGTAAAGACTCTTGACATCTTCCAGGGTTGCCGATTCCACCCGCTTCAAATGCTCTTCTGCCGTGGGAATGTAGCGGACATCGGAAGCCGGGTAGGGGTGCAATTTCCTGAATAACATCCGGCTGGCAAGCGTGCCCGGGTCGGTTAAGCCCCTTTCAACCATGTCTTTCGTCTGGCGTTTCAGGGTTTCAAATTCCTCCAGGGGAAATGATGGGGCGCGGACCATTTCGTGCAAAAGATCGAGAACCGGGCCAACAGCATCCCGCTTGCACATGACAGAAAAACGCATTTCTCCCGCGCTGCCCTGGCCTCGCACCATGGCCTGCAAGCGGGTTTGCGCGTCTTCGATTTGCTGGCGATTTTTCTCCTTGGTCCCGCGTGTCATCAAACTTGGCAGTAGCGCTGCGGCAGAGTTCTTTCCCGCCAAACTTTGCTCGTTGCCATACCGCCAGGCAATTTGCAGCGCAACCATTTCATTTCGAGTTTTCTTTGGCAGAAAGGAATAACGGATACCAGGACCCACTTCGCCAATGACATTACGCTGGATGCAATTGTCTATGGCCGGGTCAAAGAACTCTCCCTGGGCCAGGGCCTGGCCACCTTTGTAATCCTTGAGCAGGCTGGCCAAATCGGGAGAGGGAGGAACGGGGGTGCGCTCAGCAGCGGTAGTGGGGTAATAAACACCCACCGTGCTGTTATTGGAAACCAGGTATTTTTTCGCCACTTGCTCCACCTGGCCGGGCGTGACTTTCGCCATCTGGTCTCGATGGTAAAAGAACAATCGCCAGTCTCCCTTTGCGGCCCAATCACTCAAAGCGATGCCAATTCGGTTACTGTCGGCCATTTGATTTCCCCTGGCCCTGGTGAAGCGGAGCTTGGCCCGCTCGACATCGGCCGCCAAAATGGGAGAACTCCTGACCTGTTCCATCGATTGCAAAAGGACATCGCGGGCCTTTTCTGGGCTGACAATAGATTCCACGGAAGCCATGACCTCGAGTACGCCCGGATCGTGCCATCCATAGGCGCCAGCGGAGACGCTGGAGGCGAGTTTCCCCTCAACCAGCGCCTTATACAAGGGCCCAGAAGGTTGGCTGGCCAGGATATCGCCCAGGATTTCCAGGGCGGGGAAATCGGGATGAGAACCGGAAGGAATGTGGTAAAGGACACCAACGGCGCCCGCTTTTCCCACCCGGCGCAGGCCCACCTGCCTGGGCCCGTCCTGAGCGGGTTCCTCGGTATAAGTGTTTTCCAAAGGCGTGGCTGGGGGTTTAATATCCCCAAAATATTTCACGATGAGTTGCAGAGCCTGATCCCTTTTAAAGTTACCTGCCAGGATCAACATGAGGTTGTCCACGCGGTAATATTTTTTGTAAAAGGCCTGAAGTTTTTCGATGGGAACGCGCTCGATGTCGGCGCGGTTGCCAATGGTAGATTTGCCATAATTGTGCCATTCAAACGCCGCCGACATCATTCTTTGTGAAAGCACTCGCTCGGGATCGTTTTCTCCCCGTTCAAATTCATTGCGCACCACGGTCATTTCCGAAGCCAAGTCCTCCCGACGGATCAGGCTGTTGAAAAGGCGATCCGCTTCCAAGCGAATGGCAAATTCCAGGTTGTCGCCCTCGGCGGGAAGGATTTCAAAATAATTGGTGCGGTCAAGCCAGGTGGTGCCATTAATCATGGCGCCCCGATCCTTGAACACCTTGGGAATATCGGGATGCAAGCGCGTGCCCTTGAACACCATGTGCTCCAATAGGTGCGCCATGCCGGCCTCGCCATAGCCTTCATGGCGGGAACCAACAAAGACGGTGGCGTTAACGGTTACCTTGGAAGTGGATGGGTCGGGGTAGAGAAGCGCCTTCATGCCATTAGCCAGGCTATATTCGGAAATATTCTCGATGGTGATAATTTCGCGAATGGGAGGAGAATTTTTCTCCTGAGCCAACACCAGGGGAGGGCAGAAAACGGAAACTACCAAGGAAACAAACACCACGGCCATGGTTCTCATGGGAAACACACTCCTTCGATTAGAATCCTGGCAAGAAAACAAACCGCCTGATTGCCTGGTTAATTGGCGCTGGAGGAGACATTGTAGCACCAAAGAACTCCCTTTTCCCGCAAATAAAGTTTTCCCCCGGCCACCACCGGATGGTTCCAGCTATTGCTGTCGGAATTGGGAATTTTGAACGATCCCTTTTCCACATAGCCCTTTGAGCTGGCATCCACCAGCGCGACATAACCGTTGGCGTAACGGATATAAAGCTGCCCATCGGCAAACATCAGGGAAGCGGACCCGCTGCCGGACTCCCGGCTTTCGGGCCTGGGCCGGCGCCAAAGGATTTTCCCCGTGGCAATATCCGCGCATTGCGGGTTGCCCGAGTCATCCCGGTCGCTGAACACCAAGGTTCCCACCCGCACAGCCCCGCCATGCTTGTTGGTCAATTCCTTGTTGAAATAGACTTCTTTGGCGGAAACGCCAGCGGCGGTCGGTTGAAGCTGAACCAGGCCGGCGCCACGGCCATATCCGGCGGCAGAGTAAATCCGGCCCATCCAGAATATCGGGGTCGGAATGTTGGCAGTGTTCCCTTGGAACTTCTCCCGCGCGTTGCCATAGCGCCACAGAACTTTGCCCGTGGCAGCATCCACTCCGGCCAGTTCATTGGAAAGCAACTGCACATATTGCTTGATTTTTCCGATCTGCACTGGGATAGAGGAAGAGTATCCCGCCGACTGCTCCAAGGCCGCGGACCAAAGCAAATCCCCGGTTGTCTTGTTAAGGGCCACGATAGTATTGGTTTTTCCGCCTGGAGTACAAATCAGCTTGTCGCCGTCCACCAGGGGGGATTCCGTGTAATTCCACCCGCCTGATTGCCCGCCAAAGTCCTTGGGCAGGCTTTTCCTCCAGACTTCTTTGCCGGTTTCAATATCCAGGCAAACAAGATCGCCAAATTGCCCCAGACCGTAGACCATGCTGCCACTAACGGTGGGGGTGCATCTCGTGCCGGCATAATTCCCGCCGGCCTTGCCGACCCTGGTTTGCCAAAGGGTTTTGCCTGTTTCCCTTTCCATGGCGGTAAGGTGGGAAGAGTCGGCGATGTCCCCCATGGTGAAAATTTTGTTGCCGGTAATGCTGACGCTGGAAAAGCCATTTCCCAAGGCATCCGATTTCCACAGGAGTGCAGGCCCGCCCTTGGGCCAGGTTTTCAATAATCCTTTTTCGCTGGAAACGGCGTCGCGGTTGGGCCCGCGGAATTGCGGCCAGTCGCCGGGAATCGATTTCTCCTGGCCCAAGCTCCCCGCGGAAAAAACCAACACCATCCCCATGGAACAAAGAATACTTCTCATCGACCATCCTCCTTGGAAATAACGATGGGGAAATTATGTCATCCTCACCCGCGCGGGGAAACAGGAATCACCTGGTTTGGCTGGAATTATTTGGTGACTTAATCGCCGGTTTTTGTTGGCACTAACAAAGCTGATGAGTTTTTCCGATTATCGGGAGCGATTGAGTAATTACGCAAAAGCCCTACCCAGACCTTGCCGCAAGAGGTTGTATCCAAGCCGGTTGAAGTCTGCCGCTTTCAATAAACAGGGACATTATTTCTTTTTCTTTCCCATGGGCATATTTCCCGGCAAATTGTAGGTCCCCTTGACCAGGACCAAAGTGGCGGCAAGCCGAGTTTCCTTCCCCTCTTCACCCTTGACCCTATTCAGCCGGACTTCCACGAGGTCCCCAGATTTTACATTTTCCGGCTTGCCTTCAAATCCAGGCAGCTTGGGATCTCCCTTAATTTTTTTCAATTCCTCAGTCGAGTACCTGATGATATTTCCCTTTTCATCGAAGGCCTGAGGAGGTTCAAAAAAACGGTATTTGGTCAAGGGAGTGACCGGCACCTCCAGGTCTTTCCACCGGGTTACCAACCCCTGGGCGGGGTTGCCTTTTCTCATTCCCCCCCGGGGATTCTGTCCATTCCCCCCAGCATTATTGGCCGGGGTTTTAAAAGGAATCTGGATAACCAGAGATTTATCGTTTGGAGGGCTGGTCACTTTGCCATAAACCGGCCCGGGAGAGAGCGACTTAATGTCGATGGAACCCGCCGATGGCGACTTTTTGCCGTCTTTCACTTTTCCATCCTGGCCAATAGCCGGGGAGCAAAACAACCCGACGATAAAAACCCAGGGAAGAATCAACCGTACCATGGCCATTTCCTCGTTAAGAGAAGAGGTCAATCCCGTGCGGCGCTAACGCCCGCCAAGTACCCGGTACTCCAGGCAGCCTGGAAATTATAACCCCCAATCAGCCCATCCAGATCGAGAATTTCACCGGCAAAGTACAATCTTTGGCGAATTTTGCTTTGTAGGTTGCGGGAATCCACCTCGGACAAGGGTATTCCGCCGGTAGTGACTTCCGCCTTGGCATAGCCCAGGGATCCGCTAATTGGAATCCGACAGCGCTTAAATCCTTGCACCATGCGCCGCCTTTCCTCCTTAGTAAGGCCAGCGCATTTCTTTTCAAGGGCAAACCCTCCTTGCGCCAACACCGCCTCCACCAGGCTCTTGGGTAGCAAATCCCCCAGCGAATTAGCGATCATCTTTTTCCCATCCACACGGGTGGACTCCATAATTCTTTCTTCCAATTGAGGTTCGGGAATACCCGGAAGAAAGTCCAGGCTCAGGGTTGCACCCGGGTAATCCCCCAGGGTGGTCAAATTCTTGCTGACATTGAGAATGACCGGCCCGGACAAGCCGAAATGGGCAAACAAGAGAGAGCCGCGATTTTTCCCCTTGGGAGCGCCATTGGAACAAGCCGTAACCTCCACATCGGGAATGGTGACGCCACGCAGCCCCGACACCCAAGGGAGATTAGTCTGCAACGGGGCCAAGGCTGGGAAGGTGGGTATGAGGCCATGGCCAAATTGGGTGGCAAAACGGTAGCCATCGCCTGTTGTGCCGCACCCGGGGAAGGAAAGCCCGCCGGTGGTGATGATGATTTTTTTGGCGTGCAGCCTGCGGTTGGCGGTTGCCAGGGAAAAACCTTCGCCCCAGGAATCCAAATTCTGCAGTGATTCTGCCAGAGACAACACGCCGCCAGCCCGGAGGAATTCGCCCAGCAATGCGTTGAGCACATCCAGGGCTTTGTCGCTTTGAGGGAAAATTTTCCCAGTCGGTTCGACCTTGGTGGCAACTCCCGCGGAGTTGAAAAAAACCAGGGTTTCTTCCACGCCAAATGCCGCCAGGCTAGAGTGGAGAAACTTTCCGTTGGCGCCAAAGGCCTGAATGATACCGCGATTGTCGGTGTTTTGCGTGATATTGCAGCGCGTGCCGCCAGACATGAGGATCTTGACCCCGGCCTTGCGGTTTTTCTCCAGGAGCAAGACTCGTGCGCCGGCCCGGGCGGCGGCAATTCCCGCCATCAAGCCCGCCGCCCCGGCGCCAATTACCACAACATCCCAAATGTCTTCCAATTCCGGTGCACCGTTGGTTGGTTATTTCCCTTTTAACGCCTCGGGAGTCAGCCCGATGGTTTTCAAAGCCAGGGCGAGAAACTCGGCGCTGAGTTTCCCCAGCCAGGCATCGGCTTGGGCCATTTCCTCTTGCCAAAGGCCATCGGCAATGCCAGGACTCCTCGGCGGGGTGGCAACCTCCAGGTATATTTTTGCCTTGGGTTCAGTCCCGCTCGGCCGCAGGGCAATTTTTCCCTTTGGACCCAAGTGAAACACCAAAACATTTCGGGAGGAAGCGTCGGTGATGCCCTTGAGGGGCCCGAGTTTCCCCAGCGGATCGCGGAAATCCTTGACCCCGGTCACCGGTTGGCCGCAGATTTCAACGGGAGGCGATTTTCTCAAAGCATCCATCATCCGGTTCATTTGCGATTTCCCCTCCACCCCGGGCAAAGAAATGGGAACGCCGGCGTTTTTGAAATACCCAAACTTTTCAAACAAGCCTTTCAGGTACTGCAGGAGGGTTTGGTTCTTGCGGAAGAGATACAAGCCGAGTTCGGCGAAAAGCAGGGCGGCGGCGCCAGCGTCTTTGTCGCGAATCTTATCCGTTAAGAGAAGACCATGGCTTTCCTCGCTAGCGATCAAGAAGTCCGCAGGCGTGCCCACGACATCACCAAAAGAACCAGTGCTTTCCAGCTTCCACAACACCTCGGCGACATATTTGAACCCGACCAGTAAATCCTCGAGTATTTGAACCTGGTAGTGACGGGCAATGCGCGTGATCAAACCGGTGGTCACCTCAGTTTTAATCACCAAAGGTGAACCTGGCATTCTGCCGGATTGGGCCAACATATCCAGCTTGAACGCCGTGGCCATCGCCGCCACTTCATTTCCATTAACAAAGCGCCAGCCGCCCATGTCATTGGGAATCAATACACCGAGGCGGTCGGCATCTGGGTCGGTCGCCAGGACCAAATGCGCCTGGTTGGCTACGGCCACGGCCTCGGCACGGTCCATCGACTCCGGCACTTCCGGGTTGGGGGTTTTCGTGACATGTGGAAACTGGCCATCCGGCGCCATTTGCTCCGCCACTGGAATCACATGGAATCCCTTCGTTTGCAAGATTTCCAGCACGGTCTGCGACCCCACGCCATGTAATGGGGTAAAGACTACTTTGAACGCTTCTTGGCGCGGAGGTGGAATGAGGCTTTGAGCACAGCAGACGGAAAGATAATCGTCATGATGGTGTTCCTCGAGGTAGCGGATTGTCCCCGCTCGCACGCCATCCTGCCAAGAGATCAGGGAGATACCCTTCACCTGATCAACCAGGTCAGCCATGATCTGGTCGTCAGGTGGAACAGGCTGCGCTCCACGCTCGTCATAAAATTTTCCGCCATTGTCATCTGGCGGGTTATGTGAAGCGGAAATATTCAGTCCACCATGGGCTCGCATATTGCGAATGGTGAAAGACAGTTCGGGAGTGGCCAAGTAGCGAGTGCTTTCGGGGGGAAGGATTGAAGCCACAATGTCATTGGCGGCGTAAACCCTGGCGGCGTACTGGGCCATGTCCTTGGAAGAAATGCCCAAAGAAGGATTGGGCAGATTTGGATTGTAATTTCCTCGTTTATCTTGAAAGCAGCGGACATCAAAAGCCAGGGCGACGCGAATTTCTTTTTCAAGTGGAAAATTCTGGCGCAGGTAGGTGCAATGTCCCTGGACCGAAGCCCCGAGCGTCCACAGGTTCATACGATTGGGACCAACACCGACGGGGCCGCGGCGGCCACCGGTGCCAAAAGGAAGGATCTGGCAAAAGCGGTCCAACAATCCGGCCCAGGCGCCCAGAGAAAGCAGCCATTCAATTTGTGGACAATAAGGCTTGAATTCGGGTGAACTCAACCACAATTCCAGGTTGCGGATGGCGCCCGTTTTGGCCTCTTCAGGAACCTCGAGCGCCAGCAGGGATTTACGCGCGTTTTCCTCTAATCTCATGGCGCAATTCCTACAATTATCTGAGGGCCATTGAATTTTCCGTGAGCAAGATTGTTAATCTAGGCGGCGCGCGCTGTTGATTCAATCGCGACTTTGGACTGCCTTTTTTAAGCGTCATTCCGGGGCAACATGCCTTTTTCGCTGGAATTCGAATTCGATGTGGTCGTAGTTGGCGGCGGGCACGCCGGCATTGAAGCCAGCCTGGCCTGCGCCCGCATGGGCTGCCGCACCGCTCTTCTCACCATGAGCGCTGACACCGTTGGCATGATGAGCTGTAACCCGGCCATAGGCGGGATTGCCAAAGGGCAAATTGTCAGGGAGATCGACGCCTTGGGCGGTGAGATGGGCAAACTCATCGACGCCACCGCCATTCAGTTCCGCATGTTGAACAAAACCAAGGGCCCGGCCATGCATTCGCCGCGGGCCCAGGCTGATAAAAAACATTATCAAACCTTGGCCAAGGACACGGTAGAACGGCAAGCTAACCTGACCCTGCGGCAAGAACTGGTAGAGAACTTGCTTCTTGAAAAGGCTTGCTCGGCCACAGGGCCAGGGCGAAAAGTTATGGGGGTAATTTGCAGGGGAGATACTCTTTACCGGGCGAAAATGGTTATCCTGACAACCGGCACTTTTCTCAAAGCCCTGATGCACACGGGAGAGGCCAAAACCGTGGGCGGCAGGGCAGGGGATGCTTCTTCCGAATCCCTGGGGGAATCGCTCCTGGCTTCCGGAATTGAACTGGCGCGCTTCAAAACCGGCACCCCTTGCAGGATCAATGGCCGGACCATCGACTTTTCTCAGTTGGAAATCCAACCGGGCGATGACCAACCCGTCCCTTTCAGCTTCAGCACCAGGAAAATTGAACGACCCCAACTACCTTGCCACATCACCTACACCAACCAGCAAGTGCACGACTTGATTCGGGCCAACTTGCACCGGGCCCCCATGTATTCCGGGCAAATACGCTGCCAGGGGCCAAGGTATTGCCCATCCATTGAAGACAAAGTCGTGCGGTTCGCCGATAAGGACCGCCACCAGGTTTTCCTGGAACCGGAGGGGCGAAACACCCAAGAATATTACTGCAATGGCATCAGCACCAGCCTTCCCAAGGATGTGCAGCAAAAAATGCTGCAACATATCCCAGGGCTGGAAAAAGCGGAAATCCTCCGCTGGGGCTACGCAGTCGAATATGATTTCGCCCAACCCACTCAATTGCACCTCACCCTGGAATCCAAGGCGATTGAAAACCTCTTTTTCGCGGGACAACTCAACGGCACCACGGGGTATGAAGAAGCCGCCGCCCAGGGATTGGTTGCCGGCGTAAATGCTGCCAGGAAAGTGCAAGGGAAATCCTCTTTCGTCATCGAACGGGGCGCTGCCTATATCGGCGTGATGATCGACGACCTGGTCACGAAGGGTGTGGATGAGCCCTACCGCATGTTCACCAGTCGGGCAGAGTACCGCTTGCAATTGCGGCACGACAACGCCGACAGGAGGTTAACGCCCCTCGGCAGGGAAATGGGCCTGGTGGGGGAGGAAACCTGGAGCCAGCTTCAGAAAAAAGAATATGCCATTGGGCAAATGCGCTCGTTACTCACCTCGCAAAGGAGCGAAGGAAACACGCTGGAGCAAATTCTCCGTCGGCACGATGTGAACTGGAATCATCTGGCCACAATAGCCCAAGAAAGACTCGGAATTTCCCTGGATTGCGAGGGAGAAATCGCGTCGCAGGTGGAAATTGAAATCAAATACCAAGGGTACATAGGCAGGCAAGCGGAACAGGTGATCAAATTTCAAAAGCTGGAATCAAAAACAATACCACTCCGTTTTGACTTTGAAAAAATCACGCAGTTAAGGAAAGAGGCGCGTGAAAAACTAACTCGGGTGCGCCCAAGCAATGTTGGGCAAGCAGGCCGGATAAGCGGAATTAGTCCCGCCGATATTGCAGTATTATTACTTTATTTGAAATAGGCTCAATTACTTAACAAAGTAAAAATACTAACAAAAGTAAAACAAAACCACCTGGGCATAATAATCCGAGTCGGTCCGTAAGATGTTTTATACTAATACCTTACAGTACAAGTTTTCCCATTTTTCCATTTGACAAAATCCGTAGAATGAGTAAAATCAGCAAAGGCCTCCTGGTCAACAAAGTCGACCTATACTCCTCATTTTCACTTTGGCCTCTGGTTTGGCTTTGTTCTCTTGGGTGACTTGCGAACTCCGTATCGGGAAAGTTGCCTTGCGCCAATTTGGCTATCCATGGTAATTCATGGTGAGTTGGGCGACCCGGAGTTTGGGTGACGCTTGGAAACAAGAGGAACCAGTTTAAGAGGCAGATCAAGGAAGATTTCGGGGTGGTCGAACATCTTGCGTGGAGATGCTTGGCGCCTCAAGACTCAGCCAGAATTCAAACGGCTGAAAGGACAGGATGAACCATGAAAACTGTTTTTACGACCGGCGAGGCGGCCAAGGTTTGCAAGGTCAGCCAGCAAACAATCATCCGTTGTTTCGACAATGGGCAACTCAAGGGATTTAGGGTTCCGGGTTCCCGGTTCCGTAGAATTCCTCGCGAATCTCTCTACCGCTTTATGAAAGACAACGGAATCCCCACCGATGCTTTGGAAAGTGGGAAGCGTAAAGTTTTATTGGTGGATGATGATGTGGAATTGGTTGAACTGATGACCAAGGTCCTAGACGAGGACGGTCGTTTTGAAGTTCGCGTGGCCACCAATGGATTTGACGCCGGCATGATGGTCAAGGAATACCGTCCAGACATCATTGTCTTGGATGTCATGCTCCCAGACATCAACGGCAAGGAAGTCTGCCATCGCGTTCGTGCCGACAAATCCCTCGAAGAAGTGCGTATTTTATGCATCAGCGGCATGATCGAAGAAGATAAAATTCAGGAATTACGGGTTGCTGGCGCCGATGATTTCCTCAACAAGCCATTCGAAATCGAAGAGATGATCGACCGGATGTGCCAGTTGCTGGAAATGGAAGTGGCCTCGTCGACCCGCTCCTAACCACCTGTTTTCTCAAGTTAACCCTGCGGGAGGGAGCCTGCTTCCTCCCCTGAATTAAGACAATCGTAATTTTCAAGGGAGAATGAATTGGCTCCTTTTGCCGGGCATGGAAGTTCGGCCAGTGAGGGCAATTCCCCAAGTGGCGAATTTTGGGTGCCTCCCAAGATTTCCACTCTCATGGATTTGCTTTCCCTCAGCGCTGAACAGGCCTGGGGCAGGCTAAAGGCTGACTTGGGGGCTTTAGTCCTGATGCTTCAGGCAGCCAAACCCCAAGATAGCGATTGCCTGCTTGCTTCGTTTCAAAACCACTTGGGATTATTTTTCCAAAAGGTTCTGCTCAACCTGGAACAAGGGAAAACGCTCGACCCAAATCCAGGATTTTCAAATTCTAAAGATTATCCCTTGGCTGTTGCATCTGAACGGCTGGCAAGCCTGTCCGGAAAAATCTCTCCCATAACGGCCTGGATTGGGGCTTTGTTTTCCGATTCCCGGCCATTTTGCCTCGGCGAATCGTCTCAAAACATTTCCGGTCTGGTTCGAGACTGGAATTTGCCCGTGTGGGTTCGCTTGTGCGGCCGCCTTCACGAACCGGGGGGGATGGAAGCATCCTTTCAAGCCGGCTTAAACCGAAACCTGGGCCTGGTAATCGTCTTGGCCAAGGAAAGGCAAAATTGCACCCAGGGCCCCTTGAGTGCTTTGGGAAAACAATGCGCCAAGGAACTTGGGATCGACGAAAGCCAAATCCCTTTGGCAGGAGCTATCCCTGGACCTGCTTCGGAGAAAGAAAAACCCCTTGGCTCGAATATGGAAACCCTGGTGGGGGAATTAATCCGCGCTCACCACGGGGAAGGGGCGCAGAGGCAACAGGCCGCCCGATCCCTTGACCAGGAAGAACTCGGACGCTACCGTTTGGCCTTGCAAAACCGAATTACTGAAGAAGCCAGCCGGCTGCTGGAAATGAAGTTGAAGGCCATGGCCGAGTTCGCGGCTGGGGCTGGACATGAAATCAATAACCCGCTGGCCGTCATTCAAGGGCACGCGCAATTTCTTTTGGGCCGTCTGGAAGACCTGGAACTGGCTGACTTTCACGATAAACTTGCCCCCTCATTAGAGAGCATTGTTCGGCAAGCCAAGCGAATCCATGGGATATTGCGGCAACTCATGACCTACGCCCGGCCGGCGCTTCCCGAACCCACCCCATTCGAACCCCTTGAGCTTTTAAAAGGCGCCGCTTTCCGCATGGAAGATTGGGCCTTGGAAAAACGGGTGTCTTTGGAACTGCAATTGGAAAACGCCAGCCACATGGTTTTGGCCGACCCCGGGCAGATTAAGACCGTGATCGAGTGCCTGGTGCAAAATGGCATTGAGGCGGCGGCCCCTGATGGCTGGGTCAAGCTATCCACCCGGCTAAACAAGGATGAGTTTGTGCACATTACAGTGCAAGACAGCGGCCCCGGGCCTGGGCCGGAGGACCTGCAACACCTTTTCGATCCCTTTTATTCGGGCCGCGCAGCAGGTCGGGGCAAAGGGTTGGGGCTTTCAATCGCCTGGAAACTGGCCGCACTGAATAAGGGCCGAATTGAATTCACACTCCCCTCCGCCAATTCTCCCAACACTTTTTCTCTGGTAATTCCCCAGTGGGTCCAGGAAAAAACCACCTGCACGGGTGAATCCCCTTCTCAAGCAGCCTGATTTCGTTTTATTCCCTGGTATGATGCAAGTGGCTTCGCCTGGTCCCCCGGGATCGATCCATGGGAGCATCCAACCAAATTTCAATCTGGAGCCCATTTTGGGTGACCTTGGGCCGTGGGCTAAGGCATGTGGCGCTTCCTTCCCTTTGCCATTTTTGCGAAGACATTCTGCAACCAGACGAGAATCATTTCTGCATGGCATGCCAATTGAAATTACCCACTGCCATGGAAAACCAGTGCATTCAATGCGGGGCGGAAATCGGCCCCAACCTGGATTCCAACCAGGGGTGCGTTCACTGCAACCAGGGCGAGCTGCCTTTGAAAAAGGTGATTTCCCTGGGGGCCTACAAGGGGTTGATGGAGCAAGCGATCAGGAAAATCAAGTTTTTGCAACACGAGGGGTTGGCTGAATGCCTTGGCATTCAGCTAGGGGAGCGAATCAAAAAAACCAGGCTTTCGCCCGATCTTGTCGCCCCCATTCCACAGCATTGGCGGAGATGGCTGCAACGGGGATACAACCAGGCAGAAACGATCGGCCGGATGGTGGCCAGGGTTTTGAGAATCCCCATGGTTTCTTGGGCGATAATGAAAAAGGTCGCCACGCTTCCCCAACGCGGCTTGCCCTCCACGAGAAGGAAAGCCAATTTAAAAGGCTGTTTTGCAGTGCACCCCAAGGCGCCGGTGAGGGGAAAGCACATTCTCCTGGTAGATGATGTGTTGACCACCGGCTCAACCTGCACTGAGGCATTCCGGGAACTTCTGCGCAGTGGGGCGGCTGAAGTTTCAGCGGGTGTATTGGCCCGTGCCACGGGTGGGAATATTTAACGCCTTTGTGTTTTTTTCCTTGAATACTGGCCCTGCCACAGGATAAAGGAGTGCAGTTGTAAAGAGAAAGGGTTGGCAATAGGGGAAAGTAACGGAATTTATTCAGGTTTTCATTGACGGAAGGATAATTCGGGGGAATAAGATTATTAGGTGGGAAAAGAGGACAATTCGCCATTGGATGCTCGTTAAGGTCGCACCATGATCAATCGATCTTTGGTTGTTTTTTTGGCGTTACTGGCCGGGCAATCCGCGCAAGCGGCTGGCTTGGGAGACTCTCTATTTACCGAAGTCGGCAAGGATTTTGGCTCCGTCCCACGGGGGCCAACCTTGATCCACCACTTTATCGTTAAAAACACCACGGATTCCCAAGTCAGCATTTCCAACATTCGCGTATCGTGTGGATGCGTCAGCGCCACTGCTATCAAAAACACGCTACAACCCAAAGAAGAAACCGCCATTGTGGCGCGCATGGACACCACCCGTTTTAACGGATCCAAAAGCGTAACGATTTATGTCATTTTCGATCGGCCTCGCTACGAGGAGGTCCGCTTGCAGGTGCAAGCCTATGGCCGGAATGATTTCGCCGTGAGCCCGGAGTCTTTCAATTTTCTCCAGGTGAAGCAAGGAACTACAGCTGAAGCGACCGTGCAAATTCGTTTTTATGGTTTCCCTAACGCGCAAATCACGGAAGCAAAAACCGAAAGCAATTTCATCAAGGTCACCACAAAAGAAATCAAGCGGGAAGGAAATGAGGTTACTTTCCAGGCCACGGCCCGCGTTCGTGAGGACATACCTGTAGGGAAATGGTTCAGTGAAGTTTGGATAAAAGGCAACAGCGCCAGCATTGGGCAAATCCGAATTCCTCTGAACATTGAGGTGGAAGCGCCCTTAACCCTGACTCCTGCCACCCTTTCCCTGGGTGAGCCGAAAATGGGCGAAGCGGTGGAGAAAAAGGTCATTGTTCGCGGGGCGGTTCCCTTTAAAATCGTTGGCCTGGATGGGCTGAATGACCAATGGCAAGTCAAGGAAATCCCTGGGGATAAAAAGGAAGTCCATGTTTTGACGGTCACCTTCAAACCGGCCAAAGAGGGGGAAGCCCGGCATAAGCTGACCATTCGGACCGATCTCGGCGCCGGGGGATCTATTGACTTGAGCGCCAGCGCGAAAGTGGTCCCCTAAACCCGCTACAGCACTCGAATCGGTTCAGGAAGTCTCAAATCACAAGGGACGGCCTCGAACCGGTTTTTGTTTTTTGTACATTTTCAGGGACAGGACTTTCGGCCGTTGAACCCGGTAGTTTTCACCCTGGACCTGAATTCATGGCAAATTTTCGCAAGTTCAAGAAAATCCTGGTGGCCAATCGAAGTGAAATCGCCATCCGCGTTTTCCGCACGGCCAGCGAATTAGACATCCGTACCGTGGCAGTCTATTCCCATGAGGACCGGTTTGCCCTGCACCGCTTCAAGGCCGACGAGGCCTACCGGATCGGCAAACCGGGGGAACCGATTCGGTCTTACTTGGGCATTGAAGAAATTGTCGCCTTGGCCAAAAGCCATCAAGTGGATGCCATCCACCCGGGATACGGGTTCCTTTCAGAGAACGCGAATTTTGCCCAAGCGGTACAAAAGGTGGGAATTGCATTTGTCGGCCCCAGGCCGGAAGTGTTGGAAAAGCTGGGAGACAAAGTACAAGCCAGAAAGTTGGCCAAGGCGGCCAAGGTGCCAATTCTTTCGGGCAGTGAGGGACCGATCAAGCAGGTCCAAGAAGCACAAGCCATTGCAACCGCCCTGGGGTACCCCGTAATCATTAAGGCCTCGATGGGGGGCGGCGGCCGTGGGATGCGTGTAGTCGAGTCGCCCGACCGCCTCGCGGAAGCCCTCGAGCAAGCACAGCGCGAAGCGGGAAACGCCTTTGGCATTCCCGATGTTTTCATCGAGAAATTCATCCGCAAAGCCCGCCATATAGAAGTGCAATTGCTGGGAGATTCCCATGGCGGCATGGTTCATTTATTTGAACGGGATTGCTCGGTGCAAAGGCGTCACCAAAAGGTGGTGGAAATCGCTCCCGCGCCCAACTTGGCCCCCAAGCTAAGGAATGAAATTCTCGAAGCCGCCCTTGCGATTGGCAGGACAGCCGGCATTGACAACGTCGCCACTGTAGAATTCCTTGTCGATGCCGATACCAACGGCTTTTTTTTCATTGAGGTCAACCCGCGTATCCAGGTGGAGCACACGGTTACCGAGCAGGTCACCGGAGTGGATCTGATCAAAGCCCAGATTTTGGTGGCTCAGGGAATGCCACTCAGCCACGCGGAATTGGGCTTGGGTAAACAAAGCGATATTTCCCTTCGCGGCTATGCTATTCAATGTCGGGTTACCACCGAAGACCCCCTTAATAATTTCCTTCCCGATTATGGCAAGCTGAGCAACTACCGTTCGGCCAGCGGCATGGGCATCCGCCTGGACGCGGGCTCCGCTTTTACCGGGGCAGTGATCAATCCTTTTTACGATTCCCTGCTGGTGAAGGTAACGGCTTCGGGCTTGCGCTTTGAAAACTCCGCTAAAAGGATGTTGCGAACTCTGCAGGAATTTCGCATACGAGGCGTAAAAACGAACATTCCCTTCCTGATCAACTTGGTCAATCATCCCGGGTTCCTGGCGGGTACTTGCACTACCCGGTTTATTGATGAAACGCCGGAATTGCTCGACCTTCCGGTAAGACAAGATCGGGCCACGCGCCTCTTGCGTTACATCGCCGACATTATTGTCAATGGCCACCCGGATATTCCGCAATGGGATCCGCCAGTAGCGCCTGAACCCGAATTGTCCCACTCTGTTCAGGCCGCGTTGTTAGAAACTCCTCCGGAGGGCACCCGAAACCTTTTGCAGCGGCTGGGGCCAGAACAATTCAGCAAGTGGTTGCGCTCTGAAAAAATCCTTTACCTTACCGATACCACTTTCCGCGACGCCCACCAATCCCTGCTGGCCACCAGGATGCGCAGCCGTGACATGGCGCGGGTCGCCCCCTTTTACGCCTCCCGGCTTTCCCATTTGTTTTCTTTGGAAATGTGGGGCGGAGCCACTTTCGATACAGCCATGCGCTTTCTCAAGGAGTCCCCCTGGGACCGCCTCGCCGACCTCAGAGCCAGCATTCCCAACATATTATTTCAAATGTTGCTGCGTTCGGCCAACGCCGTCGGATATACCAGTTACCCTGACAATGTCGTCCATGGTTTTGTCAAGGAATCAGCGCAGGCAGGGATCGACCTTTTTCGGGTTTTCGATTCCCTCAACGGACTCCCCAACCTGGGGTTGGCCATTGAGGCGGTTCGCAACACAGGCATGCTCTGCGAAGCGGCCATTTGTTACACCGGAGACATCCTGGATCCCGCGCGCAAGAAATATGACCTGCGCTATTATGTGCAATTGGCCAAGGAGCTGGAAAAGCGTGGCGCCAACATTTTGGCCATCAAGGACATGGCGGGCTTGTGCAAGCCGTGGGCGGCGGCACGCCTGGTCAAGGCGCTGCGCGAGGAAGTTTCCTTGCCGGTTCATTTCCACACCCATGATTGCGCCGGCGGACAAATAGCCTCGCTGCTTTTTGCCACGCAAGAAGGGGTTGATGTAGTCGATGTAGCCATGGCGCCTTTTGCAGGAATGAATAGCCAGCCCAGCTTGCATGCCCTGGCCGAGGCCCTGCGGTTCCATCCCCGTGACCCGGGATTGGACCCGAAATCCCTTGTAGAAGCAGCCAACTATTGGGAATCGGTCCGGCCCATGTACGCCCCCTTTGAAAGCGGCCAACTTGCCCCAACCGCGGATGTCTATGTCAATGAAATGCCGGGCGGACAATACACCAATCTTTTCCAGCAAGCCAAGGCGCTTGGCTTGGCGGACCGCTGGCGCGATGTCTGCGCCATGTATTCCGAAGTGAACCAAATGTTCGGAGACATCATCAAAGTAACGCCGACCTCCAAGGTAGTGGGGGATCTGGCGCTCTTCATGGTCGGGAACAATTTAAGTCGGCGAGAAGTTGAAGAAGCAGGCAGGGAACTGTCGTTTCCAGAATCGGTGGTGGAATTTTTCGAGGGGCGTCTGGGAGAACCCCCGGGAGGCTTTCCGGAAAAACTGCAACAAAGGGTCTTGCGCGGAAAAAAACAGGTGCAAGGAAGGCCTGGAGCGGCGCTTGCCCCGGCCGATTTTCCCGCCACCAAGAAGCAACTGGAGCAAACCACAGGCATCCAGGCTGATGATCAATCCGTGCTTAGTTACCTCCTTTATTCCAAAGTGTTTACCAATTTGGTTGACCATCAAAAAAAGTTTTCCGATACCAGTGTCCTCCCCACTCCGGTGTTTTTCTTTGGCCTTCAGCCTGGTATGGAAACAAGTATCGAAATTGAAAAGGGGAAAGTGCTCATTTTGAAATTCCTGACTGTTGGAGATCCGCACGCGGATGGAACCCGGACCGTGTTTTTTGAACTGAACGGCCAACCGAGGGAAGTCGTGACAATGGACAAGTCTCTGGCGGGGAAATCCCCAAGCCGGCCCAAAACCAATGCCAGCAACCCGCTAGAAGCCGGCGCCCCTATGCCCGGAGTGATTTCCAAAATTTTGGTGGCTTCGGGGGAAGAGATTTCCACAGGACAAAAATTATTCGTTCTGGAAGCCATGAAGATGGAAACTACCGTTTACGCGGAAAAACCCGGAATTGTAAGCGAAATCACGGTTAGCGCAGGCACCCATGTGGAAGGCGGAGATTTAATAGTCCGCCTAAGTGCGGTTTGATTCCCCCTCACGGCAGATTACCTTATTGCTATTCACTGCGTTCCCAAGTAATTTGTGATTGGCAATAAAAATCCAACAAGCGTAGGTCTCGAATGGTTTCATTGAAAGTCGTTAAAGGATACAACGAAGGGCGGGAATACCCCCTGGAAGGTGAAAAATTCAGCCTCGGGAGAAGTCCGGATTGCCAAATTGTTATCCCGGTTACTTCGGTCAGTCGAGAACATGCCTATATTACGCGGGTCAAGGCGCAATTTTTTATCGAAGATAACAAAAGCAAGAACGGCACCTTCATTAACAACCAGCAAATTGCCTCCAAGGTTTTGCTGAAAAACAACGATCAAATTAGGATCTGTGACTTCGTTCTGGCCTTCAACCAACCCCTGGCCCCCACCGTGAATTACCCGGAGCCCGCCTCCGAGGAGGACGATGGTGGCGAGGTGCCTTCCAGCACGGTTCAGGCCACCATTAACGCCAGCAATCAGCAATTGCTGGAAACTCAGCCAGCGGAAAAACTGCGCCTGCTTTTGGAAATCACCAGCACTTTGGCCAAGGTTTTGCAACTCGACCAATTGCTTCCAACCATCGTCGATTGCATGTTCCAATTATTCAAACAAGCAGACCGCTGCTTCATCATTCTCGCCGATGCCACGACCAACAAATTTATTCCCAAGGTCATTCGCACGCGCAGGCAAAATGACGAGGCCAACGCCCGCTTCAGTAAAAGTATTGTCCGCCAGTGCCTGGAGGAAAATCAGGCCTTCCTGAGCGATGACGCCAGTTCGGATAGCCGCGTGCAATCGAGCCAAAGCGTGGTTGATTTCCGCATCCGTTCGGTCATGTGCGTGCCCCTGACCGCGGTGGATGGGAAACCCTTCGGTGTGATTCAAGTAGACACGCAGGACCGCAGCAAGAAATTTACCCAGGATGATTTGAAATTGTTGTGGGGTGTGGCCAACCAGTCCGGGGCCGCCCTGGAAAACGCCAAGTTTCACCAGAACTCACTTTCCCAGGAAAGAATCAAAAGAGATTTGGAACTGGCCAATCAGGTGCAACTCAGTTTTCTGCCAACCAGCTTTCCGAAAATTCCCCATTTCGAATTTGCCGCGCATTACCAACCCGCTCAGCAGGTTGGCGGGGATTACTATGGCTTTGTGCCTTTGAAGGACAATTGCATGGCGGTAACCGTGGGCGATGTGGCAGGGAAAGGGGTTGCCGCCGCTTTATTCATGGCCAAGCTCTCCTCGGAAACCCGCCTTGCGCTTATCACGGAACCAACCCCAAAAGATGCCATCATCAAATTAAACGAAGTCCTCTATCCCCACACCAGTCAACTGGACCGGTTTGTGACCTTGATCACTGCGATTCTCAACCCGGAAAGCAATACGGTTTCTTTGGTGAACGCCGGGCATATGTCTCCGCTACTCATCAAGGGAGACGGTTCCACGCCATTGGACTCGGTTCCCATGGAAACCGCGGGGCTGCCCCTGGGCATTATGGACAGCTTCCCTTATGAGTCTGTTGATTTTATTTTGAAACCAGGGGAAGCCATTTTAATGTATTCTGACGGCGTGCCCGATGCCATGAGCGTTGCCAATGTCGCCTTTGGCACCAAAGGCTTGCTGGATTGTTTGACCGGTTGCAAGGATACTTCCCCACATAATGTTTTGAACTGCGTCGTCAACGCCATTAGAAATCACACAGTAGGGCGGCAATACCCCCACGATGACATCACCATTGTGGCTGTGAGCAGAGTTTCCTAAGAATAGTCGGCGGGGACTGCCCATGACAATGACTGTAGAACCCGAAGTTTTCAACCAGACCAAAATCCTTCCCCCTTATCATGTCATTCTTTTGAATGACGACGATCACACCTATGAATATGTGATCCACATGATGCAGGCGCTTTTCGGGCACCCGAAAGAGAAAGCTTTTTTAATTGCCTTGGAAGTGGACCAGGCCGGTCGAGCAATTGTCTTGACCACCAGCAAGGAATTGGCGGAATTGAAGCGGGATCAAATCCAATCCTTTGGCCCAGATCCCTGGAGCAACAAAAATTGCGCAGGTTCCATGAGCGCCGTCATTGAACCCTCAATGTAAAACACCGAATCCTGGATTAACTAACGCTCCGAACGAATTTTCAACAAGGCCGAACTGACCGCATTGCGGACGGACGAGTCAGGGTCGTCCAAGCGGGCATTCAAAGCAGGAACCTGGGCCTGGGATAATTTTCCAAAGGCGCCCAGAGTATCCGCAGCTTGCACCCGAACCCGCGGGTCATGAGACTTCAAGTTTTTGCTGACAGCGCCAAGGGCTTTTTGGGCTCCCGTGCCCATTTTTTCCAGGGTTTGCATGAGTGCCATCCGGGCATCGGGGTCGCCCCGACCAACCATTTCCTGGAAGGTATGCAAAACGGGAAGGGCCTTGTCACCGTAATGGCCCAAAGCTTTTGCCGCCTCGATGCGGACATCCAGGTCCTCATCGTAAAGCGCCAAACCCAAGCTCTGAATAACCGTCTCGTATTTTAAGGGTGCAATGCGTTTCAAGGACCGGATAGCGCCATACTTGACCATTTTGTTCGAATCTCTTCCAGCAACCTGGGCCAGGTTCTTGACCAAATCGCCGGGCGCCTTCAGCAAACGGGTTTGCAAATCCGGCATAATAAACATGACATCCAAGACATCCACCGTGTTCAAACGGACCTTGGCGTTGGTGTCCAGCAAGGCTGTCGACAAATTATTGACCAGCTCCTGCAAGTGGGAATCGGGAAAGAGATCGAACGAAACCGCTTTGGAGGAATTAGGAACCGCCAATCCAGCAAGCTTCTCAAGTCGGACCAGCAAAGACTCAAATTCCGCCAATTTTCTCCTGATGATGGCCAAATCTTCCAGGACATCCAAGCTGGCCAGGCGGACTTTCAGGTCCTTTTCGTGGTTGATGGCATGGCCACCCAGGCCATGACCCGCGTCCCGGTAAGCATTAATTAGTAGTTCATGTCGGTTCAAGGCTTCGCGAAACCCCTTGGCGCGAACTGCCATGACATCAGGTCTTTCCGAGAGAGCCAGTTCCACCTCGCCTCTTGGGATGATGTAATCAACTTCCACAATGGTGGCGGTGGCATTCCTGCAAGCCAAGGTGATATTTTCTCTCACCAAGGCATCCTTGTCATTGAGGGCTTTTATGGCAATTGGGAAAAGTAACCGGCTGGTGTCGAGGAGATCCGTGACCAGCCCCACATTATCCTGAGTACGGACAACGCGAATTTCTCGCAGCAATTGGCCCACAATCTTCAGCCGAAAATTCATTCCTTCAGCGGCCGATCGACGGTTTTCTACCCGATTGGCATTTGAACTGGAAAGAAGGTCGCCTACCACCTCGGCAAATAATGCCGGATTGGTTTCGATTTTGCTCATGGCTAAAACACTGGCGCGAACCAAGCCCGGACTACCCGACCGCGCCATTTTCGCCAGATCCGGACCAAAATCCCCCAGTTCTTTGCGCAAATACTTGCTGCGCTGAGCCATCTGGTCCAGGAATTCCGAAGTCTCATCATTCAAATTAGAAAATGCCGTTTCACCTACCAGAACCGCAATTTCCAGTTTTTCTTCATTGTTGCCCGTTTGCAAGACTTTGTGGCTACGGGACTTGAACGCTTTTATGGCAGAGTTTCTGACTTCAATATTGGCATCGCCCAAGGCCATGGTTTTTTCCACATATTGCCAGTCCGGCAGGCGGATAATCCGGCTTAATTGCCCAAGTGAAAGGCTTCCCTCAACCAGGCTGGTAAGCTTGGTTTTCCGTTGCGGATCCTCCTTGCTCGAGTAAATTCGCTTAAATTCCTCGGTAATGTCCTGTGTCAAGGGATCGGCAGTTACTGGATGGGAAGTAATCAAGGGAAGGCAAAGGGCAACCAGGGCCAACCGCAAAACATTTTTTCGGAACACGGCGGAACTCCAAAAAATGCCAAGGCTCAGGAATTGGGAATCGCTCAACAATAATCCCGGAAAAAGTATTGCCCGCGATTTTCATGTTGGAAAAAAAATCGCTCAAAATGGCGAAAGCCTTTGGGTAACCAAGGAATGGTAACCGCTAAAAGATGAACAGGCAAAAACTCCACCTGATCACCGCTTTCGCCAACCACCCTATCTTACCAAAATACCAGGCGCAATTTCCCTTTATTTTGGCGTTCCTTTTAACAAAGGAGCAAGGAACATGCCGCCGCCAAAACCGATGACCAAAATTAGAACCACCAATGCCCAAAAGAGAGGAGCCCGCACCATTTGGCCAATACTCGGTCTGCCTCCTGTTTCGGCAGGCAAGGATGTGAGATCAATGCGGATAACATCGTAATCTTCCTCGGGGCCAGGGAGGAGGTCATATTCTCCGGGAACCGATTCCAAAATGGGGGGAGGCGGCGGGGGTTGTAACGCATCCCTGGTCGGTTCCGAAACCACGACATCGTCAATGTCCATCGATTCCAATTTTGAAGAGGGCCCGCTGCCCCCCTTAATAATCGGAACTGTAAGGTATTTGTAACAGTGGGGGCATTGCACCTGGGAACCGGATTTCTTCCGTGTAATACTTAACCGAGTTTTGCAATGCCTGCAGTTAAATCGGATTGGCATGGTAAAGGCCCAGAAAGGTTGGCAAGGCCAGGATCCCAAGGGTTATTACGAAATAGTTTACCCAGGGGGTGGGGAATACCACAACGGAATTGCTCCACCCAGTTGCGAATAGGTTAGAATTCAATGGGCAAAAGTTGAATGGGGTAAAATAATCCGGCCATGAAATTAATTGCGCGCTTAGTCCTGTTGCTGGGAATTGCCGCCTTGGCGGTATGGCCACTTTATGCCGACATTGTCATTTTGAAAGACGGTTTCATTCTGCAGGGAATCGTCAAACGCGAAAGCGTCACAGAATTTGACCCAGTCAGCAAGGAACCCATCGACATTCCCAAAGGCTTTTTCATGGTGGATGACGGGGCCCGGAGAATTTATTTCAGTCCCAGCATGGTCCGGACATTGGAAAAGAAGGACCTTCCCCAAGAAGAAAAATGGGTGCACCCGAAATCGATTTACATCGCTGGTGGAAAAAATCCGCCCCCCTTTCATCATGAACTGGAATCGACCCCATGGGACGCAAAATGGGAACGGACCTTCCGTTACCAAAGCCCCGCGGGCGTGGTCGGTTTATACCAGCACATGAGTTTTCTTTCCTCCTACGCGGCGCGGGTGGATGCCACCAATAAATTTTTCTGGAGTTGCATGTATCTGACCCAGGAACTGGGCCCGGAAATCTGCCTGAAACTCTTGGAAGATCATGCTGATTTCAAAAACACCAAAAATGTTAAACCTGAGGAATTGGTCTCGAGAAAATTCCGCATCGTTGACTTTCTGGCCCAGGCGGGATGGTTTTCCGATGCCGAAAATGAAATCAAGAAAATCCTGATCGACCACCCCGACCAAGAAGACCGGGGGAAAAAAGCACTGGAAGCACTGGCCGGATTACGAGGTCGCGAAAGGTTGGAAAAAATCAAAAGAATCCAGGCAGCCGGTAGGATTAAGGAAGCCAAAAAACTCCTGGATTCCTTTCCCACCGCGGAAGCCAGCGGGAACACCTTGACCGGGCTTCAGACCCTGCAATCGCGCCTGGAAAAAATCAACGAATCGCTGGAAAAAACGAGAAAACAACTTTACCTAACGGCGCAAGCGCACCGGGATCAAAAGCTGGCCCCTTTCTTTCCTGATGCCCTCGATGCCATTTCTCTGGAACTCAATGAGGCCAATGTGGAAAGGCTGGAAACATTTTTCAGCCAAGCGGTGCAAGCGGAAGCCGCCGGCCCGGAGGCCATCAAAAAGAAATGTGAAGCGCTTGCTTCCCTGGCGGTAACTGGCTGGCTCCTGGGAAATACCGCTGCCAATAGCGACCCCGGGCAAGCCAAAACCTTGTGGAACACCAGGCAGTTTATCTGGCAATATCTGAAGGAAGAAACCCTGGCCGCCCGCCTGGATGCCTTGAAAACTTTCACTACCGGAGAAAAATCCCGGGTTGATGAAGTCGCGGCTATCCTCGGCAATATGTCTTACCTTTCCCTGGCGCCCGCCACCGCCGCCAAGGGAAATTCCCCCTTTGAAAGAAAAATCCCCTCCGGCAGGAATAAAGATTTGACCTACTGGGTCCGCCTACCTCCGGAGTATTCCCCAAATCGCACTTACCCACTTTTGTTCCTTTTCCCCAAAAAGGGAGAAAAGGTCGTTGAGCAAATGGCCCAATGGTCAACGGCTGCTGATGAGAACGGCACAATCCTGGCTGGGTTCCGGTGGGGCGGCGGAGGCAACTACGCTTTTTCCGAAAAGGAACATCACGAAATCCTGGACATTGTCCGCGACTTGAAATTTTATTTCCCTGTCGATCCCGACCGCGTGTTTTTGTTTGGACTCGAGCAAGGAGCCCAGATCGCCTATGACATCGGGTTATCTCACCCCGATCTGTTTGCCGGGGTTGTTCCCATGAGCGGCTTGCCTGATTTTTACATTGATAAATATTGGCGCAACGGACAGTATTTGCCATTTTTTGTGGTATGCGGCGACCGCTCCGGCGACCCGAATTCCAAAACCCGCGCCCTATTCAATAACTGGATGCCCAGGAGCTTTCCTTCGATCTGGGTGCAATACAAGGGACGGGGGTTGGAATGGTTCAAGGCCGAAACCCCGGCAATTTTCGACTGGATGCGCTTTAAAACTCGCAACTTCCCCATGAGCCAACTTGGCACCGACGGGGGTGGAACCGTCCTGGGTAACGAATTCCAATCCACTCGCTACTGCGACACCAAGTATTACTGGATCGGCTCAAACTCCATTCAAGAAAACCGGATCAATTACCCAACCAACTGGAAGGCCAATCTTTCACCCGCCAGTTTCTTCTGCAAGACCGATCGCGGAAACAACACCATCAATGTGCGCGTCCATGGGGTGAAAGATTTCTTCCTCTTGTTGGGCAGAAATGCCAAGGGGGAAACACAGATCAATTTTGAAAAGCCGGTGACAGTGGCCACCAGTTTCACGAATAAGTGGGTGGGCAAGGCCGTCCCCTCCCTGGAAACCCTGATGGAAAATCTTTACGAAACCGCGGACCGGACAGCCTTGGTTTACACTCGGCTTACTATTAAGCCCTAGACCGGGTTTATTTTTTGGGCTTATCCGCCAGATCCCATGAACGAACTGTTCCATCAATGCTGGTGGTGAAAAGCCTATCGAAGGATTGATTAAAAGCGCCGCCAGTCACCCAGGCGTTTGAGCCTTCAAGAGTCTTGATCAAATTCCCAGCGGGATTCCACAGCCTCACCGTTTTGTCGCATGATGTCGAGATCAACAAACTGCCCGTGGGGTGAAAGAGCAAGCTGGTAACCGGTGCCTGGTGGCCTGGCAAGGTCCTTATGAACTTTCCATCATTCGCCTGAAAAAGGTGAATTCCCGGATCCCCGCCGGAACAGGCCAGGGATTTCCCATCTGGGGAAAAGGCCAAGGCAGCAACTTGAAAAACCGGGGGCTTAGGCGTGTTGGCGGCCACCGGCGCCTGTGCCAGAAACTCAACTACTTTTTTCCCTTGAACATCATGAACCCGGACAAATCCATCATTGGTGCCCGCAGCCAGGATTTTCCCATCGGGAGAAAAGGCCAAGGCGGTAACCCAATCACTCCCCGCCTGCCAATTGCTTTTTGGCTTCCCGGTGGCCGCTTCCCAAACCTGGATCGAGCCATCTTCAAACCCTGCGGCCAGCAAGGTTCCCTCGGAATCTAAGGCCAGGGCACGGATCGGTTTTTTCGCTTCTAAAGTGGTTCCCGGTTTACCCTCGCTTCCCTTGTAGAGGAATATTTTCCCCTCAAGTGCAGCCAAGGCAAACATTCCTTTGGCAGAGGCAAATGCCGTAATCCGTGCCGCCGGTCCTTGGCCGGCATTGGGGACCGCCACAGGGCCGGTGGCTGCAGCCCAGACATCTGTTTTCCAAAGGATCAGTTGATTTTCCCAACCCACAACAACCAAGGTTTCCGGCGCAGTTAAGTATCCCAGGCCCATTGGGGGAAATGGCAGGGGATTGGAAAGGGAGCCAGCCTTGGCATTGGCCGGTTGAATCGCTGGAAGAGCAGGAGGGGCAGGGGGTTTTGGCGCTGGCTGACCCAGGGTTATCAACACTCCAAGAATCAAGGAATTCATGCTCTTCCCCTAGGGATTAAATCCCATTGCAGGCGCTTGATGGAAATGATTGTCACAGTTTCAACGGGAACATCGGACATGCCTTGCTTATTCCCCGTTTTGGATTTCTCGATGGTTTCCACAATTTCCAACCCTTGCGTCACATTGCCAAAAACGCAATAGCCCACGCCATCGCCTGACTGGGCCTTGTCGAGGAAATGGTTATTGGAGCCATTGATAAAAAATTGGCTGGAGGCGCTATGGGGTTCACTGGTTCGGGCCATGGCAACGGCGCCCTTCAAATTCTGCAGCCCATTGGCCGATTCATTTTGCACCGTCGGTTTGGTTTTTTTCTGCTTCATGTCCGGCGTAAATCCGCCCCCCTGGACCATGAAGCCCAGGATCACACGGTGGAAGATCGTGCCATCGTAGAACTTGTCATCCACGTACGAGAGAAAATTGGCCACGGTCTTGGGGGCTTTTTCGTCTTCCAACTCCAGGTGAATTGCGCCCTTGGAGGTCTCCACGACAACTATTGAATTACTCAATGATTTATCCTTCCTGGCTGCTTTTCTTAGGGAATCTTGGTTATGGAAATAATCACCACATCCACCACGGGAACATCCCCAATGGCTTGAATCGTTCGAGTTTTTACCTTGCGGATCTTGTCGACAACTTCCAGGCCGGAAACCACTTTGCCAAAGGCGCAATATTTCGCGCCATCCAGCCGCTCGTTATCAACCACATTGATGAAAAATTGGGAAGTGGCGCTATCCAATTCACTGGTTCTTGCCATGGCAATGGCGCCGATTGCATTGGAAAGACCGTTGCCAGATTCATTCTTAATAGGTGGCTTGGTCTTCTTTTGCCTTTTTTCAAAATCCTCCATGGTTTTTGCAGTTTGCAATCCTTTTTCAATCCCGCCACCCTGGATCATGAAAGTGGGAATGACCCGGTGAAAAACGGTGCCGTCGTAGAATTTGTCATCCACATAGGAAAGAAAATTGGCCGTGGTAATTGGCGCGTTTTTCTTGTCTAACTCCACCTTGATATCACCCAGGGAAGTTTTGATCAGGACTTGAGGATTTTTTTCCTGGGCCATGGTTCCTGGGGAAATGGCCCCAAGCACGCCGAGTACCATCAAGAAACGAGTTAACATGCTGCCTCCTTGTTCATTAAAACTTTTCTCAAGCTACTGCCTCGGTTTCCCCTTGGCAAGAGCGATTCTCATTGGAACAATTCCTGACCATGAGCAGAATCCTAACCTGAATGTTTCGGTGAGGGAGAGGGATTGAGGGTGGGGACCAAAAAAAACGAAACCCGTCGCTGACGCTTGCACCCTTGGGCCTCGGATGACGATGCAAGCTTGAAAGTCTTTGCGACCTCGGTGAGAGGTTTGTTCTTCCCTGGGATCGCCGCGCTCCAGCGCGGCTTCTTCACCTGCCAGGCTGGAGCCTGGCGTTCCCAGGGTAGGAAATAAGACAAGGCCGTCGCAGGCTACGGGCTCAATCGATGCTTGGGGTTGGCTTGGGCCAAGCAAAAACACTAAACTACCTTCTGGACGAAAAGGAGAACTCCCTTCGCATGCTGCAGTTAAATGTTGTTGAAAAAAAGCCACAAAAGCGGCTTCCCTCATGGATGAAAAGGCCGCTCCCTTCAGGGAATGAAAACCACTTCACGCAATCCCTGCTAGAAGAACTGGGTCTGGAGACGGTTTGCGAAAACGCCCGCTGTCCAAACCGGCCGGAATGCTATTCCCGCCGCACAGCCACCTTCATGATTTTGGGAAATGTCTGCACGCGCCCCTGCGGATTTTGCTCAGTGCCCAAGGGCGAACCCTTGCATGTTGAGGACGATGAACCGGCCCGAGTGGCGGAGGCAGCGGCGCGGCTGGGTTTAAAATTCGTGGTCATTACTTCCGTAACTCGCGACGACCTGCCCGATGGCGGGGCTGAACACTTCCGCCGTTGCATTCTCGCCGTGAGAGAACGGACCGGAGCCCAGGTGGAAGTTTTAACGCCCGATTTCCTGGGAAACCTGCAGGCTGTGGAAACGGTGTTGTCGGCGAAACCCGAAGTGTTTAACCACAACATGGAAACCGTGCCCCGTTTATACAAGAAGGCCCGGGGGCGGGCCGAATACCGCCGCAGCCTGGCCGTTCTTCAGCATTCCAAGAAAATTGACCGGAAAATCGTCACCAAATCCAGCCTTATGCTGGGCATGGGAGAAACGACCCAAGAGCTTTTGGGAGTCTTCGCGGATTTGCGCCAAGTTGATTGCGATACCTTGACCCTGGGGCAATACCTGGCGCCAACTTTGAAACATATGCGCGTGGCCCGTTATGTTCCACCGGAAGAATTCGATTACCTGGCCGAGTTGGCCCGACACATGGGATTTCTGAAAGTAGTCGCCGGGCCTTTCGTCCGCTCCAGCTATCATGCCGATGAAATGGCCAAGGTCGGCGAGGCGAAAGCCTCCATTCAGTCCTGCACTTAAAGGCTATTCATGTCGAAGGGTTTTTTTTTCAGCCTGGATGGCCTGGATGGTTGCGGGAAATCCACGCAGGTCCGGCGGCTGGAAAGTCGGCTAAAAAAAATGGGCAAGCAAGTCGTCACCTGCGCCGACCCGGGGGGAACCGCCATCGGCAAGCAGTTGCGGCAAATTCTGTTGCATGGTGAACCCCGCCCAGGCACACGCTGCCAGGCGCTGCTTTTCATGGCCAGCCGGGCACAATTGGTGGATGAGATCATTCAACCCGCACTGGCGGCGGGGAAGATCGTCCTTGCAGACCGCTTCCTTCTGGCCAATGTGGTTTATCAAGGCCACGCCAGCGGTCTCGACCCGGACCTTCTTTGGCAAACGGGAAAACTCTCCACCGGCGGAATCCTGCCTAGCCTGACCTTTGTCCTGGATATCCCGGTTCCCCTGGCGAGAAAAAGGACCGGTTCGCCCAGCGACAACATGGAATCTCTTCCAGACAGTTTTTTTGCCAAAGTCCGCCAGGGTTTTTTGCTTGAGGCAAAGAATCAACCGGAAAGTATTCTGGTGGTAGATGGCTGGCGGGGAGAAGCCGAGGTGGAAGAAGAAATTTTTTCGCATATTGGGCCGATGGTTGCGGCTGGGGATCTGTGTTGAAAATCCAAGGCGAGGTGGCAATTGGCATGGAAGAAAATCCTGGGCCATGAGTTCCAGATGGAAATCATGAAGAACGCCTGGAAGTCTGGCCGGCTGGGCCAGGCCTTTTTTTTCCACGGCCCCGATGGGATTGGCAAAAGGACCTTTGCCAAGGAAATGGGCCGAGCCCTACTCTGTGAAAAAACCGGTCCAGAGTTGGAAGCTTGTGATGCCTGCCCTTCCTGCGCCCTGGTGGAGAGCGACAATCACCCCGATCTGCATTATGCCGCCCCTCCTGCCGACTCCCTCGAATTCCCCATCGAATTAATGCGGCAACAATGTGAGCAATTCGCTTTGAAATCCTTTCGGGGCGGGTACCGCATTCTTATCCTGGATGATTGCGACAAGTTGAACGAGGAATCTGCAAATTGCTTTTTGAAAAGGCTTGAAGAGCCTCCTCCCAAGTACGCGATTTTCCTCCTGGGGTCCAGTCCGGAAAAACAATTGGAAACCATCTTGTCCCGCTGCCAGCAAGTGGCATTTACGGCGCTCACTGATGCACAGGTAAAAACGCTGCTGGGAAAAGTTGAGTTGCCCGCAGGGGCCAATCTGGAAAAAACCGCGGAATTCGCCCTTGGCTCCCCTGGGTTGGCCATGCGCGTGGCCCAACCGGAATTCCTACAAGCCCGGGAAACTTTTCTGCAAGCTCTAGGGGAAAAAAGCCCAGATGCAGTCAGGCTAGCCAAGCTGGCTGTGGAGTTTTCCGAATCCGCGGGAAAGAACACCGCTGAGCAACGGGCCAGGGTGATTTGGCTTTTCCACACATTGGTGCATTTTTTGCGAAATTCCCTGAAGGAACAATTGCTTAGTGAGGCGACGGGGGGAGCTTTCTCCCCGCCCCGAATTCCAGCCATGATTCAAGCCTGCCTGTCAGCAGAGGAACGGATCCACCGCCGTATGCAAATCTCCCTGGTCGTGGAATCCTGGGTAGAGGAATTGCTTTGGCCCGCCAATCCTGCAATTTGATTCCCGGCTTTTCAGGATTGAAACAGCAAGGGAACCTCGGAGACAGGCAATTCATTGAGGGAAAATGAGTCGAGCGGGATTTCCGTATTGGCGCCCGTCATTAATTGACTAACAAGCAGGGCGGTGCCGAGGGACATTTGCAAACCGCTGCGGAAATGGCCCGTGGCAACATACAAATTTTCAAAATCCCCCACCCGACCGATCAGCGGGTTTCGAGTTGGGCTTTTTGGACGAAACCCCGACCAGTGATCAACAACTTTTCCCTCGGCAATACTGGGTGATATCCGGCGGGCGAATTCCAACAAACTGGATTTTCCCTCCGCCGTGGTTCCCCGCAGAAACCCAACATCTTCCTCGGTGGAGCCGATAAGGATTAAGCCATCTCCCCTGGGTACCAGGTAATTTTTCCCGGCCAAAACTATTTGCCTCAAAGGGACATCGGCCTGGATCAGAACGATTTGGCCGCGGATAGGTTCGACGCTGCTTTCAAAACCTAGCGTCTTCAGGATTTTTCCACTCCAGGCGCCGCCTGCCACCAGGAAACGGTCAGCCGAAAGCGCCCCTTCACTGGAGTTTAAAGCCGTGATTCTTCCACCTTGGATTTGAAAATCGAATGCGGTGCAGTTATCCCGCAGATGGACTCCCAATTTTTCACAACCGTTTTTCAAGGCATGAAGGTGCCAGGGATTTCTCACTTGGGCCATGGCGGGCAAAAAATATCCAGGCCCCAACCCCCTATCGATGCCAGGAAAGCGCGATGGGATCTGGCTTTCGCTTACCAATTCAAAGGCAATGCCCTCGTCTCGCAGGGAATCCTCCCATTGCCAGTCTGGTTGCCCGGGAAATTCCACCCCGCCGCAAATCCGGAAGCCATTATCAAAACCGGTGAGTTGGAGTAACTCTTGGGAAAAGGTCGGGAACAATTCAGCGCTCTTGGCGCGGAGCCAATCGCACGGGGTGGAGGCCAAGGCAGGGTTGCCCGGGGGCAAAATCCCCGCGCCGGCCCAGGAAGCCTTGTCTCGGGTTGGGGAATTATCCAACACAGTCACCTGGCGGCCGCCGCGAGCAAGGAAAAATGCCGTGCTGAGGCCAATTACCCCGCCGCCCACGATGACAATTTCATCCGCTTTTCTCATCAGGTTGTTATAGCCTTTTTAGTTTCTCCTTTCTGTTGGTTTCCCAATTTCTAAAATAGGGGAGTTCCATGGCAAAGGAGTTGATTCCTTGGGGTTCGATCCACACACACTTGAAATTCTGCAATTCCCGAAAATCCGGGATATTGTCGCTTCCCATTGTTTTTCCTCCTTGGGGAAAGAACTGGCCTTCAAGCTGGACCACTTGATCGCCCTGGAGAAGGTTGTCGAGGAAATCGACCTGGTCACGGAAATGGTCAAGGCCTTGGAGCGAGGGCAGTCGCCACCTTTCTCAGGGTTGAGCGACATCCGCCTGGTTGTGCGCAGGGCTTCCATCGGAGCGAAACTAACCCCGGAACAGTTGTTGCAAATCACGGATGTTCTGCTTTGCACTGGCAATATGTACCGTTACCGAATGCGGCTAGGGGAAGATCTGTTCGCCTTATCGGACACTTTGGCGGGAGTGGAAGATTTCGCTCCGGTGGCGAAAACCCTCCAGGGGTGCATGGATTCCCGGGGAAACATTCTGGACATGGCCTCGCCGGAATTGGCCGCAATTCGCGTAAAAATTCACGACAAAGAGGAAAGGATCAATCACGCCATCCGCAGGGTTTTGCAGGATCCTGAAATCCGCAAGATTCTCCGCTATCCAAACGCCACTTTCAGCGGCGACCATTGCGTGCTGCCGGTGGCTGCCAATCACCGGCAAAAAGTGCAAGGCGTGATTCATCGAACCAGCGCCACAGGAGACACGCTTTTTATTGAACCGACGGCGGTGGCCAACTTGAGTTCGGAGCGAGCCTGTCTTAAGGCCGAGGAATTGCGTGAGATTGGCAAAATCCTGAGACACTTAAGCGCCGAGGTCGGCAAAATTGCCAAGCCGTTGAGTTTTACTTTGGATATCTTGTCCCATCTCGATTTCCTGACCGGAAAGGCCAAATTCTCCAGCCAGTTGAATATGGCCCCGCCCCTGGTCGCCCAGGGAATTCCCCTGTGGTTAAAGGATGCCCGCCATCCCGTATTACAACACCTGTTCCAAACCAAACAAACCGAGGAAAAACGCCAGGTGGTTCCGGTCGATATTCGCCTGGGTGACGGCTACCGCATTTTGGTAATAACCGGGCCCAACACTGGGGGAAAGACGGTGTGCTTGAAAACCGCGGGGTCGCTCTGCGCCATGGCCTTGTCTGGCCTGCATATCCCCGCCAGCCCAGGGTGCACAATACCTTTTCTAAGCGGGATTTTCGCCGACATTGGCGACGAGCAAAGCCTGGAACAATCGCTCAGCACCTTCAGTTCCCACTTAACCCGGATAACTTCAATATTTCAAGAAGCCAACGAAACCAGCCTGGTGCTATTGGACGAACTGGGCGCCGGCACCGATCCTTCGGAAGGGAGCGCCCTGGGCCGGGCAATTTTAGATGGCCTCGGAGAAAGGAAATCGCTGGGGATGGTTTCGACTCACCTGGGTGATTTAAAGACCTACGCCTTGAAAAACCCGCACGCGGAAAACGCCGCTGTTGAGTTCGACACACAAACGCTGCGGCCCACCTACCGGCTTCTCATCGGCCAATTTGGCAAAAGCAACGCCTTAAGGATCGCAGCACGATTAGGATTCCCTGCCGATTTATTGAAGAAGGCTCGCAGGCATTTCCGCTTTGCCAACAAGGGCAAAAGAATAATTCAGCTTCAAAAGGAAAGAGAAACCGAAGAACAGGAAAGGGAAAAAACCCGGCTGGCTCAAGCGGCCCAGAGGGAAGAACAGGCGGCAATTTCTCAGCAAGAACTCTTGCAAGAGCTGCAGGCAGCCAAAATAGAGGCGCTGGAAAAACTGCGCCTTGAATGGAAGCCGGGCGACCTTGTCCTGGTGGAACGGTTCGGCAAAGAGGGAGTCCTTCGTTCAGTAGATTCCAAAAAAGGCTTGGCGCGCGTCGATGTGGGCCTAGGTCAATGGGAAATACCCTTGAAGGAACTCTTCCCACCCGCCCAGGAAGCCGAGTGATTTACCTTTCCAACTTTTTCAACTTCGCCTTGAGCCGCCAAACCATGATGAGCGCGGCTAAGGAACTGATTATTGCCAGCCCCAGGAGGAGATCCTTGACAGGGAAGGGGAGGTCGCGTTTTGAAGGCGATTCTTTTTTCGGCCCAGCCGGCTCAACGGCCAGGAATTGCTCCTGCTCCTGCGGTTGAATGCGAATTTCCCCCGCGTGGTCCAAAGTAATCACGCGAACGCGAATCTCTGTCGAGTCAAACACCTGAAATTGAAACTTCCCTTTTTCATTTAACTCGCCCAACAAGGGACCGGGTTCCTCACCCCGGTAAACTTCCACCCGGGCCTTTTTGGGAACATCACCGGAAATATCGAAGTAGCATTCAATTTCGATTTGCCCTTTTGACAGAATCTTGTGTTCGATCACCAATTTGTGCGCCCCCGCCCAGGCTGAAGTGGCCAACACAGTGCCAAGCAAGGCCAGAAGGAAACAGCTAATTTTTTGCTGGTGTGCAGGCGGCGACGGTTGCGCGCCGACCATGGAATTTCCCAGGCCCAGCAAATCTGGCCTGGTTCGGGATAAAAAGCCAACCAGAAACCCGGCCGCCAGACCTTCCAACACCGCCAAGGGAAGGTGAATAACGCAAGTAATCAGGATGAGCGGCGCCCAATTGAGGATTCCGCCAAAATACAATACCAAGGAATTGCCCAGTAAAGTCAACAACACCGCGGCTTCCCCCGTGACTACCCCCAAGGAGAACAAACCACCCTGGTCAGAACCGCGCAGGAAGAGGGTCAGGAGGACCGCCGGAGGCATTACCCAGGCGCCAATCCAAAGGTCTTGAAACCGCGCCCACGAATCCCGAAAGACTTCTTCCTCACTGTTGGAACTCCATTGCGCTTGAAACAGGAAAACGCATAAAACCAAGGCGCACAAGATGGCCCAATTTAATCCCGCCAGCAAGGCAAAACGGCCAAAGCCCTCACCAGTTCCCAAATACCATTTTGCCATCGACCGAAAAATACCACCCGCAATCAAGGCAGGAATCCCAATCACGCAGAGATTCAACCCCAGAGAAAGGAACCCTCCATGGCCAAAGAGAACCGCTTGCAAAAATAACCCCGGAGCAATGGCCAGGATAGCTCTACGGCCAAGGATCACACCGGTTAAGCCATTTAACAAGAGGTGCGCTTTCGGCCCACCGGGTATGGGAATGTGAACCAAGGTGGTGATGAAAAAAACCGCGGAAAGAAGGGCCACCCGGGGAATGTCCTGATCTTCCAAACCCCACGCGCTCCAAACGATCAAAAGGGCAGCCAAAGCCCAGCCACCCGCCCACCAGGGAAGAGTGACCAGGTTATCTGGCATATGAACCGCCCAGTTGAGGAGGAAATCACTCATTCGGGCCAACCTATTTCCCTTCTTGAAGGCTTCCGACATGGAACCAGAAACTGGTCCGTTTACTGATCCGGGCTTTTTTCCCATCCACCAACCCTTCAACCGGCTCACTTGTTGTGGAAACCACCCACCAGCCCAATTGGTTCGGAGTGACAGTCACGCGGCCGCGGTCGTCCCCTTTGGCGCTGAAGGTAACCCATTCAGGGCTGGGAATGTCTTTTGGCGGAGCGTGATTAAATTTTTCCCATTCAAACAGCCAGCCTTTTGCAGGCACAGTGATGTCCTTGGGAAGATCGGCAAGGCGAAAGTTCACAGCCATGCCCGGAAAGATGCCGTAGGGCCGGTTCAAGGGCTGAATCTCCAGCAATTGTCCAAGGCCTGCATCCCAGTTTTTTTGCGATTGCACATGAACCACGACCTTGGTCGTGTCTTGCAGGAATTCGCCTACCTCTGAAAAAGGGAAGGGGGGTGATTCTGCCACCAAAACATAATCGCCCCGCTGTTCCGCCATAAAGGAAACAGAAAACCCTCGTTTCCCCTCGCGGTCCTTGAAGGGTTGAAAGCGTTGGCTGATATCGAGAACTTTGCCGTCGGGACAAATGACCCTGCCGCGAGCCGGTTTTGCAGCGTCCTGTATTTCATGCTCAAACGGGTGCCCAAAGCGGTAAACCACCCTTACCTCATCACCTTTTTTGGGCAACGGATTTTCGGGAATCAAAATGTGAAAGTGGGCGACGGCCACCCCTTGCAAAGACAGAAAACCGAGCATTGCCAAAAACCTTTTCATGCGATTTTCCCTTTCCAGCCAGGACGGAGTAACGCAGTGATTTCCCTTAGGACGATAGCTATTCTAAATTCCAGTCCATGGATTGAAAACTTTTAACATGAAAATCGAGAAACTCGGCCAGGCGAGTTCTGGAAAAATGTTGGAATTGGGTAAAACGCATGACGACCAGGTCACCCGCGCCGCGGTGCGATTGAATTTCCCGCTCGCAACCCAAATCTTTGATTGAATCATGGTTGACGGCTCCCCGCGGACCGAAAAACCGCAATTCCAGAAAATTCGCCAGCTTGGTTTTCACCATGACCCAGCCATGATTGATCCTGGGCGCTTTGAATGTCACCGCATCGCGGGAGTCCCACTTGGGCCGAATCCCTTTTATCCCCAGAAATAAATCCATAACCTCTTTTAGCAGAGCCCGGTCCCAGGTTGCCTTTTTCCCCACAGGGAAGCCCTTTTCCCCCAGGTGCCATTTCTCCCCGTCCTTTTTCCATGGCATGAAGTCCTCGGGCTTCTGCTCCACCCGCTTCGATTGCTTCAAGTAAGCACCCATCCCTTGATTAAGAAATTCACGGAACGCCGGCGTTTCCAACTCGACTTTGCGAAACGCATAAATGGAAACTCCCTGCCAAGGGCCTCGTTTCATGTTGCGCACCCGAACCCGCGGCCCGTTTCCATAGACTTGAACCCCTGCCGTGTCATTCAATGTGGGAATACCCAAAGCGTGGTTCAGTTCCTCCTGCTTGAAAGTGTTTTTGGGAACCCGAAAGACTAGCCCCAAAATCCACTCATGGCTGGTGAGCCCGTGGAAAAACCATGAGCCTGGTTTCCCTTCCCCGGTAATTTCCACCAGACCCCGCTCCGACCAATCGGTTGGCTTAAAACCCTCCCGACCCTGGATCAATTCTTCCACCAGAAGCAGCGCTTCGCCTTCCCACTTGGGGGTTTGCCCATTGAGGCTGACCCGGTCGCGGGTATGCCAGGCCTTGCCATCCACCTGCCAGGGCATTTTTTCCTTCGAACCCAACTCCTCCAGGTTCAACCCTGGGTTTTCATCCCCCGCTTGGCAAGCCGGGTCCTTGGTCGTCCGCTCGGCATAGTGCTCCTTGAGCAGCACGGTTTTTATAGCCCTGCCGGTGTGGGAAACACCCTTGAAAGGCTCCAACCGCGGACCAACGGAGAGGTTTTGCCACTGGCCAATGGCCACCGCTTCCGGCGTTCCTTGCGCCACTACAAGACCTCCCCGGTTGCCAGCCTCCGGGCCCAAGTCAATAATCCAGTCGGCGTTTTTCAATACATCGAGATTGTGCTCGACCACGATGACCGTGTTTCCCAGTTCCACCAGCCGGTGCAGCACTTCCAGTAATTTCCTCACATCGTCAAAATGCAACCCGGTGGTAGGCTCGTCGAGAAGGTAAAGTGTTTTTCCGGTGCTGGGGCGGGAGAGTTCGGCGGCAAGTTTCACCCGCTGCGCTTCTCCCCCGGAAAGCGTTGGCGCCGGCTGCCCCAAGGCCATGTATCCCAAGCCAACATCCTCCAAGGTCTGCAATATTCTGCGAATCACCGGCTGATGCGCGAACACTTCCCGGGCGGTGGACACGCGCATCTCCAGGACATCGACAATTGACCGGCCCTTGTAACAAACGGACAAGGTGTCGGGGTTGTAGCGCTTGCCTTTACAAATCTCGCATTCCACCCAGACATCAGGGAGGAAGTGCATTTCAATCCGCTTCTGGCCATTGCCTTCGCAAGCGTCGCAGCGTCCCCCAGGCTTGTTGAAGCTGAAGCGCCTGGGAAGATATCCCCGCACCTTGGCATCGGGCAACCGGGAGAAAAGCTCTCGTAAATGATCAAATAGTCCGGTGTAAGTGGCGGGATTGGATTGCGGCGAATTCCCAATCGGATCCTGGTCAACATTGATGACCTTGTCGATCTGTTCCAGCCCAAGAATATCGTCATGGGCGGAGGCGGGAAACCTGGCGCGATTGAGCCGTCTGGCCAGGGTTTGATAAAGCACCTCATTCACCAGCGAGCTTTTTCCCGACCCGCTCATTCCGGAAACTCCCACCAGGGCGCCCAAAGGAAAAGTGACCTGAAGATTCTGCAGATTATTTTGCCTGGCGCCTAATACGACCAAACCGCCCTTGCAATGAAACAATCCTTTGGCGCCCGGGCGCAGCCGCCTATCCAATGGGATCGGCACGAACTTCTTCCCTGACAAATACTGCCCGGTGAGCGAATTAGGGTTTTTCATGACCAGGGCAGGGGGCCCTTCGCCGGTGATCCGGCCCCCCTGGTCTCCCGCCCCTGGGCCAAAATCGAGAAGGTGGTCCGCCGAGCTGATTACTTCCCGGTCATGCTCCACCAGAATCAGGGTGTTGCCGAGATTCCGCAACTTTTTCAAAGCTGCCAGCAAGCGTGCATTGTCCCTGGGATGCAGGCCAATGGTCGGTTCATCCAAAACATAAAGCACCCCGGTCAGGCCGCTGCCGACCTGGCTCGCCAGGCGAATGCGCTGCGATTCCCCACCGGAAAGGGTAGGGGAAGGGCGGTCCAAAGTGAGGTATTCCAGGCCAATATCGACAAGCAGTTGTATGCGGCCGAGGATTTCCCGAACCAGTTCGCCCGCAATCTTTTTCTCCCTGGCGTCGAGTTTGAATTCGGAAAACATCCTGCACGACTCGCCCAGAGGCAAAGATTGCAACTTCCCCAGGGTTAAAGACGGCGCCCTGGCGCCAAAACTCAGTCGGAAGGCGCTGGCATCTTCGCGCAATCGGGATCCCTGGCAGGCTCCACAAGAAACATCCCCCACCCAGCTTTCCAGCTTTTGTCGGTAATGGGCGCTGGCCCTCGAAGCTTCATCCAGCGCAGGGAACACCCCCTTATACTGAAACAAAATAGAATTTCCCTTCTCCATGACTGCTTCCAGCCACTCCTCACCCATCCCATGGAACAGGATTTTTTGCTGCTCGCGTGAAAGGTCCCTCATGGGGTTTTCCAAGGAGAAACCGCCGCGCTTGGCAATGGCCCGCGCAAAGGGCAAAAAGGAAGGATCTTCCGTCATGGCCGGCCAGGCAGTTAAGGCCCCTTGCATCAGGGACATTTCCTTGTCGCGCACCAAGAGCGCCGGGTTGGCCCCTTGCTGCCTGCCCAGCCCTTCGCACACGGGACACCAGCCCAAAGGGCTGTTGAAAGAAAAATGGTGCGGGTTGAGCTGCTCGAAACCCCGGCCGCATTGGCCGCAAGAAAAATGCAGGCTGAAGGCCTCGACCTTCCAGGCCTCTTCCGGAACCGCCTCCTCCACCAGGGCGGCGCTGATCATTCCCTTTCCCAGATTCAACCCGGTTTCCACGCTATCGGAAATTCGCGACCGCTGCCCAGGACGAATCACCAGCCGGTCGATCACGACTTCCACCCTGTGTTTCCTTCGGTGATCCATGGATGGAAGGTTTTCCACAAGATGAATTTTGCCATCGATGCGGACGCGAATAAACCCAGCGCGTTTAATCTCTTCAAACACCTCGTCGTAAGATTCCTGGCCTTGGCGCTCCACCTGCGCCAATAGGTAGAGCTTGGTCCCTTCAGGAAACGATGTGATCTTGGCAATGATTTCATCCGTGGTTTGCGTCCCCACGGGAATGCCGCAATCCGGGCAATGGGGAACTCCCAGCCGACAGTAAAGAACTCGCAAATAATCATGAATCTCGGTGACGGTCCCCACGGTGGAGCGTGGACTTTTGCTGGCGGATTTTTGCTCAATGGCAATAGCCGGAGATAACCCGGAAACATGTTCCACCTTGGGCTTTTGCATCTTGCCCAGGAATTGCCGGGCGTAAGCTGACAACGATTCGATGTACCGCCTTTGGCCCTCGGCATAAACCGTATCAAGGGAAAAGGAGCTTTTGCCCGAACCGCTGGGACCTGAACAAACGGTCATTTGGTCTCTGGGAATGGAAACGGTCAAGTTGCGCAGATTGTGCTGGCAGGCCCCTTCCACGCGGATGGCTTTAAGGCCCTCCATACTTGGCGCTGTCGCAGGTTCCATGGCGCTGGCGCCACCCCCTGGATTTTTTCCCAGGCGAAGGTGCGCGGCCAGAGCCAGGCCCGTCTTGGACTTTTTATGCCGCAGCAGCTTTTCCACCGGACCTTCAAAAATCAGCGCCCCGCCTTTCACACCGCCTTCAGGACCAAGATCGATCACCCAATCAGCGGTCTTGATCACATCCAGATTGTGCTCAATTACGATGACGGTGTTGCCCGCATCGACGAATCCATGAAGCACATTCAAAAGTTTTTTGATGTCGTCGAAATGCAGGCCGGTGGTCGGTTCATCCAAAAGGTAAAGGGTCCTTCCGGTAGAGCGCTTGCAGAGTTCCCTGGCCAGCTTTATCCTTTGGGCTTCCCCGCCTGAAAGCGTAGGCGCTGGCTGCCCCAATTTCATGTAGTCAAGGCCGACATCATGCAGTGATTGGATCATGGCGCGGATTTTCGGGTGGTTCTTGAAATGCTCCAGCGCTTCTTGAATATCCATCTCCAGGATTTCCTGGATATTCTTCCCCTTGTAACGCACTTGCAGCGTTTCCCTATTAAATCTTTTACCCTCGCACACAGGGCAGGAGACCCAGACATCGGCAAGAAAGTCCATCTCCAGACGGTTGCTGCCGTTCCCTTCGCAGGCCTCGCAACGGCCGCCAGCCAGGTTAAAACTAAACCTCCCCGCGGCATACCCCCGCACTTTGGATTCCGGCATTTCACCCATGAGCTGCCGAATCTCATCAAACACTTTGATGTAAGTCGCGGGGTTGGACCGGGGCGTCCTGCCGATGGGGGTTTGATCGATATCGATCACCTTATCAATGGCTTCACTACCCTTGATGGCATCAAAATCTCCCAGGGAATCCGGGCCAGCCTCCAGGTCGCCGGCCTCCGCCGGGGACGATTCCTCCTGATTCCCCTGGCGCAACAATCGCACCAAGCCTTTGCGCAAGATCTCATTCAAAAGAGAACTTTTCCCCGACCCGCTGGGCCCCGTGACGCAAATGAAACGGCCCAAAGGAAAGCCAACCTCGAGGTTTCGCAAATTGTTTTGCCTGGCCCCCAGCACCCGGATCTCCGCCCCGGCCCCTTCCCTCGGCTTGCCCGGCCGGGTGATCTCCAGTTCGCGAGACAGGTATTTCCCCGTCAGGCTTCTGGGGTTTTTGGCCAGGTCCTGCCAGTTCCCAGTGGCCACCACCTCGCCGCCACGCACCCCAGGCCCCGGACCAAAATCCACCAGGTAATCCGCCGCGCGCATGGTGTCTTCATCATGCTCAACCACCAGCACGGTGTTCCCCAGGTCGCGGAGTTTTTTCAAACTTTTCAGCAGCCTGTCATTATCGGCAGGGTGAAGGCCAATGCTCGGTTCGTCGAGAATGTAAAGAACGCCCACCAGGCCGCAGCCAATTTGGCCAGCCAGGCGGATTCTTTGAGCTTCCCCGCCAGACAGCGTTGGCGCAGACCGAGCCAAGGTCAGGTATTCCAGGCCTAAATTCAAAAGAAACCCGATCCGACCGCGGATTTCCTTGAGCACCTCGGTAGCAATGATGGCCTGTGTCGGGGAAAAAGATTTCCCCAAAGGCCCTTGAACCGGGTCAAACCACTGGGCCAAGTCCCCTACCGGCAGCGAGCAAAGTTCCCACAAGGTCTTGCCTGCCACCCGCGCCGCCCGGGCTTGCGGGTTCAATCTTTGGCCCAGGCACGAGGCGCACTTCAGCACGCGCATGTATTTATCCAGTTGCGCTTTTCTGGGCCCAGACGCCGTTTTCTTAAAACTGGCCATTAACTGGGGAACCACCCCCTCCCACACACCCCCATGTTTCCAGATATTCCCTCCACGCATCTTCCATTCAAAGGCAATGTGCCGAGTACCGCTGCCATGCAACAAAAGGCGCTGATGTTCAGTCGGCAAATCCCGCCAGGGCAAACCGATGTCAAAGGCCAGGGTTTTGGCCAGGCCTTCAAAAATGTGCTTCCGCCAGCGCCCCATGCCAACAAATTTGCCAACCAGGGGAATGGCGCCCTGGCGGAAACTGAGGCTAGTGTCTGGAATCAACAAGTCCGGGTCGAAAGTGTAACGGATGCCCAGGCCGTCGCAGTCCAGGCACATGCCTTGGGGGCTATTGAAACCAAACATTTGCGGGGAAGGCGGGTCAAGGCTTGCGCCGCAGGAAACGCAGGCATGCAGGGAAGAAAAAAGCAGTTCCTGAGTAACTGGCGAACCAGCCGCTTCCGATACCATGGCCACAATCAAGTTGCCTTTGCCCAGGTGCAGAGCTTGTTCCACCGTTTCGCCCACGCGGGACTGGGCATCCGGCTCCACTTTGAGCCGGTCAATTACCACCTCGATGGTATGTTTGATTTTCCGGTCGAGGTTCAAGGTCTCATTCAGGTTATGCACCACGCCATCCACCCTGGCGCGCACATAACCTTGCCGCAAAAGATCCTCAAAAAGATCTTTGTATTCGCCCTTTTGAGCTCGGATCAAGGGGGCCAGGATCAATAGTCGGGTCCCGTGCGGGATGGCCAGGATTCGGGCAATGATTTGTTCACGCGATTGCGCCTCGACCTTTTTTCCACACTGCGGGCACCAGGCCTCGCTAACACGGGCAAAGAGCACCCGCAAATAATCGTAAATTTCGGTGATGGTCCCCACCGTGGAGCGGGGGTTTCGCCCCGCGGCTTTCTGCTGAATACTAATGGTGGGAGAAAGGCCGGAAATAAAATCGACATCCGGCTTCTGCATTTGCCCGAGAAACTGCCTGGCATAACTGGATAAGGATTCAATGTAGCGCCTTTGCCCCTCGGCAAAGAGCGTATCAAAAGCCAAGGAACTTTTACCGGAACCGCTGACCCCGGTAAAAACCACAAACTGATTGCGGGGCAGAACCAGGTTCACACCCCGCAGGTTATGTTCCCTGGCGCCGCTAACCCGAATCGATTGATTATCAGACATTCCCCCTCCAAGGGACCGAACTCGCAAATCTGCTTCTTACAAGGATTTATACTCAGAGCCGCCAGAGCGTGTTGCCGGAATCTCAGCAACTCCTTTTTTTAGAATAATAGTCCCCTTGCTCACCCTGCCCACCCAAAATGAACTAAAATTAATACGGCTGGGAACTTTTAGCTCCTCAGGCCGTCCAAATGAGTGGTTACCGCGTGACGCACGAAAACGAAGCAAAATTGATCCGTCAAGCCCAGGAAGGAAGTGCCACGGCTTTTGAAACCCTGGTGCGGCTTTTTCAAACCAAGGTGTATAATTTGGCCTTTCGGTTTTTGGGTAATAAAGAAGACGCCGAGGATGTCGCACAGGAAACTTTTGTCAAAGCTTTCAGGGCAATTGGTGGATTCAAGGGACAGTCCAAGTTTTACACCTGGTTGTTTCGCATTGCTTACCATCAGACCGTGAACCACAGGAGAAAAAAAAAGCCAGCTCTTTCCTTGGACCTGAAAATCGGGAACTCCAGCAGCGCTGATTTCCTGCTCCCCTCGTACGAGGATAACCCGGGTAAGAGGCTGGAAGCGGAGGAAAACAAGGCAGAGTTGGAACTGGCCTTGGAACAATTGCCCCTCGACTTTCGCGCCTGTTTATTATTGAAGGAAATGGAAGGGCTTTCTTACGAAGAGATTTCCCAAGCCATTGGCATTCCATTGGGAACGGTTCGCAGCCGGCTGCACCGGGCCCGGATGGAACTGAGAAGAATCCTGGAGGATTCCTAATAACCCCTTGGAGATGTTGGCCCGGAATGAACCCAATGAATCACTCGGACTTGGAATTATTGGCCGCCTATTTCGACCGGGAACTCCCTTCCTGGAAACGGAAAAAGGTATTTAAGCTAATTCAAGGATCAGCGGAAGCTCGCGCCCGCTTCAGGGGCTTTCTCAAAGACCACCGGGGCCTAAGGAAATTGGTCATAGCCGAGCCCACCGGCGCCTTGGTTAAAAATACCATGGCGCGAATCCACTCGCCCCGCTTCCTGCAGTCCAAGGATTATTATTCCCCAACCCGCGAAGTGGTTTTGAATCCCCTGTTTGCTTTGTCGATGGCCGCAGGAATCCTTGTCATCACCTGCGGAATATCGGTTTACATTTTCAGTTCCATAAAAACCCTGGATCAAGAAGCATCGCAGGCCGCGGCAAAAAACAAAACGGAGAATGCCTTGGCTCAGACCAAGCCAAGTCCCGCCAAGGAAGAAACTCCGTCCGCCATTTCCCAGGAGAACACCGGAAAAGCCAAGGCTGAGCAGGTGGCCAAGGGTTCTGGAAAAGAGAATCCCCAAAACTCACTGGCGAAATCCCCCTCCAATACTGTGGCTGGCAAAGGAAAATCGCTGAATAACAACCAGGAGGAACTTCCATTAACCGCCCCTGCGATGGAGGTGTTTTCCCTGGTGCGCGTTGAGTCGACAACGCCCTTGGTCCTGAAAACCCTGACTGCCAATGAAAATGAGATCAAGGCCAGCCTTTATTCCTTCACCAGCAAGGAAAAAGAAATCCGCCTGGAAATTCCGGCGAAAGACGCGGGCAAAGCCATGGCGCAACTGAAAGCCGCCCTTGCCGCTTTGAAAATCCAGTTGCTTTCCGATCCCGTTACCTCCCGCAGGATGAGGTCCCCGCAATGGAAAACCAATTACCTTCTCCTGGTGGAGGATATTTCAACGGCGGAGTTAATTGCCCTGGTGTTGACTGCGCAAACTGCCCCGGCGGGCAAAGATAAAGAACCTTCCGCCGCCTGGGATACCGTGGTGGTATCAAAAATCACCGCCAATGACCGCAAACAATTAAAAACCATGGCGGGTTTCAGTCCGGAAGAAATCCCCATGGCCCCTGGAGAAAAAACCGCGCCGGGCTTTGGCGAACAAAAATCCAAGGGGTCAAGCGAATTAGTCGGAAGGAAAACCGCCTTGGGGCTGGCTTACAACCCAGTGCGCCCGGCGCTTAACTCTCCCGAAATCAAGAAATTCTTCGAAGCCAGAAAACCAATTCAAAAGGGCAACCTGCAAGTCCTCTTCCTGATCCGGTCGGACCTTTAAGGCGTATTGGTCTGCACCATAACCGCCGGTTCTTCTCCCATTAAGATTGGAAGAACCACTTTTCCCAGATACGGATTGGCATAGGCCCCATAGTGACCACCTTGGTTTCCCAGGTCACTATCCTTGGGCGCCCATTTCACTTGCCGAAGCCGTTGTCCAATCAACAGTGACTCGGCGGCATTTCTGGCCAGGGGTTTAAAGCCATACCTCCCCGCCGCTTCTACACTTCGGGCATTATCCGCCGTCTTGGAAACCCTGATGACAGGCCCCAAAACAAAAGTGTCCACCTCGCTGTAAAAAACATGGATGCCATTCTTGCTGGAGGCCAAAGCGGGAATGAGGGGAAAATCCTTACCTACGGAAGGGGCCAGTAAAACTACTTTGGAAACCATGTCATCGTTTAAAAGGGAAATTCCCGCCAAGGCAACTGCGCAGCCGGCGCTATGGGCTAAAACCACTAATTCCTTTTGCGGATTCCTTGCCCGCACTTGGCGGATCATCGCTGCCAGACGCATGCCTTGATCCGACAAATGAGCAAGGTCTGTTTGGTCGGCCAACACGCGTAAATACCCATGCGACCAATGAAACCTTTGAACCTCTAACTTTTCTGGGCGAAGATTGAATTCCCTTTCCAAGGCCCGCGACAAAGCCGTAAAATCCCCCGCACCTTCAATGAGAATTAGCAATTTCTCCTTGGGCTGAGCCCCTTGGGAGAATGGGGAATTGAAGGTCAACCATCCAGCAAGGACTACTAAAGCGAGGATCAGGGTTTTCATCCCGGGCACGGGAAGGGGATGGGGGTTTTCCATAAAACAATTATCGCAAAAGGGGTTACTTCACCTTTAAACGGCGGTTGGAGTAGGGCGATTAGAATTAAAAACCAGCCAGACAGTTTGGAACATCTTTCCCAATTTACTTATTTGCCAGGAAAAGGGAAAATGCCAGGTGCAATCCAATACCCGGGGGTTCTCGTCTAATGGTAAGGGCGGAGTCCTTGAAAATTAGGAAAAAACGAGGTTGAATCATGCGAACTTTCAAACTGGTTTTTTCCTTGTTGGCGCTTGGGCTTTTTTCCCAAACCTCCCTGGGCAGGGGTTTGCTTATCCCCGAGGATAAAAAACTCCCACCCTTGGCCATGCTCAACCATAAAGTAGACATCCGCATTGATGATCAAATTGCCATTACCCGCGTCGAGCAAACCTTCCGCAATCACACCGACCGGGCCTTGGAAGCCACTTATATATTTCCCGTCCCCAAGGGCGCCTCGGTAACCAGTTTCACCATGTGGGTGGATGGCAAAGAAACCAAAGGCGAATTGATGGAGGCGGCCAAGGCGCGGGAAATTTACACCAGCATCGTCAGGCAAACTCAAGACCCCGGCTTGCTGGAATACCTGGGCAACAACCTAATGCGCATGCGGATCTTTCCGGTTCCCCCCAAGGGAGACCAGAAAGTTTCGCTCACTTTCACCTCCGTTTCACCCAGGGAAGGCAATGGGGTGGAATTCACTTACCCCATGAAGTCGGATGCGCGCGCTTCCAGCACCTTGGAAAACTTCACCGTGAAGGCGGTGCTGAAATCTCAGCACGGGATTTCCAATGTCTACAGCCCCAGCCACGCCATCAACATGAAGCGCGAAAACGACAAAGAAGTTGTGGTCCAATTTGAAAAGGGACAGGCGCTTCTGGACCGCGATTTCCAACTCTTTTACACCATGTCGGACAAAGACATCGGCCTTACCGTATTGAATCACCGGCCAGTAGAGGCGGAGGATGGGTTCTTTTCTTTGTTGATTTCCCCGTCGTTCAAGCCCTTAAACGGGAAAACCATTCCCCGCGACATGGTTTTTGTCATGGACACCTCAGGTTCCATGCGCGGGGTCAAGATGGACCAGGCCAGGAAAGCCATGCGGTATTGCGTGGAAAACCTGGCGCCGGAAGACCGCTTCGCAGTTTTGAACTTCTCCACCACCGTAAATTCCTTCCGTAATGAACTGGTTCCTGCAAGCAAGGATTACCTCGACTTGGGAAGAAAATGGATTGACGGACTGGAATCCACTGGAGGAACAGCCATCCGCGATGCCTTGTTAGCCGGCATTAATTTGAAATCCTCCGACCCCGACCGCCCTTTCGTCATGGTTTTTTTCACAGATGGCATGCCCACAATTGGCGAAACCAATCCTGATAAAATCCTCAAAGAAGTCTCGGCAAAAATCACCGGAAATATGCGCATCTTCACCTTTGGCGTGGGCGACGATGTAAACACCACCTTGCTTGACTCCCTTGCCGAGCAAACCAAGGCCTTGCCCACCTATGTCCGCCCTAATGAGGACATTGAAATCAAAGCCAGTTCCTTGTTGTCGAAAATCACCAACCCGGTTTTGGTCAATTTGAAACTGGAAACTACCGCGGATGTGCGCCTGCTGGAGGTTTACCCGCCGCAACTGCCCGACCTTTTCCATGGCAGCCAGCTCGTGGTGTTTGGCAGGTACAAGGGCAAAGGGGCCACCGCCATTACCTTAAAGGGAAATGTGGGCAAGGAAAGCAAAAGCTTTACTCATGAGTTCACTTTTGCCAGCAAAACTTCAGGCGACCGCGAGTTCGTTGAACAGCTCTGGGCCAGGAGGAAAGTCGGCTTCCTGGTTGACCAGATTCGGACCAATGGCGAGAAGAAAGAACTTGTCGAGGAGGTGACTCTTTTGGCCAAAAAGTATGGCATCACCACTCCCTATACCAGTTACCTGGTCGTGCCGGATGGCGCCACGCCAGCGCCGGTGGCCCGGGCGGGAAGGGACGGGATACCAGCTTTCGCAACTCCTCCAGGTTTAGGAGGCGGCGGCGCCGGCGGCCCTGCGGGTAACCAAAAGAAAGTTCTCGATTTCGCCAGGGAAAACCAGGAAAAGCCTGGAAAACTAGGTTATAACCGCGGCGTCTTTGCCGAAAAAGCCTTGGAACAACGGGCCGCCAACGCACCTAACAAGGAAGAATCCGATAAAGCCAGGCAAACCATCGAATCGAAACTGGCGCTGGACCGGGCCAAAGCCGCCATGGCCAGACGGGATTATTCCTCCGTGCAGGGAGGAAAACTCGGCGTGGACCTGTCGGTTCATTACCAGCAATTGCGTAATGAAAGCCAGGTTTGTCAATCCGCGGTACGCCAGTTCGCCGGTCGGAACTTAATGGAATTAGGCGGCGTTTGGATCGATGAAGGCTTCAACCCAAAAATGAAGTCCGTCACCGTCCGGGCCCAGTCCGATGCTTACTTCAAGATTTTGGAACAGCAGCCCAAGGTCAAGGCGCTTTATCAACTGGGAAACCATTTGGTTTGGGTTACTCCCAACCAAACTGCCCTGGTCATCGATACCCATGATGGGGTGGTTACCCTAAGCGATAAAGAAATTGCCGACCTGTTTGCCGCAAAGTAACCGGCAAGCCAGTCTACTTAGCGCAAGGAGATTCCTCCTTGCGCCTTTTTCATTCCAAGTCGCATTTCCCAGAAATACCCATCCGGGTATTATTTTGCAGTTCACTCCCTTTACCCCAAGGCAGGATGCCGCATGGCGGTTTCAACCAGGTTTATTAATGTAATCTGGTTTCTCCTTTGCCTCGGCGGGTCCTCGTATTGGTGCCTCTCCACAGCCAGCCAATGGGGGCCAACTTTTGATGAACCCACTTATATTGAATGCGGCCTGCAATGCTGGCGGACAGGAAGCCATAAGCCGCTGATGCGTCTTGGAACGATGCCTTTGCCGGTTGATATCCAGACATTTCCCTTGTGGATTGCCGAGGTTTACCGTGGCAACCCCTTTGACACCAAAGACGAATTGGAATTGATCCTTCCTTGGGCCAGGGGAATGAACCTGGTGTTCTGGTGGATGCTCCTTTTCTTTGGTTGGAAATTGGGCAAGCAATTTGGCCAGGACTGGGGCGCGCGCCTGGCGGTTTTTTTCCTCGCTACCGAACCCAATCTCACTTCCCATGCGGCGCTTGCCACTACCGACATTTCCTTGACGGCTTGCATCCTGGGCTTTGTATATTTTTACCTGGCGGGGCAGGGGAAGGGCTGGCGCGAACGGGTGGGCCTTCCCGCCTTGTGGTTTGCCTTGGCCCTGGCCGCCAAGGCTTCCGCACTTCCCTTTGTTCCATTAATCATGATCGGTTGTGAACTTTGGCGAAAATGGGAATCCCGATCCAGTGAAAAGGCCAGGGAAGGGCAGGGGAGTAAAGCCAACCTGGTTAATTGGCTGAAACCCTTCATCAAAGATAGTTTTCAGATTGGTTTCCTGGGCCTGACCTTGCTTTTCCTTTTTTGCGGGTCTGATTGGCAAACGGAACGGACTTTTGTCGAGTGGGCCAGGCAACTTCCCGAAAGCGACATTAAACCTTGGATGGTTTGGATTTCCGAAAACCTGAAAATTTTCACCAACGCTGGGGAAGGGATTGCCCAGCAGATCAAACACAACATCCGCGGGCATGGCTCTTATATTCTTGGCCAGGAATCGCAACGGGCAATTTGGTATTATTTCCCCGTCCTGCTCTCGATCAAAGCCGGCACGGTCGTGCTGGCCCTTGCGGTTGCATTCCTAGTCTTTGGCCGAAAGTATTTGCCAAGGCCGTTGGTTCCCGCCATCGCGCTCCTTTTCTTATTCAGCTTCAATTGCAGGGTGCAAATTGGCATCCGCTTTCTTTTTCCATTAATGGCACTGATGGTCCTAGCCATGGGAATTGCTTTGGGGAATTGGCAAGCCTCCCTTTCAAGGGGAAAAACCGCCAAGAACCTTTCCTTGGCATTGGTTTTATTCCTGGCCGTGGGGGAATGGCTCTTTTCCTGGCCCCATGGCCTGAGTTTCATCAACGCCTATTGGGGCGGCACGAACTCGGGGTACAAACTGGTTTGCGATTCCAATTACGATTGGGGACAGGGCCTGAAGGAATTACACCGCTGGAAACTCCAACAGCAAGGCGGCCTGGCCGTCTGTTATTACGGCAAGGACCCGTTTCTGCACCAAGGGTGGGCCAGGGTGCTGCCGATACAGGAGCTAGCACGCCATCAACCTGGAGAGTATGCCGGATTTGGAAACGACACGCTGGCCATCAGCGCCACTTTGGTTTATGGCCCCACCCTTGTTCCAGGGCACCAGCAATGGAAAAGCCTAATGCAAAAAACCCCGCCGGACTTTCGAGTTGGCCCATTCCTTCTTTATCAGGCCTCTTCCCTTCAAAAAAAAGGGCGAGCCGACGGAACCAAGGAAAGATAAAATCTCGGCACCCGGCGTTTCGGCCGAACACTTTTCCCTGGGAAGACCCGGAAGTTTTGATCTGTTTTTCCCGGTCATCCGATCATTTCTCCAGTAAGGACCGCCGGCCTCCAAAGAAAACCAGGAGAAAACAGGAATCTCAAGGAAAAACCGGTCGCTCAGTCTTCCAGCACGGTTTCCTAATAACTATCACGGCGAGATTTGTTTGTCCTTCCAATCACGCCTCCTTACCATACTCTTGAGTATTGCCAAGAATCCATCAACCAATTTGTGGAGAACGAAATGAACAGGGAACCAGGTAGAAGGGAATTTTTGGGAAGCGCGGCGCTTTTGGCCATCGGCGCCAGTCTGGCACCGGGACGCGACAAAGAAACCAAGGATCCGGGGTTCTCCCTGGGAATTCAATCCTATACCTACCGCAACTTCGACCTGGAACCGGCGTTGAAACGGATTCAGGAGATTGGCTTCACCCAGGCGGAGTTTTATCAAAAACACATTCCACTCAACAGCACGGCAGAACAGCTCAAGGCTCTCAAGAAGTTGTGCGCGGATTACAATGTGCGGCCCATGGCCTTTGGCGTGCAACGGTTCACCAAGGACGCCGATGCCAACAAGAAGACATTTGAATTTGGCTCGGCTCTGGGGATAAAGGCATTCAGCGCCGACCCTGATCCCGACTCCTTCAACAACCTGGACAAGTTGTGTGAAGAATTCAAAATCGCCATTGCCATTCATCCTCATGGCCCAGCGGGGAAGGGCGCCTTGCACCGCTGGTATTGCGCCGAGGTGATCATGAGCGTGGTCAAGGATCATCACCCGCTCATTGGTTCCTGCCTGGATACGGGGCATTTGATTCGCGCGGACCAGGTGGGAAAGAAACTCGATCCTGCCGCCGAGGTGAAAGCCATGGGGAAAAGGAATTTTGGCATGCATCTCAAGGACCACGATAACGCCAAGCACACCGATGTAGTTTTCGGGAAAGGCCCCCTCAAGGTTGCGGAAGTGCTCAAAGCGCTGAAGGAAGTTGGTTTCAAGGGGATGATCAGCATTGAATATGAAGCCAACCCGCAAGATCCCTCGAAGGATTTAAAAGCCTGCGTGGAGATTTACAACAAAGCCGCTCAGGAAATATCATAAGCGCTTTGGGTGAGTTTCGGAGTACGGTAATGGCAGATTGTTTAACCGCGGCGCAGATCGAGGATTTGCGGAAATCCAAGTATAACGCCGCGGTAGTTCAAATTCAAAAAGCCCACTCGGACTTGATGCTCCTGCGTGTTCGGCCGGATAAGCCGATCCGGCCGCATCGCGCCGGGCAATACACTCTTCTGGGCATGGGGAATTGGGAAACCCGCGCCGAGGGGTGCCAGGCGGAAACTCTCCCGCCCGAAGAGCTTACCAAGCTTGCACGAAGGTCATATTCCATTTCGCACTCTATCGTTGATGGCGAAGGTGCAATCCTGGAACCCGCCAGCGATAACACCCTGGAGTTTTACATCGTACTGGTCCGTGAGACTCGGGGGGAGCCGCCGTTGCTTACTCCCCGCTTGTTCTTATTGCAAGAGGGGCAGCGCTTGTTCGTGGGGGAAAAAATCACCGGGAACTTCAACCTTTCCCCAGTGAAACCCGGCGATCATGTGGTCTTTTTCGCCACCGGCACGGGGGAAGCTCCTCACAATTACATGACCTGGGAATTGTTGCGCAGCGGCCACCAGGGAAAGATTGTTTCCGCCTCTTGTGTTCGCCATGGCAAGGACCTGGCCTACATGGCCAACCATGAAAAATTGATGGCGCATTTTTCCAATTATCATTACCTTCCCCTGACCACCCGGGATGGCAATCCGAACCAAAAAAAATACCTGCAAGACCTGCTGCGTTCAGGAGACTTGGAGCGGACCTTGGGTGAGAATTTGAACCCGAAAAACACGCACTTCTTTTTGTGCGGCAACCCGGCCATGATTGGTGTTCCCAATAAAGACCGAGAAACCGGCCTCTGGGCCTATCCCACACCAGAGGGAGTGATCGAAATTCTCGAGAAGGAGGGTTTCAAAGCGAGTCTCGGACACGGCCAACCCGAGGGCAACATTCACTTCGAGGAATATTGGTCTTAGGCGGCTTGCGAACCGCGGGTTTCCACCTGCACCGCCACCGACTGAATTTTTCTTTTCCCAATCAAGGACCAGCACGACCCGGCAAAAAGCGACAAGGTCGCCGCAGTCAGCGCCCCGGACCAAAGCAAGAAGGTGTAAATTCCCTCGCCGGATAAGTCCTTGTTTAAAAACACCCCACCCAACAATGGAAGGGCAAGGAACCAAGGGCCAAATTTCCAGCCGGCTTGAAGCGTGCCAAAAGCCAGGCAGAAAGCAGGCAGCACAAGGATGCCAAAATGCGCCAAGCCCGACATGGGCGAAAGCAGCAGCATACCGCAGATAACCAAAGAGGCCTCAAGGGGAAAATCAACGGATCTTCTCCCTGGCCAGCCCAAGGAATAAAAACCCAAAAGGAGACAAGCGCCGACCATTAACAGGAATAGTTTTTTCACCTGGCTGGCGGCCTCGGAAGATTGCAGGGTGGCAATGCGCCATTTCCCCTCGGTGTTTTCTATTCGGGTTTGCACCATGCGTTTGGCAAAACCGGAAAGAGATTGGTTGTAAACAATTTCGCTGGCCCAGGTGCCGGGCACAAACCCAGGACTGGCCATGGGCAGCAGTTGGCGTTCTACAAAAGCCAGTATTCGAGGTTGGCCCAAGGGGGGAGGAAAAAACAAATCGGGGAGAAAATTGCAGAGTAAAAAAGCGCCTGCCAATGAAATCGCCGCCTTGGGCTTCGCACGGTAAAGAAAATAGGGAAGAAACAGCAAGGGGGTCATTTTGAAGGCTGCAGCAATCCCCAAAAGAACCCCGCCGGTTCCTTCCTTACCCTTAAAGAAAACCCAACAACCGAGAAGGACCAACCCGGCAATAATCACATCCATTTGCTGATGCGATGTGCAATTGAGAAAGAAAGTGGCTGAGCAAAGCAAACCGAGGATAAAGACCCAAGGGGAGGATTTATTTCCGGTTCGGTATATCGAAGCAAGTTTCCAGGCCGCTCCCACGGCGGCAACCAAGCACGCCATGTTCAATAACCCAAAAGCTCCGCGAGACAGCCAATGGGGAAGCCAGGAAAAAGGGACGCTAAAAAAAGCCATCCAGGGCGGGTAGAGATAGGGGGTGCCCTCATGGTAAATGTCGCCCCCCCAGGCCAACATGCGTGCGTAGGCGATGAAGACGGTATCGAATTCGGATTGCGTGCGAAGAAAAATGGGTGAGGTGGCAAAGAAAGTCAATAAGAGGTAAAGACCAGTCAAAATCCACTTGCGCTGAGTGGTCCTGGCCGTCGGGAAAATTGTAGTTCCGAGGGGTTTCCCAGGCATGTATCAGAATTCCATTCCACTGGGATAACAAAGGGCCGACTCATCCATACCAAAAACCGCCTCGAAGGGGCAAGAGAGAGGAGTTCAAAGTTGTTTGAACCACCCATCCTGATAGGATATTTGTTTAGCGGGCCGGTTTATTCAGCAGCCGCGGTCTTTCGAGGATGAGATGAGTTCATTGAGCCGGCTTCCTTTCGAAAAGGAAATTTACGCCCTGGAGGATCTTCTCGCTTCCTTGGAAACCAAGGAGGGCGGGGAGAAAGGCTCATCGGAGGAGATCAGGCGGATCCGCAAGGAAATCGCCTCCTTAAAAAAAACCAAATTCAACAACCTCACCGCCTGGGAAACCGTGCAAGTCTCCAGGCACCCCGACAGGCCGCAGTTGCTCGATTATGTAGAAATGATTTTTGAAGACTTCGTGGAATTGCATGGAGACCGGGCCTTTGGAGATGATCGCGCCTTGCGAACCGGCTTCGCTCGGGTGGGCGAGTTCCGCGTCATGCTCATGGGGCATCAAAAAGGGCACACCCTGCAAGAACGCCAGGAATGCATGTACGGCTGCGCGCATCCGGAAGGTTACCGCAAGGCGCTCAAGAACATGAAGCTGGCGGAAAAATTCAATCTGCCGGTTATTTGCCTGATTGACACACCGGGAGCCTTTCCAGGGATCGGCGCCGAGGAGCGCGGCCAATCGGCTTTGATCGCCAACAACATTTTGGAAATGACGCGCCTGGCCACACCGGTGATTTGTGTAGTCATTGGCGAAGGCGGATCTGGCGGCGCGCTGGGAATCGGCGTGGGCGACCGCGTCTGCATGCTGGAGTTCGCCTATTACTCGGTGATCAGCCCGGAGGGTTGCGCGGGGATTCTTTGGAAGACGGCCAATGAAACGACCAAGCCAACCGCCGCCGAGGCCCTGCGCCTGACTTCCCGTGACCTTTCCCGCCTGGGAGTGGTAGACCATGTCATCATGGAGCCTTTGGGAGGGGCCCACCGCGACCCCAAGGAAATTGGGAACACGCTTAAGGCCAGCTTGCTGAAAATGCTTCGTGAACTCGTAACAATTCCCGTGGCAGAATTGCTGGAGCAACGGTACATGAAGTTTCGCAAGATGGGCGTTTACCTGGAAAACGAAAGTCAAAACCAATCGGCCGGATCTGCCTGAGCAGGTTCAAAAAAGGAACTAAACAGGTTCCGAGAAAAATAGATCAAAGGAAACATAAGATCCGTTATCGGACATTATTTTTCGGCTTTGGCGCGCCTGGATCGCCTATCCCAAGGTCCGATAACGGATGTTATGTTTCTTTGCGTTTATCGTTTTCCCCAGGATATTTGCGATTCCCAGACCCAATCAACCCAGCCTGATTTGCGCGGGAGCGCGTTTACTGTAAACTTTCAACCATCGACCACGCGGCACACGCTTTAAGGACTGGAATGGAAAAAGCACAGCAAACCCTCCGAGCAGGAATGGCCGGCCTGGGAATGATCTTCGAGGAAACTTACCTCCCGGCGTTTATTGATTTGAGGAAGGCGCCCCTTTATTCGCGTGAAACTGGGCCAGTGGAAGTTCAGTGGACTGCGGCGGCCACGCGAACCGGGGCTCGCGGACAAAAGTATTTGGCCCAATTGCCCGGCGCTCTGCCCACCTTCACCAACCATCACGGGCCGCAGGCGCTGGACGAAATGCTCAAACAGGGAGTCCACCTGGTCTGCGTGGCCACTCCGGATGACCGCCATTTTCAAGCTGCAAAAAAATCCCTGGAAGCCGGAAAACATGTCCTCATTGAAAAGCCTTCCGTACTGAAACTTGAGCAACTCGATGTCCTGGTGGAAACGGCTCGAAAGAATTGCGTGCTGGCCAAGGTCGTTTATCACAAACTCGCCGACCCAGACCACAAAAAACTCCGCACCCACTACGCTGATGGCGTTTTAAAACATGTGAACAACGGCTTTTGTTCCCTATTGGAGCCAAAACAAATCAGCGGTCAGCAATTTGCTGAATGGATTCAAGGCAGGAACCCGGGAACCTATGTGGCGGTTCATTACATCAAACTGATTGATTTTTCCTTTGGCCCCTCGTCTTGCCAGCCTGGGTGGAAGCTGTGGCGAATTGGCGCCACCGGGCAGCGCGGCCTGGTTGGCAAACCCGATGGAAAAACTTGGGATTCCTGCCAGCTTCAGGTCACTTACTTGCACCCGGACAATCGGGAAGCCACCTTCGATATCCACACGAGCTGGGTCAACCCGGACAACTTCCCCGGTTATGTGGAGCAGGAAGTTCAGTTCCGTTTCGATAATGGAATTTGGAACGCCCACCAGCGTAAGCGTGGAGTTGAAATGGCGGTGGAGGATCGCTCGCCCCATGAGATCAAAAACACCCCGAACCATCATTACAACGGAGATTTCCTGGAGCCCTGGGGCGCTCGATCCCGCCGGGGGTATGGAATTGAAATCATCCGGAAGTTTTTTGAGGAAGTGGCCCAGGTGGAATTCGGCGGGGAGAAAAAAGACCGGGAAACCCGTCTGAAAGCCATGAGCGACTTGCATTACAACGACTTGTCGGCCGACCGCAACACGGTGGCAATTGTGCAGGCGTTGGAAGCGCTCCTGGAGGAGCATGCCGGGGAAAACCCCGGCTGCCAGGTGTTTGTCAACGATCCCCTTGGCGGCTTGGTGCTGCGTTCGCCAGGGGGCAAGCCTCCGCGAGTCCTTTATTCCGGAACAGTTTGATTTTCCTCCGGGCGGGCATTTCCACCTATGCACGGCTGCCCCCCTTGGATAATTTAATTTGTAAGACCAAGAAATGCTCGAGTAAGCCATGAATCCAATTCAACACGCCAATGAAACGCTCTCCAATAAAACTCGGGAAACCCTGGGAAAAGTTGAGCCTCGCTCTTTGCGGGCTTTCACGCCCTCGCTAGCAGTGCTGGAAAAAAGCGCCGGGGTTTTTCATTGGACGCCGGAAGGCAGGAAGTTGTTTGATTTTTCCTCGGGAGTCCTGGTGGCCAACCTGGGGCATAACCCGCGCGGGTGGATGGAGAGGTTTTTTCATTACATGGGCTGGGATGCCAGGAACGAAGGGTCCAATTCTTCTGGCAGTTTTTTCCCTGGCAAACCGATGACGGCATACAACGCCGTCACGCAGATCGAAATCGAAGCCAGTGAAAGACTGCTGGAAGCCATGCGCCGTTGCCCAGGCGGGGAAAAAATGCAGCAGGTCTTGTGGGCGGCATCAGGTTCGGAAGCAATTCAAAAAGCCTTGTGGGCCGCCCTGGCCCGAGACCGCAACCGCGACATGATCCTTGCTACTCGCTTTGGTTTTCACGGGAAAAAAGGGCTGGCAAACGCCGTCACCGGTTCGGAAACCGACCGCGACCGCGATCCGCGAGTGCGCTTCATCTCCTTCCCCATGGCCGAGTGCGTCGATGTTTCCACCCGTGACAAGCCCTTCGACCCGTCGCCCTACCAAAAAGAACTCGATACCCTTTGGAATCAGTTTGGCCGTAAGATCTGCGCCTTGATCACCGAGCCCTACCTGGGAGGAGGAGGCTCCTACCATCCGCCCAAGGAGTATCACCAGCTTTTGCAACGGTTCTGCCAGGAAAAAGAGATCGTCTTCATTCTCGACGAGGTGCAATCCAACTTCGGCAGAACCAACTCGCTCTTTGCTTATGAAACTTACGGGATTGAGCCAGATATCGTGGTCCTGGGCAAGGGGTTGGGCAATGGGGTTCCGGTGGCGGCTGCGGTGGGAGGAGCCGATTTTTTTTCTTCCCTGGAATACGGGGAAGGATCGGATACCTGGAGCGCCAACCCTATTTGCTGCGCCGCCGTTCTTGCCACTTTGGATGATTACGCCGATGGCCAGGTAATCGCCAGGAAGAGCCAGGTTTCGCAGGTGATCGAAGCTGGATTGCTGCAATTGAAAAAGGACCTGCCCTTTATTTGCCATGTGCGGGGTGAAAAAGGCGGCATGGTTTGGGGAGTGGAAACGCGCGATTGGGCAGGCATTACCGCCGCCGATTGGGCCAACAAAGTTGTGGAAATTTGCTACCGGGGTGATAATGGCAACGAGGGAATTCACCTGCTTGGCCCGCTGGCAAAAAAAGTCATTCGCATCTCCCCGCCCCTGATAATAACGCACGAGGAGGCCCAAGAGGCCATGCGATTAATGCACCGGTTGGTAAAGCCCCTGGGCAAAGAGGAAAAAGCCCGATCCCAGATGGCCGCCCCTGTTTCCTAATGGATGGCTTTCAAAAAGGAACCGCATGTCGATTCTTCTATCGGAAGGCGCCATTCACTGGCTGGACCAGCTTCTCGGAGCGGTATCCACCTGGTTTCCGGAGCATTCCTTTTTTCACCAGACTTTCAACCTGCGGGCTATTCTCGCTTTGACACTTGTGGCGTTGACTTGCGGCGCGGTGGGATCCCTGGTGGTGGGCAACCGCATGGCTTTTTTCAGCGACGCCCTGGCCCACTGCGCCTTCGCCGGGGTCAGCCTGGGTTATGTTTTCTTCGAGCTGTTCTTGGTGGGCACCCGCCCGCGGGAAGAGTTCTGGCAATGGGTCACCCCCATCATGGTCCTGTTTGGCATCGGGGTCGGCGCGGGGATCGCTTATGTCCGCGGGCAGACCGGCCTAGCCAGCGATACGGTCATTGGCGTGTTTTTCGCCTTTTCCCTTGGTTTCGCCGCCCTTTTGAAAAACATCATCAACGACCGCAGCGTTTTCTCTCTGGAGGATTTCCTGTTTGGCGATCCCCTATTTGTCAGCGCGCCGGAAATTATTTATATGGCCATGCTGACCGTTTTCACCTGGGGATTGCTCATCTTCGCCTACAATCGCCTGGTTTTCAGCAGCTTTAACAGCAGCCTAGCCCTTTCCCGCAAGTACCCGGTGGCGCTTCTTTATTACCTGTTTGTCATGGTCCTGGCCTTGATTGTTAATCTTTCACTGCGCTATGTCGGCGTGTTGCTGATAAATGCCTTGTTAATCGTGCCGGCGGCAACGGCCAACAATGTGGGAAAAAACCTGCGACAGGTCTTTTGGATAAGCGTCCTGACCAGCCTTTTGGTTTGCCTCGGCGGGCTGGGTGCCAGTTGGGAATTGCAAATGCGGACCGGTATTCGCTTTGGGGTTTCCGGAACCATTGTCTTGTCCAGCGTTTTTTTGTTCTTTTGCAGCATGATCGCTTCCCGCTTTATCCGCGGGCAAAGTTCGACTTAAGCGCAATCCTCTTGCTTCCCTGGCCCCAGTTTTGGAGAATATCTGCATGGGAATGCGGGCCATCCCTTCCCCCTGCCCTGGGGCTGTTGCTTATTCCATCCCTTCGTAGAAGTTAAACAGTGGATAGCGTTCAAGCGTTTGACAGGATCAAGGACTTCATCCTGATCTTTACCAGCATTTTTTACGAGGCTCTGCCGTTCATCGTCGTAGGGGCGATTATCGCTGGGGTCTTAGAGGAAATGTTGCCGCAAAATCTCATCGCCCGGATCCTTCCTAAAAGTAAGTTGCTTGGAATTGGCATGGGCGCGCTTTTGGGATTGACCTTTCCCATGTGCGAGTGCGGGATCATCCCGGTGATGAGGCGTCTGTTGCGCAAGGGTCTGCCCCTGAGCTGCTGCGTCGCCTATTTGCTGGCTGGGCCGATTATCAACCCGGTGGTGCTTTTTAGCACCTATGTGGCTTTTTCGGGAATGGAAAATGCCACCGAAGGCGGCCGCTTGTCATACCAAATGGGCGGGATCATGATGGTGATTTGCCGGTTGTCCATGGCCTTTCTGGTGTCGGTGGTAACCAGCTTGGTGGTGGACCGATTGTACCAGAAGCATGGAAACACCCTTCTTACACCCTTGGCCCTTCCCCCCAAGGAGGATGCGACGGGGGAAAACAGCAAAGGCAAGAATAATAGTGGATTTTCACGCCTGTCCCGGATTTCAGAAACCGCCCTGCATGATTTCATCGACATATCGGTTTACCTGACACTGGGCGCGTTGCTGGCTGCGTTTTCCCGCATTTGGTTTTCCCATGAAACGATTGCGGAGCTGTCGCGAGCCAATATTGCCGCCGCCATTCTCCTCATGATGGGCTTCGCCGTTCTCCTCTGCCTTTGCAGCGAGGCCGATGCCTTCGTGGCGGCCAGTTTTGTCACCCTGCGGCCGGCGGCGAAATTAGGTTTCCTCGTCATTGGCCCCATGGTGGACCTGAAACTTTACATGATGTACACCCAGGTTTTTCGACCCAAGCTGATCTGGACCATCTTCCTCACCGTGGCTCTCCAGGTTTTTCTCTACACCATGATCGTTCACTACTTATGGGAGAATCTGGCGCCTCGATATGTCACTCCTCCCGCCGTTACGGTAAAATCAAACTAAGGAGTTTGCCATGGCGCACGAACATCATCATCACGGAAGTTCCAGGGAATATTTCACGGAACAAATCCTCACCCTGGGGATTTCTCTGGCCATTGCCTATGTATGCCTCATGCTTTGGTGGCCGGTAAAAGGACCCGATGGCGCTGTAGGCAATCAGCTTTCACTCATTCTTCATCCAAAATTCCACCTCTGGGTTTTCCTTGGCAGCCTGGCGCTTTTCTTCCTGGTCATTGTCCGCACCATTGCCCTGTGGAAAGACCAGCACGCTAAAGAAGGGGCCCACGAAGGGCACTCCCACGATCACGATCATCACCATGGCGATTGCGACCATGATCATGGGCATGATCACGCGCACAGTGAAAAACATGGCCACCACCACCCTGCCCATGCTCACGAACAACAATCCGCCAACGATTCCCATGCCCATCACCATGAGGACTGTGGTCACGAGCACCACCATCACGAAGGTTGCGAGCACGACTACGCCCATACCCAGGGTAATGGGCAAGATTGCGGCCATGATCATGGCTGGGCCCCATGGCGCTATATCGTGTTAATGCTTCCGGTGGTTCTGTTTTTCCTCAACTTGCCCAATGAAGTATTCAGCAGCATCAAAGCCGTGGATTTGAATCAATTCACAGAGGTCAAGACAGTTGAGGAAAAAGGGGTCGATTTCAATGTAGGTTTTTTGCAATTGGAAATGGCATCCATGAACCAGGAAAGCCGCAACCATTACGAAGGGAAAACGGTTCGCCTTTCAGGGAAATACCGCGGTGACGACGAAAGGCGTTTCACTTTGGCGCGCTTTAAAATCAATTGCTGCGCCGCCGACGCCGTCCCCTTGAACGCTGTCATCATGGTGGCCCCAGGAATCCCCGATAAACTGCAATGGAAAAAATACGATGATAAATGGGTTCAAGTAACCGGGCGGGTGCATTTCCTGCAAAGGAAGGGCGCCAACGAGTTCATGACTGCCTTGGTTCTATATCCCGAAAAAGACAAAAAGCTCAACGATGATCTGGTTCGCGTCGTGCCCCGCGACCCAAACCCCTATGCCAATTAGTAACCCGCCTTGAACTTTGACTTCGCATGACAGGAGTGACTATTATGGCTTGCCGCCAAACATTTCGCTGGATAACAGCCTCGGTTGCCTTGGCCTTTTTCTTTTCCCCACTGGCGCAGGCAGACAGTCACTGCCCTTTCTGCACCATGCAAGGTCAAACCCTGATTGGCGAAGTCAATCAGGCAAACTTGGTCCTGTTCGGCACATTGAAAAATCCCAAGCTAGGCAACGCCAATGGTTCGGATGGCACGACCGATTTTGAAATTGAGTCCGTCATCAAGGACCATGCGTTTCGCGGTGACAAAAAAGCCCTGACCCTGCCTCGGTATGTGCCACCCGACAAGGATGGAAAATACAAGTTCCTGCTCTTTTGCGAAGTGTACAAGGGCAAATTGGACCCTTACCGCGGTGTGGCGATCCCCCCTGACAGCGAAATCGTCAAGTATTTGAAAGGGGCCCTGGAAATCAAGGACAAGACCGTGCCCAAGCGATTGGAGTTTTACTTTAATTTTCTGGAAAATGCAGACCTGGAAATATCTAACGACGCTTACAAAGAATTTGGCAACGCTTCCTACAAGGATTTCCAGGAAGCCGCCAAGGGCTTCTCCAGGGACAAGGTTTTAGCCTGGCTGAATAACCCGGAAACCGCGGCTTTTAAAACCGGGCTTTACGCTTCCATCCTTGGCCATGTTGGTCAAGAGAAGGACGCGGTGGTTTTGAAACAGCTTCTGGAGAACCCAGATAAGCAAACTGGCACCGGCATTGATGGTGTTTTCACAGCCTATTGCCTGCTGAATAAAAAGGCCGGCTGGGATTACCTGACAGGGATTCTGAAGAACCCGAAGAAAGAATTCCTGTTCCGTTACGCCGGCCTAAGGGCCATTCGCTTTCTCCTGGAATTTCGCCCTGATGTAATCGAAAAAAAGCAATTAGTTGAAGCCATCCTGGTTCTAAATGAGCAGGATGACATCTCCGATCTGGCCATCGAAGACCTGAGGAAATGGCAGGTTTGGGAGGCCGCTGACCAAGTCCTCGGCTTGCAAGAAAAAGAGTTTTTCAAGAAAATCCCCATCGTGCGCCGTGCGGTCCTGCGATATGCCCTATCCTGCAAAGGAAACAAGGCCGCGGACGCTTATGTGAAAAAAATGCGGGGAACCGATCCCCAAGGAGTCATTGACGCGGAAGAATTGTTGAAATTAGAGCAACCCCCGCCCGCAAAATAGCGGCCTGGTCCATGGAGGGACTTTCCGTTGCAATCCAAAATCCGCTTGTTCATTCTCTTGGCTAATTGCCTGGCCCTTGGGAGTTTTGCCGCGTCGGCGTGCAGCATTTGCCAAGGATTCCAAAACGCTTCCAGCCTGCGGGAAGAAGGGAATAAACCAGCGGCCAGGGCCATTTTTGTGGTAAAATCCATCAAGGCAACGCTAGAGAAAAACGGCAAAGGCCGCACAGAATTTACCATCGACAAAGTGGTCCGGGCCCCGGCCAATTGGACGCCAACACCGGGTTTGGTCATGGAAAAATATGTCCCGGTTGAGCCTGGGCTTGGAAATCGTTTTCTCGTTTTTTGCGACCTAGAAAAAGGCCAACTTGACGCCTACCGGGGGATTTCTCTTAATTCCGTGGAATGGGAAAAATACGCGATCGAAGCGGTCAGGCAAAACGCAACCGACCAGGTCTCCCACTTGCTCTTTTTTTTAAAGCATTTGGAATCTCCCACTCGGGAAATCGCCGCCGATGCTTTCCTGGAATTCGCCAAGGCCACGGATAACGCCTTGCTGGCCATATCACGGCAAATTCCCCTGGAGAATCTCCGCCAGTGGCTGCGCGACCCCAAGGTGCCAGAAAACCGGCTCGGCCTCTACGCTTTTCTTTTGGGGGCCCAAGGAAAGCCAGAAGACCTAAATTTCTTGTCCTCTCTTTTGAAAGACCAATCGCCACGAGCCCAGTCCAGCCATGATGGCATCCTCTTGGCCCTTGTTCGTATTCACCCCGAATTGGGCTGGAAAACTCTACAAGGAGTCTTGGGAGAAAACGAAACTCCTCTGAATTTACGCCTGGCGGGATTCCGCGTGCTGAAAGGTCTTTTTGATGGAGACGCCTCTGTTCAAACCAGGAAAAATCTGCACCTGGTGTTGCAAGCCGCCCTGAAACAAGGAGAACTTTCCGACCTGGTTATTGAGGAATTGCGCAGACAAAAAGACTGGGCCTTAAGCGCTGAAATCCTGAACCGCTGGGGAACCAAAGGATTCGACACGCCAATTGTCAAACGGGCCATCATCCGCTACGCGCTCACAGCGCCGGGAAATTCTTCCCTGGCGATCTTTTTGCAGTCCTTGGCCCGCCAAGAACCGCAACTCCTCTCGGAGGTGCGGGAAAGTCTTCTCATTCCCGCCAGCCGTTAATTGGTTTTAGTCAGTTTTAAATCTGAAACCAGGATGGAATAAAGATCGAGCCCCCCCTGCCCTCCCGGTCGGTCCGAGGCAAAATAAAGGCGCAGGCCATCGCGGGATAAATTTGGGGACTTCGACCCGATTTTCCCCTCGGGGTGATTCAGAGTTTCCACCGGCTTGATATCTCCCCACTTGGCGCCTGTTTTTTTGGCCTGGAAAATCCCTGTGCGGTTGTTTTCCACTGGTCCTTGTAAAAACATCAAAGTGCCCAGGGGATTCATGGTGACATGGTGAAACCCCGGGGGGATTTCGTTTAGCAAATTGGGCTCTGCAAAATTCCCCTCCACGCCGGAACCCGCCTCACGCCGGGCCGTCCATAATCGCCAACCATCCTTCCCCTTGCGACTGAAAAATATCTGCATCTGATCCTTGCTCAGCCAGGGATACATTTCATCCTCATCGGTATCCAATGAGATCAGTGGCCGCGCCGGCATGAAGGCTTTGTCTTCCCGGTCTTTCCCTGGACCGTCACGAAATGTTTTGTACAAATCAAAATTGGAGTTCTTCTCGTCTTTCCGGGTGGCATAAATAATCAATTGAGGAAACTTTCCCTCCTCTCCCACGAAACAACTGGCGTCACCCGCTTTGGAATCGATGTAGGGTCCAATGGTGAAAGCCTCGCCCCATTTATTCGCCTTCTTCTCCCACTTTGAGACCATGATAACCGGTTTGCCTTTTCCTTCCTGGCGTGAAAAATAGAACCGGGAAGTGAGCAAGGCGTTTACCGAAGGGGCAAAATGAGGATCGTCTTCATCGGCGGGGGAATTCACTTGCAGGGCAAAAAGTTTGACCTGGGATTCCTGCGACCAACCCGGATTGGAACCAAGTCCGGCGAGGAAAAGTAAAAACAAGGATGCAATCGTTTGTTTCATAAAATCACTTTGTAATGGAGCAACTTATTCCGGCCAAAAGCAATGAAATCCCTTGGTATTTGTTATTGCCCGGTACAGCGACTTTCCAGCGGTAATGTAAAGAATGTCGCGATTTTTTCCGCCAAAAATGCAGTTGCTTGGGTCTTCCGGCGTGGGCAGAAATTCCAGGCGCTTGCCCTCCGGCGAAAACACATAGATCCCCGCCTTCTCTTTCGACCCTGCTGTGGCAAAAAGATTGCCCTTTTGGTCGATGCACATGCCATCGACCCCTCGTTGATTGCCAAAATCGTAGAGAACCTTTTTCCCGGACAAGCCGCCATCCTTACCCACCTGGAAGGAAAGCAAATGTCGTGCCCCACTGGGATGGTTTTCCGCCAGGTAAAGCGTTTTCCCATCCATGGATAAAACGAGGCCATTGGGTTTGGCACATTCCTTGGTGGCGACTATCACTTTGCCGCCAGGCGCAATGTAAAAAACTCCCTCGAAGTCGAGTTCTTTCGGTTCATTACCCACATAGCGAGGGTCGGTGAAGTAAATTCCCCCGTTCTTATCCAGAATTAGGTCATTGGGGCTGTTGAACTTTTTCTTATTAAAGGAATCCGCCAGGACCGTGAGCTGGGCCCCTGGCTGCAGAGAAGATTTGGTGATTCGGCGGTTGCCCCCCGTGTTGGCTCCCTCGGCGGCAATCAGATTCCCCTTCTGGTCGAAGTCGAGCCCGTTGGAGCGGCCACCGGGGTTGCGAAAATCGGTGGTATTCCCGGTCGCTGGGTCAAATTTAAGGATGCGGTTTCCAATATCGGAAAAATAGACGCAGTGATCGGGGCCATAGGCAGGTCCTTCGGTGAATTCACCCCCTGTCCAAACTCTTTCTACCCGGGCATCCTTTGGGAAAAAAGATTCCTGGGTAAAGCCTTTGGCAGCAAAAATAACTCCGAAGAATAAAACAAGTCCCCTGGAATAACCCATGGCTACTAGCCTCCTTTCTCAATGGTCATTTTTTTCAACGCGCACTTGGGCCGATATCCTGGAAGGCAATTGCATTATGGTAGCACATCGCCGGATAAGCAAAAGGCCCGGGTTTGGATTTAATGAGGCACGGTAAGTATCAGGCGGTTTACTTCACGAATGATTTCCTGAATTGGCGCCATGGCGCCGAGGCCCAAATCGCCACAAGCAAGCTGTTTTTCCGCCGGGGCTAACAGAGCCAGTTTTCCTCGTTGTTTATTGATGGCTTCACAAAAACTGCTGGGGTGAATCGACTGAGAATCCGCCAGCCCAAATTCTTCCGCGATCCATTGCAAATTGCGGAGAGTGGCTCTTTTTTTCCACATCAAGGTGTTCATCGCCGGAGCCAGGATGACCGGTTTCGCGAGATCCCAGGCCCGCCAAATGCAGGTTAAAGTATTATCCGCGATACCGTCGGCCATTTTCGCCAAGGTGTTGGCATCCAAGGGAGCCAGAAGGAACAAATCGGCCCAGCGGCGGGCTTCAATATGGAGAATTTTCTGTTCCGTTTTGTAATGGGAACCTCCGCCGCCCCAACTCCATTCGTCGGCATCGAGAAAAACCGGAGGCAGATCACTTTCGTCCTTGGGACCAATGACTTCCCTTAATTTTTGAAGAGGGAAAAAATAAAGGGAAGAGGCGGTGCAGCAAACCCGAACATCATGCCCTGTTTTTAGGAGCAGCTCGGCAATTTCCAGGGTTTTCACTGCAGCCACCGAGCCAGTGATTCCTAACAGGACTTTGGCCATATGAGGTCACCTTTTTGCGGATTCCAACAAGTCGAGGAGAGCGCCGGGCAATTGGTTCCGTTGCATTTTTTGGTAATTTCCCTTTATCGGGCCAAGCCAGGCGCAATCGCGGGCGTTTTCCAAAAGATTGGCGACCATAAAGTCGGCGCCAGTTTTCACCCTGGATTTTTCAGCCATCGCCTGAAGTTCCGGTTCATCCTTCATGGTTTCCAGCTTAAAGGCCACCAACAGGCCGTTATATCCCCAAGGCGATCGAACCTGCTCCAGGATTTTGGGTAATTTTGCCAACTGAATCCACAGGTCATTCTGCGAGGAACAGGCTTTTTCCCCTGGAGGGATTTTTGTTAGACCATCCGGCCCGGAAAAAATCCCTGTACAGGAAAAATCACTAACTGCCGCTGATAGCGCCATGGCGTGGAAATTTCCCTGGCGGGTAAGTTCCTCCATGGCTTGCCAATACTCCTGGAAAAACTCGAAATACCTCAAGGTTAATCCCGAACTGTTCAAGGGAACTTCCCTGGGATTGGAGGTGAGAAGGGTTACCGAATGATTTCTTTTCAGGGCTTCCTCGGCGATGAGTTTCCCGGTGATACCTTGGGCAAAGTTGGTAATTCGCCGGACTGGGTCAATGGGAACTGAAGTTCCACCGGCAGTAACCAGAATTTTCATACGCCCAAGCCTCGTCGCGGAATAGCCGATCGGCCCTGAATTAGATTTTATCAATGGAACTGGCCTGAAGCAGGCAGATCAAGGGGAGGAGGGCTTTTTTTCCACCGGGGCAAAGTCCAGGCGGAGAATATGGTTTTGCAAATCGGTTTCTGGCGTCGGCAATATTTCTAGCAATTTCTCCCGAAAGTTTCCTGGGTTCGAGGTGTCGCGCAATTGCTGCAAATAGGTGAGGAGATTTTTTCGCGTGTCGGGGGAGAAATTCAAAAGAAAATGGACCCAGGCCCAAGATTCACGGTACTCCGCCCGATTCATTTTCCCCACTTCATCCATCAATTCCAGTCGGATCAAATCAGGTTTAAAATCCAAGCTGAGTTCCTTGCGCAACTGTTCCACATGCGCCCGGTTGATTCCTTTTTGTTCCAACGGAAGTTCGTAATACTCCGCCAGCCCTTCATCCAGCCAAAGGGGAACATCCTTCAAAACGCTGTGAAGCAAAGCGTGAGTGAGTTCGTGCCTCAAATCTTGCCTCACCCGGTCACCCCAGTAAGTGTAAATCAGCAAATCTTCCGACCGCCCAACCCCGCGGCTTTGGGCGACAAAAAATGCCCGGCGGGATGGCAGTTTCGGGTATCGCGATTGCATAAAGCGTTCGTACTTGTCCCGGTCCTCAAACAAGTAGACCTGGATCATGGTAGTTGAGTCAGGGAGTTTCAAATCCTGGTAAACCTGGTCACGCAGGTGGCCCAATTCCTGAAACAATGGCAGGTCTTTTTGAATTTCGAAATCACTCAGGAAAACATACGGAGCTACGCGGACCAAATACTTCCCTGGCAAGGTCGGCACCGGGGCGGCATTGGCATCGTTGGCGTCCTTGCCATTTTGGTTCATGTTGAATTGAAATGAGGAACACCCGGCAAGGAATGCCAGGCCGATGGCAAAAATGGCCAAGAACCGCCTGAAAAATGAGGTGGATTGCGCCGACAACATAAGTGCCCCTCGTTTTGGGGAATATCCCCAAAAGCGGGCGGAGGATAAGTGGAAACGGGAAAAGGCGCAAGGCTAGTCTTGGTTTAAGTTTCAAGCTAATGGGCGGTTGGACAAGCGGTTTTTTTCCATTTTGAAAAGAGATAGTTTGCTTATTTCCCGCCACCATTTTTTCCAGGTAAAAGGGCCCTCAAGCCCCCATTTTAGATATTGGCGCAAAAACCGCAGTCGATCCGAATGAGTTATTCCTCTATTGATAAGGAAACTGACATTCAATCTTGCCAGGTTTTGCATTTTCCTTTTTTCCCCCAGACTCCCGTGCTTTTGAACTCCAACCAAATCTATGAACCACAACTTCGGGTCGATTGCCTTCCCATTCACCAATAGATTGGGAGCCTTGAGATCCCTGTGTGAAATACCCCGGTCATGCATCCGCCGAATTAAGTCCCCCAGCCGATCGATTAATACCCGCACCCCTGGGACGAATATTTCCTCAGGAAAAGTGCGTAAATGGGATAACCAATCGAGAAGGTGCATGGCGCCCGCTACTTTTTCGGATACAAGGAACCCATCTTGGGGCAGCCCAAACTTCCATCGATGCCAAACCGCCAGAGGCCTTGGTGTTGGCAAGAGGCGATGAAGCATGGCATTGCCCATGGTCCAAGAGCGCGTAGCGCCGTCGGGACGGAACAGCGCCGCCAGTGGATCCAGCCACTCCTTGGCTTTAAACTTCTTGAAAATCAGAGACTGTCCAACTCCGATGCTTGGGTTGAAATCTACCACCAGGGAACTGCGGGAATTCTTCAAGACAACTCCCTGGGGAATTTCTTGCCTAGCCATTTCCAGCCACTTTTCAATTTCGCCCATTGGAACCAGGGCGGAAACATGGCCGTGGAAGCAGCCGGACTGAATTTTCCTAAACCGCCGATTGACTCCCAAACACCGCCCGTCAAACTTATTCCATAATTTTCGGTTCACCCCAGCGGTTAATAAGGCCATTTGCTTGAGTTGAAACCGCCGCCACTCTCGGTCTTCGGCAAAAACCTGAGGGAGTTTTTCCCTTTGTACTTCCCGCAGGTAACTTTGCCAGAAACAATAGCGCCATGACCGGGGCAAGTGTAAATCCGCCCAACAATTAAGGACGGCCAGGTTGAGAACCCTTTTATCCCAGGGAACCGGCCTTTCTCCAATGGCCAAAGGTTCAAGATCAACCAGGAAAAAACCCAAAGTTCCTGGGACGGTTTCTGACAAAAGAATATTGCCCAGGTGGAAATCCCGGTGGATTATTCCCTTTTGGTGAATCACGGCAATGAACTTGGCCAGGGAACGAATCAAGAAGGCCATGTCCTTAAACTTGGCTTTGCCATGGTTCAAGGAATCCAAGAAAACCGCGTCCAATGGCCTGGATAGCGGGAGAGTTCTTGTCAACAAAAAGGAATCTGGGCGCAATCCGCCCCGGGTTCCAAAAGCCAAGGGTTCAATTGCAGGTATGGCAAGTTTTTTCAAGTGGAGGGCAATTTGATATTCCTTGGAAGCTTTGGGAACTCTCCCCCATTCTCGAATCCAAGTTTTAAAGCCCTGAATCCGGTTATGTTTCAAGTGCAGGTCAAGGTTGGGAAGGCAGATTCTATAAACCGAACGGTGCGGCCCGGATTTGATCAAAGACACGAAGCCCGCATGATTCCAATCCTCCATGGGAATTCCACCCGGTCCAAGGAGAATTTTCTGCAGAACATCCAGGTGGATTCCGGGTGCAAGAGTCCAGCGAATGCCGTGAAAATCGTTGGGTGAAATGTCCACTGGGAATCATCCCGCGACAGGCAACCGTGCCTGGAAATCAGATAAAATAACCCGCCAAAGGTTTCCCGCTTTGGCCACGCTGTAATCTCGTTCCAGTTTTTCCCGGCCCTTTTTACCCATTTGCTGACGCAAGTTGGGGTTCCCCCTGAGGGCGGAAATCGCTTGCAGAAATTCCCCGGTTGATTCCACCAGGAAACCGGTTTTGCCATCCTCCACCATTTCCTTGTGGACTCCCACAGGATTGGCAATCACCGGCAGCCCGGCTGCCATGTATTGCAGCACCTTTAAACCGCATTTTCCCTGACTCCAGGGGTCATCGGGCATCCAGGAAAAGCCTACATCGGAACTGGAAATTTCCTTAACCTCAGTTGCCTCTTCCCAGGCAACAGGCTTTACCTGGAGCTTGGCGAATTCCGGGAAGCGGTCGCAAATGACTTTCATGTGAACCCCTGGGAAATTATCTCCGACGGCATCCAATCCGGCCCGGGCGTGTTCCAGGGATTGCAGCGTGCTGGAGGATCCAACCCAAACCAAGGTCAAATCTGGATTTTTTTGAGGGCGTGATTCCACCGGATAGACCAGCGGGTCCACGCTGGTGGGAACCACATAAACTTGGCCGCTGTTCCATTTACGGGCGTGTTGAGCCAGAAAGGAGTTTCCGGCAATGACGGCACGGGCCGATTGACAAATCCGGGTGAACCTGCGCAACCGACCGGGATCTGCAAAACCCTTTTCCGAATAGGAATCACGCAGAAAAACCGCGTCGTCGAAATCAAAAATCAATTGGGCGCCTTGTTTTTTCATCAACCACACCAGCCAGGAACTGATGAGCTTTCTTTGCAAGAGGACGGTTTTTCCCCGCAAGGAAAGGATCAGGGAAATCCTGCCGCCCAGGGAGGAGGGCCATTCCTCCAGCCTCAATCGGAAGCCCATTTCGTGAAAGACTTTTTCAAAGGGAAGGATTCTGTAACGGCAGCAAACATGGCTGGCGGAGTCTACCAGCGCCACCAGTTCCCGTTTACCTTCCATGGCTGCCGAGCGCATTTCAATCTCCGCGTTTTCTTTTCATGGCCTTGCGAATTTCCCGGGTAGCTTCTGCCGTTTTTTTCGCCTGCCTCTTATCATGCAATTTCTTCCCGCGGCCTATGGCAATTTCCACTTTGGCTTTCCCACCCTTGAAATAAAGGCGGGTCGGCACAAGGGTAAAGCCCCTTTCCGAAGATCTGCCAGCGAACCGTGCTAATTCGGCCCGATGCAGCAACAGCTTTCTGGGCCTCTTGGGAAGGTGGTTCATCTGATTGCCCATGGCGTATTCGGCAATTTCGCAACCATGCAGCCAGATTTCGCCATTTTCAATCCGGGCATAGGCGCCTTCCAAACCTGCCTGCCCGGCTCGCAAGCTCTTCACTTCGGTCCCTGTCAAAACCATGCCGCATTCCAACCGATCGCCCAGTTCATATTGAAACGAAGCTTTGCGGTTCTGGCAGATGTTTTTAATTTCCGCCTTGGCATCCGCTGAAACCTTGGATTTAGCCATACGCTATCCCTTGGGAACAGGGAAATGGTAACAAGAAATTGGCAAAGGGGAAACCCGAGGATCTTTGGAGGATTAGCTCTTTTTCAAGGACTCCTGCTCATAGGTCCGGCCGCTTATGCCGCTGGATTTATGATGAATGGATAACTGATACAGTTCCTCCCCTTTCGGGGTTGGGTATTTTCCCGTGATGCAGGCCTGGCAAAGGGTGGAGGAATCGAGGCCAATGCTCTTGGAAATTTCTTCGGTTGGAAGATACCGCAAGCTATCGGCGCCAAGTTCCCGCGCCATCTCATTTTGAATTGCTTCGGTCAGAGGGCCCCCCTTCATAAACCGCGGCGCGAAAAGCTCCTTCACCGTCGACATGTCAATTCCATAAAAACAGGGTGCGATAATCGGCGGACAAGCCACCCGCACATGGATTTCCTTGGCATGGCCGCGGTTTTTCATATCCGACAATAGGGCCTTCATGGTGGTGCTGCGGACGATGGTATCCTCGACGAGAAGGACTTTTTTTCCTTCAAGCACCTCGCGAAGGGGGGTGTATTTCAATTGCACCCTTTCGGCCCTGTTTTGTCCTTCAATAAAGGTGCGCCCGATATAGCGGTTGCGCATTAGCCCTTCCACCGCGGGAAGGCCCAGTTCGTGGGCCATGGCGTCGGCAGCGGCTTTGCCGGTATCCGGCACCGGCACCACCACCGTATTTCCATCCAAAGTGCCAAAGTTCAGTTGTTTTTCCTGGCGGGCCAAGGCCTGCCCCAGCCGCGAACGAGTCAAATAAACGCTGCGGTCGTCCAAATTGCTGGCGACATTGGCAAAATAGATCCATTCAAAAAAGCAATGAGAAACCCGTTTCTTGGGGGCAAACTGCACCTGACGGATCTTGCCGTCTTGAATTACAATCATTTCCCCGGGGGGAAGAGAGCGAACTTCTTTGAATCCCAGGTTCAGCAAGGGAACACTTTCGCTGGCGGCGGCAAACAAAGGGCCGTCTTGCGCCACGCACAATGGCCGGAATCCGTTCGGATCACGCATGACCACCATGTCGCCCATGGCATTCAAAAACACGATGTTATAGGCCCCATCGAATTTCTCGCACAAACGCGAAAACACTTCCACCAGATCCGGGCATTCATTCACATGCTGGCTCAGCTCATGGCTGAGGTAATGCATGATCACTTCCGTGTCGGTATCGCGGGTCAGGTGATAGTCGGTCTGGTGCAGCAATTCATCCCGCAACTGGGCATAGTTGGCCAGCTGGCCATTGAAGGCAAAGGCAAACCACTTCCATTTGCAACCGTGATGTCTTTCAAAGGGTTGGGCATAACTGCGGTCGTTGGCGCCGCAGGTGGCGTAGCGGGTATGGCCAATGGCGGCGCGGCCGGAAAACTCCTCCATCAGCGATTCGTATTTTCCCTGGTGACTGAGACGAAAAGCTTCAATCACCGTGCCAATCTGGCGGTGGGTATCGATGAGTTTTTCCCGGCGGGGGTCGTAAGTGGTGAACCCGGCAGCCAGTTGGCCCCGGTTCTGCAGGTCGAGAAGCATCCTGGGCATCAACCTGGAAACCTGCTCCGGCCCGGCAAGGGGAACTAACCGAGAAGTCGGTAATTCCTCCAGGTGGTAAATCGCCGCTACGCCGCACTCATGCTGTAATTCATCCATAAATAATTGCTGGCCCCATTCCTGGTTTTCTGAATCCCGGCCAATTCACCCTACTATTAGGGTACGACCCAGAGGCCCGCAAAAGAAATCAATTTTAAACTTTCCCCCATGATGCCGGGAGTGTTTTGGGAGACTTTGAAATGGCTTCCCTGGTCCTCTTTAAAAAAGGCTTTGGGAAACCAGGCGGAAAAGAAAAGAAACGGAGATAATTTAGCGAACCAGGGCATTGCCCCCGATAAACAAGAAATTCGGTGTTGCACTTGGAGTAATGGAAAAATTAATTCTTTGGTTGGCCCCGATCAACTCTTTTTGCTTGATCACGCTGGGTTGAATTTTAATGTACTTATTGTTCCCGCTTAAATTCACATCGACAATGGTGACGGAAACAAAGCCCACGATCGAATAATAGGAGTTGTTTCCCGACCCGGAAACCGAATTGTAAAGTGGTAAAACCCGAGGTTTCCCCAAAATGGATTGAACCGCGCTTTCCACGCCCGCGCTTAATCCCGGATCCCCATTAACTGGCACGGGATTGTTCATGTTGGCTCCTAGAATCGTGGGTAAATCGGTCCACTGCGATTGTTCTGGACCATTGACAATCAAATCTTCCAGGGTGGAAGTGGAATTGTTGAACTTGGTCAGGGTGAAATTGATGGTTCCATAATTTCCCGAAGTGGTTCCCGAAGGGAACATTTTCGCTTCCAATTTTCCATCAGCGCCGACTTGCGCACTCCCGCTTGTTGTTGAAGTGAGGTCATCCGAAAGGGTGACCGTGGTGCCATCCACCACCACATCGCCAGGGTTTTGCGCTGCCAGGAGGGCATTCCATTGGTTCACAGGAAAAGCAAATGGGAGCAACCCGCCGAAAAATCCATTTTGATTTCCGGAAACCTGGGGAATCCCCGTTTTCATGGCCGCCGTGGCAGTGGCCTGAATGTTGGCCGTGGATTTCCCAAAAAGGCCTCCGAGGAAGAGGCTCAATGGGCCCCCCGTATGTGCAGAGTCCCTGTTAACCGTAATGCGGATCGTGTTGTAGGGGCGCGCTGGCCAGCCACTAAGATCCAAAACATCCGAACTTAAATTGGCGGGGTCAGTCATGAAGCCAATTTCAACCTCACTGGTCAGAAGGTCAACACTCGTGCCGGCGATTTTATTTTTCCCGGAAAATAAAATAGCTTCGGCTTTGGCCAAATCCAAATCCGCCAGCGTTTGGCTAGGAGTCCCATTGATAATCGGCGCCTTTTGCAACAGCTCGATCATTTTGGACAATCCGGCCAGGGCGGCGGAATCACTGGCATTTTGCGCTTCCGAGCGCGCCACTTGAATAAAACCAATGTCCAGGGCAAACGCCGCCATTCCCAACAAGAAAACCGTCAGAATTGCGACCAGGGGAATAATGGCGCCGCGGCGATGGGGGCTCGAGTGAATAATCATGGGATGGCTCCTGTACTTAGAACTCTTCCTTACGCATTTCGGAAACGCCATTCAGGTTGAGGCTTCGGCCAGTGAGAAAACTAAATGGCCCGCCGATGGGAAGCCAGGTGACATTATCGCATGGGATACTCACCGTGACCTTGATGGCTGTCCCGGCCGTGGCAGTGGTGGCGCTCGGCGTTATGGTCGTCGTGTACCCTTGCAAACCGACGCTGGTCATGTAGGAATCTACGGCCACCGTTACGGTTGAGTCCCCGGCGCCCGGTAGGATTGCTTTCCTGGCTCCTTCCCGCGCACCATTGGACACAAGTTCAAGCACCATGAGCATGCGCCCAAACTCGACAATGCCAAAAACCAAAAGGATTAAAAACGGCGCGACAATGGCGAATTCCACCGCCGCTGCGCCCCGTCTAGTCCCTGGATTTTTTGGCATTAGCCTTACATTCCCAAAAAGGGTGGCAAAAGTTTCCTGCAACACCTTGATCAAACCTAGGTCAGTTCTGGGCCTTGGTCAAGTCGAAATATGCCCGAGATTTTCTCATAATCTCCCACCTTATAAGCGGGTCGGGCAAGGGAGACTCCGCCCGAATTTTCCAATTTTGTCCTTTTCACAACCGATAAAGGATGATATCTATTATATGAAGATAGATCCCTCCTCAAAAACGCTCCTTATATGGGAGTCCTGCCAATGATTCGAGTTGATGCTGGAAAAACCCCTGGTTATTGCGATGGCCACAGCCGCCGGAGTTTTCTCCAATTGGGAATCGCTGGAATGGGTTCGGCTGGCTTGGGTGCTTTTTTCCAGGCCAAGGCAGATTCCACCGCAAAGGGCATCCCTGCAAAGGACACCTCTGTCATTTTGATTTGGCTCGATGGCGGGCCAGGCCATTTGGATATGTACGACATGAAGCCGGAAGCCCCGGCGGAATACCGCGGTCTGTGGAAACCGATTCGCTCCGCAGTGCCTGGATTTGATATCACGGAACTTTATCCCCGTCAGGCAAAGGTCACCGATAAGTTTTCCATGGTGCGATCGCTTTACCATAACACCGGCGACCATTTTGCCGGCGGACACCGCATGCTAACTTCCAAGGACATGGGTGTCAGCGGCGCCAACAACATACAAAAATTTCCTGGCATTGGCGCAATTGTCAACCGGGAACTGGGCGCGCGCAGGCCCGGCATGCCCGGCTACACTGCCCTGCCCTACGCTTCCAGCATTGGACTGAATCCTGGTTACTTTGGCGGACACATGCTGGGCGTCCAGCACGACCCCTTTGCTTCAGGCGGGGACCCCAATTCCTACGCCTTCAAAGTGCAAAATCTCCACCTGGTTACCGGCCTCAGCATCGACAGGCTCGACGACCGTAAAGACCTTTCAACCCGTTTCGATGCCATGCAGAAAACCTTGGAAACTTCCAAAACCATTGATGCCATGGACCGCTTCAACCGCCAGGCCTTTGAATTTGTCAGCGGCTCCACTGCCAGAAATGCCTTCGATATCAACAAGGAAGACCCGAAACTTCGCGACCGCTACGGCCGGAATTCCTGGGGACAAAGCACCTTGCTGGCCAGAAGGCTAGTCGAGGCGGGCAATACCTTTGCAACTGTTCACTTGGGCGGGTGGGATCACCACTGGGACTTGAAAGCCAGTTACGAAAATTATTTGCCCAAGGTGGATGCCCTTACCGCCACCCTTTTTGAAGACCTTTCCGAACGGGGCATGTTGGAAAAAACTCTGGTGATTTTGTGTGGAGAATTCAGCCGTACGCCCAAGATGAATGACGGCGGCAATGGCGGACCCGCGGGTAGCAAAGGAACTCCCGGCCGGGATCACTGGGGCAATTCCATGTTTTGCCTGATGGGTGGAGGCGGGGTTGAAGGCGGCCGCGTTATTGGCGCCACCGACCAAAAGGGCACTCAGCCGGTTTCCCGCCCGGTGACACCTTGCAACATACATGCAACTATTTACAAGGTCCTTGGTATCGATCCAAAAATCCACTTGATGGACCCAAGCGGCCGGCCCACACCGGTTCTCGACGACCCAGAACCGATCCACGAACTCTTTTAGCCAGATCTATAAAAGCAAAAACCCAGCCAATCCTGGCTGGGTTTTTTTATTAACGCCTGCCACACCCCCGGCTAAAGCAACTCGCCAATCGGGTCACCTGAAGCCAGGATTGGCATGGGACGGCCAGAATGGTCCAGGAAGGAAGTGTTGTTGTAATCAATACCCAGGTGGCTGAACATTGTGGCCCAAAGGTCATTGGGAGTCAGGGGCCGGTTCTTCGGATGTTCCCCCTTGGAATTGGTCGAACCGACGACAATGCCTTCGTTCAAGCCGCCGCCGGACACCAGGATCGACATGGCCTGCGGCCAGTGATCACGGCCGGGTTGGCGAACCCCGGTCTGGGTCCCATTTGCGTAGCTGATTTTCGGCGTGCGCCCGAATTCCCCTGTCACAATCAAAAGCACCTTTTTAGCCAACCCGCGTTCATGGAGATCGTCAATCAGCGCCGTGATTGCCTGGTCATACATGGGGAAGCGCCAGCGGGCGTCATCGAAGATGTGGCCATTCACCGCGTGCGAATCCCAATTGTAAAGGACGCCCTTGGGCCACTGTTTACCAGGGACATTGGGGCTTTCCAAAACCATGGTGACAAAACTGGCGCCGGCCTCCACCATTCTGCGCGCCATCAGGCACCTTTGCCCGTAGGCGTGCATGCCATAGCGTTCGCGAACCGCTTCGGGTTCGCGCCGCAAATCGAAAGCCACGCGCGGTTCTTCCCTGGTTAGCAGTTCCATGGCCCTTTCCCTGAGGCGGGCATTTTCCTTCCCCGCCACCGGGTCATCCAGGCTGGCGAGAAGGTTCAAGCGCTCTTTCAGGATGGGGAAGCGGTCCTGGGCAATCCGCAAGTTTTGGATTTTGAAATCGACGCTGCTGGGGTCGCCGGGAATCGTGAACGGATGCGTCCCTTGATCCAGATAAGCCGAGCCAAAGCTGAAAGTATCGATGCCCTGGCGCCCATTGTCCATGCCAGCGATGTAATTAGGAATTCCGGCCACCAGGTTTTCCCGCATCTTGGCTACCATGGAACCGACCATCGGGTGGTCATTGACAAACCCGACTGGGGACATGGGGTTTCGACCGGTGAGGAATTTTTTGTGCCCGCCGCCGTGATCGGCAAACCCATGGGCCACGGAACGGATCAGCGAAAACCGTTTGGCCGTTTTGGCATGCAATGGCAACAACTCGCAGACATCAATACCGGGAACGGTCGAGCGAATGGGTCTGAATTCTCCCCGATATTCCACCGGTGCGTCCGGCTTCATGTCGTAGGTTTCCATGTGGGGAGGGCCGCCTGGCAGCCAGATGAAAATCACCTGGGTGTCTGGAAAGCTGATGCCGGCTTTTTTTTGATCGGCGCGGATTTGCCCTAAACCGCCCAGGAAGGCGCCACCCAATCCCCCTGCCCCGATTTTCATGAATTGCCGACGCGTTTGCGGGCCGGGGCATCTCTCGTGATTTTTCATCCATCTCTCCGAATTACATTACCGCTCGGGGGGAGGTTGTTGGCAGGTACTGTAAGTTTAAATCGGCAAATGGGATTGGTCAAACCGAATATTTTCATTCCGGGCGTAATCCCTACCTTAATTGCTGCCCTTATTTCCCTTAATGCCGTTTCAGCGCTATCCATGCATCCCGGCCGGGGCCTTTTTCCACAAACAGCACTTCCAAACCATGCCGGATATTCGGCCGCAGTTTTTTCACCAAGTCCACCAGGCCATGATCCAAAATCTGGCCGGTACTTTCTTCCTCCACCTTAATCCCCCATTGGATTAATTTTTCTACCTCCACGACACCTTGCAGGCTTCCATATCCCTTTTCATGGAAGACCACCCGCCCTTGTTCCCCCGAAGCCGCCAGACCCACCGCTGCCAGCGCACCAACCACCCCATGATCCCGCCCTTTTAAACTGCGCAATAATACTCCTCGCTCACGGGCCACCGCCATCGCCTCCGCTGGGCTCACCCATTCCTGAGTCGCTTTCCATCCAAGGTTTGTCAGCCCCACTGCCTCGCTGGCAGGGCATAGACACATGGCTGGGTCGCTCCCCTCGGGGCACAAAGGTTCAATGAACCCGGCGCAGAATTTTTCCAGCCACGGGATTTGCTCAAGCGAATCGGCCTTCAAGAGCATCGAGGCGGAACCGTTGCCCGAAGTGTAAGGGACGGCGGCATCGAGCCAGAGTTGATGCCGCAAGATCCTTCGCGTGTGGACATGGTTTTCTTCCAGCCGCAAGGCAAGGGCCATGGCCAGCTTGTTGGTTCCCGGCCAATCGGGAATGTCGGTGTCGTCAATGCCCAGAAGAATTTCCATGGGGAGAGTCCTTGGGTGAGGCGCGGGTTTTAAAAACCGCCGCCGCTGCCATCATTCCCGCCAGAAAACCGCAAAGAGGATAAGTCCACCAGCCTTGGGTTAAGTTGCGCCTGGGAATTTCCCCGGCAAGCAATAAGGGCAGCAACCGCGACAAAAACGCCAGCAGGTTTGCCAACAGTCCCGCCAGGCCGAAGCAAAGGAGAAGCCACCTTCCGCGGCTGCCTTTCAGTAAACAAAGGTCGAGAACCGGCCCGAGGCAAATCAGGCTTATCCGTGAAGCGCTCCCCTCCCCCGGCGCCGCGGGTATGACCAGGGTGAGCAAACCGGCGATGAGGGATTGAATGGTTCCTCCCCCGCGCCATGGCACCAGAGCGATTCCCAGGCCAAGGGGCACAACGGCTTTCACAATGGCATGTCCTGGGATGCCCAAGCCAAGTCGAAGTTGCTGCCAGGCCAACGCCGCCAGGCAGCCAAAAACCCCCAGTACAAGAAACCCGGTTAAATTCTGCCCCAGAATCGGTTTAATTACCGAGGCCAGCCTGCTGCTTTCCTGAAGCGTTGAAGAATAAAGCCAGGGATGAACCCGCGATTCCATGGTTGAAATAATTCCTTCTTGTTTGCCTTACGAGTTTCCTTCATGATTGCAAAAGTTGTCAGGGGAGGGAAGGAATAATGGGTTGGAAGATTCCTAAAAGCGCCGGTGGTTGGCGAGCAATTTTTTATTCTCTGCGCCTGGCCAGCAAGGTTGGCTGGCTCAGGCTTTGGCGCGCCATGACCAGCAAAAACGCCTGCAAAACCTGCGCCCTGGGCATGGGCGGGCAGAAGGGAGGCATGCGAAACGAAACCGGCCATTGGCCCGAGGTGTGCAAAAAATCGTTGCAGGCAATGGTCGCTGACATGCAACATGGGCTGGCGCCTGAATTTTTCAACAAATATTCCATCGAGCAGTTGAAGACCCTTTCCCCACGGGAACTGGAGATGAGCGGCCGGTTGATTGCTCCCTTGTATGCCGGGCCGGGCAGTTCCCATTATCAAGTGGTGGATTGGGAATTCGCCCTGGAAAAAATCGCCAGCAGCCTGCGAGAAACTCCAGTCGACCGGCATTTTTTCTACGCCTCCGGCCGCTCTGCCAATGAAGCGGGCTTCCTATTACAGCTTTTCGCCCGGCTGCACGGCACCAATTTCGTCAACAATTGTTCTTACTATTGCCACCAAGCCAGTGGCGTTGGCCTGTCGCAATCCTTGGGCACCAGCACCGCCACCATCTCGCTCGAGGATCTGGATCAAACCGACTTGTTCTTTCTGATCGGGGGCAATCCGGCTTCCAATCATCCCCGGCTCATGCGCACCCTGATGCAAATTCGCCGACGGGGGGGCAAAGTCATCGTCATCAACCCGGTCCGAGAGATCGGCCTGGTGAATTTTAAAGTCCCCAGCGATCCCTGGAGCCTTCTTTTTGGCAGCAAAATTGCCAGCCTTTACCTGCAGCCAAACATAGGCGGCGACATGGCCCTGTTATCAGGCATTGCCAAGGCAACCCTGGAATCCGCCAGCCAAAACCAAGAGTTTATTGACCAGGCCACCCAGGGCTTTTCTGATTTCAAGGAAATGGTTCACAACCTTTCCTGGGAAACCATTGAATCTCTCTCAGGCGTGTCGAAGGTGGAAATCCTGCAAGCGGCGGAACTTTTCTCCAAGTCCAAAAACGCGGTTTTCGCCTGGACCATGGGGATTACGCACCACTTGCATGGCACCGAAAATGTCCGCTCGATTGTCAACCTTGCTCTGCTTCGGGGCATGGTGGGAAAGCCCGGCGCCGGACTCCTGCCCATCCGCGGGCATTCCAATGTACAGGGGCTTGGCTCCATGGGCGTTGTCCCCAACCTGCGTGAAGGCTTCCTCAAAAACTTGGAAAGTTATTTGGGCCTTTCCCTGCCCCGCACCACGGGCCTCGACACCATGGGTTGCATGGAAGCCGCGCACAACGGCGAAATGGATGTTGCCTTTTGCCTGGGGGGAAACCTGTTTGGCAGCAATCCCGATGCCTCCTTCGCCCAGCAAGCTTTGGAAAAAACCCCGCTGGTGGTTTATTTAAATACGACTTTGAACACCGGGCATGCCTGGGGCCTGGGAAAAGAGACTTTGATCCTGCCCGTTTTGGCACGAGACGAAGAAGCCCAACCCACTACCCAAGAATCGATGTTCAACTTTGTCCGATTAAGCGAGGGCGGGCCGGCGCGTTACCCCGGGGCACGCTCCGAAGTGGAAATAATCGCCGGTTTGGGCAGCAGAGTTTTGGGCAATAGCGGCCCCGTAGATTGGCGCAAGCTCCGGGCCCACCAAACCATCCGGGAAATGATTGCCGACATTGTCCCTGGCTATCAAGAAATCCGAACCCTGGAAAAAACCCGGAATGAGTTTCATGTGGCCAAGCGGGTGTTCCACGACACCCATTTTCCCGGGGAATCAGGCCAGGCCAGCTTTTCCTGCGTCTCCCCGCCGGTTGACAACCTCGGGCAAGGGGAACTTCGCCTGATGACCGTCCGCAGCGAGGGACAATTCAACACCGTGGTTTATGAAGAAGAGGACATTTACCGCGGCCAGGAACGCCGGGATGTGATCTTGCTCAACCCGCAAGATATGGCGCAGCTTGGTTTCAAACGGGACGAACTCGTGTGTGTGGTTAGTTCCGCCGGGGTTTTGCAGCCCATTCGCGTGCGGTCCCACCCCATCCGCCAGGGAAACGCCCTCATGTATTATCCGGAAGCCAACATTTTGGTGCCCAAGGAGATTGACCCGGTGTCGCGCACCCCGGCTTTCAAAAATATTCGCATCACCCTGGAACGCTTTGAGGAATCCCCGGGGAAAACCCCACTGCCCTTGGCTTGATATTTCCCGCCTAAAGGTCCCGCCCATTTCCCGCCAGGTAAACCCCAAAGGTGCTGGCCGGATCGTGATGAATCAGGCGGGATTCTTTGAAACCCGCCTCGCGGCCCATGGCCTCGTAGCCAACCCCTTCCTCGGGAAAATCCGCTTCCCCCATATGTTTTTTAACGACTTGAAAAGTGGCGGGGATTTTGCCCTCGGATCGCTTTTCCATGTATTGGAAACATTGCACCAGCCATGCATCCCTCCCCTGGCCCGCCAGCCGCATGCCATCAATGATCACGAAAATCCCCTGTGGAGAGAGTTTTTCCTTCGCCAGGCGGAAGACTTCCTTTTTCTTGAAAGTTCCCAGGTGGTGAATGGAATAGCTGATCAGGATCAGGTCAAATTCTCTTTTGGTTTCCCCAAGGAATTCCAGGAAATCCTGGGCAAAAAATTCCGCTGGGATCCCAAAGGGCTGCAAATTCGCCCTGGCCAGTTCCAAGGGCCCTGCGGCCAAGTCCACGCCGACATATTCCCTGACCGGGACTTTTCCCAGCACCATGCGAGCGGGGTCAGAATCACCGCAGGCCAGGTCTAAAAACGAAACAGGGTGTTGAAACCGGCGCTGGACCTGCCCGACCAAGATGCCGAACAAGTCCCGATGATGCATCAAGTCAAAGACGAGCAAATCGCGGTAGGCGTTCCAGGCGGAATCAAAGAATTTCCCCAACCCCTTGGCATCCACGCAATCCGCCTCCTTGGAAAGGAACTCTGTTTTGGGTAACGACAGGCAGTTTATCGCCGGGCCAAGGCTGGGCAATCGCAAGGGGGTGGAAAAGCCGCAACCTTTACCAAAACGGCCGGAATAACCCAAAGGCAAACTTATTTATTAATCTATTTATTTAATCTTTTCTTTATTTATGACAACAGAATCCTCTCGTTAAAATTGACTATTAAGCCTTTTCTTGCAGGTTATTTTCACTTTTTTGATTACGAGTGATGATGAGGCTTGTGTTAGTTTATTTTCATTTATTAAATATTGCTCATACTCCATGGTTTTTGATTGAATCCAACGGTTATTCCGTTTAACAATCCTATTACCACTTCTTCTTGTGGCAGATGCGGCCCCGGTAAGCTCTATCGTGGCAAGGTTGCACTGAAGGTTTTTGTCATTGCCCAGATGGATTTACTTTCAGAGTGGGTTTTCTGGAAAAGCCGCAACGGCACAGATTGCTCGGGCAGTTTTTGCCGACTCGCTCTTTTACTGTTTCCCTTCTCCGAAAGGATGGGTTCCATATTCTCTCGCTTTCAGAAGCCGGGGCGTACCGGTTTCACTCTCATCGAGCTTCTTGTCGTTATCGCGATTATCGCCATTTTAATAGGTCTTCTTCTGCCTGCAGTGCAGAAGGTGCGCGAAGCGGCAGCACGCTCCACTTGTCAAAACCA
>SHZZ01000046.1 GCA_009692005.1 Gemmataceae bacterium | reverse complement strand
CAAGACCACAAAGGATCATGAAACCATAAAACCTTTTCATGTGAAATCTCCTTGTGAATAGCGCCCTGAGTCAAAGGAGAACCGGGCAATCGACCCGGTTCTAAACAAATCAAATTGGCAAAAGCCTACTTGCCGTCCTTCTTGCCTTCTTCCTTCTTGCCTTCTTCCTTCTTGCCTTCTTCCTTCTTGGCTTCTTCCTTCTTGGCCTCTTCCTTCTTCACTTCTTCCTTCTTGGTTTCCTTGCCCCCATCCTTCTTCATATCCTTGATAGTGGGGTCGGGTTTACCGGGGGGATTAACGGGGGGATTGGGTTTCGTTGCATCACCGCCGCAACCAACCAAACCAAAGGTCAACATCAAGGCGTAAAACTTCTTCACGGTAGTTTCCTTTCCTGTTCAAAAATGCACCCGAAAAGCAAAACCAGTCTTTCCGGAAATGACCCCCCTAGAATGCACGGAACACAGGCATATTCCCAGAAAAATCTGGAAAAAATAACAGAATTCTTTTAGGAAGGTTTTGGTTGCGCCATCGAATCATAAAAACCCGGTTTGAAGCCACAGGGAAGGAAAAGGTTGATCCCGAAGGATAGAATTCCTTCCCAAAACCGGTTTTTTGCCCAGATTGACCCTCCAACGATGCCAAGTGCGCTTGGCCCTTTTCCTTTCCTGTGGTATCCCCCCCCATTGAATATTTAGATTTCACAACCTCATTTCGGCAAGGAGCGCCACCATGAGGACCAGCCGTTCCCTCTATCTTTCCCTGGGATTTTCTTGCCTACTGTGGCTTCCGCCGCTCCTGGCTCAACAGGTTTTTCAATCCGGGTTTGAAGGCAAGGATATTCTTTTCCAACAATCCAAATCGGATGTTGATCCCAAAGTATCCCAACACACACTCACTGGTGAAACGGCCCACGCAGGGCAGAAATCCGAATGGATTCAGTTCACCGGGGGCAATGGCAACTACTTCCATTTTCACCACGACCTTGGCCGCGCTCCGGTCACCGATGAACTCAACATCAGCCTGTGGGTGAAAGCAAACCGCCCGGGGATACAGCTTTTTTGCCGCGTCGTTCTTCCCAAAGAACGCGATCCAAAAAATTTGGATCAGCCGCTTACCCTGGTGTTGAAAGGGGATACTTACCAGCTTACCGGCCGCTGGCAGCAGTTAACTCTGCGACAACCGGTGCGGCGGTTGAAGGAACAGGTTAATTTATTTCGGGCGGAAACCGGCAAGGACGCGGTGGTTGCAGACGCCTATGTAGACCGCTTGATCATGAATGTGTACGCCGGCCCTGGGCAAACCGATGTCTGGCTTGACGACATGGAAATTGGGCCCATTTTGGAGCACAAACTCACGACGCCAGCAAAAACCCCAGAAGAGGTCCCAGGTAAAACTCTGGCAAGAAGGACTTCCGAGGTACAATTAAAAGGAAATCAGTTGCTGGTCAGCGGCCAGAAATTTTTCCTGCGGGGCATCCGCCATTCCGGCACGCCTTTGAAAACTCTGCGTGACGCAGGCTTTAACACCCTTTGGGTAAACGACTCGATCTCTGACCAGGCGCTTGACGAAGCGGTAAACCAAGGCTTCTGGATTGTCCCGGTTTTACAGGGGCCCAGCGAGGGCGAAGTCCCGGCGCAATTGACCAGCCAGCAGGTCATGGGAAAAAAAATGGCCCGTTTTTTGGAACAAGAAGCGGTCCTGTGCTGGGACTTGGGCAGCAATCTGTCCTTCGAAAAAAACCAGGCCGTGACACGGACTGCACAGTCACTGCGAAATGCCGACCCCCTGCGCCCCCTGGCGGCCGATATTTGGGATGGCTTTCAGCGCTACTCCCGAGGCATCGACCAGGTCATGGTGGGGGCGCACCGCTGGCCGCTGTTCACGACCATGGAACTTCCCATGTACCGAGATTGGCTGTTGCAAAAAAAACGACTGTCGCAACCGGGAACCTACACCTGGACCTGGATTCAAACCCATATTCCTGATTGGCAATTGCAACTTCTTTATCCGCAGGATGGGAAGCCAGGCCAACCCATCGTGGCGGGGCCGCACCCGGAACATTTGCGCCTTCTGACCTTTACCGCCCTGGGCGCCGGTTGCCGCGGAGTTGGCTTCTGGTCCGACCGTTTCCTTGCCGATTCACACCAAGGCCGCGACCGCCTTTTGGCCTTGGCCTTGCTGAACCAGGAACTGCAATTATTGGAACCGCTGATCGTTAACGCCGAGGACCCCTTTTGGATCGACACTTCCCTTCCTGATGTGAAAGCGGCGGTGCTGCGTTCGGAAAAAGGCATCCTGGTGCTACCCATCTGGATGGGAAAAGGAACACAATTTGTTCCCCCGCAAGGCGGGGCGACGGAATTGACCTTCGTGGTTCCACAAGCGCCTACAGGAGCGCAAGTATGGGAAATAACCGCCGGCCAAGTTCGGTCGATTCCCTGGAGCCGCGTCGTTGGGGGCACGCAAATTTCCTTGAAGGAATTCAGCCTGGCTACGGCGGTGGTTTTGACTTCCGACCTCAGCCCAACGGGCCTGGTGGTCGGCTGGCAGGACGCGCAAAGAAAGAAGTCGAAACTGGCGGCTCAATGGGCGCACGACCTGGCCGAAGAGGAATTCAACAAGGTACTGGCCATTCAGACCAAGCTGGAAAACAACGGACGGCACCTGGCTGACTCCGAGGGATTGATGAAAAAATCCCGGGAGTTCATTGCGCAGTCACTGGATTATCGCCGCAACGGGGAATACGGGAACGGCTTCGCCGCCGCCCAAAGAGCCTTGCGCCCGCTGCGAATTCTCATGCGAGCCGCCTGGGAACAAGCCCTGCGCGACTTGGATAACCCCGTGGCCACCCCCTTCTCTCCCAGTTATTTTACCCTGCCAGAACATTACCAAATGTGGGGAGAGATTCAGGCCGCCAAACTTCAGGCCAATGTCTTGCCTGATGGGGATTTTGAAACTCCCGCGGGGAAAGAAGCCCAGGGCTGGGTGGTGCAAGAAGTGCCTTCGCTGGATGAAGTGGCCGTTACCGCCACACGCGTGAGCGAGTCGCCCCGCAGCGGCAAGCAATGCTTGAAAATTCAGGCGGTTCCGAAAAACCCCCTCCTCGCCCCCGTGGCGCTTGAGCGGACTTTCCTCGGAGTCTATTCCCCTTCGATTAAGTTGAACCCAGGGTCTCTGGTGCGCATTTCCGGCTGGGTGCGCATACCGCAGGAGATCAAGGGCTCTCCAGATGGCGCCCTCTTTTTTGATTCCGTCGGCGGCGAACCTTTGGGGATCCGCCTGACCGCGCCAACCGAATGGCGACACTATTCCTTCTACCGCAAAGTCCCCACCTCGGGAACCGTCGGAATCACTCTGGCGCTGACTGGCATGGGCGCGGTTTACTTCGATGATTGGAAAGTGGAACCTTTAGAAGGGTCACCGCAACCGGGTGTGGAAGCGGCGCCGAACCTTTCCGGCATTAACCCCTTGCCCAACGGCTCTCAGAGCAAGCCATAAGCGGAGAGGGATTGTTTCACCCGGGCAACACTGGCGTCGTCAAGCGCCCAGAGCGGCAGACGCACTTCTCCGGTATCGCGGCCCAGCAATTTCATCGCTGCCTTCACCGGAATGGGGTTGGTCGCAACCCCCAGCAAATCCTTGCACAGGTTAAAAAGCTTCTTGTGCCACTTGAGCGCTTCTGCCATGTGGCCTTGGTCGAATGCTTTCACCAGAGCTTTCATGTCCCTGGGGACGATATTCGCCACCACGGAAATCACGCCGCGCCCGCCTATGCTCATTAACGGCAAAGTCAGGCTGTCGTCGCCACTGAGAATTGTCAGGTCGCAGCCGCAGGCGATTTGCGAAGCTTGGTCGAGGTTGCCCGTGGCTTCCTTGATCGCCACGATGGAGGGAAGTTCAGCAAGGCGGATGATGGTTTCCGGAAAGATATTGGAAGCGGTGCGGCCGGGAATGTTGTACAGGACAATGGGTATGCCGGTTTCATCGGCGACAGCCTTGAAGTGCCGGTAGTAGCCTTCCTGGGTCGGCTTGTTGTAATACGGCCCGACCATGAGCACGCCATCAGCGCCGGCTTTTTTCGCGTGAAGGGTCAACCGGATTGCTTCTTTGGTGCAGTTGGATCCCGTCCCAGCCATGACCTTGATCCGCCCAGCGGCTTGCTGGACCACCGTGTCAACCACCTTTTCATGTTCCTCGTGGGACAAGGTTGGCGATTCACCCGTGGTGCCAACGGGAACAATGCCATCGGTTCCCTGTTCCACATGCCAATCCACCAGTTTTTTCAAAGCGGAGTAATCCACCGCCCCATCCATGAAGGGAGTGATCACCGCCACTGTCACCCCAGCAAATTGCTCGCCCTTGGTCCTGGACATTGCCTCGCTCCCAAACGCCCCATGATCCTGGAGAATAAATCCTCAGGGTAGTTTACAGGTTCCAACAACAGTGGCATGGGGAAAGCCGCGGCAGAAGAATTCGATTGAGTTCTGTTTACTACAAAGCAGAACTCTTACGAGCGCCCCTTCGAAGAAATTGGAACTACTGGCAGATCATGTTGGCAGGTACCGTCTAGGCAATTCCGCCCCGGCGACATAACTCAACTTCCCAATCTTACACATCTGGTAAACATTGATGCGGAAGTCTGGGCAGGTGCTGACCAGGCAGTAGGCATCCACTTGAGAAAAGCCAAAATCGGCAACCAGCCATTCCATGAGGAAAAGGGTCGCCTGGGTGACCGCTTCCTCCAGGGGGCGGTAAGCATGAACCGCCACCAGGGAAGTAGGAGTCAGGATGCGCATCCACGGCGGCCTTTTCCCTTTGATGAGTTCAAAGGAAATCCGGACAGTGGATTGGGTCTCCGCCGCGGTGCCCGTGAATTCCGTGTCGCCCTGGCTGGCATGGACATCGCCCAGGTAAAACAACCCGCCCTCGTGGTAAACGGGAAAGTGGACGACATTGCCCGGGCAACAATGGCGGATATCCAGGTTGCCGCCCCAGTCGCCCTGGCCATCGATGCTGGTAGTCACTTCGCGGTCCGGCGCCACACCTAAAGTGCCGATGAAGGGAGTGATCGGCCAAGAAATAGCATCGCTGAAATGGAGAGTCCCATCGCGGTTCGTGCCGCTCGGGCCCGGGGTGTGTTTGAAAACCTTGGTAGTGTACTCTTGGGAAACCCCTGCCCAGCGCACGGAATCCCCCAGAGGACCGCGCCTTGGCCCGACCGCCACCCAAGAATCCTTTTCCACCATGATTTCGTGGATGCGTGCCACCAGAGTGTCGCCCCGTTGAGCGCCTTCAATAAAAACAGGTCCGGCAATCGGATTGGCCAAAGGAGGAACCTTGTCGAACCCTGGTCGGCTGCCGGGAATGGCCTTGTCCGCCGAGGTTTTAAAAAAACCACTGCCTGCGTCCCAGGTCTCAATCTCAATCTCCTCGCCCGGTTTCACCCGCAAGAGCGGAGCGTCGTTGGCGTTAAAAGCGAATTTGCGCGCCTGTTCCCGGCTGATCTTTTTCATCGTCGCACTTTCAAAATGGAGTGACTTCAATCAAGAGAGCAACTTGGGGACCAACTTCCCGGCGACATCCGTGAGGCGGAAATCGCGGCCTTGGAAACGGAAGGTCAATTTCAAATGATCGATGCCGAACAGGTGAAGAATCGTGGCGTGCAGGTCATTAATGTGGATGGGATCTTCCACGACATTCCAGCCGATCTCGTCGGTTTTGCCTAGGACTTGCCCGCCCTTGACTCCGCCGCCAGCCATCCACAGGGTGAAGGCAAAAGGATGGTGATCCCGACCGGTTACATTGGCGGACCCGCCGCGGTTCTCACCCAATGGGGTTCGGCCGAATTCAGAAAACCAAAGCACCAGAGTGGAGTCGAGCAGCCCGCGCTGCTTCAAATCGCGGATCAGCGCCGCCACCGGCTGGTCCGCCATCTGGCAATTGTGTTGCAACTCGGCGTTCAAATTGCTGTGGTGATCCCAGGAGGCATGAAAGAGGGAAACAAACCGCACGCCCCGTTCCACAAGCCGACGGGCTAATAAACAGTTGCTGGCAAAGGCGCGAAAGGTCCCCTTTCCACCTCCCCGCCCGCCGTTCAACCCTGGGTCCTCCCTCTCGATGCCATAAGCTTTTAAAGTTTTCTTCGTCTCGCCAGAAAGGTCGGTGAGTTCCGGAGCGGCCGATTGCATGCGGAAGGCCAGCTCATAATTGGCAATCCGGCTGTTAATCTCCGGGTCGCCGGTCAGGCCCAGCCGTTGTTGATTCAAATCCCTAATTGCCCGGATCGTTTTTTCCTGGGCTAATCCGTCCAGCCCAGGCGGGTTGTTCAAATTCAACACCTGCTCGCCTTCGTTGCGAAAAAGCACTCCAGAGTACGGAGTGGGGAGAAAGCCGCTGGCCCAATTGGAGGTGCCGCCGCTGGTGCCCCGGCCGGCGCTTAACACCACATACCCGGGCAAATTCCGCGACACGCTCCCTAGCCCATAATTGACCCAGCTTCCCATGCTCGGACGACCGAATTGCGACACTCCCGTGTTCATCATCAACTGCCCTGGATGATGATTGAAGGCGTCGGTGTGCATGGAGCGAATCATGGCGATGTCATCCGCGCAACCGGCCAGGTGGGGTAGGAAATCGGAGAAGTCCATGCCACACTGGCCATGACGGGAAAATTTCCTCGGGCACCCCATCAGGCGCGCCCCTTCCTTTTGAATGAAGGCAAAGCGCACATTCTTCGTCATCGATTCAGGAAGTTTCTGCCCATGAAGTTCATTCAACTTGGGCTTGGGGTCGAAGAGATCGACTTGGCTGGGAGCGCCTTCAAGATAAATGCAAATGGCGGCTTTGGCCTTGGGGGCAAAATGTGAAGAGCGAATGTCAAATGGTGAGGCGCTGTTGGCGCCGCGAGCTCCCTGCTCGCCCAAGAGCGAGGCGGCTGCCACCAGCCCCAGCCCAGCCGCTTGGGATGTGAAAAAATCCCGCCGGCTCCTTTGTTTCCAATCCTCCATGCCAGGCCTTTCTCTGAAAAGAACTTCATTCCTCAGCGCCTATTCCCGCACAATAACTTCGTCCAAGTTCAAAATTACCCGCGCCAAAGCGATCCACGCGGCTTGAACCCCCGCCTGGCTGTCCGGCTTTTTTTTATCCGCCAAGGCCAAAGCATCGGCGGTTTTCAAGGCAAAATGGCTTTCAAATTCCCCAAGTAACTTGAGGAGAATCTGTTCCTCCTCCGCTGTAGGCTTCCGCGACAATACGGTTTGGAATCCCAAGGCCAGTTTGTCCTGTTTCGACCCGGGGCCCTGGCTTAATTTTAACCCCAAGGCCCGGCTGCATTCGACAAACGCAATATCATTCATCAGCACCAGAGCTTGCAGCGGGGTGTTGGATCGCTCCCTTTTTAAACAGGAAACATTGGAATCGGGAGAATCGAACATCATGAGGGTGGGGTACGGGCTGGTCCGCTGGAACCAGATATAGAGGCCCCGACGGTAACGATCCGGCCCCTGGCTCTCATTCCACTTTACCGAGTTGGCATAGGTCAGTTCGGAAATGCCGGAGGGTTGAGGCGGACGCACTCCCGGCCCGCCAATGCGCTGGTCCAATAAACCGCCGACAAAAAGGAAAACATCGCGTACCGGCTCGGCATCAAGGCGAAGACGCGACTGCCGACCCAGCAAAATATTGTAAGGGTCGCTCATTGCCAGTTTTTCCTCCACCCGAGAAGACTGGCAATAAGCGGCCGAGGTCACGATCAACCGGTGCAGCTTTTTCAAGCTCCAACCATCTTGCGAGAAACGGCCCGCCAGGTAGTCCAGCAATTCCGGGTGCGAGGGCTTCTCCCCCTGGGTGCCAAAGTCCTCAAGAGTGTTCACAAGGCCCCGGCCAAAAAACTTGCTCCACACCCAATTGACAATCACTCGCCGGGTTAAGGGGTTACCCGGGCTAGTTATCCATTGGGCCAGATCCAGGCGGCTGGGGTTTTTCCCCTGGGGAAGCGGAGGGAGGACGGCCGGAGTATTGGGTTCGACGACGGCGCCAGGTCGGAGGAAATCGCCGCGAATAAGAACATGGGTTTTCCGCCCCTTCCCTAGCGCCAAAGTTTGCGCCAGTGGAGATGATGGCGCGGCCTTGCCCAAATCGGTTAGCTTTTTCTGCAGCCCCTTCGATTTATCATCGGCCAAGGCCAGAAAGTCCAGGATCGCTTTCACCTCATTGGGCTTCCTTTTCCCCGGGTCCACGGCCAAGGCTTTTTTTACTTCCTCAGGAATTTTCCCTGCAGGCGGTTCCTTCAAGCTTGGCAAGCCCTTCTCTAATTCATTCCTCCTGGCCTCGATTTGCTTATTAAACTCCGCCACTTTCAACTGGTGCTGAGCTTTTTTCATCTCAAGTTCCTCTTCCTCCCCAGGAAGAAAAGGCGCAGGCAGGTTGACTTCCTCGTCGCTGTTAAAAAACGCGAACATCTGGTAGTAGTCGCGCTGGGAAAACGGGTCATACTTGTGATCATGGCATTGCGTGCATTGCAAGGTCATGCCGAGAAAGACTTTGGCTGTGGTATTGACCCGGTCGATCACGGCTTCCACACGAAATTGTTCCTGATCAACGCCCCCTTCTTTGTTCGTCAGCGTATTGCGGTGAAAACCCGTCGCGACTTTTTGAAGGGGCGTCGCTCCAAGCAAAAGGTCCCCAGCTATTTGCTCAAGGGTAAACTGGTCGAAAGGCAAATCGGCATTCAAAGAATCGATTACCCATTGTCTGTACCGCCAGGCGAAAGGCCGACCGGAGTCCTTTTCATAGCCGTCACTGTCCGCATAGCGGGCCAGGTCGAGCCAATGGCGAGCCCAGCGTTCCCCATACCGGGGCGAGGCCAGGATCCGCCCAACCGCTTTTTCATAGGCATCCGGACGGGTGTCGGACAGAAAAGCTTCCACCTCCTTCAGTGAAGGGGGAAGCCCTGTCAGGTCCAAAGCCACCCGCCGTAGAAGAGTCACGGGATCTGCCCGGGGAGAGAGAGAAAAACCTACCCGCCGCAACCGGTCAAAAATAAAACCATCGATGGGGTTTGCCAGTCCAGGGGCAGGCTGGGGGATTGAGACAACATTCCGGATTGGTTGAAAGGCCCAATGCCCCGAAGCTATCTGTGTGTTGGCAAGGTTCAATTCCGCGGGAGGGAAAACAGCGCCCTGGTCGATCCATTTGCGCACCAATTGCAATTCCATGGGGGAAAGTTTGGGCTTGGGGGCGGGAGGCATCACAAGTTCCGTGTCGAGGCCGGCCACGGCCTGGTACAACCGGCTGCTTGAGCTTTTACCTTTGATCACGGCTGGGCCGCTATTTCCTCCTTTGAAAACCCAACCGCCCGAATCGAGTCGCAACCCGCCCTTTTGTTTTTCCGGCCCATGGCAGGAAACGCAGTTTTTCTGAAACAATGGCTTGATTTGCACATTGTAATCGACACCCGGTTTGCCTTCTTCCACTCCCCGGACCACCGGCGAGAAGAAGACCCAAGCCAAGGGAAGAAACAGGATGATCAGAGTGGGGATTGATTTCATTGCACCAGCCAGGAGGAATTAACCGTTCAAGCAGTGGAAAGTATTTTCCCAATTCTAACGGGTTTGATCAACCTTTTTGCCGAGAAAATAACTGGTGAACTATTAATTGAAGCCAGCCTGGGATGACTTTGAATTGAGATCAGGCCGGCCTCCCAATCCTTTCAAAGTCTTATAAAGGGGGATTTCGCAAGCCCAAGTTCAGCCCGTGTCGAGTTCTTTTTTGACTCGTTGAAACCAATCGCTGAATAGACCTGGACGGATGGAGTAATCGTTGGTTTCAATCACCTCAACCAAGATTTGCTTACAGTCCCCCAGCGCTTTGGCGCCCTGGGTTTTCTCAAACAACTCACAGGCCAAGGCCTGGAAGGCTTTTTCCGAAATATTCCCTTGTTCCTTTTGCCATTGAAACACTCGGTCCTCAAACTGTTGCAAAACCGAACTTTCAACCACAAAAGACTTCTTCTGACAAGTTTCCGAAAGCATCTTCCTGGCCAGGTCCAGGGTCATTCCCCGTTGCAAGGCGATTTGCAGAATCTCGCGCTCTTCGTCCCGGTCGATATAGAGGTCGGTCCGGCCGCGAGACTGGATAGCGGTTTCAATTTCCTTAAGGATTCCGTCCAGGATCTTATTATCCATGGCCAACCTGCAACGAGGAGTAAAGGCGCCTGTATATTATTCGGCAAAAGGGAGTGGAAATTAAAAAAACCGCGTTGGATGTTCCAACGCGGTTCGCAGGCATGGGTTTTGCCAAGTTTTCTCGCCCAAAAAAGAACTCCGAGCCAAGACTACTTCTTGGGGGCTTCCTTCTTGACAAGAATTTTTGGCACATCTTTCAAAATGGCCTCAATCGCCTTGTCATTTAATTCACCCTTGCGGAAAGCATGGTTAGCCTTGACTTCCCGGCTGGTGTAAAGGACCACGGTAATATCGGCATCCTTGTTAATCTCGTAGCCTGGAGGGCCGACTGGATTGGTGTCGATGGAAAGGATGGTATTCTTAATGCCTTCCTTATCGGCCAATTCCTTCAATTTCCCTTCGAGAGCGCTGTCATCATTGAGGAAAACGACAAAGCTTCCCATTTTGGAAGCGGAATTTTTACCTGTCGCAGCATCGATCTTTTTGACCAGACTGGTCAGGGTAGCGTTGATTTCGCGAGCAAAAATCATCGCAACCGGGTTGCCACCGTTCTTTCAGACAAGGCAAACAGCCTTGCCAGCGGTGGGGCCATTAGCATGCAAAGGGTTGAAAGCAGAAATTTTCTTGCTTCCAACTTGGGGACCGGATTTAACCGCCTCGGCTGCGTACACGCCGCTAATAGCGACGGCAACAGCCAAGCCAGCCCCGCAAAGGGTGCGGAAAGCCATATCAAAATACCTCCTAAAACAGAATGAGAAGTTACCCATACCTGGACCAGATCCTACACGGATATAACCCGTGATGCAAAGAAAAGTTACGGATTTAGGAATTTTTTGGGATTGGGAAATTAAGGTGTGAAGCAAAAATGCGAAGGGAGGGAAGGCATCCAAGGGAAGACTATTTTAACAAAATATGAAGATTTTACTGGTAATAGCCAGTAGAGGTTATCATAATTCAGCTGACTTGATAATTGGTGTCAGCTGCAGGAACTGCGGGCTGACTTGTCTCTTACGGAAAGGAATCCCATGTCTCTAAAACCCCCTACCAACTTTACCCGTATTGGCATCTTTGGGGTCGATCATCACCCCCTCGACCGCAAGCACGGTTGCGGTCTGTGGGATGCAGGTATCGCCGCCTGCCTTAAAGCCTCCGAAGCCGAGCCGGTCATTATCCCCTTCAAATCAAGGGAAAAATGGAAAGACCGCCTGGCGGGGGTGGAAGGCCTGGTGGTTTCAGGGTTTGACGGACTCGAACCCTTGCCCGAGGAAGCAATCGAATTGTGCGCCTGGTGCAAGCAGCACGAATTCCCCATCCTAGGGATTGATCACGGACTGCATGCCCTGAACTTGGCTTTGAATGGCACCATCTTTCCCGACTTGTCGCGCGGTTTGCCGGAAGCCTTGCAGCACAAGCACCCGCCGGAACGCGGGCTTCGCCACGCTATCCTGGTGCAACCGGACACCCGACTTTCGGAAATTTATGGCGAAGGGGAAATCGTGGTGAATAGTGAACACCGCAGCGGCATTCAGAAGCTAGGGCGCGGTTTAAAAATCAGCGCCACGGCCTTGGACGGGGTGGTGGAAGGGGTGGAAGCCATATCGGAAGAATGGTTCGCTCTCGGGGTGCAATGGCACCCGGGCTCGGGCACGGCTTCGGGCCTGGATATTCAAGTCTTTCGCGGACTGGTCGATGCCGCCAAGGAACGGGTTGCGCACCGCGCCGCGGTTCGCCTCGCAGCTTAACCCCAGCCAGCCAGTGTGAATTCAAGCGGGGAGCCTAGTCGCTTCCCGCTTTTTTTTCACCCATTACCCTTTCTCCTTAAGCGGCTAAAATAAGCTGGTTCTCTAATTCGGTCCGAGGGCAACATGGCAACCTCCTTGAAAACCGTTCACGCCGTTTGCCCACATGATTGCCCAGACACTTGTTCAATACTGGTGAGCGTTCGCGACGGCGTGGCCATTGGGGTGAAGGGCGACTCCAAGCACCCGTTCACCAAGGGTTTCCTTTGCGGCAAAGTCGCCAGGTATCACGAGCGAACCTATCATCCATCCAGGGTGTTGCACCCCTTGGTCCGCACTGGCAGCAAGGGCCAGGGCCAGTTCAAAAGGATTTCCTGGCCAGAGGCCATTGCCCTGATCAGCGGAAGGTTGAAGAAAATTATTCAATCGCCTGATGGGCCGGAGGCAATTCTCCCTTACAGTTACGCCGGTACCATGGGCAGGCTGCAAGGCTCGTCCCTTGACCGGCGGTTTTTCCACCTCCTGGGAGCCTCACTCTTGGACCGAACCATCTGCGCCACCGCGGGGGTGGCAGGGAGCAAGGTCACTCTGGGTACCCGCGCGGCCATAGACCCCGATTCCATCCGCCATTCCCGCCTCATTGTGAACTGGGGTTCCAACACCAGCGTGACGAATTCACATCTATGGGTGTTGATGCATAAGGCGCGGCAAAACGGGGCGCGGATCATCACCATTGATCCCTTTCAAAGCAAGACAGCGGAAAAAAGCGACTGGTGGATTCCCATCCGCCCAGGCACGGATGCCGCACTGGCGCTCGGCTTGATGCATATTATTTTCCGCGACCACCTGGAAGACACGGATTATTTGCGCGAGCATTGCCTGGGGGGTGAGGAGTTGCGAGCCCGGGTTTTGCGGGATTACGCTCCTGAACAAGTGGCCGGCATCACTTCACTTACCAAGGATACGATCGAAAAACTGGCAAGGGAATATGCCACCACTTACCCGGCGCTCATCCGCTTGAATTATGGCCTCCAGCGCCATGGCGGGGGAGGCATGGCTGTGCGCACCATCACTTGCCTCCCGGCCGTCACCGGCGCCTGGAAACACCCGGGAGGAGGCGCCTTTCTTAGCACCAGCGCCATGTATCCCCTGAAAAACCAAGACAAGTTTGAATGCCACGACTTGGTTCCACAAGGCACCCGCACCGTCAACATGACTTCCCTGGCCGAGGCCTTAACCTCCGAACTTCCTCCGCCTGAGATTAAAGCCCTGGTGGTTTATAACGCCAACCCGGCAACCGTTTGCCCCGACCAGGCCCGGGTGATCCGCGGCCTGAAAAGGGAAGACCTCTTCACCGTGGTGCTGGAACAATTTCCCACCGACACCACCGACTACGCCGATGTCGTCCTTCCCGCAACCACTCAATTGGAACATTTGGACTTGCATACTTCCTATGGCCACTTGTTTGTGGGATTGAATGAACCGGCCATCGCTCCCCTGGGCGAGGCCAAGCCCAACACGGAGATCTTCCGCTTGCTGGCTCGGGGCATGGATTTGCCCGGTCAGTTTTTTCAAGCCACGGATGAAGAGTTGGTTCGCGAGGCGCTCGAGCCCAATCCCGAATCTCTCACAGGCGCCGGGGCGTTAAACGGGATTACCCTGGAGGCCTTGCGGGAAAACGGGTTTCTCAGGCTGAACCTGCCAGCGGACTATTCACCTTTTTCCCAAGGAAAGTTTCCCACGCCTTCGGGGAAATGCGAACTCCACAGCCCAGCCATGGAAAACCTGGGGATGGACCCCCTGCCCTATTACCACCCGCCGCATGAGGACCCGCAAACGAAGCCGGAACTGGCCAGCCGCTTTCCCTTGCAATTGCTGACTCCACCCGATCCAGCTTTTTTGAATTCCTCCTTCGCCAATTTGGAGAGTCAAAAACGGGAGGCTGGTCAACCCACGGTGTTTCTTCATGCCCGTGATGCCGCCGCCAGGGGCATTCAAGAAGGTTTTAGCGTGCGCATTTTCAATACCCGTGGCGAGTACATTGCGGTGGCCTGTGTTTCCAACAAGGTGCAACCTGGCGTGGCCGTGGCACAGGGTCTGTGGTGGAACAAAGACCTGCCGGGCAAGGCGAATTGCAATCATACCACCAGTTCCGCCCTGACCGACCTGGGCGCCGGAGCCACTTTCTTCGACAACCTGGTGGAAATTGAAATCGATTCCACCATTTAATTATGGAAAGAGGATTTGATGAAGGCGTGTGTCAGCCAGGCCTGCACCATGGCATCCAGTTTTCAAGAGGATGTGGAAGGCTTTGCCCGGGCCGGCTGCCAGGCCATGGAAGCCTGGCTGACCAAGCTGGAAAAACATGTGGAAAAAAACTCCCTGGAATCCACCAGGAAACTGTTGGCGGACCACAGCATCACCTTGACCGCCGGCTCGTACCAAGGCGGTTTGCTGCAATCGGCGGGAGAACAGCGTCAAACGCACATCGACCATTTCCGCCAGCGGCTCGACCTTTGCCAGGGGCTGGGTATCCCGCTGGTTCTTCTCTGCGCTGACCTTTCCGGGCGAATGAACCAGGAGATCATCCAGTCGGCGGTGGCCGGGCTGACCCAGGCGGCGCAATGGGCGGAAGCCTATTCCACCGCTATCGCCCTGGAATTCCGCAGCACCTCGGCTTTCTGCAATAATTTGCAATCAGCCCTGGCCATGGTCAACGCCTGCGGCATGGAGAATTTGGGAGTCAATCTCGATCTCTTTCATTTTTTCACCGGGCCGAGCAAAACCGAGGACCTGGTTAACATTCCCACAAGCAAGATTTTCTTTGTGCAAGCCAGCGACCTGGCGGGCGTCCCCAGGGAATTAGCCACCGATGCCGACCGGATTTTCCCAGGCGAGGGTGAATTCCCCTTAACCGCGGTTTTTGAGACTCTCAAGAAAAAGGAATACCATGGCTGGGTGTCTTTTGAATCGTTTAACCCAGTCTTGAGCCAGGCCAGCCCTGAGCAAATCGCCGAACTCGGCCTCAAGTCGATTCAAAGGATGTTTCCCCCCGGGTAATTTACGGCCAGACCAGGCAAAGGTGGCAACTTGGGAAAGAAACCGGCAACTGTTTTTCCCCTTGTATTTTAAGCTCTTTTCAGGCATCAGCCTTCCAGTTCTTAATCCCGCAGAAAACTGGTTTTCTCGAACTGATTTCTGGAGCCAAAAATGAAGCGAGCTGGCCAAGCATTTGCGTTCCTGGCCCTTTCTTTCCTGGTGGCGTTGTCTGCCAAAGCTGGGGAGACAGTGGGCGTCGCAGGCAGCGGGGTGCGCTTTACCACGCAAACCGATTACTCGGTCAATGGAAAACCGTTGAAGCTGAATTTGACCGGCACAGCCATGCGCACCAAATTCCTGGTTAATGTTTATGCCATTGGCAGCTATGTGCAGGAGGGGGTTCGCGCCAAAACCGCCGACGATATTGTCAGCGCTGATTGCCTTAAGCAACTGCACCTGGTCATGGAACGCGCCGTCAATGGCCGCGACATGGCTAGTAACTTTCGCGCTTCCATTCTGATGAACCATAAGGAGGAGGAGTTTTCCCAGGAACTGGCCACGCTGGAAACACTTTTCCAAAAAAACAAAGTTAACAAGGGGGACCAGGTGAAGCTGACCCATATCCCCGGGGTTGGAATTCATTGCCATGTCATTGACAAGATGGAAGTAACGATCAAAGGGGTGAAGTTCTCTCAGGCCATTTGGGAAATCTATTTGGGGAAACAAAACCTCGGAGACGACATCAAGAAAAACCTGGTTTCCAGGTAACAGTCTTCTGAAGAAAAAAGGTGTCCGTTCCCCAAAAATGGAACAGACACCTTTTTCGTTTAACTTCTAAGATGACCATGGAAGGCAATCAACCAGAGGACTTTTTTACCCCATGGCCAGGTATGTGGTTGGCATCGACTTGGGCACGACCAATTCCGCCCTGGCCTATATCGATCTGCAACCGGGGCAAAGCCCGCCGGCAATTCAAGTCCACGGTATCTGCCAGTTAATTCGCCCAGGGGAACACCAGGTCCTGCCGCTGCTTCCCTCCTTCCTTTACCTCGGAGGCGGGCCGGAATTACCGCCCGGCGCTGCCGACCTGCCCTGGACCAACCAGGAACCCAACCCCGTGGGCGAATTTGCCCGCTTGCAAGGAATGCTGGTTCCCTCGCGCCTTGTCTCCTCGGCCAAGTCGTGGCTTTGCCATTCGGGAGTCGACCGACTGGCGCCCCTGCTGCCCTGGCCATCGCTACCGGGTTTACAAAAACTCTCCCCCGTGGAAGTCGCTACACGGTACTTGCGCCATCTGGCCGATAGCTGGAATTATTCCGTCAGCCAGGGCGAATTAGCGGAACCCATCGAACAGCAACCTATCGTGCTGACGGTGCCCGCATCGTTTGATGATGTGGCCAGGAACTTGACCCTGGAATGCGCCCAGCGCGCGGGTTTCAAAAACATTGCTCTCTTGGAGGAACCCCAGGCGGCTTTTTACCGCTGGCTGGCCGGGGAAGCCCGCCAGAAAAAAAAATCTTCCCTGGAACCTGGAATGCTCTGCCTAGTGGTGGATGTCGGCGGGGGAACCAGCGACTTTACCTTGATTGAAACGGTAGAAGATCAAGGCGAGTTGGGCTTTGCTCGACGGGCTGTGGGTGACCACCTTCTGCTGGGTGGTGACAATATGGACCTGGCCCTGGCCAAACTGGTCGAGGGGAGAATTGCCAGGGGTAAAAAGTTGGACGGGGTGCAATTCTGCCAGTTGGTTTGCCAATGTAGGGAGGCCAAAGAAAAAATGCTGGGGGCCAACCCTCCACCCCAGGCTCGAATCACTTTAACCGGGCGAGGAGCCTCGATAATTGGCAGCACCCTGATGACAACTCTGGACCGTCGGGAAGTGGAAGACCTCCTCATTGATGGCTTCTTCCCATTTTCTGGTCCGAATTCTCTTATTGAACACAAAACGGGAGGGGCGGGCCTGCATGAATTTGGCTTGCCTTTTGAGTCCGACCCGGGAATCACCAGGCACCTGTCCGAGTTTTTGCGGAAACAATCCGAAGATGGGGTGCTTCCCGCCCCCGCGGCACTGCTCTTTAACGGCGGGGTCTTCCGCTCGCAAAGATTGCAAAAACAGGTGCTGGAGGTGCTGGCCACCTGGTTCGGAAAGGCCTGGCATCCCCTGATGTTGGAAAACCCGTCGGTGGACTTGGCCGTGGCGGAAGGAGCCGCCTGGTACGCCTGGCTAAAGCAAACAGGGGGGAAGCGCATCGGTGGCGGTTCCGGCAGGTCATACTACCTCGGCGTCGAAACCCAAGAGCAACACCTGGCTGAACAACTACTCTGCGTCCTGCCAAGAAACCAGGAGGAAGGAAAAACTCTGGTCCTCGACCGGATGAAACTGGATCTCGCCTTGGGCCAGCCCGTTTCCTTTCCCCTGTTTACCTCGACCGTTAGGGGTCATGACCAACCGGGGCAAGTTCTCACCATTGCGAAAAAGCACCTGCGGACCCTGCCTCCGTTGCAAACATTATTGCGGGGCGGAAGAAAAGCAGGGGTGAAAACCGTGCCCGTACAATTGTCGGCGCATACCACCCCGCTTGGGACCTTGGAACTTCATTTGCAATCTGTGGATGGGGGCAACCAATGGAAGCTCGAGTTTAATGTCAGAGAAATTGTGGAGGCGGAGGACGACGAACCCGTTGAAATGGATGGGGAAACCTGGCCCGAGGAAGCGACGCAAGGCGCTTGCGATTTGCTCTCCAGGGCGTTCCAGGGCGATAGTCCCACGCCCCGGGAACTGGTTGGGGAATTGGAACGAACCACCGAGACCCGAAGGGAGGATTGGCCGCTTGGCGCCTGCAGGAAAATGTGGGACCACCTCCTTTTATTAAGCCCGCTGCGAACCCGGTCGGTGGCACACGCCTCGAGATGGACAAACCTGGCCGGCTACCTTTTGCGCCCGGGATTCGGATCCCCCGGAGACAAAATGCGGCTGGAAAAACTTTGGAAAGAACTGCAGGGACCCCCGCGGGACGAGGCCAGAAAAGCTGGCATGGCCAGGCCGATGGAAAACGGGGCCGATTTTTGGATTCTTTGGCGGCGAGTTGCGGCCGGTTTAATCCCCAATTTGCAAAACGCCTTGTTCGACCGGGTCAAAGGGGTTTTGCTGCCCAATCCAAATCGCCCGGCCAACCGACCCCCGGCCAATGAATGGGTGGAGATGTGGCGCGCCGCCGCTTCCATGGAACGCCTTTCTCCCCAGGTTCGCGAGGAATTGGGAAACTCCCTTATTCTCGGGCTGAAACGCCAGCCTTTACCTGCACATCTTTTGTGGTCCTTCACCCGTTTGGGGGCGCGAACTCTGGTGCATGGGCCGTTGAATTCCATCCTGCATCCGGAAGTTGTGTCCAACTGGCTGGAACAGCTTTTAGACTATTCCCCGCAACACAAGTCGGAAGAAATCGCCTGGGCTTTCTGCCTGTCGCAGTTGGCCAGGATCACGGGCCAACGGGCCCTGGATATTGGCCAGGAACTTCGGGAAAAGGTCTTGGGAAAACTGTCCGAGAAGGAAGTCCCCAATGAATGGGTCCGGTCACTCAAGGAGTATGTTCCTCTGGCCAGGGAATCGCAGTCGAATCTGCTGGGCGATTCCCTTCCCAAGGGCCTGCGCCTGCCGCTGCTGTAAAAATTGTTTAAGGCCACCGCGAGCCATTGAGTTACGCGGACTGAAAGTTTTTTCCCGTCAACAAACGGTAGGCCTCCAAATAGCGCTGGCGGGTTTGTTCAATAATCGCAAAGGGCATTTCCGGGGGCGGGCTGTTTTTGTCCCAGGATGTGGTTTCCAGCCAGTCGCGAATGAATTGTTTGTCAAAAGAAGGAGGACTGATGCCAGGGGAATACGACCCGGCATCCCAAAAGCGGGAGCTGTCCGGCGTCAGGGCTTCATCAATCAAAATGATTTTCCCTCCGGGAAGGCATCCCCATTCCAGCTTGGTATCGGCCAGGATAATGCCCTTGGTCTCGGCAAAAGCAGCAGCCTTGCCGTAAACCTCCAGGGTCCTTTTTTGCAACTCCACGGCAGTTTTCAAACCTACCTGCTTGGCCATCAACTCGAATGAAATATTCTCATCGTGACCGGTTTCGGCCTTGGTGGCGGGTGTGAAAAGAACTTCAGGCAACCGTTCGCTTTGCCTCAACCCCTTGGGTAAAGGAATTGCGCACACCGTGTTGGATGCCTGGTACTCCTTCCAACCGGAACCGGCCAGGAAGCCGCGCGCCACGCATTCCACGGGAATGACTTCGGTTTTCTTCACCAGGCAGGTCCTGCCTTCAAGAGCATCCTGAACAAACGCCGGCCCCATCTCCTCCAGCCGGGTTGAGATCATGTGGTTTTCCACGCCAAGCTTTTCCATCCAAAACAAAGTAAGAGCAGTGAGGATTTTCCCTTTGTCCGGTATTCCCTGGGGAAGGACCCAATCGAAGGCGCTAATCCGGTCGGTGGTGACAATTACCAGGCGATCGCCAAGGTCATAAACATCCCGGACCTTGCCCCTCCGGCAAGGATACCCGTTCACTTCGCTGCGGATTAAAGCCTGGGAAACTGACATGAGGACCGCCTTCAATCACCGGCCATGGAAAATTTGCACTGGTGATCATCCTTTCATAGAGCATACTGGACTGAGAAGCAAAAGGAATGGAGGCAACCAGGGGCAAGATGAACCTGTTCAACAGCAACACCGTGCAAATCGAAAGGGATTCGGATGGCACCGCCATGGTCATTCTCGACCACAAGGGGGAATTGGGAAACCGGGTGAACCTGTCGCTGGTGCGGGATCTCTCGGCTGGGCTGGATGTTCTTTCCAATCAGCAAGGCATTCCCGTGGTGATCCTTCGCAGCGGGAAGAAAAGTGGCTTCGCCTTTGGGCCCGACCTGGAAGAATGGTTGTCCCTGCAAACACCCGGGGAGATTCAGTCCTGGGAAAGGGAAGGCATCAACTTAATAAGGAAGTTATCAAATCTTCCCATGCCAACCATCGCGGCCATTCACGGCCCATGCCTCGGCGCGGGGTTGGAACTGGCCCTGGCCTGCGATTACCTGCTGGCTTTCGACCGGCCTGACACTGTCTTGGCCCTGAGCGAAGTGGACCTGGGCGCCTGTCCGCCCTGGGGGTCGCTTTTCTGGCTGGTCCGCCGGATCGGTTTGGAACGAACGGCTCGCCTGGCCGTCTTTGGCGAAAAGTGGAAAGTGGCAACCGCGCTGCGCCACGGCCTGATTGACCTGGCCGCCTCCAATGAGCAGAGTTTGCGCGCCGCGCACAGCAAGCTAATCGGCATCGCCTTGAGGGACGGAAAACGCCTGGAGAGTTATCACGGCAAACGGTCGTGGAAAAGAATGATCTTGGAAAACAACCCCTTGGGCCGGTACCTGCTCCTGCGCGGATTGAAGCGGTTTATGGAAAAGCGCGCCAAGGGGCAAAACCCCGGGGGAGTGAAAACCCTGGAGCTGCTCAAGTCCCTGTTTTTGGAAACCGGTTTTGATTCTGCCGCGGAAAAAATCGCCGATCTGTTTCCCCAACTCGCCGCTTCACCTGAGTGCCGCAATTCCTTGAGCATGGTCCGCCAGGACATCGACCGTTTGCCCGCCGTTCGCATTGGCGCCACCATTCCGCAACGGGTTCTCCTGGCCGGCGGGGGAAACCCCCTCGCGCAATGGGCCTTCCTCCATCTCTCCAAGGGATTCGCCGTCAACCTTCATTGTGAAACCCCCGCCACCCTGGGAATCGTCCTCTTTTCCCTGGAAAAACTGATTCGCGAAACCGTGAGAAAAGGGATTTGGACAGCTCAGGTAGCGCAAAAACGCCTGGCCATGGTGGAAGGGTTCACTCAGGGAAACGCCAGCAATGCAGCGCAATTAGCCTTGATTTTCCCCCCCGAAGGACAGGACATTTCCTTCCTGGCGAAATTCCAGGAATGCTCGCCGGAGTGCCCGCTGGTGCGCGGCGGGGAGATCAGCCCTTCAGACGCGGGCCAATGGCAAGCCCGGCTAACGCAGCAGCTCCCTTTGGGAAAGTTCCCCTGCTGTGAAGTGGAATTCCAGCCAAGCGCCCGGGAATTTGAAAAAGAAATGATGCTGGCCTGGCTGGGAAAACTTGGGAAGCAAGTAATCCTCACGGCCAACTCACCCGTTGCGGTTGGCAACCGCTTGTTTTTTCGCGGCTTGGTGGAATGCCTGGAGGCCATTGCCGAGGGCGTGGCTCCCGACGCTTTGGAACTAGCTCTGCGCAACTGGGGTTTTATACACGGCCCATTATTCTGGGCCGACTGGCTGGGAAATTCCAGAGTTCACGATCTCGGGAAATCCCTCCCTGATGTTCCTCCCGAAATTCTTGAGGTCCTCGATGACCTGGGTTCAAGAAAATGGGAGGGCGTGGCTCAAGGCAAGGGTTGGTTCCTCCATCGCAAAGCTTCTTGGTGGATGAACCCCCTGGCGCGCAACCTGGCTATTTACCGGCTCAAACGGACAGTCGATCCTGTGACCAAGGCGCTCAATAAAAAAAGGCGAGTTCAAGATGCCCGCGACCGGGTGGTATTGGCCATGTTAATCGAGACGGCCCGCTTGACGGGATTGAAGGTGATTCCGAAGGGGAAGGATTGGGATTATTTTTGGGTGCGAGGGCTGGGCTGGCCGGCCAGGCTGGGCGGCCCTGTGGCCTGGGTCAAAAGCCAAGGGGAAGCCAACTGGAAAACCCAGGCGGCCCAGTTTCAAACACGACTGGGACAACGCTTTCAACTTCCTCCCGAGTGGGACCTGTTCTTTTCCCAATCGGCGGAATTCTGAAAACATCCGCTTGACCTCGGCGTATTCAACCATCATAAAGGCTTCTGCGTCTTGAGTTCATAAGAATGACTAAAGTCTATCCGAGGAACGCCATGAGCACACCCGAAACCCGTTTGCAAGAACTGCACATTATTCTTCCACCGGCGCCAAAGCCCGTTGCCAAGTACAAGATCGCCGTCCCTTCAGGAAATTTGCTCTTTGTCTCCGGACATGGGCCCGCCAAGGTGCATGAGAATACCCCGGTGTTGGGCCGGGTGGGCGAAAACCTCACCCTGGACCAGGGCAAGGAAGCGGCCCGCGCGGTTGCCATCAATATCCTGGCCACGGTGAAAGAAACCATCGGGTCGCTCGACAAAATCAAGAAGCTTGTGAAAACCCTTGGCTGGGTGAATTGCACCGTCGATTTCAAGGATCAGCCAAAGGTCATCAACGGCTTTTCTGAACTGATGGCGGAAGTGTTTGGCGAGGAGAATGGGGTGGGCGCGCGCAGCGCTGTCTCCGCACACACCCTGCCAGGCGGAATTCCCGTCGAAATCGAATGCATCTTTGAATTGAAATCCTGATTCCCTTTTGGCTAATCCCATCTTTCGAGGCCTGATCATGGCGAAAAGCAGCAAGGTAAAAACCCCTTCCACTTCCCTGGCCAAGGTCAAGCAGGCCCTGGAGGCTGGCGGCGGCATGCTGCGACTGGCCCCAACCTGGGTGCCTCGCAATTTCCTCATGCCCGGCCGCAGGATCAAACTGGCCCCGCAAGACCTCTACGCCTATGGCGCGCACCGCGGCGGCATTGATGAACGCTGGTTCGCCTCCACCACTCCGGCCGCCAACGACAACCGAGAAGAGGACGAAGGTTTTAGCTATGTGGTGGTCAATGGCCAACGATCCTTCCTTCTAAAAGATGCCGTGGAATTGGAGGGTGAACGGCTGGTCGGACCCGCCATCTGGAAGAAATACAAACGCTGGCCGGTCTACAGCAAGTTTTTCGACAATCTCGGCCCCATCCCCCACCACATGCATCAGAGCAAGGCCCAGGCGGCCAAGGTCGGCCAGGAAGGCAAACCTGAATCGTATTACTTCCCCCCGCAATTGAACGCGGTGGGGAACAATTTCCCTTACACCTTTTTCGGCCTGGAGCCAGGCACGACCAAGGAAGACATTCGCCAATGCCTGGCGCGCTGGAATCAAGGGGAAAACGGCATTCTCAATTTCAGCAAGGCCTACCGGCTGCAGCCCGGCACCGGCTGGTTGGTTCCGCCCTGCGTTCTCCACGCTCCGGGGTCGCTGGTCACCTATGAACCGCAATGGGGCTCCGATGTTTTCGCCATGTATCAAAGCATGGTGGAAGGCCGCGCCGTACCCTGGCATCTGTTGACCAAGGACATGCCCAAGGACAAACACCAGGACCTGGATTTCATCGTCAACCAGCTCAACTGGGAGGGCAATGTCAATCCTGATTTCAAGGACAGCCATTATCTTGAACCTATACCCGTCGCCGACTCCGCCTCCGAAGGGTATGTCGACCGCTGGATTGTTTATGGCAAAGTTGATGGCGAGGAACTTTTCTCCGCCAGGGAATTGACCATTAACCCCGGGGTCAAGGTGACCATCAAAGACCGGGGCGCCTATGGACTCACCGCCGTGCAAGGGACGGGCAAGATCGGCAAATTGAACCTGCAAACCCCGGCCATGATCCGTTTTGGCGAACTGACCGATGACGAGGTCTTTGTCTCCCACGAGGCGGCCACCGCAGGCGTGACTTTTGAAAACACCGGATTGGAACCCCTGGTCACCCTGCGCTATTACGGCCCGGGCGCCAACCCACAGGCTCCGGCCGTGGGCGATCACAAGAAGAAAAAACGCTAATGCGATCCCAGGCGATTTTTCCGATGGCAACCACCTGGGCTTGGGCCTTCCTTTTCCTTTTGGCCCCGGCCATCGCTTGGGCAGCCGATCCTTCTCTTGAGGACAAAATCGCTCCCCTGGTAAAGGCCCACCGCGGCAAGGCAACCGTGGCCCTTCAGCGCCTGGGAACTGCCGAAGCGTTTTATTTCAACGCCGACACCCCCATGCCCACCGCCAGCCTGATCAAGGTGGCGGTCATGGTCGCCGCCTACAGGGAAGTCGATGCCGGCCGGGCCCGGCTGAATGACCTCGTTTCCCTGCAAGAAGGGGACAAGGTTCCTGGCAGCGGCATTCTGACAAAACATTTTTCCCCGGGCGTCACACTACCCTTGCGCGATGCCATCCGCCTCATGATCGCCTATTCCGACAACACCGCCACCAACATGGTCCTCGATCACATCGGCATTCGCACAGTTAATGACACCATGACTTCCATGGGCTTTCCCAACACACTCATTAACGCCAAGGTCTTCAAGGGTTCCACGACTTCCGTATCACCCCAGCGGACCAAGGATTTCGGCCTGGGCTCGACTACCGCACGCGAGTCGATCAACTTGCTTGAAAAAATCGATGCCAACCGCGCGGCCTCGCCATCATCCTGTAAAGAGATGATCGCCCATTTGAAAGCCTGCGAGAGCAAGGACTTGTTCCCCAGGAACCTGCCCGCGGGAACCGTCCTGGCCCATAAGACCGGCGCGGTCAACCAGGTGCGCACATCCGTTGGCATTCTTTATTTAAAATCGGGCCCAATCCTTTTGTGCGTCATGACATCCGAAAACCAGGACCAGCGCTGGACGAAAGAAAACGAAGGGGAAATCCTCTGCGCTCGCATCGCCAAGCTGGCTTTCGACCATTTCCAAAAGGAAAAATAATTTCCATTCTTGCAGCCTGCCTTCAGTGCGGGTATGTAATCATTTGCAAATTGAAACATGTATCTCGCTGATAAGGAACTCCCATGACCAAGCATGCTTTTCCGAAATTGCACAATGCTATGTGGCCCGGGTTGGTCGGCAAGGAAGCCAACACCGATCATCCACCCATCAGCCTGGAACGGATGCTCGACCTGACATGCAAGGCGGAAGTCAACGGGCAGAAATTCGAGGGTGTGGACATTTTTCTCTTTCATCCCCACACTGACCCGGATGCCACGGACGATGCCATTCGGCGCATGGCCGACCAGATCGCGGCCAGGGGACTCAAAGTGGGCTCCCTGGTGGCCCCGGTCTGGCCGGGCACCGTCGGCGATTGCGCTTTTGGATCCCCCGATCAGCGGGCCAAGTTCATCACCGCGGTCAAGAAAGCCTGCCGAATCGCCGAGGTGCTTAACCGCCATGGGGTCCGACAGTATGGAATCATCCGCATTGATGCGGCGGGCGGCCCTACCGCCTGGGCCGCCGATGCAACTGGCAACCTGAAGAAAACCGCCCAGACCTTCCGTGAGGCTGGAGTCGTCGCCGCCGCGCATGGCGAGCGCCTGGCCGCCGAGGGCGAAATCTGCTGGGGCGGCATGCATTCCTGGAAGCACATGGTCCATCTGCTCGAAGAAACCGGCATGCCAGGCACTGTTGGTTTTCAATGCGACCAGGCCCACACCTACCTTTACCTCCTCGGCTGCAACGCCCCGGATCACGCCCTGTTGAAACCTGGATATTCTCAGGCCGACTTCGACCAGGCTTACACCACCATGACCGATGCCCTACGACCCTGGACAATAGACTTCCATGTGGCGCAAAACGATGGCACCGTGCATGGCACCGGGTCACACGACAAAACCGGCCGCCATTGCCAGGCGGACGACCCCAACGGCAAGTTGAACATTACCCAGACAGCCGGCTACTGGCTGAAAGGGGCGGCCGACCGCGACATTAAACACCTCTGCTGGGATGGCTGCATGTTCCCCAACCCCGTTCTGGAAAACCAAGCCACCTGGAACAAAATTCTCGCCGCCATGATCGCTGTTCGCGAAGCGCATGGCTGGTAACTCAACTTTACGCAACTCTTTTTTTGGGAGATAGACGATGGCAACCGCCAAGAAACCGCTAAACATTGGCATGATCGGCTACGGGTTCATGGGCAAGGCCCATTCCAACGGCTATGTCAAGGCGCCCCTTTTCTTTGACCTGCCGTATAAGCCCGTGCTCAAGGCCATTTGCGCCCGTTCAGCCGACAAGGTCAAGTCCTTTGCCGACAATTGGGGCTATGAAAGCGTGGAAACCGATTGGCGCAAGCTGGTCGAACGCAAGGATATTGATGCCGTTGATATCTGCACGCCAAACAACCTCCATATGGAAATCGCGCTGGCTGCCGCCGCCAACAAGAAGATGATCCTTTGTGAAAAGCCCTTGGCCATGAATGGCGAAGAAGGATGGAAAATGGTGGAGGCGGTTGAAAAAGCGGGCGTGCCCAATATTGTTTGGTACAACTACCGCCGGATTCCCGCCGTCTCCTTCGCAAAAAAACTCATTGACGAAGGCAAACTCGGAAAGATCTACCACTACCGCGCCAAGTTTCTTCAGGATTGGACCATAAGCCCAGACCTGCCTCAAGGCGGGGCCGGGCTTTGGCGCCTCGATGCCGCCGCCGCCGGCAGCGGTGTCACTGGCGACCTGCTCGCTCACTGCATCGACACGGCCATCTGGCTCAACGGACCCATGCACGATGTCAGCGCCATGACTGAAACTTTCGTCAAGGAAAGAAAGCACACGCTAACCGGCAAAGTGGAAAAGGTCAGCATCGACGATGCCTGCACATTCATGGGCCGCTTTCAAAATGGCTCGCTGGCAACTTTTGAATCGACCCGTTACGCCCGCGGCCACAAGGCCCTGTACACTTTTGAAATCAACGGGGAAGAGGCTTCCCTCTTTTGGGATCTGCACGACCTGCACAGGTTGCAAATGTTTAACTATGCCGACCCGGGGCCGGAACGCGGCTGGAAGAGCATTCATGTCACTGATGGCGAGCATCCCTACATGGGCAACTGGTGGGTCCCGGGGCTGCAGATTGGCTACGAGCATTCTTTCGTTCACCAGGTAGCCGATTTCATTCAGTCGCTGGGCACGGGCGCGCCCGCAGGCCCGACTTTCCGCGAGGCCCAGGTCACCCAGCGCATCTGCGACGCGGTTCTCGACTCCGCCCGCACCCGCCATTGGGTGGAAGTAAAGAAGGACTGAGGAAATGTTTCAGCGATAGTTCTTTCTTCTTCGCCCTCTCCCCGCTGCTTGCAGTGGGAAGAGGGTGTTAATGATTGGTTTTTCTTTACGAGCCCCTTGGGGCCTCGGTTGCCAGCACAGAAAGTGGTTTGTTCCTCGCTGGGATCGCCGCGCTCCAGCGCGGCCAATTTATCTCCTAGGCTGGACCCTGGCGTTCACAGGAAGGAGGAAAAAGAAGAGGCCGGCGAACCTCCTTGGCTACTCCAAGGCTGCTTGCCCGAGGCCGCCTGCCTGGCGCCGCATGCGCCTCAATTCCAGGCCTGGCCACTGAAACGGTCCGGTTGAGGAACCTTCAAAAAGAAAGCCAGGCCCAAACAGATCTGCTACCATCAAGAAAACCTTGAATCATGGGAGTAACCAAACAATGTCCGGACCTTATTCCTTGGATCGCAGAAAAATGCTGGCCGGGGCGGCGCTGGCTGGCGCCAGCCTCTTTCCAACCGGTGCCTCCGCAGAGGAAAAACCCAAGAAGCGGCTGACAATGAAAAAGTCCATCAACCAGTGGGCCTTCCCCTACCCGGAAAAAATGAACCTGCAGCAGTGCCTAATGCTGGCCAAGGACGCCGGCTTCGATGCCATTGAACTCAACTACGATCTGGACAACGATCTATCCCCCAAGGCCGGCAAGAAGGATCTGCAAAAGATTCGGGTGCTGGCCGAGAAAATCGGCATTCAAATCAGCGGCCTTTGCTCGTTCCTCTTTTGGCCCTACCCGCTGACCACCAACGATCCTGGTAAAAGAAACCGCGGCATGGAACTGGCCGGCTTAATGGCCAATGCCGCCCATGAACTTGGCGTGGAGAATCTGCTGGTGGTCCCCGGGGCGGTGCATATCCCCTGGCGCAACGATTACGAACCGGTGCCGAACGCCGTATGCGACAAGCGCGCCCGGGAGGCGATCGGCAAACTCCTGCCCGCAGCCGAAAAATTGAAAGTCAAACTGAACATCGAAAACATTTTCTTCAATGGGTACCTGATGACTCCTGGGGAAATGATTGACTTTGTGGACTCTTTTAAATCCGACCATGTGCGCGTGCATTTCGACACGGGCAACATCATGATGTTCCAATTTCCCGAACACTGGATCCGTCAATTGGGTAAAAGGATCCAGAATGTTCACCTGAAGGAGTTTACTAAAAAAGGAACCGATTACTCACTGGAATCGTTCCGTCCGCTGCTGGACGGCACCACCAACTGGCCCGAAGTAATGCGGGCGTTCGAGGAAACCGGTTATCAGGGCCACCTGACTTTTGAGTATTTCCACCCTTACGCCCATTTTCCGGAAGCGTTGATATACCAGACGGCGGACTCACTCGACCGCCTGCTGGGGATCAAATAGAGAAACAAGAAGGGTTCAAGAATAAAGGCGGGAAACGGGGTGCGCTGTCGAGGGAAGGATGGGAGCGGGCCGCCCGCCGAGGTCGTTAACCATGGCGTGCGGATCAATGCCCAGGTTGTGGTAGATGGAAGCCAAGACATCGAGATAGTGAACGGGCATGTCCTTGGCGGAACCGGCGGAACTGTCGGTGGAGCCGATCACTTGCCCGGTTCGCATGCCGCCGCCGGCCAGCAGGGCAAAATTGACCCTGGACCAATGATCCCGGCCAACATCCTTGTTGATTTTTGGCGTTCTACCAAACTCGCCCCAAACGCAAACGGTGGTGGATTGATCCAGCCCGCGCTGACGCAGGTCTTCAATCAGGGCAGAAATCCCCTGGTCAAAAAGTGGCAACTGTCCTTTCAAGGCTTTGAAATTGTTCCCGTGCGTATCCCAGAAGCCGTAGGCCACGGTAACGCAGCGGGCGCCGGCTTCCACCAGGCGGCGGGCCATGAGCAATTGATCATTCCACTGCGGGGCGCCATCACCTTGATGCCGGCTGGAACCTCGGCCGTAGCGGTCGCGGGTTTTATCGCTTTCCTTGTCTAGGTCGATGGCTTGCAGCAACTTGCTGGAGGTCAACACTTCGAAGGCGCGCTGGTAGTTCTGATCCATGCCAGCAACATCGATGCTTTCCGTTTCTTTTTTGAAGCGGTCAAGCAAGGTGAGCAGGTCTTTCCTGCCGGTAAAACGCGCTTGCGGAAAATCCCCCAGTTTCATGACCCCGACACTGTCGCCATCCAGGCGAACGCCAGCAAAGCTCCGCCCAAGCATACTCGAAGGAGGCGAATTGTACGGCTTGTGCTGCATGGTGGGAAACAAGTCGACGAAGGGCGGAATGGAAGGGTCCAAACTGCCCAGGGATTTCGCCACGACGGAACCAAAGTGGGGTTTTCCCTCCCTCTTGGTTACGCTCATGGGAAAGCCGGAGGTGCTTTGAAAACTGGAATGTTCGTCAATTTGGCCTACTAAAGAGCGGATGACTGTCCATTGATCGGCGCAGGATGCCAGCCTGGGCAAGTGTTCGCAAATTTGCACACCAGGTACGCGGGTGGCAATGGGTTTGAATTCCCCCCGCACTTCCGCAGGGGCGCTGGGTTTCAGGTCGAAAGTGTCTTGGTGGGCCATTCCGCCCGTAAGGTAAACCATGATGACGGAACGGTTGGAGCGCCCAGTGCGGCTGGCGGCCTCGGCGCGATAAAGGTCAGGCAAGGTCAGGCCCATAGGGGCGAGGGCCCCAATGGTTAAAAAGTTTCTGCGGCGCATTCCATCACAAAAACGCATGGCGATCCCTTTAAGTGTTTAGCGCTATGAATCTGAAAGCCCAGGCAGGAAGTCCATCGGGAAAAGCAAGGTTTCCCATTCAGCCATTATGATCATTTTACATGGAAAACGCAACTATTCACTGAAAAACCGGCAGGTGACAACAATTCCTTTTTCGT
>SHZZ01000099.1 GCA_009692005.1 Gemmataceae bacterium | reverse complement strand
ATCCCCTTTCATTGGGCCCTGCTTGGAGACCAAATCGAATTTTGAGATGCAAACGGCCAGGGGGATTTTCAATTTCGGGCTAGCTTTGCCGCCGCCTGCCTTGTAGCCAAAATTATCACAGGTGGTATTGAATGCATGGATTTGACTTTCAGTATTTCCTTGGACCTTGTTGCCCTTGGTGGGGGAGGAAAGATCCTCGGCGCCACGGATAACCTGAGTGGGATCGAAAAAGAAAATCAGGCCATTGCTTTCGGCAAGCATCTCTCGAATGTCTTCGTGTTGTGTTTTGTTGAAATTAAAAATTTCCCCGGCATAGTCAAAACAAATGGTAAGGCCGCTGGAGCGAAGCAGAGAGGGCAACAGGAGCAGTTCAGAAAGGCCCTGGTTGTCGGACACTTTAAAGTAAATATTCCTAAACGCATTTTCTTGAGTAGCCCCAGGGGATCCCTGGTTGTTGATATCTTTCAGAATTCTCTCCCAATCGGGGTTGGGAATTGAATTCATGGAAAAATAGTTTCTTCGGGAATTTTGCCCGCTCATAAAAAGGCGATAAAGCAAGGCCAGCCAATGAGTTTTTCCAGAACCGGGTATTCCGGCAACCGGCAAAGTAACCCGGGGAAAATGACAATCCTTAATGGTGAGGTTAAGGTTTATGCTGGCGCACATCTTCGAGGAGCACAGGACCTTTTTAGAGGTCGGGTCGTGCTTCAGGGTATTTTTAAAACACCTGGGGCAGACTTCCAGATGTTTTTTCTGGCGCCTTTTGGCAAAGGCCATGGAAAAACCGAATAAAGCCAAAATTCCGCCAAGAGAGTATCCGGCTATCCTTTCGGATTTGGAAGCGGTGGTTTTCATGCCGGCCGCTTCCTGAATTAACTTATCCAGCATCGCTTTCGAGCTGATTAAATCTTTGTCAGTTGCCTGAATTCCCTTGGCGGCCAGGTCCGCTGCCAAGGCTAATTCCAACCTGGCAAAATCCTCTTTATGCATGAATGTGGCAAGCGGGCTGGCCGACTCCTGGGCGCTGACCGTGGTTTGCCAATCGGCCAAGGTCAGGGCCGTTTTTTTCAGTCCCTCTTCCAGAGATTGTTTTTCCTTGGAGAAAACTTCCTGGGGAGAATACGGCTCCCACGAGTGTTGCGCAGCGCACGAGAGAGAAAACAGCGCAGGAAGTATGGACAACCCCAGCCAGCGCCAGCCGATGAATTCCGCGTTCCATCTCCTGCGGATCCAACTGCGAAAGCCAACCGCGCAGCGATGGATCAAAAGGCCCGTGCCGACAAGAACTAAGGCCATGATCAACAGGACAAAAGCTGCGGTGTGGGATGGTGGGATGTAAGCCAGATTATTGTTGAAGGAAAAATGGCCTTGCTTCTCGGCGGCGGGAATGGCTTCCCGGAAAGCATAGAATTCGCCTAATTTATCGCGAAAGGGCAGGAGGGCTTCCTCCATATTCTTGGGCAGGCCTGGGAGATCCTCGGCGGGGGCGATTTTTTTATCAAGGAGGGCCTGGATAATATTTTCCCTGGCTTTTTGAGCGGTAGACTTGTCTTCCTGTTTTTGCAGGGCCTTCAGGTGCGATTCCGGATCGATAGCGAGGGCGTTTTTTTTAAAGGCCAAGGCCGCAATTCGGGCTTTTTTTTGCAGCAAATTGGCTTGCAGATCGCCCAGTTCCCCGGCAGCGGGGCCCTGGTGAAAAAGGAGAAAACCAAGGAGTGAAAACGCGGGAAACATGCCGAAGCGACTCCTGGGGAAATCGTGCAAAACTGAAAGCGACCAAGTAAAGGAATAGGGATAGTAATGGATGGTGTTTTACCTGTAAAGGAAAAAGTGTCCGGGAAATTTAAGAAGGGGAGGAAACCCGACTTAATAGGAAAATCCAATAAAAACCAAGAATATATTTGCAATGCCAGATGTTTGCCTTACTATCTGTTTTGTATTCCAGCAGCCATGGAGTGCTCTGATGTCCCCAGACCTCGCTTCAAGCTCTACCCAGCAAGGGAAATTTGGTAGCCGAACTGCCTTTGGCAGTGTCGGGCAGAGGCAGGGTTTGCTTCCCGGGCTGGTGACCAAAGTGCTGGAACCCTTCGTTGGTTATGTGGCAACTCCCCAGACCAGTAATTGGCAGATGGGAAATGGGCCGCAGGAATTCAAGCTCATTTGGGATGGCAATCCCGGCAGCGCGCACAGTTTGAAGTCCTTGGCGCAAAATTTCCACCTGACCGCCAAAAAGAATTGGGGAAAACTGGAATACGACAAGGAAAAATGGCAAAACCTGCTCAAATCCCTCAGCCGCCTGGTTGAACTGGCGGTTCATTTGCATCAGAAAGGTTGGTCCCTCGGTTATTGCCATCCTGAAAACATTTTGATCAAGGAAAATGGCGAGGTGTTTCTTGCCGACCTCGGCTTCGTCTTCGTTGGCGCCAGCGGGGGTGAATTATCTCCCGCCTGGATGAGTGCGAAAACCGAACAAGCGTTCTACTGGGATGGGGATGCGCCGGAAGTGCGTTTATCGCGTCCGGGCGCCAGCAGCGATGGATTTATTGCCGCCGACACCCGGCTTCTGGGGCGCATAATCAAAGCGGCGTTAACCGGAAAATTCACAGCGCCCTTATCCAAGGAATCGGCGGGTGGCGAACTGGCCAAGTATTGGGGAATTGCCTGCCAGGCTGAAAAAGGAGACGCCGGAATTGAAGACCTTCTGGGTTTCATTCAAAACGGAACCGTTGCTGTTCCCCAGCCAAAACCCGTGGAACCACCAGGGGGCGGTTACTCGCGGTCTCTGGTTGGCTTGCTTGCGGTTTGCGTGATCGTGATCGGGATGTATGGCTTAATAACCTATTTGAATAACCCAGTTCCAAATGGCGGCTCTGAGCCGACAACCGTCGTAAAGCCGTCGCCAATCATTCCCGTTGTGGATAAACCCGACCCGGAGTTGGAACGGCTTTATCGCGAGGCGATGGATGCGGGTAAGGAAAACCGCCTGGGGAAATTCACCGCCCTGGTCGGCTACTCCAAGGATAGCAGCGACAAGTTGAAAAAAGCAGTGGAAGTGCGCAAGAAAATTGGCGACGAGATTCTAAAAGATTTCGAGGAACTCGACATTCAGGTTCAAGAAGATCCGCTGTTGGAATATCCGACGGCGGGAAAAATGGAAACGACCACGCTGTCCCAACTCGGGGAGCTGGAAAAAGCCGCCGGGAAATACGGCGACGAAGCGGTGTTGCAACAAGAAAAATCGTGCCGGGAATTTGCTCAAAGGCGGATTCAGGAACTGAGGCGAGAATAATGAAGAAGCTGGCATTTGCCTTGTTGCTGTTCGTTTACGCCGGCCTGGCCCCAGCGCGGGATCTGGTTCTAATTGTCAAGGTTGGCCCCACGGTTCAAACCCAGGAACTTTCCAGCGCCTTGAAGCTGGCGCTGCAAGGCGCTGGCGCCGAAGGAAAATTGGCCGAGATCACCGCCATTTCTCCCTTGGCCCACCATTTGCTTTCAGAAGCGGGGGGAACGCAGGTTCAAGCCGACCCGTTCGGCCCCTTGGTCGGGCCCTCCATCCGCTACTTGATGCCCGAGGGAAGCGCCTGGATAGTCGGCATAAATTTGGGCGGCCAGGGCCGGATTTTGGAAGAGTTGGTTTTGGATTATTCGCACAAAGGGCCGGCAACCCTCAAGCTTGGAAAACCGGGCGAAGCAGGCTCCTTCTGGCTGGCCACGCCGGGTAATTACAACCTGATTTTAGAGTCCAGTGAATCCCCGGTGCGCTATCTTTTGAAGGCGCGGGAGCTGGGCAAGCCGCTGGCCGCGCAGTCGGGGTCTTGGCCCGCTGTTTCACGGTTTTTTGCCCTGCACATTGGCGATTTTGCCGGCGATATGAACCAGGTTCTACGGCTGCTGGGTGATGGCAAGAAGTTTGCCAACCCTCTGACTCAAGTAACTACGGCCCGGGAATTCCAGCTTGCCCTCGGGCAATTCCTCCCGGGGAAAAAAGAAGAAACCAAGGTGGCGTCCAAGCCGGAGGTGAAGCCGCCTGGCAAGGAAGAGCCAAAGAAACCCTGCGTGGATTGCCCGCCACCCAGGAAAGGCGTGTTCGGGTTTTTCCGAAGGTGATTCAAATAAAGTTTGTTGGCTTTTTTAGGAGTTTGAATTATGTCATCGTTCAGTTTGGTTCGATTGAAGGTAGTTGTTTGCGTCCTTGTAGTTTTCCTCGGCTTGAGTACGCCGGCATCCAGCCAGGATAAAGCGACCACCCTGTTTCTTATCGTTCGCACCGACCCCAAATTGAGCAAGGATGATTTGGAAAAAACTTTGCAATTGGGGTTGGATGGGACCAAGAGCGGTTACAAGGCGCCCATCATCGCCAAGCCGATTCCCGCCGGGGTCTTTCATGAAATGGAAAAAATGGTGGGCAAGGGCCGGGCCATGGACCCGCGGATTGCCGAGGGGAAAGAGATAACTTTTTCGCAAATTCCCACGCCGGATGGGGTTCTCCTGCGGGCCACACTGCCGAAAAAAACCATGCAGCTTCGCGAAATGAAAGTGAATTTCAAAAAAGCCGGGGAAGTGAAATACACCTTGAAGTCCCTGTCCCCCGGGGAGCAGTTCTCTCTGGTGACCCCGGGTATTTACACCATGCCCATGCCCAAGGAGGACGATGAACCCTATTCCTACCAGGCCAAGATATTGGATAAAGGCGTGGATCAGCCGGATGCCAAAGGCGACATGGACCTGGGTCCGAGGTATTACACCGTTCGGATCAATGAATTCGTGGGCAGCCAGAAGCAGGTCTTCGATTTTGTCAGCAACCCAAAAAACCTCGCCAACCCCCTGATCTGCGAGGAATTGCGTGATTACAGCTTTGTCTTCGCCAACCTCGATACCAGTGATTCCCGCCAGAAACCCGCCATCGACGACCAGAACATTTATTACCCCAGGATCAGCCAATTGCGCGGGGCCAATCCTCGGCGCGCCTGGATCCTCTTCCCCCTGACCGCTTCCCAGGCGGAAACAGAATTGATCAATTACCGGAAATATGATTTCCTGCAATTGCCCAAGGAGATCCGCAAAAATTCCGAGGTGATTACCCTGGGAAAGGTTGCCGAACTCAGTACCACCTCCAGCGCCAAATGGTTTGAGCTGACCTCCGATGGCCAGACCTTCACCCGGGGCATCAAGCTGAACGATCTGCCGAAAATGCAAGAGAAATTCCCCGCCTGGCACCGCCTGGTGGTCTATGAATTCGACGACGGTAGCAACCCGGAGCAAGCCATCCGCGTCCGCGAGGAGCGGACCGGGATTAGCACTTATGTCATCGATGAAAATGTGCGGGAGCTTCCCCAGGCGATTCAAATCCGCCTGGGTGGCAAATGATTTCCTTCCAGATTGACAACCGTGGAGCAATCGTATGGCAGAAAAGATCACGCGGGCAGATTGTCCTCTGTTGCCCCCAAGTACCT
>SHZZ01000045.1 GCA_009692005.1 Gemmataceae bacterium | reverse complement strand
GTTGGCCTGGCGGCCTACTAACGCTATTCCTTCTTCAAATTGAAATCGATTTGGTTGATGGTTTCCTTCACCTTGGCGGTCAAGTCGGACGATGCGGGCAGGGAGTATTTTTCCGGCACCACCCAGGTGACCTTGCCTGGGACCAGAATCTTTTGCCCGCGGGACTTCTTGATTTCCTCCTCAACCGATTTTGGCTCTTCGTAAGAACTGGGCCCAACGGAAGTCGCGTGGATTACCACCTTGTGGTCGCCCACCAGGGCGCCGTCACCGTTCCGGTAGGTGGTCAGGGAATAATTGCCTCCTTTGATTTCCCCCTGGGCCGCCTTGCCCTCGGATGGAATGAACTGAATAAACCCCTCGGCAACCGGTTGGCCATCGCAAGTGACTTTCCCCTGGACGAGGGAAAGGTTGGGTCCACCGCACCCCAGAATCAATGCCAGGGGCCAAAACAGGAAAAGCAATCGCATTGAAAATTCCTTAAAAGGCAGGGTAGACTTCGCCCCCATCAATAGTCGCGGCCTGGCCAAAGACTGTTAAAGGCAAGCTTTCGGAAACAAAACCGACATGGCCATCGGCCCAAAGGAAGCTGGCGCCTCCAGAATGATGGCTGCCAAAGGGAGTGTCGTTTTCATTGTCGGCCAGGAGAACGATTTTGGAATTGATGGCAAACTTGGTGCTGCGGAAATCGCGGCCATAGGAACGGTCGGTGGGCAGGCAGGCAGGGGCCCGGCAAGCGCCGGACAAGACCCACTGCACCGGTCCGCCAATGGTCTGAATGCCATACCCCGGCCCGGCACCCCAGCGCTGCGGGTGGACCGATTCCCCCACGGCCAGCGTGTTCGAGGTGCCGTCCTTGATGTCGATCATTTTCCGCTGCAGGTTCATGTTGAAGAGTCCGTCGAGGAAAACATCGCCGCGCCAGCCATGGCTGTGGCGGTTGACGCCTCCAGAGATGCCGAAGTAGTGGCGCTGGTTGGGGATTTCCATGAAGTTAGTGTTACTCGGGCAAATATAGACCTTGAGGGAAGTGTTGGCCAACCCCGCGGCCAGGCCCGTACTCCAGCCCTTGGAATAATCGTACCCCTTTTCGAGGTTGTCTTGCTCGAGGTGGTTGAGAAGCATGTACCACATGGAATTGCCCCTGCAGTCGGCGGCGCAATGCTTGGTGACATCAACCTCATGCCCTTGAAAAAAACCCTTGGTATCGTGCAGTTTGTGCAGGGCGATTCCAATTTGCTTGAGGTTGTTCTGGCAGCGCATGCGGTTGGCCGCCTCGCGGACTTTTTGCACGGCTGGCAGAAGCAAACCAATCAGGATGGCGATGATGGCGATGACTACAAGAAGTTCAATCAGGGTAAAGGCCAATCGCCTGGGTGAAGTGAACACGGGAGCCTCCGATTGTGGCGAAAAAGAAAATGAAAAAATGACGAGTAAAGTTTATCATTTTCATAAAGCCAATTCAAAGGGAATTGCCAGGGAGCCAGGCAAACATGAAAGACTGGAAAAAGTAGGGAGAATTACCTGTTTCGAGGAATTCTAGAGTTTCCGTTCATGGGGCGATCGGTTCATTAAAACTTTCTCCTATATTCCTAAAGGACTGGAATAATTTAGTCCTATAATGTTAGCATAGCTTTACTCTCCTCACTCTATACACGGAGCAATTGGCGTGTCACGCTTGGGATTCCTTTTGGCTTTACTAGGCTTCCTTCCTGTAATTGGTTGCGGCGGCCCCCTGACAACCAGGCTTCCCGTTAAGGGAAATATCACCTTCAAGGGGCAGCCGTTGGCCCATGGCAACATCCAGTTTTTAACCACCCAGGGTGCCCCGGGACCGGCGGCTGGCGCCATGGTCAAAGAGGGTAAGTATGAAATTCCCCAGTTGCAGGGGCTTGACCCCGGGACCTACAAGGTCATCATAAGCTGCACCGAGGAAATGAAAGTACCGCCCAAGGGGTGGAAAGCCACCAGCCTGCCCACCAAGGAATTGCTTCCCCCCGAATTCAGTTCCCATGAAAAATCCAAAAACAAGATCAATGTGACCAAAGACGGCGATAACAAGTTTGATTTCTCCATTCCGTGAGGATGCAATGCGCAAGAATAGCTCGGCCGGGTTTACCTTGATTGAATTGCTGGTAGTGATTGCCATCATCGCCATCCTGATTGGTTTGCTTCTGCCAGCAGTGCAGAAGGTGCGCGAGGCGGCTAACAGAACCCGTTGCGTGAGCGGCGCCAAGCAGGTGGCCATGGCCATGCTCAATCACGCGTCTTCCGCGGGAAAACTGCCCGAAGGAATCAGCGCCTTGGGCGGCTGGGGCCACGGCACCTGGGTCGTTGTCGTTCTCCCCTATGTTGAGCAGGAAGCGCTGGCCAAGGCTTATCTTGACTACGGCACAGCCAACGGCAGGAATTACTTTGATCCCGCCAATTTGCCCGTTACCACCAAGCGCATTCCTATTCTCACTTGCCCTTCAGACATGTCCGCGCCTTCCACCGAGACCTGGAATGGCACCTCGTACCATAACTACGCGGTCAATTTCGGCAACACCGCCGTGGGAGAAGGCGGCCCCGGTGGAGCGGATGTTTACCCGGTGCCTGACTACAACGGCGTTCTTTTCAAAGAAGCCCCTTTTTACCAGGGGAAGCCGCAACGCCTGCCCGATATCAAGGATGGCACCAGCAACACGCTGATGCTTGCCGAGGTAGTGCAAGGGCACAAGAATGATTTGCGCGGGCTGGTCTGGTGGGGTTCAGGCGCGGGTTTTCAAACTTATCTCCGGCCCAATGATACCAACCCCGATGTCACTTGGGCTTCCCTCAGACCTTGGTGCAACCCCGATCCGCCAAACCCTCCCTGTACAACCTACCAGGGCGGCACCAACTGGCGGACATTCGCGGCTCGCAGCAGGCATTCGGGCGGCGTCAATGCGGCCTTCTGCGACGGTTCCGTTCGCTTCATTGAAAACGCCATTGACCCAACTGTTTGGCGGGCCTTGGGAACCTCTGCCGGCGGCGAATCCTAAAGCCCCCTGGCGCCTTTTGCTGGCACTCTTGCCCATCCATTGAAAGAAAAACCTGTAGCTATTGCCCTGGGCTCGATTCCCTTCTTGGGGCGCCTCAACCGTTCCCCTTTCCCCGCTGCGAAGCCGTGTGAAGCCGAAGCCTTTCTGATAGCACCCTTTTGACCTCACTTTAGAATTTTTTCAATTGACAGAGACTAAGAGAGCCTTAAAATGATCTTTGGCTTTCCTCTTACTCGCGTGCCCAGGTGGAAGAATGGCTTTTCAAACCAGTTGTCCGGAATGCGGATTTTCCCGGCAGGTTGACGATCAAGAGATCGGCTCCCGTCGGCCATGCCCAAAGTGCAACCTCACCTTTCTGGTGCTGCCTTCAAAAAAGCCCGCGAGCAATCCTGCCTTGGCACAACCCGAGGGGCAGGCGCTTCCCCAGCCCTTGTCCAAGAAGGTTTCCGTAAGCACGCGTGATTCCGCCACGGAGCTTTTCGCCGCCGCCGCCAAGAAGAATCAGGCCTACCTGGAAGGGGATGAACCGGCAACGCAAGAAACTCCCAAGCCTGCTCCTCTGCCCCCGGTTCCTAAGGGTAAAATATTTGCCAATGTGCATGGTTTGATTGGGACTTCCTGCTTGGGAATGGCGCTGCTCTTGGCCAACTTTCCTTTTAGCGATTATTTAGCCATCCCCCTTGCCTGCTTGGGCATTATCGCGGCGGCATTGGGGTTGCCGCATCAGACATCTTTTGCCGCCCGGGTTACGCCTTGCCTGGCCCTGCTTTTTGGCGGAAGTTTGCTCTCTGTTTTGATATTCAGTCCAAGTTGGCTGCGGTCGCTGCCCGCGGCGGATGTGCAGCCCAGGCCGGACCATTTGCAGATGGTCAGTACGAAAACCGGCCTGGCAAACCCGGGAAAAGACCAATGGATGCACCCTGAATTTGGGTTGCAATTGCGCGATGTCCGCATCCGCGTTGCCAGCACAAAATATTTCATCCCTGTGGAAGCCCGAAATCAACCGAAAGACCTGCAAGATCAGGCCAGAAAACTTGCCTTGCAACTGCGCATCATGAACACCGGGCTGGAGCGGGCTATCCCGTTCAAGGGATGGAACTCCCGCGACATCACCGTAACCATCGATGGGAAAAAACGCGCTAACTGGCAAATGAAAACCCCCCTCAGGGCCACGGGAGAAATCCGCATCCCTCCTGGCACAGCAGTGGATCAGGTGCTGTACTACGACTTTCCCGATAAACAATTCACCAGTGTTCGAGTGGAAATAGCAGGGTCGGTGTTTGAAATCGAGGAGAATTTCCGTTTTGAAATTCCCAAGGAGCTTATTCAGTAACCGCTGTATTCAAGGGAGACGCTTATGAACAGATGGAAGGGCAAACAGGGGAAGACCGGGTTCACCCTGATTGAGGTTTTGGTGGTAATATCGGTTGTTTCCACTCTGGTGGGGCTGCTGATGCCGGCGGTGCAAAAGGCGCGCGCCGCGGTTTTACAAATCCAATGCATGAACAATTTGAAGCAACTGGGGCTGGCCACAGCGGGGTACATGGCCCAGTTCAACAGCACCTTGCCCCAGGCACGGGTGTCCCCGCAGGGCGCCACCTGGACCGTCCTGCTTCTGCCTTATCTGGAACAGGATAATTTGTATCATCAGTGGGATTTGTCCAAGTCGTATTACCAGCAAACCCCCGCGGCGCGTGAAGCGGTGGTAAAATTGCTGCTCTGCCCAGCCAGGAGGTTGGCGGGCCAGGAAACTGCCCTGAGCCAGTCCGGGGATTACGACCCCATAACATCCTCATCGGCAAGGCACATGAAAGGGACCACTTGCGATTACGCGGGAAACATGGGCTCCTTCGGCTGGATGTATATCTGATGCACCTCGGTCGTCGGATTGAAAAACGACGGCGCCTTCCAGTTGGAAGGAAGCACGATCGCGAGAATGGCCTGGAGCCCTTACGACCCCTTTTACGATCCTTCGTTCACCACTGCGGATCAGCAAAAATCCCTGGGAGTGAAGGTCAGCCAAATTTCCGATGGCTTGAGTCACACCCTTTTATTTGGAGAAAAGCATATTCCACTGACCAAGCTGGCCGTTGGCTGGTGGGATTGTTCCACACTGAATGGCAACCACTACACTTGTAACTTGCGGGCTGCCGGTTTGTATTTCACCTTTGCCAGGGATTACAACGACCGCGAGTGGAAGTTTGGCAGCTACCACTACGGCATCACGCCTTTTGTCATGTGCGATGGCTCCGTGAGAAAGTACTCGGTTGACTTGCCGGAACTTCTTCAGGAACGCCTGGCCAAACGGGATGACGGGGAAATGAATGAATAGAAGGCCCAGGCGGCCTGGGCTCTAAACCGGATGAGGCAGCGTCTCGCCCACCGTCGCTGATGCCTTGGGCCTGGATGCCACGACGGGGTGGGAACGAATTGCAGGAACCGGACCAAGTCCGCGCTTCCTTAATCCACCTTCTTCAGGTAATTGGACACCTTGGCTTGTTCAGGAGTTAACAGTTCCTTGAACTCGCGTATCCAGATGTTGCGAAATCGCACCGAGTTTCCATGGAATTGAATATCCATCGGCGCCTTGTCCGCATGGGCCTTGTATTCAGGCGGCTTGTCGAAATAAGTGCCTCCCTGCAACTCGGCGTGATTTTGCACCAGCACCCCATTGTGGAGCACGGTGACAAATCCGGCCTTCAACAATTTCCCCTCTTTGTCGAAGCGGGGCGCGGTGAAAATGATGTCGTAGGATTGCCACTCTCCCGGCTTTCTGCTGGCGTTTACCAGCGGGGGGTATTGCTTGTAGAGCGAGGCAGCTTGGCCGTCGAAGTAGGTTTTATTGTTGAAAGAATCGAGAATTTGCACTTCGTAGCGGCCCATGAGATAAACCCCGCTGTTGCCACGGCCCTGGCCGTTGCCTTCCACCTTTTCCGGAGAAGCCCATTCCAGGTGCAACTGGCAATCGCCAAACGATTGCTTGGTGGAAATTCCTGATTTGGCCGCAGTGGCGATGCCGTTCTGAATGATCCACTTGTCGCCATTCTTCCAGGCGGAAAGGTCCTTGCCATCAAAGAGGACAATGGCGTCGGACGGGGCCCTGGTGGCGTCGCCCGGGTCGATCGCTTTGGGTTCCGGCCAGGGCACGCTGCTTTTGAACTCCTTTTGAGCATGCGCCACCGGCCCAGCAAGAAGCAGGCCAGCCAGGACCAACAGGGATTGCAGTTTGAAAGATTTAAAAAGTGTTTTCATGAGGCGCCTTCCATGAAGGGTTCAAAAGGTGGGAACAACATCACGGGGATTGTACGAGAAAAAATCGTGGTGAACCATCAGGAACCTAGCGGAGTTCAAAGCGGCTGCCAGGCAGCCTGCGCACCAGCCGTTTCATTTCCAATCCAAGCAGGATTCCCGTCAGCGGACCAACACCCACCTGGGCTAGATTCACCAGGTGGTCCATGCTGAGGGCGCCGGTTTTCAAGGCGGTGCAGATGGCGGTTTCTTCCGGTGTCAGACCCGGGGGCAGTTCCTGCTGGGGAGTTTCCCGGGCAGGGTCCGTGGTTTTTCCAGTTTGAAAAGAAAACGACCCGAGTTCTTCAAGCACATCGTCGGCGTTGCGCACCAGGATGGCCCCCTTGCGGATGAGGGCGTGGGTTCCGCCGCTGGAAGGAGAATCGACCGGGCCAGGAACCGCCATTACCGTCCGGCCTTGCTCGGCGGCATGAGTGGCGGTCACCAGGGCGCCGCTTTTTTCCGCCGCCTCAACCAGGACCACTGCCTTGCTCAACCCGCTGATTATGCGATTGCGCGCGGGAAACATGCCAGCCAGAGGAGGTTGTTTCATCGGTGTTTCAGCCAGGATGGCCCCGTTTTGGCATATTTCCTCGGCTAATTCTTGATGCTCGGGCGGGTAGATGGAGGAGAGGCCGCCAGCGAGAACCGCGAGAGTTCGCCCCTTGGCATCAAGGGCGGCGCGGTGGCACTCGGCGTCAATGCCTCGGGCCAGACCGCTGACAATGGTCCAACCGGCGCGGGCCAGGCTGGAGGCGATCTGCCGCGCCAGCCTCTTGCCATAACCGGTGCAAGAACGCGAGCCGACCAGGGCGACCGCTCGGGAATCCTCTTCGCGGAAGTCACCGCGGAGGTAAAGGAGGTGCGGCGGGTCGTGAATGGTGGCCAGGGCAGCAGGGTAGCCGGGTTGCCCCAGCAACAGAGCCCGCGCACCATATTGCTCCATTGCTTGAAATTCTCCATCAGGGGAAACCCGCCGGAAGGCGTCATGGAGTTTATGGGCGAGATCGAGGCTGATATGCTGCACTTGGGCCAGCGCTTCCGGGCTGGCTTTCAAAACCAGTTGCGGCGAGCCAAACGATTTCACCAACGCTTCAGTCAGGCGAGGGCCCAGGCCCGGAACCAAGTTCAACACCAACCAGGGGTGTAACTCTTCTCGGGAGAACTGATGCATGAGGATTGGGCTCCGCTAGGGATCGGGGGCTAAAACCTTTCTCACTTCGGCTTCGGACACACAGTCGAACAAGGCCGCCTCGCCTGGCTTTACCGGCAGAATCAAGCGCAGGCGTCCTTGCACCGATTTTTTGTCGCTGCGCATGACCGCAAGAAGCTTTTCCGCCGATGCCGATGGGGGATCGACCGGGAGTTGCAGCGCCTTCAGCAAGGAAACAGCCCGAAGAAGATATTTTTCCTCGATCAATCCCCTAAGAAAAGCCAGGCGGGTTGCGCAGACCATGCCTGAAGCCACGGCTTCACCATGCAGCCAGGCGCCGTAGCCCAGCACAGTTTCAAAAGCATGGGCAAAGGTATGCCCCAAATTGAGAATGGCCCGCAAACCAGTTTCTTCCCGCTCGTCTTGAGAAACCACCAGGGCTTTCAGTTCACACGACCGGCGGATCACGCGGGCCAGTTCCAGCGGTTTACGCTGCAGCAAGGCCGGGGCGGCAGTTTCCAGAAATTCAAAAAAAGGAGCATCCAAAATCATGCCATACTTTACCACTTCCGCCAGGCCGCTACGATATTCCCGCTCTCCCAGGGTGCTTAGAACTTCCATGTCGATGGCTACGCCTGCCGGCTGGTGAAAGGCGCCGATCAGGTTTTTACCCATGGGGTGATTGATGCCGGTTTTTCCCCCGACGGAACTATCGACCATGGCCAGCAGGGTGGTGGGAACCATGAAGAGGGGAATGCCGCGGTTGAAGGTGGCGGCGGCAAATCCGCCCAGGTCGCCTGTCACACCGCCGCCAACGGGAATGACAACCGTCTTGCGGTCGGCGTGGAATTGGGCCAACTGATCGTACAGCCGCGAGGCCGACTCCAGGCACTTTTGCCCTTCGCCAGAGGGTAGGAGAAAAATCCCGGCGCGCAACCCGGCTTTTTCCAGACCGGCTTTCACGACCAGGCCGGCCCTCTCCACTTTTTCATCGCAGAGAATAAAGGCGGAGGAAGCTTTGGCAAGCGATGGCGCCGTGCTAACAAGGGAATCGAGAAACCCCGCACCCAGGTTAATGTCATACCCGCGCGGGCCAAGTTCCACCCGGATTTTTTCCAAGGTCTCTCGCTCCTTCACTTTTACCCATCAATCCATGGGCCAGGGGATTTACTCTTCAAGGCCGTTTCTCCCCTTCGTGGTAATATAGTTGGAACTCCCCGTGGAGGCTTACTGCAAAATGCTTCGGGACGAACAAGTTGATTTGCGCAAGGCCCGCGGCCTCAAGGGGCAATTTCGCATCGAGAACCTGGGGCGTAACCGCGTTTTTAGCGATTACAGCGTCTTTAACCCCAACTCGAAAAGCACTTACCGAGTCAGCATCCGCGGGTTCCAGCCGGGCGAGACTTTTTGCCAGTGCCCCGACTTCCAAACAAACACCCTTGGAACTTGCAAGCATGTGGAAGCGGTGCTGGCCGCCGTTTATGCCGAGGCCAAAGGCAACATCCGCTTGCAGCACGCACCTGTTGTCCGCCCGGAAATTTATCTCCGCTACGATGCCGGGGTCCGGCTGGCCATCCGGCTTACTCCGCGCCCTTCGCATCACTTGACGGCGCTGGCCAACACCTTTTTCGATTCCCTGGGCAATTGGCGCCCTGGTGGAGATTTTCAAGCATGCTTAACCCAACTGGAAAAGACTCCGGAGGAAGTAACAGTCTATTCCGATGCCCGGCTATTCATTTCCCAGGAACTGGAGCGGATTGACATGGCCGCGCGGGAGGAGGAACTAAGGCGGTTGTATCACAATGATCAATGGCAGCCGGACCTTTTGAAATCCCCCTTGCTGGATTACCAGGTTGAGGGTGTTTTTTTTCTGGCGCACCGCGGCCGTTGCATCCTGGCTGACGACATGGGGTTGGGAAAAACTCGGCAGGCCCTGGCCGCCGCCGAACTTCTTTTCAGGGAAAGAAATGTCTCTCGCGTTTTGGTCATTACACCGGCCACCTTGCTTTACCCCTGGTTGGAGGAAATTCGCGACCATTCTTTCCGGGCTGGGCAGGTGGTCGTTGGCAAACCACGCGCCCGCAAAGCCCTATACAACCAGGAAACCTTTTTCCGACTGATTGGCTACGACACGGCCAGGGAAGACCTGGAAATCCTCAAGGCCTGGGAGCCCGACCTGGTCATCCTTGATGAGGCTCAGCGGATCAAGAACTGGGAATCGCTGACCACTCGGGCCATAAAAAAGCTCCACTCTCGCTTCGCCTTCGTTCTCACTGGCACACCGCTGGAAAACAATCTCGAGGAGTTGTACAGCATCATTCAATTCATCGACCCGCGCCGCCTGGGCCCAGCGTTTCAGTTTCTTCACGACCACCGCCAAGTGGACGGCGCGGGCCAGGTGGTTGGATACAAAGAATTGAAGTCGGTGCGGGAAAAACTTTCGCCTATTCTGCTGCGGCGCACCCGCGATGAGGTTTGCGCCCAATTGCCCCCGCTGAATATCGAAGACTTGCGTCTGGAAATGGCGCCCGGGCAAAAGAAGGCCCACGATCGCCTTTTTTCTCAACTGGCGCGCCTGGCACACCGTGGTGGTTCCCCTCTTTCTAGAGATAAGGGGATTTTTCGTCTCTTGGCTGCCATGCGCCTGATCTGCTCGGGGGTAAGCGCCGCGGGTTACCCTGCGGAAGAGGGCTCTCCCAAACTTCGGGAACTCACCCATCGCCTGCTGGAGTTGCTACGGGATGACAATCATAAGATTTTGGTTTTCAGCGAATGGGAACAACCGTTGCGACAGGCCGCCGCCAGGGTGAAGGAAGCGGGGGCGGATTATGTTTTCCTTCATGGCAAGCTGCCAATCCGGGAGAGGGAGAAGGTAACTCGGAAGTTTCGCGAGGACAACTCCTGCAGAGTTTTCCTCAGCACCGATACTGGGGGAGTAGGCTTAAACCTGCAATTTGCCGACACTGTCTTCAACCTGGAATTGCCCTGGAACCCCGCAGTCCACAGACAACGCATCGCTCGGGTTCACCGCATGGGGCAAACTCGGCCAGTGCAAGTTTACAATTTCATCATGGCTGATTCGATTGAAGAAAGAGTTGCGCAAGCCCAAGTGAAGAAGGCCGCCCTGTTTGAAAGTTTATTCTCCGGCCAGGAAATGGGGGACAACCAGGAACAGTGCCAATGGTTTCTCCAAGAGATTCGCGGCTGGACCACCAGCCAGGTTTCCCAGGACCCGGCCACAGTTTCAGGAAAAGAGCGGGTTAAGGAAGTGCTGGAATTCCTTGCCCAGGCAGACCTTGGACCCGCGGACTGGGATTCTGTATTCAACTCAGGGGAACGAACCCGCCTGGGGAAAAAGCTGTTGGCCTTGGCCAAGGACTTGCTCGGAAAAGCCAAGGAAAGCCAACCCCGGCCGAGTGAAAAAACCGGGCCATGACGCAGCCGATTTTACAAAGCCAGGAAAGCAACCGGTTGTTTCTTTTAGACCGTCAAATCCGTTTATTCCATTCAAACTGTAATGGATCGACCAATTATTAGGGGGAGATTTAAGGAGATGAAGGCAAGGCCGTCTGATTTTAATTAATTGACAGCCAAGGAATATGAACCTGACGAAATTGACGCAACCTATTATTATAAAACAACTTATGCTAAATGGCAAAGTCCGCAATTTAGTTCTACTCGAATCTTTGCGAAACTTCAGTCAATGAAAAGTGTTAAATTCACTGTCAAGGTAGTTGCTTTTAGTTTCACTTTGGAATATTATTTTGTCCAACTCTAATTTGAGGACAAATCATGCTGACTTTGCGACTGGTTTTTGCGGGAATGTTTCTTGCCTACCTCTCTGGAACCATGGAGGCGGCAGACAATAAGCCGGAGGCCCCCAAAGCCAAGGCCGGAAAAAAAGTCGCCGCCACTCCCAAGTCCTTTGCTTCGAGCAACCTGCTCGCTTGCAAGGAATTTTCCAACTTGATCGATTTGGAAATCAACAAGAAACTCGCCGCCGAGAAATCTCCAGCTTCCCCGAAATCGAGTGACGCGGAATTCATGCGCCGGGTTTACCTTGACCTTATTGGCCGCATTCCCTCGGTGGAAGAAGCCGAAAGCTTTCTTGCAAGTTCGGCCTCGGACAAAAGAGCCAAGCTGATCGAGGAGCTTTTGGCAGACCCGGAATTTGGCAAGCACCTTGCCGACATCTGGCAAGCGCTTTTACTCCCGCGCATTTCCGACAACCGCAGGGTTCAGGCCGAACCCCTGGTGACTTGGCTGGAAAACCAATTTAACACCAATGTTTCCTGGGACAAGATCACGCGTGAATTGCTGACTGCCACGGGGGCGCAGGATGAGAACGGCGCGGTGACCTACTTTGTCGCCAACGCCACCGTGGACAAAATGACTGACTCCGCCTCCCGCTTGTTCCTCGGCGTGCAGCTTCAATGCGCCCAGTGCCATGACCACCCCTTTGTCGAATGGAAACAGAAAGATTACTGGGGCATGGCCGCTTTCTTTATGAAGGTGCAAACCCGCGCTCCCAAGGGGAAGGACACCGGCGCTCCAACGGTGGCTGAGACCAAGGTGGTCAACCTCAAGAAAAACAACTTGCCTGAAGCGGCGCAAAATGTCCCGGCCAAATTCCCCGGCGACCGCGAAGCCAAGTTGAACGAGGCCGCTCCTTACCGCCCGAGCTTTGCCGACTGGCTCGTTGCCAAGAACAATCCCTATTTCAGCCGGGCCATGGTCAACCGAGTGTGGCAGCAATTTTTCGGCCAGGGCATGGTTGATCCAGTGGATGACATGCACGAAGGAAACGCACCAACCCATCCGGAATTACTGGAAGGGCTGGCTGGCCAATTTGCCGCTTCCGGCTTCGATATCAAGCATTTGATCCGCGCGATTTGCAATTCCGAAACTTATCAACGGTCAAGCAAGCCCACCGAAGGTAACAAGGACACCAGTCTGCCCTTGCTTGCCCACATGCCAGTTCGCAACCTGAGCCCAGAGCAACTTTTTGATTCGATCTCCACGCTGGTTGGCAAGGGAAACAGGCCGAGCAAAGCGGAAATGAAAAAGCAAAAGCAAGTCAAAGGGGCGCTTTTGCGCGGCCCGCGGGCCCAGTTCGTCGCTTTTTTCCAGCCTGCCGAGGGGGTGTCGCAACTGAGCTACGAAACCGGCATTCCCCAGGTTTTGCGCCTGATGAATTCTCCACAAATGAACCAGACCCAGGCATTTACCCGGTTGATGGGAAAAGACATGCCCCCAGCAGCGGCGATGGAAAAATTATTCCTCGCCACTCTTAGTCGCAAGCCCACCCCGGAGGAGACGGAAAAGATGAACGCCTTTTTGGCCAAGGCTGGCGACTCGCGAACGGGCCTCAGCGACATCCTCTGGGTCCTAATGAACAGCAGCGAATTTACCTTAAACCACTAAGCAACCCTCCGGGGATTCTCGAAAGGAAAGAACATGAGCCAGGATTTGATCAACGGTTTGTACCGCCGCGATTTTCTCCGCATGAGCGCCCTGGGCGTTGGCGCCACCTCTTTGTCCGGCTGGATGAGCGTCCTCGCTGCCAATGCCGCGAAAAGCTCCACGAACCAGAAATCTTGCATCCTCTTGTGGATGGATGGCGGACCTTCCCACAAGGATACTTTCGATTTGAAGCCTGAATCCGAAGGCGCCGGAGAGTTCAAGCCCATTTCCACCAGCGCCCCGGGCGTGCAAATTTCTGAACATTTCCCCAAGTTGGCCAAGTGGATGCACAAGGCGGCCGTTCTTCGGAGCATGAGCACGGGTGAAGGCGCCCACGGGCGCGCCAAATATTTCCTCCACACCGGGTACAAAGAAGGCCAGGGCGGCCTGACTTATCCCAGCCTGGGCGCCATCGCCTCCATGGAAAAAGGCGTTCCAGGGTTTCCCATTCCCAATTTCATTACTATTGGCGGGAACCGCAGCTACGGCTCTGGCTACCTCGGGTCGGCGCATCAACCCCTGGTGGTTGCTGATGCCGCTCGCGGGGTGGAAAACCTTAAACCCCTTGTCGGCGAAAATAAGTTTGACGGCCGGGTCAGCTTGCTGCAAGAAATGGAAAAAGCTTTCCACAAAGATTATGGTTCTGAAGCCGGCGCCGCGCATCAAACTACCTACCAGCGCGCCGTTACCATGATGAAGTCCTCGCAGGCCAAGGCTTTCGATATTTCTCAGGAATCCGCGGCGGTTCGCTCCGCTTATGGCTCCACCAAATTTGGCGACGGCTGCCTTTTGGCCCGCAGGCTGGTGGAAACTGGCGTGCGCTTTGTGGAAGTGGTTCTGGGCGGTTGGGATACACACCAGGACAACTTTGAGCGCGTGAAAAATCTCTCCACTCAGGTGGATTCCGCCATGTCGGCCCTGTTGAAGGACCTGCAAGAGCGCGGTCTGCTCGATTCCACCATGGTGATTTGGATGGGCGATTTCGGCCGCACTCCGAAAATTAATCAGCGCGGGCCCAAGCCTGGCCGCGATCATTTTCCCAGGGCCTGGTCCAGCGTCATGGCGGGCGGCGGCATCAAGGGTGGGCAAGTTATTGGCAAAACTGACAAGAACGGCGCTTCGGTCGAAGACCGGCCGGTTTCCACGATCGACTTCATGGCCACGGCTTGCACCGGACTTGGGATCGATTTCACCAGGTCCATCCAGACGCCAATTGGCCGGCCAATTCGCCTGGTGGAGAAGGGCGCCAACCCGCTGAAGGAACTCTTTTCCTGATTGCGGTTGGAATGAAAAACCTAGCCGGGGAGGAAGCCATTCCTTCCCGGTTTTTTATTTCCCTGCCTGTGCGGTTTGCTTCCCCGGTTTGAAACAGTAGTAAAAGACAATCAGCAAGGAGCTGTTGATTACCAGGGCAAACTGAAAGGCCAGTGACAACTCTTCACCCAAATCCTTGGGGTTGATGTTGAGACTCCGCAAAATCCCCACCAAAAGATGTCCCAGGATCAGGCCAATTCCCTGAACGAAAGTAAGCAGCGATTGCACGCTGGCGCGCAAATCGCCCCGGGCTTGCGAGTTGACATAAACCTGCCCGGTAACCAGAAACGCAGTAACGGACAATCCGTTCAAGGTAAGGGACGCCACGACCAGGCTGGCGGGTTTGCCGATCGATAAAATTCCCAGCGCCGCGGACCAGCATAAAAGGCCGAAAATCATGCTGCCGCGCATGCCCATGCGCAATATGAACATGGGCAGAAGCAGCAGACTAAGAGCCTCGGCCAATTGCGAAATAGTCAAGGTTGGGCTGAGCCAGGGTTGGACAATGCCCAGGTGTTCCAAAAGCATTGGCGTTGCTTGCGTGGTAAAAGGCATGGTGACGCAGATTCCCCAAGTGCATAGGCAATAGGTGGCAAAGGGCCAACCTTTCAAAAGTTTCAAGGCGGCAAAAGGGGCGAACTTTTCTTGCTTGTTGGGTTTCGGCGGAGTGTAGGGCAATGTCAAGGAATAAGCAGCGACCAGGATCCCGAAAAAACTTCCGGCTAAAAACTGCTCCTGCGCCGCCCCCGTCCAATTGTCGTGGGCGCTGATTCTTGAAACACCGAGCAGCAACCACCCAGGCAGCATCCAACCCAGGGTTCCCGACAGCCGGACCAGGCCGAACTCTTTAACCGGGTCTTTCAAATGGGTAAAGCAGATGGTGCTGCAAAGCATCATCATGGGAACGATCAGCAGCCAAAAAGCCAGTGTAAGGGTCGCCACCCAGAAAACGGAAGTAACCTGAGAAAGAAAAATAAGCAGCAAACTACCGAGCAAACAGAAAACTGAGACGCATTTTTCGGCGCTGAAGTAGCGGTCGGCCAGTTGCGCGGCCAGAGGCGCAAGCAAGGCCCCAACGCCATGGGTGGCGCAGCACCAGGCGATTTCCATCGGAGAAAAGCCAAGGTCTTTCAGCCGCAGGCTGAAAATAGGCAGTAACGCCCCAGGCAGCGTGAATTGCAGAAACATGAGCAAAGCAAGGCGGGCTTGCACAGCGTCTTCCTTGATTTGAGAAAAACCGATTGCGGGTGTTAACTGCCCTAGTCAACCGGCGGGCGTGCCAGCAAAACTTTGGGCGGAATCAGGTTCAAGCACTCCGCCTTCCAGGTTTTTCCCTCTCCATTGAATTCCGTCACCCCCACATTGGGAATGACCCCCATTTTGTCCCAATCGCTAACGGACCACTCTGGCAGCAAGGTCAGGTAAAGAACTTTGAGGACGGTTCCATGCGCCACTACGGCCACGCGTTCCCCAGCATGCCTGGCGGCCAAGTCTTCCCAAATGGGAACGACCCTGTTGCGAATGTCGGCAAAGGATTCCGATCCTTCCGGGGCAAAGTTAATTTCACCAGCCTGCCAGCGGTTCAAAGTCTTTCGCCAAGGCCCGTCGGGGAGGTTGTTGACCGTGCCGCTCAGGGTTCCAACGCGGCGTTCATGCAGGCGAGGTTGAATTTCGATTTCCAGGTTGCAGGCTGCGGCGATCCTTAGGGCGGTTTCTCTGGCCCGCTTCATCCCCGAGGAGACCAGGCGGGTGATTTTTTTCTCGGCGAGGAATTGCGCCACCCTTTCCGCCTGCTCTATTCCGCGCGGGCCAAGGCTGACATCGGATTCCGCCCCATGGTAAACATCCGGGTTAGCGGCTTCCGCATGGCGCAAAAAGAAAAAAGTGGTCAACCTGTCCATATTCCGGCGATCCTTGCCGACAAGCCGGCTAGCCAACAAAACTCCCAGGCCGTTATTCTAGAAACCGCGGCGGAGATTGAAATCGCCTGGGAAAAATATCGCAGTCGGGTTGAGCGCCAGCTTCACAGCATTTTCTTGAGTGATTCCTGCACCCGTTTCATGAATTCACCCAGGTCTTTTGGCCGCGATCCCTCGGCCAGCAAGGCCAAATCGTAAAGCGTGCTGCTCACCTGAGCCAGGCGAGGATCGTCATTTTTCTCTTCAAATATGTCGCGCAATTGATTTACCAAAGGATGTCTTGGGTTGATTTCCAACACGCGTTTGGAATCGATTTCTGGCGCACCTTTGCCAATCCTTTTCAAAAACCGCTCTTGCGTCGCCGACATCCCCTGAGAAACAAGGGCCATGGGGCTGTCCTTCAATCGCCCTGTCAGGCGCGCGCTAGAAATCCCTGACAGAGTTTCCCCCAGGTATTTCAAAAACGGGTTGAAACGGGATTTGGTCTCCTCGAGTATCCCCTTGTCGGAGGCTTCCGGATCCAGCCGGTCCACCGCTTTCAGTTTCTTTCCTTTAAATTCGTTCAGCCAGGGCAGCGTGAACTCATCAATCGACTCCGTCAACAGAAGAACATCTCGTTTTTCCTCGCGATGGATTTCCAGCAGGGGGGAATTCTCCACCAGTTCCCGCGATTCGCCAGCAAGAAAAAGGATTTCCCCCTGCCCTTCCGGCATGGCTTGAACATATTGTTGCAAAGAGATTTGCTGGGTGGCCGGGGTATTGAGTGAGCTGAACAGGAGCAAGGCGGCGATTTTTTCTTTGTTGTCGAAGTCCCCGCGCAGCCCTTCTTTGAGAATAGACCCCATTTCCTGGAAGAAACCGCGGTATTTTTCTAAATCCTCCTCCATCAACTCCTTCAGGGTTTTGAGGACGGAGGAGGCAAGGTCTTTGCGGATTTTTTCCAACACAGGGTTTTGCTGCAGGATTTCCCGGGAGATATTCAAAGGCAGGTCCGGGCATTCCACCACCCCCCGCGCAAACCGCAAATACGAGGGGAGCAGTTCTTCGCAATGCTCCATGATCAGCACGCGCTGGATGTACAGCCGGGGGCCGAATTTCACCTCGCCAAATTGAAACTCCATGGGAAGAGTGGCAGGCAGGTAAAGAAGAACGCGGAACTCGTAAGTTCCCTCGGCGGCGTAGTGAATCACCTTGAGGGGCTTTTCAAAATCGTTGCTAATCTGCCGGTAGAAGGAATCGTGCTCCTCGGGCGTGACTTCATTCTTGCTTCTCAGCCACAGGGCTTTTCTTGAGTTGAGAACCTCTTCCTCTTTTCCTTCCTCCTTTTTCTCATTGGCGATTTCCAAAACGATGGGGTGTTCCACGAAATCGGAAAATTTCCGGACAATGGTGCGGATGCGGAAAGGGTCGAGGAATTCCATTTCCTCGTTTTTCAAATGGAGAATGACTTCGGTGCCGCGGGTTTCCTTGGCCGAGGAAACCAGGGTGTATTCCCCCTGGCCGTCGGAGGACCACAACACGCCGTCCTCGGGTTTTCCCGGCCCGCGCGAACGGACATCCACGCGGTCGGCAACCATGAAGGCGGAATAGAAGCCAACGCCAAACTGCCCGATCAGGTTTGGCCGCGTTTTCCCCTCTTCTCCTTGCAATTGTTCCAGAAACGCCTTGGTTCCCGACCGGGCGATGGTGCCCAGGTTTTCAATAATGGAATCGTGCGACATGCCAATGCCATTATCGCTGATGGTGAGCGTTTTCCCATCCTTGTCCAGGACCAGGCGGATTTTCCAATCCTTGTTTTCCTCGAGAACATCCTCGTGTTCCAGCGAGTTGAAGCGGATTTTGTTGATGGCATCGCCAGAATTGCTGAGCAACTCTCGGAGAAAAATTTCCTTATTAGAGTAAAGGGAATGGGTGATCAGGTGGAGGAGCTGTTTCAGTTCGGTTTTGAATTCCATTTTTTCGATCTGGGTCATGGCTGAGTATCCTGAAAAATCTCGGTCTTACAAATGTTCTCACGCTTCACCATGAATTATTATGAGGAATGGCTTTGAGCGTGAAGGGCATGGCGAAGGAGAATAACCGTGTGCGGGAGATTTGCCCTGTTTAGCGAACCGGAAGAGTTGGCGGCTTACTACCAGGCCGAGTTGGGGGAAAAAATCAGCCTTCGGTACAACATCGCCCCGACGCAAAGCGCCGTTGCCCTTCGGCATAGGGAAGGGGGCAAACGGGCTTTGTCCCTGCTGCATTGGGGATTAGTGCCTTCTTGGGCCAAGGATGCCGCCATGGCCTCCCGCTTGATCAATGCTCGGGTGGAAACAGCCGCGGAAAAGCCCTCCTTCCGTGCGGCGTGGAAAAAACGGCGCTGCATCATCCCGGCCAGCGGTTTTTACGAATGGAAAAAAACTCCCGAGAATAAACAGCCCTACTTCATTTCTTTAGCCGGTGGGCGGCCTTTGTCGTTCGCGGGATTGTGGGAAAGCCGCGCCGGCGACGATGGCGCTTTCTTTGAATCCTGTTCCATCCTGACCACCAGCGCCAACGCGGATATGGCGAATTATCATGAACGCATGCCGGTGTTTTTGGAACCCTGGCAGTTTGACCGCTGGCTCGACTTGGGGATGCAAGACCCGGTCAAGGTGATGGAATTGATTCAGCCTTTTCCCCCAGGGCGGTTGAAGTTTCTTCCCGTATCCACGCATGTCAATAAACCCGCGAATGACGATGCGGAATGCGTTAGGCCGTTGAATGGAGGGATTTAAAACACCTGCGGCCAGCGGTTTACTTTTTCTTCAACGGGTTTCCTTCGGCGTCCAAAGGGCCAACGGCGATCAGTGTCAGTTTGTCCGGATGCAAATGTTTGCGAGCCACCTCGCGGATATCCTCAGCGGTAACCGAAGCGACCCCAAGTCGGTATTTCTCCAGGCAATCCGACCCCAGGTTTAAACGCTCCATGGATAGCATCTGATTGGCAATGGAACCGTTTGTAGTAAAACGGAAGGCCATGTTGCCCAGAAGATAATTGCGGGAATCGTTCAGTTCTTCGCGGGACGGGAGTGTGTCGCGAATGCGCTCGATTTCTTCGAGGAACTCTTTTTTGACCCGGGCGAAATTTGCGGCGTCGGTGCCGATGTAACACATGAAGGCGCCCGGTTCCGTATCGGCCGACCCGGCAATGGCGGCACTGACCGTGTAGGCCAGCCCCTCACGGTCGCGCAAGCGGGCCGAAAGCCGGTCGGTGAACCCCGGCCCCGTGCCGAGGATGTGGTCCATCACCAGCAGCTTGTAATAATCGGGGTCGTTCCTGCGAATTCCGGCATGGCCCATATAGAACTGCATTTGCACAGAATCTTCCATGGTATGGATTACCTGGGTGAACTTGTCGGGCATGCGCAGTGGAGCAAATTTGGGTCTTTTCAAAGGGGGGCCGGTCCAGTTTTCCACCGCCTGGCGAATTTGTTTTTCCACCTCGGCGGGATTGATGTCGCCTGAAACCGCCAAGATGATATTGGAGGGCTGGAAACAGAGTTTCCGGAATTCGACGCAATCCTCGCGAGTAATTTTCTTGACGGAATTCTGCGTTCCCATTGAAGGGCGGCCGCGCGGGTGTTCGCCATACACTGCTTTAAGAAATTCCCGCCTAGCCAGGTAGTCGGTCTGCGTTTCCAAATCAGCCAAAGTGGAAAGAACCTGTTTTTGCTTGCGCTCGAAAGCTTCCTTGGGGCAAACCGCGGATTGCAAGCAAGAAAGGATAGTCTCGATGCCAAAAGAAGCGTTGTGGGAAAGCACTTTCACAGTTCCGCCGAGTTCATCCAGGGAAAGTTCGCCCCCGATGTTTTCAACGCTCTCTGCCAGTTCCTGGCCGGAAACACCTGGGAGCCCCTCGTCCAAAAGTGATCCGGTCAGGGTGGCCAGGCCGTATTTCCCATCGGGTTCGAAAGCGCGGCTATCGCGCAGAGCTGCCGACAATACCACTACTGGGTTGCGATGATCCTCATGCAAGAGAAGAACCAGGCCGGAAGGCAGGACGACGCGGCGGACTTTGGAAAAGGAAAACTCTTTGGCTTCAGCCAGAGAGGCCCGGGCAGGTTGTTTTTCCCTGGGAGAATTGGAGGCTCCGGTTGCCTTGCCTGCCGGGACCGACCAGAGGGCGACGGCGCTGTCTTGGCGAAAATATTTGGCCGCCACCCGTTTCAAATCTTCCGGCGAAACCTTGAGCAACCGGGGCAGAAACTCCTGCAGGTGTTTCAAATCAGCCAGGATCACCGTACTGGAGATGGCATTGGCCAACCCATGGACGCTTTCACGGGAAAAGACGGCGCTGGCCAGCAGCTTTTGCCTGACCCGAGACAGTTCTTTTTCAGTTATTAATTCTCGGGTCAGCTTGTCCAATTCAGCGAAGACCAGTTTTTCAGCCTTGGCCAGTTCCTGCCCTTGCAAAAGTTCCACCTGGATGCCAAACCAGCCGGGGTAGCGCCCGAGAGAACTTTCGGCGGCCGCTTCCGAGGCGATTTCTTCCCCTTCGATTAATTTGCGGTAAAGCCGACTCGTTTTTCCATCGGAAAGGACTGCCTCCAGCACCGTCAGTGCGGGGCCGTCGGCATGGACGAAATCCACCGTGTTGAAACCGATTAGCAAGCGGTTGACCTCAAACCTGGAGGTCATTTGCAGGCGTTCCAGGTCTTGGCGCGTAGGGGGAATATGGGCTTTCCTTTCGGACAATGTCCCCTTGGGAATAGGTCCGAAGAGTCGGCGGATCTTCTCCATCGCTGAATCCGGGTCGAAACCGCCACAAACTACCAGGCAGGCGTTATTTGGGTGATACCAGCGGTCGTAATGCCTCTTGATGGTATCAGCGGTGGCGCCGCGGACATGCGCGGTTTGCCCGATTACCGGATGGCCATAAGGCGCCTTGGCGCCAAAGAGTTTTGGGAGGATGGCCTTGTATTCCAGATCCCAGGGGGCATCTTCGTTGCGGCGAAGTTCCTCGATGACCGCGCCCTTTTCCTGTTGAAACTCGTGCCGTTCGTCTATGCGCAAATTGCGCATGCGGTCGGCTTCGATTTCCAGCGCCTGCTCCCAGCGGTCGGCGGAGAAATCAAAATGGTAGACCGTGATATCCTCGGAGGTGTATGCATTATTGGCGCCGCCATTTCTCAAGGTCAGGCGGTCGATGTCGCCGGGAAAAAGTTTATCCGTTCCCTTGAACAGGAGGTGCTCCAGGTAATGGGAAAGTCCGGTCTGGTCGAGGTCTTCGTCGGCGGAGCCAACTTTGTAAGCGACCATGGTAGTGACGGTGGTGGCGCCTGGAATGGGCTTGAGATAAACGCGCAAACCGTTGGGAAGCGCCTCTTCGCGAATATTGGCAAAGACTGCCATGGCGGCTTGCAGAACTTTATCGCCGCTTTCTTTGGATTTTTCTTGGGCAAAAAGTGGTCCCGCTTGCAGCGCCAGGGCCAGACTGCAAATCCAGGCGCAAAGGAATGGTTGTCGTGAATCCATGATCCCCTCGATGGTTCGGGCCAAAAGTCAGAAGGGAGTATTCAATAAATCGGGAAATGGATCAAGGGATGGTTGAAGGAGGCGCAGGCGGCGGGGGATTGGCCGGGTCGCCCATGGACTGGCGCAGAACCTCCACCTGGTTAGTGCGCGATTCTTTTTTTTGGATGCCATCCCTGATGGTGGTGAAATAAATGACCAGGGCCAAGGCCAGGATGAAAACTGTTTCCAGGCCAAAATACCAATAGACGACGCGAATTTCATCGGGCTTCCGCTCAACCTTGCGGTAGTAGCGGGGGATCCACATCCAGGGGATCACCTGTCGGAGCATGTGCGGGGTTCCAATCGGAAAAATCTGGCCCACAGGCATTCTTAAACTACCCGGCCTGGATTCGAACCAGGACAAAGAGAGCCAAAATCTCTTGTGCTACCGTTACACTACCGGGTATCAGTCTGGGGCGCAATCGCCAATCTTCAGCTAGAATACAATTTGCCTGAGCAAGCTCCAAGGGCGGAATTCCAGGATTCAAGAATGGCCATGAAACAATTAACCGTGGTGGTGCGCCCCTTCCGCGCGGACGCCGTCCTGCAAGTTATTGCCAGTTTGGATATCCCTTCCGTCTCCGTTCGCGAGGCCAAGGGGTTTAGCAGGCAAAAAGGTTATCTCGACCGCTACCTGGGCAGCGAGTACAGCATGGCTTTTCTGCCCAAGGTGGAGATCACCTGCGCGCTGGAAGACTGCCAATGGGAACAGGTGGTGGAAAAAGTGACCCGGGCGGCGCGCACGGGAAGAATTGGGGACGGGAAAATCTTTCTCTTGGACCTCTGTCAGGAAGAGGCCATCGAGTTCTAATTCTCCAACCCGATGCCATTGCCGACATAAGAACCCAATCCGGCTGCTTGCCCATAGAGGCTTTTCAAGCGATCAATTTCCAGGACTTCAGCAGGGTTGCCCGATAGGGCGATTTTTCCCTGGTGCAAGCACCAAACCTGGCTGGCGTGGCGTTTCACCAGACCCAAATCGTGCGAAACCAGCAAGATGGTAACCCCGGTTGCCTGGTTCAAATCGCTGAGCAACTGATAAAACCTTTCCTGGTCGTGGAAATCAATGCCGGCAGCAGGTTCATCCAACAATAGTAATTCCGGGCTTGGTTCCAGGGCCAGCGCCAGCAGGACCCGTTGCAGTTCGCCACCCGATAACCGGTCCACCGGCCGATTCAGCATGTCCACAGGCAACCCTACGCGAGACAACATGGTCTGAAGTCTTTTTTCCAGGCCGGGAACAAAGCCAAGGAACACCGGGCGGTCCTGCAAGGGCAGCCCGAGGAAATCCCGGACGGTGATCGGCAAGCCGCCTTCCAACCGCAGTCGTTGCGGCACATAGCCGACATGCGTCGGATCCATCTCGTGGTGCGAATGCCCGCAATGAAAACGGAACCGCCCCTCGTAGGGGATCTCCTTCACCAAGGCCCTGAGCAGTGTGCTTTTCCCCGAGCCGTTCAAGCCGATCAAGGAAGTGATTTTTCCCCGTGTCAGCCCGCCGCTAACCCCGGTAAGAATGTCGCGGTTTCCCAGGCGGACGCGGATATCCTCCAGCGTGATCAAGTTTCCATTCATGGAAGGTGTTTCACCAGGTTTACTAAATTGGCCTTAAAACTTTTTTCAAACCAATCGGCCGAGAGGTTGGCGGCCTGGCAAGTTTCCAACGGGTCGATTACCACCAGCGGGATATTCAGCCCTTTTTTCCGGAGTTCCTCCTGCAGCAATTTCGCCGAGGTGGTTTTCTGGTACTGCGGCTCGACGGCGATCAGGGCGGGTTTTTTTTCCAGGCAAACGCGGATGATGGCCGCCAGGGCCGGCGAGTTGGGTTCGTCCCCCGGCTGGGTTTGAATCACGGCAGCGATTTCCAAACCAAACGATTTGGCAAAGTAAGAAAGCGACTCGTGAAAAGTCACGATCTTCTTGTTTACTTTCTTTTCAAGACTGGCTTTCCCTTCTGTTTCCAATTCCCGAATCCGCTGAATCAAGGCCTGGGCGCGCGATTGATATTGACCCGCTTCTTCCGGGTCGGCCAGGGACAATTCGTCCTGAATCGAGCCTATCATGTGGATTACCTGAGGGATTCCCAGCCAGACATGGGGGTCGAAACTGCCATGATTGTGGTGTTCATGCCCCGGTCCATGGTGGGCATCATCCTTGGTTTCGATGCGCATCGACTTGGGCAGGCGGGCACCCAGGCGGACCAACTTCAAGGCCGGGTTTTTGGCGTCCTTGTTCATGCGGTCAACGAATAAATTGTCGAGGGTCAAGCCATTGGAGAAGAAGAAATCGGCCTTGCGGATCAGAACAGAATCATTGGCATTGAAGGTGTAATCGTGGGGCCCAGCGGTGGTACACAAGCACTGAACGGCGACGCGGTCGCCCCCAACCGATTTCACCAGGCTGTAAAGGGGTGGAAAACTGGCGAGAATTTTCAATTTCTGGGGGTGGTCTTTCCACGGGTCTGGCATTTCAGCGCAGCCCGGGAAGGAAGCCAGGAGTAGGCATAACCCCAAGGGAGCAAGGAGAATAGGAAAAAGTCGCATGGAAAGGCCATCCGGCATACTTTGTTATACCTATTACTTTAAACCCTTTTTCTCCTTTTGCAAGAAGACTTGGATGAAATAAAACTCCCCGCCGGAGTGGCCCGGCGGGGAGGCAGGTTTGCCAATGCTTTAATCATCATCGTCGTGTACCACACTTGCCTTGGCCATTATTTGCTGCTGGACCAGGGGCGGGGTCGGCTCGTAATGGCTGAATTCCATGGAGAAGTACCCCTGGCCAGCAGTGGTTTTCCCCATCTCGGCGGCAAACTGCGACAGTTCCCCCAACGGGGCTTTCGCCTGGATCACCACCATATCCTGCCCTTGCGGTTCCTGGTTTTCAATTCGCGCCCGTTTAGTGTTCAGCAAGCCAAGAATTTCCCCGGTGCGGTTCAAGGGGCAGGTGACCTCCACATTGACGATCGGTTCCAGAAGCACCGACTTGGCTCGCGACAAAGCCAGGCGGAAAGCCTTTCGCGCCGCGATGCGAAATGCCTGCTCGCTGCTGTCCACTGGGTGGTCTTTTCCAAAGTAGGCCTCCACCGCGACATCCTGGATCCAATACCCTGCGAGGGATCCTTTTACCAGAACTTCGCGGCAGCCTTTCTCCACCGCCGGGATAAAGTTGTTGGGAATTGTCCCGCCCACTACCGAGTCCATGAATCCGAAGTTGTGCACCGGGTCGTAGCTGCTGTTATCCTTACGGATTTTCTCGAAGTGCGCCTTGTTGGCAAAGTCCTGGAAAAACTGGGCCTCGTTGGTGATCGAACGGGGCAGGGGATAAATTCGCACATGGACTTCGGCAAACTGGCCGTGTCCGCCGGTCTGCTTTTTGTGCCGGAAATCCCCTTCTCCAGGCGTCAAAATAGTTTCTCGGTAGGGAATTTTCGGTTCATGAGTTTTCAATTCTAAATCGAAACGCCTTTTCAACCTGGATTGAATCACATCCAGGTGAAGCTGGCTGATGCCGTGAATCACCATTTCTTTGGTTTGGCCATCCCGCTCGACGGTGAAGGTGGGGTCCTCTTCGGCGACCTTGTGCAGGCATGAGGAAATCTTTTGTTCATCGGTGCGGTTTTTCGGCTCGACGGCCAGGCCGTACATGGGCATGGGAAATCTATCGGTTTGCACGGTGCCCTGGCCGGGCGCGGTCCCCACGGTGTCGCCGATATGCAAATCCTCGAACTTATTGATGGCGATGATGTCGCCGGCTACCGCCTCGGTGATGGGCGTCTGCTGTTTGCCCTGGACCAGGAAAAACCCCGAGTTCTTGCAGGTGAGGCTATTCCTTTCATTCACCCATGGCTGGTGGGGATTCACTTTCCCTGAAAGGATTTTCAGAAAGGAAACATTGCCCAAGAACTTATCGTGATAGGTTTTGAAGACACGGGCCAGGAAGGGCGCTTCCTCGCACGGTTCGATTTCGATTTCCTCCAGGCCGTGGCCATTGGGATGATTGACTTTGGGTCTTTTTCCTTCCTTGGGTGAAAGGGCCAGATTATTCAGGCCGTCGAGAAGTTCATCAATGCCCAGATCTTTCTTCACCGAGGTGCAGAAAACAGGGATCAAATGGCCAGCTTTAATTGCTTTGGGGATAGCTTGAACCATTTCCTCGTGGGAGATCGGTTGGTCCATGAGGAATTTTTCGGCCAGCGCCTCGTCGGCCTCGGCCAGCGCTTGGATTAATTCGGTTCTGCAATCGGCAAGTTTCACCAGGCAGCCAGCCGGTTCTTGTGCGGGGGGATTGATGACGCTGACCACGCCATTGAAATCGGGGCCAACTCCGATGGGCGCGTTAAATAGAACGCAACCCTGGCCAAATGTTTGCACCAAGGAATAGCGAAGGTGTTCGAAATCGATATTATCGGCATCCATCTTGTTGATAACGACAAAACAGGCCAGGCCTTTTTTCTTGGCTTCGCGGAACATTTTGCGGGTGTTGACTTGGATGCCTGCGGCGGCGGAAATCACCAGGACGGCATTTTCTACAGCGTCGAGAGCCGGCAGCGATGCGCCGATGAAATCGGGGTACCCGGGCGTGTCGAGCAGGTGCACACGATGCCCTAAATGGTCCCAATAGAGGACGCTGGTATCGATCGAGAATTTGCGTTTTTTTTCTTCTTCGTCAAAAGCGGCCAGGCTGGTGCCATCATCGGGGTTGCCGATGCGGTTGGTCATATGGGCATGAAACAACAGATCATCGGCCAGCGAAGTCTTCCCTGAAGCTCCGTGACCGACAAGGGCAATGTTGCGGATGTCCTCGACATGATGAGACATGTGAATACTCCCTTGAAAATGAGGAACGGGTTGTAAATGCAGAGAAAAAGTTCCCTGACCGGATCGGTCAGGAACCGGAGACCCAAGCGGACCATCTTTTCAAAACTCAAGGACACAGGTGGTCCTCGCAAAGTCCTGGTGATGATCGCAAGCAACTTGGCCAGTCGGAGAATGGAGAACATTCCCCTGTTTTGCAATCCGCTCAGCCTGGACAAAAGAGCCAAGTTGGCGGAGGTCGCCTGGGCGAAAATGAATGGCTCTGGGGAAAAGCCATATTTGTTTATACCACGGAAAATGGCGGAATTCCACCAAGAAGTTTGGGCAATTATTTAGGTTGTAAGTTGTTAAATGGCAACTACTTTGGGCTGGCCTTGGTTGGAAAGTCCACGCCTTTTCGCGTCGCCAGCTCCTGAATTTGCCCCCAGGTGCCGTCGTCCAGGTTAATTCCCTCCACACTCCGCTTCGCCCTCTCATGCCTTTCCAAATCGCCGGGCAGCACAATGGGGCCGGTAAAACCCTCCGCCTTTGGGCAATCACGCACCGACCGCGACAGCCCCGTGGTCTCGTTCAAAAAATGCTCCATCCCCGCAAACTGCGCCGGGCAAAAGAGGACGAACAAAACCGCGTTGGCCGACCGTGGTTCGACGGCAGGATTGCTGCATGGGCCACCCGACAGTCCGCCGACGAGCATATCGAGGAGCAAGCCCAGGCCGAACCCCTTGTAGCTTTGCGCCCCGCCCAGGGGTTGGATCGTCCCTTTGGGTTCATGGTAAAGAACTCCGGGGTCGTTGGTCGGTTTGCCCTCGGAATCCAAGAGCCAGCCATCGGGTGCTTTCGCTTTCTTGTTGTAGCTGACGCGGACCTTGCCCTCGGCGCAAACGCTGGTGCCGATATCCAACACCACCGGATCCTGTTCCGTTGGCGCGGAAAGGCAAATGGGATTGGTGGCAATGCGGCCGGCTTTGCCCCCGGGCGGGGCGACAGCGCGGCCGAACCCATGGTTGTTCACTGTGGCCAGAAGGGCCATGCCGTGCAACCCCGCCGCTTCCGCGTATTCCCCCAGTCGGCCAATGTGGCCGCATTGGAATAGAGTGCCGGCTGCCACGCCGGTTTGCGACGCCTTGGGAATCAGCAATTCCAGCAATCGGTGAGCTTGCACCTGGCCCAGGTTCCAGCCGCCGTCGGCGCAAATCAGGCTCGGTTTCTCCTGAATAATTTTTAATTCTTGGCCGGGCTTCATCACCCCGGTTTCAATGGCCTTTACATATTGAACCACGCGGATTACGCCATGCGAATCGTGCCCGGACAAATTGGCCTCGACCAGGCTTTGAGCCACTCGCCTGGCCTCGCTGGAGGGGCACCCTGATTTCTCAAAGATCCTGCGGGTGAAATCTAACAATTCCCCCTGTTGAAATACTGGCATAATCCCTCGCCTCCGTTGTTCAATTGGATCACCATAACATATCTGCTTGGGATTGCCTTGCCAGACGAATAGGGTGAAACCGAGGCGTGATTAAAATCGATGTTTTGCATGACCCTTGAAAAAAACAGGGAAGACGGGGTTTAAAAACTGGTTTGAGTTAACCTTTGTTGAAGCAATGGATTGTGTGTGGGGACCAAGGGTGAAAAGTAGCCCATCCATGAGGAGACAATTGACAAGCACGGAGGAGCCATCCGCTTTTTTCGCGGCTCTTGTTTAAGTAATGGGGTCAAAGGTTTTCAGGGAAGGCCTCGTTCCAAATATCAGCCCATTCCGCATCCAGATTGAGCTGTTTCACCCATTTAAGCAGATAAGGCATGTCCAAACCGATTCGGTTCAGGCGCAGGAGGGCCGCTCCATCAGCACGGTCAATGACCCGTCCCGCATTCATCTTGAGAATCACAAGGTCTTCACAACTCAGGGTAAAGAGGTCGATCTTCTCATCAGAAATCCATGCCGGGACACGGCGTCCAAGGGCTTCACGATGATATTCCGACTCCGCCAAAAGAAGGTCAATTTGAATATCCATAAAGGCATTCTTGGGTTCGTACAGCAATTGAACCATGCGAACTGAACCGAGATCAACTACCGGGGGCTGATGTTTGGTTCGAACGCCCGACTTTCGTAAGACTTCGAGAATCGCCTCAATTCCTCCGGCCCCTGGGTCGATCAACAAATCGATATCCTGAGTGCTTCTGACATGTTTCCAGAAAGAAAGTGAGAGGCCGCCCATCAAGGCGTGGGGACATTGGGTTGGTTCCAGAGTTGCCCAAATGTGCTTCAGGGTTGCCATCACCAACTTAGCGGCCATGGCGCACTCCACGGCGATACAGGCTCTCTGCCATTTGGCGCATGGTGCGGTCGTGCTCGTCCATCTGTTGCTCATACCAGAGCCGGTAGGCGGCACGGAGGTCTCCCCCCGGGCCGACCTGATGAGAAAGGCCCGCAAGTAGGATTTCTTCACTGGCATCCATTAAGTCGGCCCAAAGGGCGACGCGCTGGTCGGGAGTGAGATGACTGGGGATCGAAAGCTCCAACCCAGCGGGAGGGATCAACTGGTTTGCCATGGTTCCTTCCGTTTAGGGCAGAAGCGTATTAGACCGGTGAAAAATCTCCACTTGATGGAAATACGCCATTTGCAGCAGTGATTTTACCTGGGTGGCATTCACCATGCAAGGGTCATGCCTGATGCCCCCAGGGGTAATGGGCAACTGCCTGGGCTATTTCATTCCGCGCCCTTGGCGCTGCGGAAGCGGCGACTTCGGACGAGGAAACGGACCGGTATTTTTCCCTCACCAAGTGCAGGTTCCCCCTTATTCCGCCAAGGTGATTACACGGCCAGTTCCGCGCCTTTGGAACCCTCATCGACCATGAATTCCAGAGCCACGGCCCTTCCCGGGCGGATGTTTTTGAAGACCTTGACATGGGCGCTGCCGCCAGGGCCGGCGCCGGTGGTCAGATCGCCGATTCCATCGCCGTCTCCATCGGCCACCGATACCCGCACCCCGCCGGTAAAAGCTTGATCATAGGCAAAGAACAAGTCCACTTGTTGCATGGAGTCGGCATCAAAGACCCCCACCAGGGGGCCGTCGCCGTCGATATCTCCCCCGGAAACATATATCCCAGTGGTAATGGCTGGATCGAAGGCGAAAAACTCTTGGGTAAGGTTAATGGCGCCGTTGCTTATTTTGAACACCTTGACATGGGAGCTTCCACCCGGCCCGGCGCCCGTTACAATCTCGCCCACTCCGTCCTGATCGATATCCACCACCGACACCTGCACCCCGCCCCGGAATTCCGCCGCATAGGCAAAGAATGAGGCAACTTCTTTCAAGGTGGCGCGGTCAAACACCTTGACATGGGGGCCTCCACCCGGACCGGCGCTGGTCACGATATCCGCCAAGCCATCCCCCGTCACATCCCCAACCGAGACAAACACCCCGCCGCGAAAGGCTTCATCATAGGCCATGAAGGAACCCTGCTCGGCTTGCGTGTTCAAGCTCACAACTTTGACATGGGGGCTGGCCTGAAAAAACTCCCAATGCAGAATGGTATGGCCCCGCCAATAAATCGCCACCCATAACGCTGGTCATATCCAACGCCCATTTAATTCGTTCTAAACCTGCTTTCCTAATAGCTGCATCAGGGCTGATAGGATTGGTATCTGCGTTTACCAAGGTTACTGCGGTGCAACCGAGTCCAAGGTTATCGAGTTCTTTTTTGATTTTTTTGTAGTGTTCAGCATCGCCATCAAAAAGGGGGATTTCAACGCCATCGTAACCAGTCTTCTTGATTTTTTCCATGAGTGGAAAATGCGCTTCTTCCACAAAAGCAGTCCACAGCAACAGATTCATTCCAACTTTCGTCAAAGACTCCCTTAGGTAGAGGTAAAAAGATCAAAGGGGTATTGTGGACTAAATGGATTCAATAAGCAAGAATGTCATAGCATAAACCAACACTAATGATTTTTTAAAACCCAACTTTCTTGACGGCAATTTGTCTTTCCCATATTATTATTTTATCTAAATTACTAAAAGCGCTACGCCGCCCCATTTTCACGAAAGGC
>SHZZ01000044.1 GCA_009692005.1 Gemmataceae bacterium | reverse complement strand
CGGGAGGGGCGTGTTCCGGGTGACGGCGCACAGCCCATACCGCATTACATCTCCTTCTCTCAGGTAGTCAACTGGGCCTCACGATCTTACCGCTACACCTTTGACGAGGCCCTACGCCACAGTGCAAAGAACACACTGGCACTGCGGCGAGACCCAGTGGAATGGGCCGTCACACCGGGTATTTAAGTGTCTTTGTGCTTCTCAGCCACGGCCGGCGACGAATAAACCGCCAGAAAAATCGAGGTTAAAAGCAAAGAGGGCCAGCGAGAGTGGATTGCCCGAGGCGTTTTCGCTGGCCACCAAAGGCCCGCCACCTGGGCCGACGCCAGTCAGGAAATCGGCGCTGGTGGAAGTGGGCGACAACAGCCCGGTTGACACCCGCACGCCCCCAGTGAAGCCTGCCGGGTAGGCGAAAAAGTTCGCGCTCATGTTTCCCAACGCATCGAAGGCGCGCACATTCGGCCCGCCGCCCTCGCCAGCGCCGATTACTATGCGGTCGAGGGAACTCCCGCCAATTCCCCCCGCCGCCACATAGACCCCGCCAGTAAAGGCGGCATCGTAAGCGAAGAAAGAAAGAAACGGCGCGCTGGCCAGGCCCGAGAAGGCCATGACATGCGGGCCGCCCCCGGGGCCCGCCCCCGTGATGATGTCGTAAATGGAATCGCCATCGATCAGCCCGGCGGACACGCGAACCCCGCCAGTAAAGGCCGGGTCGTAGACGAAGAAATCTTTTAGCACCCCGAGACCATTGCCGCTGAAAACCCGCACCCGCGGCCCGCCCCCTTCACCCGCGCCCACCAAAATATCGTCGAACCCATCGCCATTTAAATCTCCCGCGCCGACATAAATCCCACCTGTGAACTCCGGCTCATAGGCGAAGAAGTTATTTATCAGGGAAAAATCGACGCCGGAGAACACCTTGATATTTGGCCCGCCGCCTGGCCCCGGCGCGGTGATGATATCGACAAAGCCATCGCCATTTACATCCCCTAAGGCCAGGCGGATGCCTCCCGAAAAGGCCGGGTTGTAAGCCAAAATGGTCTTCACCGGCTGGGTGGGCTGGGAGTTGACGGCATCGTAAACCTGCACGATGGGGGTGGCGGTCGCCCCGGGTGCGTACCCCGGCCCCACCGCGAACAAGGTGGTGGAAATCCTGGCCGGCAGGCTGACATCCGCGGCCAGATCAATGGCCCGGGCAAAGGAAGAAACTCGGGCGTAGGAACTCAAGCCGCCAAAAGAGGAGAATTTGCCGTTATCCCCACTGCCACCAAAATTGGTGATCCCTGCAATTTGTAAACCACTGGCGGTTTGAATGAAGGCCGGCCCGCCAGAATCCCCTTGTGCCGTATCCGTTTCCACCAGCGTGGCGCCACTAAACACCCCGGTGTTGGAACTTATGCCAAAGTCGCGTTGAATGGCATTGGCGCTTTCCGTGCCATTATCGAAATCACTGCTCAGGTTGCGGAAAAACTCTTTCTCACTGTCAACATTTGTGGTCATGTCAAAAGTGTTTTGGCCCAGGCGCTTTTCGCCGGTGGTATTCACCTGCTGCCCGGTGGCGCCGGTTCCGGTGTTGCCAAACCCCACCAGGGTGAAGACTTTTCCAACTTCATCATTCTGGCGGTAAAGGTCAAACCCAGGCGCTCCGGTTGGCGCCGACTGAGTCAGGCGAATGAGGGCAATATCATTGGGGCTGACATTGTTCTCGGACGGCTGGTAACCGGGAAGGAGGGTGACATCATTGGCGCTAAAAGGAATGGAGACAACCGACCCGGTGTTTAAATGAAAATTCACCGTGCCGGGCAACGCCAAACCGCGGTCGTTGGTGACCACATGTGTGGCGGTGAGAATGTGGGTGCGGTTCAATAACAAGGTTCCGGTTCCAACCGTGATGCCGCTGCCGCTGCCGCTGTTGGCCTCGATTTCCACCACGCCGTTGTAAAGCGCATCGGAAGTGATGGGAGCATTGGAAAAGGCGCCGACAATGGGAGTGGTTCTGGACTCCAGCGCTTCTAAAAGCAGCACCGGGTGTTTGGGAAATTTATTCCGGCGTGGGTGGTGTTTCATGTGTGGGCCCCTGAGGTAAATATGAAACTCAAGTATGAGCCTACATTTTCTCGTTTGCAATCAGAATGGAAGGGGTTTATTATGGATTTAGCCCACGGGTCCCAACCTCCTTGAGGGATTCTCATGATTATTTCAAGGAAAAGCGCTTTTACCCTGATTGAACTGCTCGTGGTGATCGCTATTATCGCCATACTCATTGGCCTTCTCTTGCCGGCCATTCAAAAGGTTCGCGAAGCCTCGAACCGCGCTTCCTGCCTCAACAACATGAAACAGCTTGGCCTGGCGGCGGTCAATTTCGAAGGAACCTACCAATACTTCCCCCCGGGCGTGGTGCTGCCCAGCCCAGCCCAGCCCTACCCAGGAGTGCCCGTTAGTATAAACCATGGCTGGGGCGTTTTCCTTCTCCCCTACATTGAACAGGGGAACCTCGCCAGCCAGTACGACAAACAGCAGGATTACCGCTCTGGCAAGAACCAACCGGTGGTGAACACCTGGATCAAATCTTTCACTTGCCCTTCGGCCCCGGGACCGGGAAGGCAGATCAATGTCGCCGCTGGAAGCGGCTTTCCTGCCACCACCGCTGCTGTTAGCGATTACCTCCCCACCAGCATTGTCGATCAGAACAACCTGCTGACTCCGGCGGGTTTGATTGACAATGTCGTCACCGCCGAGCGCCGGGGAATCATGCGTTTGAATTCCATGACCCGAATGGCGGACATCAAGGACGGCGCTTCTAACACTTTTGTCCTGGTGGAATCGGCGGGAACGCCGGAAGTTTGGCGCTTGGGGGCCAAGGCGGCAGGAACCCAGAACACGGCCGCTTGGGGCGGCCGCAGCAGCACCTTGAACATTCAGGGAAAACAAGCCAATGGCACGGGCGCTTCCGGGCCATGCGCCATCAACTGCTCAAACGAGGGAGAAATATACGGCTTCCACACCGGAGGAGTGAATGTGGTTTTCGCTGACGGCTCCTCGCGGTTCATTGCGGTAAAGGCCGACATCCGGGCGGTGGCCCGCATGGTCACCATGGCCGGCAACGAAGTGAATTCACCCCTGGATTAAGCAACAGGTGAAGGCGGCCAAGGCACCCTTGAGCGGCTGGTGGTTTTAAAGGAAGAAAAACCCGTCGGTCACCCTTGCACCCAAACGGGTGCTCCGGGCTCGGATGGTTTGACGGACCGGTTTTTTACTCCCTCTCCACGCTGCGAAGCAGTGGGGAAGAGGGCGGGGTGAGGGGACCAAAAAACAGATTACCCGCCGCGGCGGGATTGGATGGTTCCACCGCGACGGACCGGTCTATCTTTCCTTCTATTGGCTTTTCAAAGTGAAGTCGTGGCGCAGTTTTTCCGAATTGACCTCGGCGCTTAGTTTGCTTTCGCTGTTGAATTCCTTGGGGATGGCTTCTTTAATCTCTTCACTTTCCGCCCCCGGGCCAGCGATTTTACTAACCGTTTTCTTGCCCGTCTTCTTATTCCAACGAATGGCCACCTTGTACTTCCCCGGCAAGAGCTTGACCTGGTATTTGCCCTCTTTGATAAAGGCATCCGCCGAGGCGCCCCCCCCTTCGCCGACCGACTCAAAGCGCACGACCGCGTCATTGCCGTCGCCCACCATTGTTCCGTCGAGGGAAATGTCCCCTTCCACTGAGTAGCTTCGCGCATCGCCCCCGCAGCCGGTGGAAAAGAAGGCCAGGAAAAGCAAACCAGTGAAAAAACGCTCCATGAAGGATCCTTTAATAGTCATTGGCCAGGAGTTCTCCCCCATTCATGGTGCCCAAGGCCTGGAAGGCGCGGGGGGGAATGGCATTGGTAATGAAACGGACGCTGCCATCGCAAAAACTGGCGTTGACCCCGCCGGAGTGATTGCTGCGGGCGGAGATTTTTCCCGAGTTCGAGTCGATGCACGGCAGATTCCGCGTGGGAACATTCGTGCAATACCCTGCTCTTAACTCATCGATGCCGTTGTTCGGGCTGTCGATCGGCATGAAGCGGCCGCACTGGTCATCGTCGTTGAGGAAGTCGCCCCGCCAATCGGTGGTGTTATCGTCGTGCATGAGCACCTCGGAGAGGCACAGGGTATTGGAAGTGCCGTCCGAGAATTGATTGAGCTTGCTGATTCTTGGCAAGGTGCGGGTCTGAAAATCGGTGTAGCCAAAGGGCCCCCAGGATGTCAGGGTCAACATCATGGCGATCATGGGCTGTTTCACCGGGCCCCAGTTGACCGCATAGTTGCCCCGCGAACGGTAATAAACATCGCCCATTTGGTATGCGGGGCTGGGGCGGTCACTCGGACAAAAATAGATCTTGGCCCCTTTTGACATGATGCCATTATGCGTGCCGGTGATGGTGTTGGGCGCCTGCCAAAAGCCAACGGTGTAATCGTAGATCTTGGCGTGATTTTCCATTTCCACAAAGGGCCAGAGCATGGCCGGCCAGGGGGTGCGCGGGTTGCTCTTGGCGGCGACGGGCAAACTGCCATGGGTGGAATGGTAGTTGTGCATCGACAGGGCCCACTGTTTCAAATGGTTGCCACAGGTAGACCTGGCGGCGGCCTCGCGGACTTTCTGCACGGCAGGCAGCAGCAGGCCAATCAAAATGGCAATGATGGCAATGACGACGAGGAGTTCGATGAGAGTGAAGGCGGCAAGGGGTGCGCCCCGTTGCGGCCGGGTTGAAGAGTGAATCATGATTACCTTCCAAAAAAAACGATATAAGGAAGCCAGGGAACAATCCCCTAATATCTACTTTAAAATTTTCTCATCCCTTATGTCAACTGTTTTAGTTATTATCTGAGTATTTAAATTATTTAGTGAAAGAAGTGGCCGCGATTACCAATTCCACGGGATCTTCCTCCCTTGGCTTTGTCCGGAAAAATGCCAGCCCTTATGGGGAACCCTTTTTCACTTCCCCTTCCAGGGGAAAATCCAGGGTATTGTGCTTTCCCCGCGCCACGGTGATATTCAGCCCTGAAGTTTCGGCAAAGAAGTATTTTTCCGGGATCAACGGCGGACCGGTGGCCGTCACTTGCTCGTAATATGCGTCGCCAAGTTTCCCTTTGCCTTTGAGGGAAGGGTGCAGTGTGCCTTTCTCCGGCGGGCCGCGCTTACTGATGGCCACTTTGTGGCTCCCCACCAACGCCCCGTCGCCTGGATTAAAGGTCCAAAGCACATAGCGCCCTTTTTCATCGGTTTCACCCATGGAACCGCGAATGTTCTCTTTATCCTCTGGGTAAAAAGTGACAAGGGCGCCAGTAACTGGCTTTCCCTGGTAGGTGATGGTGCCGCTCACCTTGGCCAAATTCGGCCCGCCGCCGCAACCGCACAAGAGGAAAGCCAAAAACCCCGCAGGCAGCATAGCCCAGGATAAACAATGGGAACCAGCCATGGCGCTCCTCGTGGGGAAAGGGTTGTTCACTGGTTATTAAAAAGCGTTGGCATCGAAAACTTCGCCGCCGGCCCGGCTGCCCAGGGCGTTGAAAGTGACTTGGTTGATAGTTTGCGGGATGAATTTAACCCCGCCATCGGCGAAGGAAACCTGGACTCCACCGGTATGGTAGCTGGCAAAGCCCCGGCCCATCCAGCTGGAACCCCCGGGGATGTTGCACCGATCGACCCACAGCCCGGCGGAATTCATGCAAGTGTTGACAATCCAGTTGACTGGCAAACTGGTCCCATGCACCGACCCCGTGCTGGACATCCAGATGTTGCTGTTGGAAGTGCCCTTGATAATGGTGTGTCCGAACAGGATGGTGTTGCTGGTGCCATCCTTGATTTCGGCAAAGCGAATGGCGGCTGTATCGCCGAGGTAGTTGAACATGCCGCGATGGTTTGGCCCGCCGCCGTAACCCACCCCGGGCTCCGGGCAGGCGGCGGTCGGCGCACCGGCATTGTTGCTGGCGCAGCCCCCGCAACCGTAGCGCACCCTGGCCCCATCCCCGGCGTAGGGTTCCGTCGGGATGTTGTTAAACCCGTCGCCGTAACTCCCCACATAACTCGTGCCATAGCCCCGGAAACGGCCGGCGGATCCATCCGGCGCGCCCGATCCCGAACCGCAGCCAGCGACCGGCAAGGTCCGGTCATCAAACTCACGCCCCGCCTCCATATCGCTGGGGCACTGGAGCACCTTCAGGTTGGCCTGGCGAACAACCGCCATGTTGGCGCAAGTAACATTGTCGTTGAAATTAATCTGCTTGTACAAATTGCCTTGTTCCACATAGGGAAGCAGCCGGGGAACCATGCCCCAGCCGCGAGTGAAGCCATCGACCATGGGAAAGGCCTGGTTGGCGTCGTGGTAGCCATGGCAGGCAAGCGCCAGTTGTTTGAGATTGTTGGCGCAGGTTGATCGCGCCGCCGCCTCGCGCACTTTCTGCACGGCGGGCAAGAGCATGCCAATCAGAATGGCAATGATGGCAATGACGACCAGGAGTTCAATCAGGGTGAACGCCTTCCGCGAAGATTGGCAAGCGCGGGACATGCAAGGCTCCTTTATATAGATAGGAATGAAATAGAACGAATCATTATTTGACAAGCACTAACGATTAATTGTCTGCCAAGTGGCAAGTGTAATCAAGATAAAAAAAATAGTTGTCAGGACCCTATTGGCGCACTAAATGGCCAGGCTGGAACCCGACCTTCACGAGAGTAAATGTAAGAAGCGGGCTAATTCCCGTGTTCCCTTAACACCGCATCCAGGATCGCCGGGGTCTGGCCGAACTTCCCCTTATAATCCTCCAGCGACGGGATTAGGCGCACCTTGATCTTGTTCTTGTGATTCACCAGGATGTCGGTCAATTTGTGATCGATGAACGGATTTTTGAACCGTTCCAGCACTTGCCTGGCGAACCCCTCCGGGTCAACACAGCGGCCCTGCAAAATCGGCACGATCTCGCTGAACAAAAGTTTCTCAACCCACGGCCCCAGCTCCGCATCGTTGACCGAATCGCGCACAATTGTGTGACCCTTGGCCATCGCCTTGTGCACTAGCGCCGAGTGACCCCCGTTCAATATCCGCACTTTTCTCAAGAAAAAAGGCAGCACATCGCTGGTCCAGGTGATGGCTGGATGCTCCATCCAGCGCTTTACCCCGGGAACTTCCTCGATGACAAAGAGGGCATACGGTTCGCAGACGGTGAGCATGGGGTCGCTGGCCAGCAGTGGATGGTTGTCCGGAGTGCCCGTGACAATGCGATCGACCAAGGTGCAGTGCCAGGAGCAATTCTTTTCCATCCAGGTGATGAAATCCCGGGGCAGCTTCCATTCACCGGCCAGCTTGACCAGGATTTCCCTCAGCAGCCTGGCGTTGTTTTCCCTTAACTCGCAGGGAATGATCATCAGGCCGGGTTGGCCTGCTTGAAAGCGTTCGCGCAGTACGGCCAGGAGCTTGGCGGGAAACGACTTGGGCGGGGCGCAGGCGGCTGTGTCGGCCGGGTTAAGGTCGTAGCCCGATTCCGTCGTGTTGGAAAGAATGGTTTTTAAATGCGGGCTGCGAGCCACTTGCAACACTTCATCCCACTGGGAATTGGCGACCAGGGCCCGGCTGACGCTTTGGCACGACTCCACGGTGTCGACCACCTTGCCGTTCTCCAACCCGCGCACCACCACATGATATTTCCCCCCCAGGCGAGCCAGCTCCTGGGCGCGGTCGCCTCCCGTCGATTGCACGATCACCACCTGGCCAATGCCCTGCCCCTGCTGATTGGCATGGTGAATAAACAAGTCGGCAAAGGCGCGCAGAAATTTACCCGACCCGAATTGCAACACGGTTTCGTTCATGGTGGCCTCTCAGATTTTTCCCAGAGTAATGTGCAGATCCTGACCTTCGATTTTCACGGTGATGGAAGTTGCATTGCCAGGAGCGCCCCAGGATTGCACCAGAGTTTCCGCTCCGATGTAATCGCGGTGGGCGGCTATGGCCTTTTGCAACGCCTCGCCGGTAGTTTCCAACGACAAGGCGATGCGGTCCTCCATCTCCAGGCCAGCTTTCTTCCGTTGTTCCTGCACCTGGCGAATGATATCGCGGGCCAAGCCCTCGGCAGCCAGGTCGGCCGTAATGCGGATGTCGAGCGCCACCTGGGTATTTTTGTCCGCAACTCCAGCCCAGCCCTCTTCCCCTTTAAGAGTAATAAAGAGGTCCGCGCCCTCCAGTTCAAAGGGCCCGCTGGCGCTTTCCAAAGTGATTTTTCCACTCCCTTGGGTTTTTTGCCACAGGAGCATGGGGTCGGCGGCGGCGATGGCCGTCTGCACTTCCCGGATCTTCTGCCCGAACTTCGGCCCCAGCGTTTTGGGGTTCGGCTTGATCTCCGGTCGCAACAGCGACCCGGCTTCTTGCCACAGCTCCACCTTCTTCAGGTTCAACTCCTCGCACAGTTGCGTGGAGAAGCGAACCACTGCCCGGCGGGCAGCCTCGTCCCCCGGCTGCACCCGCAAACAGGCCAGCGGCTGACGCACCTTGATCTTCACCGCGTTCCTCGCCGACGATCCCAAGGTCACCAGCTTCAACAGCGCCTCCATGTCGGCGGAGAGTTCTTCGTCGGCCAGGCTCGCGTCCGGGGCGGGGTAGGGCTGCAGGTGAACGCTGTCGTCGCCGGCGTCGACCAGGTTGTGATAGAGCGTTTCCGCCAGGAACGGCGCGACCGGGGCAATCAGCTTGGTGAAGGTGAGAAGGACCTGGTGCAGTGTCTGGTAGGCTGCAGTTTTATCTTTGCCTTGCTCCGACTTCCAAAACCGGCGCCGGTTCCGACGCACATACCAGTTGCTCAGCTTGTCATCAATAAAGCGCTCGGCTTCCAGGCAAAAAGAGGCCAGGTCGTAGGACTCGAACGACTCCCTGGCCATGGCCACGAGCTTCTGCAAGTCGGAGAGAATCCAGCGATCAATGTCGGGGCGCTCTTTAACTGGGATGGCCGGCGCGCAGGGGTCGAATCGGTCCAGGCGGGCGTAGTTGCAGAAAAAGGCGTAAGTGTTCCACAGCTTGAGAATGAAGCGGGCGCGCAGGTCGTCGGCGGGGCCGGGGCCGAAGTTGATGTTCGCCGCCGGGTTCGTCCTGCAGAACATCCAGCGGATGAGATCGGCGCCCATGGCCGGGTGCTTTTCCAACTCGCCCTTGGCGTTGCGGATTTCGTAACCATCGTTGGCCGCCCCCTCGAAGGGAATGCTGTTGCCCTTCGACTTGTGCATTTCGTCGCCATTCTGGTCGCGCACCAGGGCGTGGCCGAGCAGCGTTTTAAAGGGCGCCCGCCCGGTCATCATGGCGCTCATGGCCAGGATGGCATAGAACCAGTTGCGGAACTGGCCGGGGAAGCACTCGGTGATGAAGTCGGCGGGGAACCACTTTTCCCACTCGGCCCGGTCGCGGTTGAAGCCCATGGTTGAATAGGGGACGATGCCAGCGTCGAGCCAGGGGTTGCCGACATCGGGAACCCGCGCCGACACGCCCCCGCATTGGCAGCGGATCTTCACGCAATCGATCCAGGGCCTGTGAGGCGACTTGCCTTCGAACTTGTCCCAGCCTTCGCTGGCCCGGGCGCGCAACTCTTCCTTGGAGCCAATGACCTCGAACTGCCCGCACTTCCCGCAGACCCAGATCGGCAGCGCCAGGCCCCAGTAGCGCTTCTTGGAAATCATCCAGTCGCCCATGTTCTTCAGCCAGTCGAGTTCGCGCGCCTTGCCGTTGACCGACGCCGGCAGAAAGGTCACCTCCTCGACGATCTTCATGATCTCGTCCCGCCACGACATGGAGATGAACCACTCGTCAACCAGGCGGAAGAGCAACTCGGTCTTGCAGCGCCAGCAGTGCGGGTACTTGTGCGGATATTTTTCGACCGCGAAGAGCAGACCCTTAGACTGCAAGTTGTCGATGACCGCGGAGGCGGTATCGGCATCGACGGCGCACTTCCCCTCCAGCGGACCGAAGCCAGGCAAGAAGCAGCCAAACTCATCGAGAGGCGCCACGGGCGGAATGCCGCTTTCCACCCCTAAATGAAAGTCTTCCTTGCCGCAGCCAGGCGCGATGTGAACAATGCCCGTCCCTTCACTCTCGCCCACATCCTTCCACGCCAGCACGCGGTGGGATTCCCTAGCGGAGACTTTTTTCGACCAGCCGCGTTTCTCCACCACCTCGGCAATGGCCCGCGGGTACCCGTGCGGGTGACCCTGCGCGGGCAACTCGTCAAAAGGCCCGTCGTAGGCCAGACCCACCAGCTCCTCGCCCTTCAACTCGCGAACAATTTCATACCCGCCCTTTTCCTTGAACAGCTGCTCGAGAGTTTTTAACTTCGGCGTGCCCTCCACCCATTCCTTGCGCTTGAATTCCTCCTCCAGCCGGGCGTGCGTGAAGGCCCCCTTGGCCAGAAAGTAACGCTGCTCCTTGTGCTGTATTTCTAAATAAGTGTTCGCCGGGTTCACCGCCGCAGCGACATTGCTCGTCAGCGTCCACGGCGTGGTTGTCCAGATCAGGAGAAAGCTGCCCGGCTTGTCTCTCAAAGGAAAACGCACGAACACCGATCGGTGCGCCACCATCTGATACCCCTCGGCCATTTCCATCTGGCTGAGGCCGACCGAGCAGCGCGGGCACCAGGGCATGGCGTCGTAGCCGCGGCTGACCAGCCCGCGGGTATGGCACTTCTTCAGGAAACTCCAGATCGTGTAGTTGTTCTCATCTGACATGGTGTAGTAGCTGCGGCGCTCGCCCGCGGGCTTCGACCAGTCTTCTTCTTGGTCCCAATCCATCCAGTAACCAAGGCGGATCGATTGCTCTGTTTGCTTGCGGGCAAAGGTGTTGACCCGTTCCTTGCATAAGGAGACGAAGCGGTCGATGCCGGCGAAGGGATCGCCCGGCACCAGGTTCTCGATGTCGCGCTTCGACTTCAGCCCGAGTTCCTTTTCCACTTCCACTTCCACCCACAGCCCCTGGCAATCGAAACCGTTCTGCCAGCGCTGCTTCTTCCCCAGCATGGCGTGGTAGCGCTGAAAGGCGTCTTTGAAGGTGCGGCCCCAGGCGTGGTGCACGCCCATGGGGTTGTTCGCCGTGATCGGCCCGTCAAGGAACGACCAGGGCTGGCCAGCCTGGTTCTTTTGGCGCAGCTTGTCGAAGGCGCCAGTGCGGTTCCAAAAAGCCAGCGCTTCCCGTTCCAACGCCGGAAAGTCGGCCTGCGTCTCCACCTTTTCAAACATGAATCCCCCAGACCTGCACAACTCGGGAAAAAGATTATCTTAGGAAGTGAGCCGAGGGAAAAACCTTCAAATGGCCAAAGAAACAGCCGACTTTCTTTCCTCCCACTCCACGCTGCAAAGCCGTGGGGGAGAGGGATTGAAGGTGAGGGGAACAAAAAAGAAACCCGTCGCTCACGCTTGCACCCCAGAGGGCGCTTGGGACCTTGGACGGTTACTTTTCCGCGCTGAAGCGGTAGAGGGTGGTCGAGGTGAAAGTCTGGCCCGGCTTCAAAACCGTCGAGGGGAACGACGGCTGGTTGATGCTGTCGGGAAAATGCTGCGTTTCCAGGCAGAGGCCATCGTATTGATTATAGGCCGCGCCCTTCTTCCCCTTGACCATGCCATCCAGAAAGTTTCCCGAATAGAACTGGATCCCCGGCTCGGTGGTGAAGACCTGCATGACCCGGCCGGAAGAAGAATCGGAGAGAACCGCGGCGGGGGCCTTCAACCCCTTGCACGACTCCTCGAGGGCGTAATTGTGGTCGTAACCGACCGGCTTGGCCTCGATCTGCTTGATGCGCGCGCCGACGGCTGTGGGTTTGCGAAAATCGAGAGGGGTGCCTTGCACCGGCGCCAGCTTGCCGGTGGGTATCAGGGTGTCGCCAGTCGGGGTGTAACTCTTGGCGTTGAGACTCAGCATATGCCCGAGGATGGAACCCTTTCCCGCCAGGTTGAAATAGGCATGGTTGGTTAAATTCACCGGGGTGGCCTTGTCGGTGACGGCGTTATAATCGATGCGCAAGCCGTTGTCGTTGTCCAGGGTGTAGGTGACATTAACTTTCAAGTTGCCTGGAAAGCCTTCTTCGCCATCTGGGCTGGTGCGGGAGAAAATCACGCCGCGCGAAGTGCGGTGGGTGAACGACTTCGCAGCCCAGACCTGGCGGTCGAAACCTTTCTTCCCGCCGTGCAGAGTGTTGATCCCATTGTTGGCGGCCAGGGGGAATTCTTTTCCATCGAGGGAGAATTTGGCGTTGCCAATGCGGTTGCAGACCCGGCCAATGACCCCGCCGAAATAGGGATGCTCGCCCAGAAAGCCTTCAAGCGTGTCGAAACCAACGACCACATCGGCGAATTGCCCCTTGGAATCCGGGACTTCAATCCCTTGCAGCGTGGCGCCGAAGGTGATCACCTGAACCTTCATGCCGTTGGGGTTGTTTAAAGTGAAGCGTTCAACTTGCTGGCCATCTTTGGTTTTGCCAAAGGGAAGGCGAACAACATCATCAGCGGAGAAAGCAGGAAGGGTCATGATTGCCAGGGAGAAAACAGCCAGGTTCCATTTCATGATGCGGCCACTCGAGTCAGGATAGGAAAAGGTCAAACCACCGGGACATCATGCCCGGGAAAAGCCAGCGAGGCAAGAGGCAATTAGGGGCGAGCGGCTGGCCTTGGCGGGCTGAAAATGGTCCTTGCATCAAGGTCCAATTTAGCAAGCGACCAATGAAGTTTACTTTCCTCCCACCGTGGGAGTGTTATCATGCCATGCGGTTGGGAAATGAAATTTCAAGAAGGGCTGCAAACTCCATGGCGCTGCAATTTTCGGACCAGCCCAAGCACCAGCGGCCGCTGGAAGGGCTGGTGGTGGTCGATCTGACGCGGGTCTTGGCCGGGCCGTTCGCCACCATGATCTTGGCACAACTTGGGGCCAAGGTGATCAAAGTTGAAACGCCGCATGGCGGCGACGATTCCCGCAAGTTCCCCCCGTTCGTTCAGGGGCAGTCTCTTTATTACAACTCGCTCAACTACGATAAGTGGAGCATCGCCCTCGATTTGAAGCAGGACGCCGACCGCGCCCTCTTCGACCGGCTGTTGAGCCGCGCCGATTTTCTCGTGGAAAACTACCGCCCGGGCACGATGGAAAAGCTCAGCTATTCCTGGGAATCGCTGCACGAGAAGCACCCGCAACTGATCTACGGTTCCGTATCGGGTTTCGGGCAGACCGGGCCGATGTCGAAATATCCCGCTTACGACATGGTGGTGCAAGCGCTGGGAGGCGTCATGAGCCTGACGGGCTACGAGGGCCAGCCGCCGGTCCGCGTCGGCGTATCGATCGGCGACATGGCCGCCGGGTTGTATTTAGTCGTGGCTCTGGAAGGGGCGCTGATCCGGCGCCTGCAGGGGTTGGGCGGATCGCGAGTCGACATCGCCATGCTCGATTGCCAGGTGGCGCTGCTGGAAGGAGCGCTGGCCAATTATTTAACCACGGGGACGGTGACCCGCGCCCTCGGTTCGCGCCATTATGCCATCACGCCCTTCCAGTCCTACCGCACCAAGGATTCGCACCTGATCCTGGCCGGTGGCAACGACCGCATTTATGCCCTGGCCTGCGAAACCATCGGCCGGCCAGAGCTGGCCCATGACCCGCGCTTTCTCAGCAACACCGATCGCTGCCAGAATGCCGATGCCATGGAAGTTGAACTGGAAAAAACGCTGCAGGAGAAAACGACCAAAGAATGGGCGGAGTTGCTGCGTTCCAAGGGCGTGCCCTGCGCCCCAATTCAGAATGTCGCCGAGGTCGCCAACGATCCGCAAGTGCGGGCCCGCCACATGATCATGTCGATGGACCACCCGACGATGGGGAAGTTTCAAACAGCCGGCACGCCAGTGAAGATGACAGGCATGCCCGAGGAGTTGGAGCACCATCCTCCGCCGGAACTCGACTCGGACCGCCAGGCGATTCTGGCCTGGTTGCAGGGGTGAACCCCCCCTGGCAGGGGTGAACCCCCCCTGGCAGGGGTGAACCCCCCCTGGCAGGGGTGTAAAAAATGGTCCCTGGGGAGAATTTCCCTCTCGAAGGAAATGGGTTATAATCGTCATTGGCCCCGGGTCCCACAGGAGAACCGCTGATGAAAAGCCGGCAATTCCTCACTTGCCAATGGCGCGACCTGGTGATGTTGAATTACCCTGTGGAGCCGGTCCTGCTGCGCTCGTTAGTTCCCGCCGGAACAAGGCTCGATCTGTTCCAGGGTGTTTGTTATGTCTCGCTGGTGGGGTTTCATTACCAGCAGACGCGCCTGATGGGCATGGCCATTCCTTTTCATCGAAACTTTCCCGAGGTGAACTTGCGCTTTTATGTGGTGCGCGAAGATGCGGGGGAAATCCGGCGCGGCGTGGTCTTTATTAAGGAAGTGGTGCCGCTCCCCGCCGTGGCCGCCGTGGCGCGCTGGTTCTTCCATGAGAAGTTCACTTCCCGCCCCATGAAACATGAAGTCCGTCTGCCCAGCGCCGAGCAGCCCGGCCTGGCCAAATACCAGTGGAAGCACAAGGGGAATTGGTTCCAGGTGCAAGCGGAGTTCGAGGGAGAATCCGCCCTGGCCAAAGCGGGATCGCTGGAGGAGTTCATCACGGAACATTACTGGGGCTACACCAGCCGTCCGGATGGCTCCACGCTGGAATACCGGGTGGAGCATCCCTCCTGGCAGGTTTGGCCCAAGGCCGAGGGAAGCTTCACCAGCGCCGGGGAGTTTTACCCCGACCCCTGGGGAGAAATCTTGCAATCGCCTCCCGCTTCCTGCCTGGTGGCCGCCGGGTCGGAGATCACCGTCTACCGCGGCGGCCGCATTAAAAACCGCCTGCCACTTCCCCGTTTGGAACCCATCTCGCACTGAAAAAACCCGAGGCACCGATGCAAGGCAAAAGTTTTTTGACCCTGGCGGCAATCTTTTTTCTCACCTCGGGCCTTCAGGCCGAAGCGCCAAAGAACATCATCCTTCTGCAAGCCGATGATTTAAAATGGAATGTGTTGGGCTACGCCGGGGACAAGCTGGCCAAGACGCCCAACCTGGACGCCCTGGCCCAAAAGGGCATCGTCTTTAAAAACCACTTTGTCACCACTTCGATTTGTTGTGTCAGCCGGGCGACGCTATTTACCGGCCAGTATGAAAAAAGACACCAGATCAAGGATTTTGCCACGCCGTTTTCCCCCGAGGCGCTGGCGCTCACTTACCCGGGCGTGTTGAAGAAAGCGGGCTACCGCACGGGATTCATTGGCAAGTTCGGCGTAGGCGACGCCAAGTACATCGCCTCGCTCGCTTCCCAATTCGATTATTACAAGGGGCTGCCGGGGCAGGCAGGCCAGTTCTTCATCGACCCCAATAACCCCAAGAAAGCCCACACCACGGCGCGGTTCGGCGACCAGGCGCTCGAGTTCCTCGACGGCTGTTCTAACGACAAGCCTTTTTGCCTGTCCATTAGTTTTAACGCCCCCCATGCCCGCGATGGCAAACCAAGAGAATTTCAGCCCGACTTGCGCGATGAGGAACAGTATGCCCAGACCGTTTTCCCGCTTCCCAAGACCACCCAAAAAGAGTTTTTCGACCGACTGCCTGACTTCGTGAAAACTTCCGAAGCGCGACGACGATGGAAACTGCGCTACGATGGCGACGAGATGACGCAAAAAACCTTTCGCGATTATTACCGCCTGGTGATGGGGATTGACAGGGAAGTGGGGCGCATTGTCGCCAAGGCCAAGGAAAAAAACCTGCTGGATAATACGCTGCTGATCTTCACCGCGGACAATGGGTTTTTCCTCGGCGACCGCGGCCTGGCCGACAAGTGGTTCCTCTACGAGGAATCGATTCGCGTGCCGATGCTGTTGGCGCCGTTGAGCGACCAGCCGTTTCAGAAAAAATCAGTGGAAGCGCTGACTTTGAATATTGATGTGGCGCCTACGATTCTCCATTGGGCGGGTTTGCCCCGCCCCGATTCCATGCAGGGGAAAAGCCTGCTGCCCCTGGCCCTGGGGGGGCAGGAAGGCGCCTGGCGCAATGACTTCTTTTACGAGCACCATTTCCGCCCGGAGATCATCCCTTCCAGCGAGGGGGTGCGCAACCAGCGGTTCAAGTATATCCGCTGGACCTCGGTCAACCCGGTGGTGGAAGAGATGTACGATTTGCAGACCGACCCGCTGGAGGAGAAGAATTTAGTTGGTGAAGAAACGGCGAAGGAAATGCTGGGACAATTGCGCCAGCGCTGGCAGACCTTGTCCGCCGAGGTAAAATAGTTCCAGGAAACCGATCTGGCCAAGGGGACCGGCTTATTTCACCCTCTCCACGCTGCCAAGCAGTGGGGGAGAGGGGGCCAGTAAAAAGAAACCCGTCGCTGACGCCCCTGGTTGAAATCCAGTTGTCAGGCCAGCAGTTTTTTCATTTGCGACAAGGCCTTGGGCACGCCGGTCTTGGGGTCCTCCGCTGCTTCATATTCAAGCGCCACATAGCCGCGGTAGCCGGACTTATTCAAGATGCCAACAATGCGTTCGATGTCCGCGTCCTCTTTCTTCTGGCCGGCTTTTTGCACTTCGGTCTTCACCTGAACCGTGACCGCGTAGGGCGCCACTTTGGCCATGTCCCCATAGGGATCCGCGGTGCGGAAGTTGCCTGTGTCGAGGTTGACGCCATAGTTGGGATGATCCAACCCCTTGACCAGCGCGAGAAGCTGGTCGGCGGTGGCGGTGATGCCGCCGTGATTTTCCAACGCCAAAAACACGCCGTACTTGGCCGCATGTTCGCAGGCCTGCCCCATGGTGTGGAGGCAGCGCTCGCGGGCCTTTTCTTCAGTGTCTCCCTTGGCCACAGTCCCGGCGAAAACACGGATGGTTTTGCAGCCGAGAATGGAGGCCTTGACGATCCATTCCTTGACGGAAGCGAGTTGTTCTTTCAACTTGTCGGCTTCTGGCACGCAGAAATTGTTGCCCACTGCGGTGCCGCTGATGTCCAGCCCCAGCTTGCTGCAATGAAGTTTGAAACTGGCCATGTATTCGACAGAGGTCTGGGAGAAATAGTAACTGGTGGGTTCGACCGCGCCGAGCCCCTGCTGGGCGCAATACTCAGCAAAGCCTTCCATGGTCATCTCGGGCTTCGGCTTGGCCTTGAGATCGAGGTATTTGCGAAAGCTGTAGGCGGCCAGGCTCAGTTTTAAATGGGGGGCGCCCTGGGCGCCCAGACGGCGGATCGGTTCAATGGCCGAGGCAACTCCAGGTGCAAGAATGGCGCCAGTCAAGGCGGTGGCGGCGAATTCTCTACGGTTCAACATGTTGATTCTCCCTGAAGAAAAGTTATGCCACGGAGTATAGCGCATTTTAAAGCGGATGGCGAGTGGCCCGGGTTAGCGGTGCAAGAACTCCTTGGCCGCTTGAATGAAGGCCTGGAAATTAGCCACCGGGGTGTCTTTATCGACGCCATGATTGAGGTTGAGGATATGTCGGTGGCCACCGCCGGCGCGCAGGCAATCGAAAACGGCGGCACGGACCTGCTCAGGCGTGCCCTTGTGAAGGATGGCCTCGTCCACATTCCCCTGAAAGACCAGGTGCGGGTATTTGGCGCGAGCCGCCTTGAGGTCGTGCCGTTTGCCCAGGCTGATCACTTCCGCAGGGGTTTCAACTTGCTTATTCAGGTAGGGGCACTCCTTGACGAAAAGAATTCGCGGCACGCCTCTGGCCCCGGAGAGAATGCGCTGATGATATTCCTGCGCCCAGCGCTGATACTCCTCGGGGGAAAGCATGCCGGCCCAGGAGTCGAACAATTGGTAAGCGTCGGCGCCCTCGGCGATCAGGGTGTTCAAATAGTGAATGGTGGCGGAGGAAAGCCGTTCGAGAAGTTCCCCCCAGACCAGTGGCGATTCCCGGGCAAATTGCCGGGTCGCTTCCATGTCTTTGCCGGTGCCGATGCAATACGCAGCCACCGTGAAGGGCGCGCCAGCAAAAACTAAAACCGGAAGGCTGCCCCCCAGGCGCTCGCGCACTTTTTTCAACATGCCGCGAACCGAGGCAAAGGTCTCCGGCCCGGGCAGGGGGTTCAACCGCAGGACATCCTCGCGGGTTCTTACGGGATTGGCTGGCACCGGCCCGCGCTTTGGTTGCAGAGAAAAAGGCAGCCCCATCGACACAGGCAGGGTGGTGATGTCGTAGAAGAGGATGACAGCATCGACGCCCATGCGCACAGGCAAGAGGGAAGCCTGGCTGGCCAACTCGACATCGGAGGAGAAATCAAAGAAGCCGCGGCCCTGCCGCAATTGCATAAACTCCGGGTCCCATCGCCCGGCCTGGCGCATGGCCCAGACCGGCACGCGCTCCACCGATTCACCCCGGGCAGCGCGAAGCAACAGCGAGTCTTTCTTGTCTGGGGGATTCATTTTTGCTCCAGGGCGGGGTGGGGCGGGGATGTTGGTAATCTATCGACCGCGCTCAATTTGGTCCCGTGGTAGAGGGTGACAACGCCAAACGACATGGGGGTGAAGCGGACACTTTGCAGTCCCCATTGTTCCAGCAACGAGACCAAATCTGGGCCGGCGGGAAAATTCAAAACACTGTTGCGCAGGTAGCTATAGGCTTCGTCGGGACTTTTGGAGAAAAACTGCCCCAGGCGCGGCATCACCTGGCGGAAGTAAAAGGAATAGATCGGGCCGAGGAACCAGTTGCGCGGCCGGGAGAATTCTAAAATCGCCACCGTTCCCCCCGGCTTGGCCACCCGCAACATTTCTTCCACCCCGGAGCGGGTGTCCGACACATTGCGCAGGCCAAAAGCCACCGCCACCAGATCGAACTGGTTGTCGGGAAAGGGCAGGCACAGGGTGTCGGCGTTAATCCAGGCCAGCGGGATGTTTTTTTTCCGCGCCTTGGCATCGGCCCGCTCCAGCATCGGCCTGCAGAAATCACTGCCGATCACTCGGCCCTGGTTGGCCCAGTGCTTTTGAAAAGCGATGGCCAGGTCGCCGGTCCCCGTGCAGACATCGAGAACCAGGCCCGGGGTTTTCGGTAGCAAAGCGCGCGCCATGCGCCTGCGCCAGCGCTGGTCGGCGTTCAGGCTAAGCAGGTGATTGAGAAAATCGTACCAGGGGGCAATGGAGGCAAACATGCCCTGGATGCGGCTTTGTTCTTTATTAACCGGCGCGTTCATGAAGATCCCCCACTTTCCGGTATAGGAAAGAGGCCTGCGTTGGAGGATGGCAAAAAAGATAAAACCGGGGCGCTGGTATGCCCTGCCAGGCCTGAGGCGGGCTGCTCAGGGGGTGTGTACCCGTGTTTTTGTCAATCAAACCAGCAAGATTAAAAAAAGAAGGGAGCCGAGTTGGCTCCCTTCTTTAGATCAGAGAAAGAAAAATGCCAATTAGGCCTTCTTCTTTTCTTCCTTTTTGGGTTCTTCCTTTTTGGGTTCGGCTTTTTTCTCGCCGCCCTTGCAGGAAGAGCCGCCCTTGCAACCATGGCAGCCGCGCAGGCCTTTCAACTTGCTGAGCAAGTCGCCACCCTTGCAAGAATGCTTTATGCCACCCTTGCAGCCATGGCTGAGCAATTTCTTGCCACCATTGCAGGAATGACGAACTGTGGCGCCTTGGCAGCCACGCAGGTTGCCCAATTCCGGCACATCCGCGCTTCCGCTCATCGCAACTAGCAATACAACGCTATACATCGTGAAATACCTCCAGAGAAACCAGGGAAATCAACCCTCGAACCGATTCAGGTTGAACCCGCCATGGGTTCAAAAAAAACTGAAATCTGCTCCACCCATTCCATTTCCAATGACCAATCAACCTGCCCCGGTTATTCAATCCCTGCCGCTGGATATCAACGGAGGTAGCCGGTAAAGGCAACCGATGTCTCCTTACATCGCCCGCCAGGCGTCGCCTGGTAGGCTGGACGGAGGAAGGGTTAATTAGGGGATATAGTAAAAAGATATGGAGCTCAGGTCAAGAATCAAATAGGTAAAATAGTGGAACTTTTCCGACAACAACCACCCATGACCCTTATCTATCCCTTACAATCCCTTATTCCCTCACCCTATTTTTTGGATTTCCCCACGCTTTTCAGGTAACCTCGTTTCCCTGGACCTCCTTCCCTATGGACTCATAAGGTTTTCCATGATTACTACCCTTTTGGCCTCCCTCCTTTTTGCCGCCGACCCCTTTAAACCCGATTTCATCCTGACCAACGCCACCTTGGTGGATGGCACAGGCAAGGCCGCATTCGTTGGCGATCTGGCCATCGCTGGCCAAAAAATAATCGCCATCGGCAAGTTCCAAACCGAGGGCCAGCCAAAAAGGATTGATGCCAAGGGCAAGATTGTCGCGCCGGGTTTTATTGACCTGCACACCCACAGCGACTACCCCATGCAGAAAACCCCGACCAACGCCAACCTCAACTATCTGTTTCAAGGAGTCACGACGGCGGTGACAGGCAATTGCGGTTCCGGGCCGGTGGACACGGCCAAGTACTATGCTGCCCTGGAAAAAATCCAGATTGGTTCCAATGTGGCCCATCAGGCGCCGCACAACGATGTCCGTCGCGCCGCCATGGGAAATGTCAACCGCGCTCCCACCGAAGACGAAGTGAAAAAAATGGAAGCCCTGGTGGAGAAAGCCATGAAGGATGGCGCCTGGGGACTGTCGACCGGATTGATATACAACCCCGGGACTTATTCCAAAACCGCGGAGATCATCTCCCTGGCGAAAATCGCCTCGCGCCATGGCGGGTTCTACGCCAGCCACATCCGCGACGAGGGCAGCGATGTCCTGGTGGCAATCAACGAGGCCCTCACCATTGGCCGGGAAGCCAACCTGCCGGTGCACATTTCCCATTTGAAAGTCTCCGGGCGCAACATGTGGGGCAAGTCGGGAGATGTCCTCGGCCTGCTGCTCAATGCCCGCAAGCAAGGCGCTCGCGTGACCGCCGACCAATATCCCTACTCCGCCAGCAGCACCTCGTTGACCGCCACGGTGGTGCCCTCGCGGTTTCGCGAGGGAGAACGCGCAGACATGGAAAAACGCTTCCTGGATCCGGAAATCGGGCCGCTGATGGAGAACGCCATTGACCAATCGCTGAAAGAGAAAAAGGATGGCGCTGACCTTCGCATCGCCCGCTGCCAGTACAAACCGGCCTGGGCGGGGAAGACCATTGCCTCGATTGCCAAGGAAACCGGCAAAACGCCCTTGCAAGTCGCGGTGGAGATTGAAAAGAACGGCGGGGCGCAGATCGTCCATTTTTCCATGAACGACGAGGACATGCGCCTGTTCATGAAGCAGGAAATGGTGGCCACGGCCAGCGATGGGGGGGCCATGGCGCCGGACAAAGCCAGCGTGCCCCATCCGCGCAATTACGGCACCTTTCCCCGTAAGATCGGCCTGTATTCCATTCAGGAAAAGCTGCTGCCCTTGGAACAGGCGATCCGCTCGGCCAGCGGCTTGCCGGCCGACATCCTCGGCTTGAAGGACCGCGGCTATCTGAAAGTAGGCGCCTACGCCGATGTTGTGGTTTTTGATCCCGCCTTGTTCCGTGACAAGGCCACTTTCGACAAGCCGCATCAATACGCGGCGGGGATGGAGTGGGTGTTTGTCAATGGCGTGCCGGCCATAGCGGAAGGAAAACCGACGGGCAAACTGCCAGGCAAAGCGCTGCGTCACCAGTAAGGAAAAAGGTCTCAGTTCATTTTTTGGGGAGTGGAGGAAAACCGCGCGATTTCCACATTCAACGCCTCATTTACCCAGCGCCGTTATTGCCTTGGAGGTTTCCCCGCCTGAGCCGTGTAAGAAATGCTTTGGCACAACCCAAGGGAAGCTGGTCGTGTGGTTCGCCGAGGTGATTTCTCAGTGGGGCCCCCGTTCGCCCTACCTGCCGGATCGGCAAGGTTTGGCTGAATTGCCAACTCTGATGGGCCAAAAGGCGTCAGGACCATTTTTGGCGGCCACTATCCGCGGCCAAAATGTCGATAGTATCCCATTCTCACCATGAGCTTCTTTCCAAGGATGGAATCTGCCATGACCACTGCCACTTCCTACAACGAAGTTCCCTACGAATGCAACCCTTACCCGCAAACGCACCCGGACCGTCTGGCGGCGATCGCGAAGTTCTTTTCGCTTTCCCCGGCCAGGGTGGAAAATTGCCAGGTGTTGGAAATCGGCTGCGCCTCGGGCAACAACCTTATTCCCATGGCGGTGAACCTGAAAAACTCTTCCTTTTTGGGAATTGATTTGTCGGAAACGCAAATTAACACCGGGAGACAATTCGCCTCCACCCTGGGGTTGAAAAACCTGGAATTGCGCTGCCAGAACCTGGCGGATTTCTCCGACAAGGAAGGGAAGTACGATTATATCCTGGCCCATGGGGTCTTCTCCTGGGTGCCTGGCGAGGCGCGCAAGCGCCTGCTGGAAATCTGCAAGCGCAACCTGGCGCCCGGCGGCATCGCCTATGTCAGCTACAATGTTTTGCCCGGCTGGCATATGCGCGGCATGATCCGCGACATGATGCGCTTCCATGCGCAAAAGTTCAGTCAAAGCGCCGTCAAGATTGCTCAGTCACGGGCCCTGCTTGAATTCCTCGCCCGCTCCATTCAGGATGAAAAGAACCCCTACGGTATTTTTCTCAAGTCCGAAGTCGAATTGATGCGGGATCAGAACGATGCCTACCTCTTCCACGAACATTTGGAAGACACCAACCAGCCGATGTACTTCCACGAGTTCGCCCAGATGGCTCAGGCCGAGGGTCTAAAGTACCTCGGCGACTCGGACCTGCGCACCATGGGCGTGGCCGACATGTCTTTGGAAACCCGGCAGATGCTGGCCACCACCGGTTCCCTCCTCGACACCGAACAGTATCTCGATTTTCTGCGCAACCGCATGTTCCGCATGTCGCTTTTGGTGCACGAGAATGTGGAACCGTCTTATCAGGTGCAAAGCAGGCGCGTCGAGGAATTCCACCTTGCCAGCTCTCTGGTTCCCGAACCCGCGGGCGATTTGCTTTCCACTTCCCCTTTGAAGTTCCATTGCTTTGGCATGGCGGCGGTGAATTTAACCGAACCGTTCATGAAAGCGGCGCTGGTAGCCTTGCACGAACAGTGGCCAGGCACTCTTTCGCTGGAGGAGTTGTTGTCGCAGGCCTCGGCAAAGATCGGCTTGCAGCCGCCGCAGCCGGGCCAAGCTCGCGAGAACTTGATTCAACAGTTAGGCGGGGCGCTTTTCTCCTATTACACCTCGCTGCCGATGGGCGCCGTGGAACTTTTCACTCGCGCCATCCCCGGAGCGCCGGCGCCCAGCGCCAAACCGCGGGCCTACCCTCTGGCGCGGGCCCAGGCAGCCTTCACCAAGGCCGTCACCAACTCCCGCCACCAGGTCTTCCACATGGGGGACTTCGAACATCGCCTTCTCACCTGGCTGGATGGCGCCCGCAATACCAGTGACATTCTCGAACAGCTTACAGGCCTGGTGCAAAACCAGTCGATCAGCATTCATGAAGGAGGTCTGCTGGTGACCGACGGGGAAAAAGCGAAGGAGTTTCTGCGAACTCGCCTGGAATTGACGCTGCAGTTACTCGGTAAGAACGCCCTTTTGGCGGCGTGAAAAGAGCGGTTGGGGGATTGATCTTTCTTTAGTAGCGCGTCGGCAATTGGCCTGCCCTACTTCAACTCCACCGACCAGTAGGCATTGTCAAGGAAGGTGCGCCAGGATTCGTACTTGCGGTTGGACATTTTCAGGTGGAGAAGCGGGCTGCGTTTGGGCTTTTCCGGCTTGCGGGTCAGGTGCATATGGGCCTGCTTCGGGGTGCGGCCACCCTTCTTGACATTGCAGGTGACGCAGGCGCACACCACATTCTCCCAGGAATTCACCCCGCCCTGGCTGCGCGGAATCACATGGTCCAGGCTCAGTTCCTGAGTGGGGAATTTCTTCCCGCAGTATTGGCACATGTTGTGATCGCGGGCAAACAGGTTTCGCCTGTTGAATTTGATCGCTTGCTGGGGTACCTTATCGAAATCGGTCAGCCGGATGACCCGGGGCACCTGGATTTCGCAGCTCACGGTGCGGACCCAATCGTCGTCGTCCTGGCGGAAATACCGGGATCGGTATTCGCTGACTTCGCGCCAAGAAGTGAAATCGTAGCTGGCGTACTGGCCGTCCTCCATGCTGACCACTTCGGCGGCGTCCTTGACGAGCAGGATAAAAGCCCGCTTGACGGAAATGACCTGCACGGCCATGAACAATTTGTTCAAGACCAAGACGCTGGCCTCCAAGGCTGGAATGGCAATCATGGAAATTTCCGGTACCATGGAAAAACAAACACACCAGGCAGCCCCCGCGGGAAGGTTTTCCCCGGCAGCCGAGGTTTGCCTGCTCCCGGCCCGCGCCGTTATCATAACACCTGACCAAACTCCGCCGCAAGCATCCGCTCTTATATTCTATTCGGGAAGAAATCATGAAGGATGAATCGAGCAAGATAATGCCGCCATCGCCTTCCCAGGCGGTAAAGAAGGATGCCATCGACCTCAAGGCTGAAGAAGAGCGCGTGGTTCAGGGATTGATCAACCGCGGTTTCCTGTCGATGGAGGAAGTGGCCCGCTGTATTCCGGACGGCAGCAAAGGCGGCGCTGGTTATCTGCAGCGCGTGCAAGCCGCTGGCCTGGTAACGGCCGGGCAGTTCGAGCGCCTCAAGGCCGATTTGCAATTACTCTCAGGGCAGCAGATCCCCGGCTATGTCATGATGGAGAAACTCGGGCAGGGCGCCATGGGCGTGGTTTACAAGGCGCGGCAGATCCGCCTCGACCGCCTGGTGGCCATCAAGATCCTCCGAGGAAAACTCGCCTCTGACCCGGATTCTTTTGTCCGTTTGGAACGCGAGGCCCGCCTGGCCGCCAAACTCTCGCACAACAATATTATCCAGGCCATAGATGTCGGCATCGCGGGAAAGCTCAAGTACTTTGTCATGGAATTGATCCAGGGCAAAACCATTCAAGAAGAAATGAAAGCAGGCAAGGCCCGCTACCCGGAAAAACAGGCGGTGGAAATCATCCTGCAGATCGCCCAGGCGCTGGAGCACGCCAACAAGCGCGGCCTGGTCCACCGCGACATCAAGCCGGCCAACATCGTGCTCACGGGCGAAGGGGTGGCCAAACTCGCCGACCTGGGCATGGCCCGGGAAAACACCGATGTCGAACTGATCAAGAAAGAGCAGGGCATGATCATCGGCACTCCCTATTACATTGCCCCGGAGCAGGTCCGGGGTGAACCCGACATCGATACCCGCGCCGACATTTATTCCCTGGGCGCCACCTTGTACCACATGGTAGTCGGTTCGCCGCCCTTTGAAGGCGAGTCGGTCATGCAGGTTTTGAAAGCCCACGAGAGCGAAGAACTGCAACCCCCCGATCACATCATCAAGGAACTTTCCTCGGGCATTGGCGAAGTGGTGGAAATGATGATGGCCAAGAGCCGCGAGGACCGCTACCGGACTGCCAGCGAACTGATCATCGACCTGGAGTGCCTGTTGAATGGGGAGCCGCCCAAGCTGGCGAGGAAAAAAATCAGCGCCTCGCTGGCCGGGCTTTCCCAGGGGGAAGAAGAAGAGGCGGCGCAAGCTGTCGCCGAGCTGCCCAACTGGGTTTACATCTGCTTCGCCGTTTTGGGCGGGGGACTGGTCCTCTCCCTGGCGGCCAACATGGTCCTGGCCTTGAAGAAGTGATAAATGGTGTCAGTTCATTTTTCCGCTGCCAATTACCTCGTCCCCAGTTAGGCTGCCCGCATGGGCCGACCCTTGCGACCGAGCCCTGACGGCTTGATCTACCACGCCATCAATCGCGGCAACAATCGCGGCGCCGTGTTTGCCCGGACGGCCGCGGAAGGCGGAGCAGTTTTAAATGAGCTGACACCATTTATTTCTTGTTGGACATCTCGGCAAGCGGGTGTTCTAGTACACCCCATACCTTGCGAGAATGCACCCCATGACTTTTCCAGGCGGGAACGCTCCCCCAACCGAGGACGCTCTGGAAAAACGAGTTCTCGCCAAGGCGGCCTGGCGGCTGCTCCCCTTCCTCGGGCTCCTTTACATCCTCAACATCCTCGACCGCGTCAATGTCGGCTTCGCACGCCTGACCATGCAAACCGACCTCGGTATGGGCCAGGCGGTGTTCGATCTCGGCTTCGGTCTCTTCTACATCGGCTACCTTTTCTTCGAGGTTCCCAGCAACCTTATCCTGCACCGGGTCGGCGCCCGCGTCTGGATTTCCCGCATCATGATCACCTGGGGCATGGTGTCTTGCGCCACCATGTTTGTCCAGGATGTTTACTCGTTTTACGCCATCCGCATTTTGCTGGGCGTGGCCGAGGCCGGCTTTTTCCCAGGCATCATTCTGTACCTGACCTACTGGTTCCCCTCCCGCCACCGGGCCGCCTTCATCTCGCTGTTCATGATCGCGAATCCGCTGGCGAGTATGTTTGGCAATCCGCTTTCCGGCTGGATTCTCGATACTTTTCAGGGAACCTGGGGACTTAAAGGCTGGCAATGGCTCTTCCTACTGGAAGGAATCCCCACCGTGCTGATTGGTTTTCTCTGTTTCAAAGTTCTGGCGGACAAGCCGCAGACCGCTTCGTGGTTGACTCCGGCGGAACGCGACTGCCTGGTGACCGCCCTGGCCCGCGAAGAGGAAAGCAAAAAAGAGCGCCGGGGAATCGACTTGCTTTTTGCCATGCTGGAGCCGCGGGTCTGGATGTTGATCGCCTTGTATTTCACGGTGGCGGTGGGCGCCAACGCCGCGGGGGCCTATGTGCCCAAGTTGATCGCCGAGCGCTTTGTCGATTTGAGCAAGACGAAAATTGGCCTGTTGAGCGCTGTGCCGGCGCTGTGCGCGGTGGTGGGAATGCTGCTCTTCAGCTACGCTTCCGACCGAACGCGGGAACGGGCGCTTTTTGTCAGCCTGGCTGCGCTCCTTGCCTCCGCCGGGTGGGCCTTATGCTGGCAGGCAGTTTCCCCTTGGATCGGGCTGGCAGGCATTTGCCTGGCGCAGATGGGCATGATGAGCATGCTGCCAGTCTTCTGGACCATGCCGAGCAAGTTTTTTCGAGGCGCAGCGGCAGCGGGAGGCATTGCCCTGATTAACTCAGTCGCCAACCTCGGCGGATTTATTGGCCCCTGGTTGCTGGGCAAAGGCGGGCTGTCCTTGATGGCCGCCACGCTTTTAACAGGCGCCTTTATCGCCCTGGCGGTTCGATTTCAGGAAAGTAGAGAGTAGTTTTTATGGGTGCAATTGAAAAAGCTGGCGAGTTGCCACGGGAATTATTTCGCCGCATGCTGCGCATCCGCAAGTGCGAGGAGCAACTGGCCAAATGCCATCAGCGCGGGCTGGTGCATGGCGCCTGCCATACTTATGTCGGGCAGGAAGCCATTGCCACCGGTGTTTGCGCCCATTTGAACAAGGACGATGTGGTCTTCAGCACGCACCGGGGACACGGGCACGCACTGGCCAAGGGCGTGACGCCCGGGCAGCTTTTCGCGGAGCTGTTCGGCCGTTCCACCGGTTGCTCGCAAGGTCGCGGCGGCAGCATGCATCTCTTTTCACCCGAAGTGGGGATGATGGGTACAAGCGGCATCGTCGGCCCTTGCATTTTGCAAGCGGCAGGCGCCGGCTACACTTTCAAGCTGCTGCAAAAGAAGCATGTGGGCGTGGCCTTCTTCGGCGACGGCGCAGTGAACAACGGCGCCTTTCACGAGGGCCTCAACCTCGCGGCCATCTGGAAACTTCCCGTCCTTTTCGTTTGCGAAAACAACCAGTTCGCCACCGAAGTGCCTTTTGTTTATTCTGCCGGGAACCCGAGTGTCGCCTCGCGCGGAGAGTCGTACGGCATACCGGGCGTTCTTCTCGATGGCAACGATGTCCTGGCCATCCACGAAGCCGCCGCCACCGCCATCGAGCGGGCGCATTCTGGCCATGGGCCCACCCTGCTCGAATGCAAAACTTACCGCACCCGCTCTCATTCTGAAGGCATGGGCGATTTCACCTACCGCACCAAGGAAGAGGTGGAGGCGTGGAAGAAAAAATGCCCGATCCTCAAGCTGCGCGGCTGGCTGCTGGAAAAGAAACTGGCCAGCGAGGCGGAGCTATTAGAGTGGGAAAAAGCGGCGCAGGAAGAGGCTCTGGAAGCAGAGAAGTTCGCTGAGGCCAGCCCCTGGCCCGACCCGGCGACAGCCGCCAACCATGTCCTGGCGCCTGCCAGCCCGACGCCGGCGCCGGCCCCGCCAAAGGGGGAACGAGAAACTAATTGCATGCAGGCCACGCTTGAAGCGCTGACCTTCGCCATGGAACGCGACAACTCTATTTTCGTTTTGGGTGAAGGGATCGGGGTGCGCGGGGGCAATTTCAAAACCACCCTCGGCCTTTTCGCCAAGCATGGCGCTGTGCGCCTTTGCGACACGCCCATTGCCGAGCGCGGCTTTGTCGGGCTGGCCTGCGGCGCCGCCATGACTGGCTCCCGGCCCGTGATCGATTTCATGTTCGCTGACTTCCTGCTCGATTCCCTCGGCGAATTGTTCAATCAGATTGCCAAGATGCAGTACATGTCGAGCGGGCGCTTGAAAATGCCGCTGTTGCTGCGCGGCTGCGTGGGCATCGGGCACTCGGCTGCGACTCACCATTCAGGCAGCTATTTCTCACTCTTCGCCAACATCCCCGGCTTGCGCGTCGTCGTCCCTTCCAACGCCTACGATGCCAAGGGCCTCCTGGCTCATGCCCTGCGCTGCCAGGACCCGGTGGTCTTTCTCGAGCCGCGCGAGATGCTGAATCTCAAGGAAAAAGTGCCCGAGGGAGATTACGAAATTCCCTTTGGCGTGGCGGCGATCCCTCGCCTGGGGAAGGATGTTACCGTGGTGGCCTTGGGCGCCATGGTCAACAAGGTTCTTCTGGCCGCCTTGGAATTGGAAAAAGAGGGGATCGAAGTAGAGGTGGTCGATCCGCGGACCGTGGCGCCGTTGGACTGCAACACGATTCTCGCTTCCGTAGGTAAAACGGGCCGGCTGCTGGTGGCGGATGAAGCCTTTAGGCCGTGTGGCTTTGGCGCCGAGATTGCCGCCCTCGTGGCCGACCTTGCTTTCGACGACCTCGACGCCCCGGTGCGGCGATTGAACGGCACGCACACGCCGACGCCTTATAGTCCGACCCTGGAGGCTGCCGTGATTCCCTCTATTAACGATATCGTGGCCGCCATCCGCAACTTGGTTCGCGAGTAGGGGAGTTTGCCCGTGACTGTCGAAATTCAAATCCCCCGGCTCGGCTGGAACATGGAGCAGGGCGTCTTCCTCGGCTGGTTGAAAAACGAAGGCGACCTGGTCCGCGCAGGCGAGCCCCTCTTCACCTTGGAAGGGGACAAGGCCGCACAGGAGATCGAGGCACTGGAAACCGGGGTCTTGCGCCTGGCCAGCAAGGGGCCCAAGGAGGGGGAAACCGTTCTCGTCGGCGCGGTCATTGGCAGGTTGGAAACCACCGCCGCCCCCACAACCCAGGAGCATCCGGTAACTTTTCATCCCCTGGCCTTGCCCGCCGCTTCCCCTTCCCAGCGCTGGAAGGCTCGCCAGGTCGGCATCGACTCCTCACCCCTGCAGCCTTCCCAACCCGGTGAAAGAATCCCCGTGGCGGTATTAACCAAGACAGTTTCGACCCAGCCTGTCAGAGAAACAGGTCACCCAGTTGGTCGTCCAGCAGTTACGCCGCGGGCGCGCCGGGCTGCTAAACAACTGGGGATCGATCCTTATTCGCTTCCCGGGTCGGGTGCAAACGGCCGGGTGCGCGAGCGGGATGTCTTGCCCACTGGGAAGGAAACTCCGCCTCCAGGAGTCGAGTATTTCCCACTTTCCCCGGTCAGGAAAACCATTGCCCAGCGTCTAAGTCAATCGTTACAGTCAACCGTGCCGGTCACCCTGACAATGAAAGTGGATGCCACGGCGCTGGTGGCCCTGCGGGAAAACCTGAAGGCTCAAGGCACGGCGCCCAGTTACAACGACATCCTCTTGCGGATTTGCGCCCGGGTTCTTCCCGGTTTTCCTCCGTTGAATGCGCGATGGGAAAATGATCGCCTGGCAGTTTTCAAGGAGGCCCACATCGGCCTGGCGGTCGATACGGATTACGGCCTGGTGGTCCCGGTTGTAAGCAATGCCGGCGGCTTGTCGTTGGGGCAAATTAGCGAGCGGACCCGTGAGCTGATCGCCAAGGCCCGCAACCGCAGCTTGAAAGGGAACGAAACATCCGGGGGAACTTTTACCCTCACTTCGCTGGGGTCTTTTGGCATCGACGCTTTTACTCCAATCATCAACTGGCCGGAAACGGCCATTCTCGGAGTCGGCCGAATCGTTTTGCAACCGGCGGTGGTGGCAGGACAAATAGTGGCTCAACACCAGTTAACCCTGTCGTTGACTTTTGATCACCGTGCCGTGGACGGGGCCTACGCGGCCCGCTTTCTGCAAGCCCTGGCGGCGGCCGAGCCGGAATGACTTTTTCCCCGATTTACTGTTTCACCTGCATCGCCCTGTTGTATCCTGTTTGAAATCCCCGGGTCAGGATTACACTTTAACTTGAGGTGCGGCATGCGGAGATTGGCCATTGCGACACTGGCATGGACAACCCTGGCCTGGCCGACGCCGGCCGGGGAGATCCTGGACAAGCACATCCACGACCTTTCACTGCTGGTTTCACCCGCCATGCCCTGTGTCTGGCCGGTGGGCATGACCCAGCATCTGGTCAGCCCCAGCAAAGTTTTCGGCCCAGGCCCTTTTCAACGCAACCTTATTGTGATCGATGAACACACCGGCACCCAGTGGGACGCGCCGGCGCACTTCGTGCCCCCGCCCGGGTCGGGGCTTCCTGGCGCCGGGCCGATGGGCCTGATCACCGGGGAAAAAGTGCCCGCCTGGCAGTTCATTGGCGAAGCTTGCGTCATCGACATAAGTAACAAAATCGATCAGGCGGCCAACGGCGCCAGTTTCCTCATCACCCCAGAGATCGTGCAGGCGTGGGAGAAAAAATACCGGCCACTCGGACCCGGCGATGTGGTCCTTTTCAAAAGCGGTTACAGCGACCGCTATTACAAGCCGCTGGCCCTGGGTGGCG
>SHZZ01000043.1 GCA_009692005.1 Gemmataceae bacterium | reverse complement strand
GCCGTGTTAGCCCCCAGGGCCAAGGCCCGCACCACATCGCTTCCCCTGCGGATGCCCCCATCCACATGCACCTCTGCCCGGCCTTGCACCGCTTCCACCACCTTGGGCAAAACTTCAACCGCGGTGGGAATGCAATCCAATTGCCTGCCCCCATGATTTGAAACAACAATTGCCTTGATGCCCATTCCCACGGCCCGGCGCGCGTCCTCGGCCCGAAGGATTCCCTTAAGTCCGACTGGCAATTTGGTCTCGCTTTGCAACCATTCGAGATCGTTCCAATTCAAGCCATGCTCAAAAATGGAGGCCATGGTTTCCGCCGCGGAACCATGGACGGTTCTTACCCGCTGGTTGATTTCCGGATCGAGGTTTTCCAGTCGCAAAGGCGGAGGAAGTTTGAATTGATTGCGCAAATCGGCTTCTCTTTTTCCCAGGATCTGGGCATCCACAGTCAGGAGAATACCCCGGTACCCCGCCGCTTCGGCTCGCTGGATCAGGGAGCGGGTCAGGCCGCGGTCGCGGAAGAAATAGAGCTGGAATATTTTCTCCCCTGGGGTGGCGCGGGCAATTTCTTCCAGGGATGTGGTGGCCATGGTGCTGGCAATGAAAGGGATGCCGAGGGAATGGCAGGCCCTTGCCGCGGCCAATTCTCCCTCGGGATGAGCCATTTTTAGCATGGCCACCGGCGCCGCCAGCACGGGCATGGGGATTTCCAGGCCGAAGAAACGAGATCGCAGGTCGGGGCGAGTCACCCCGGATAAAACCTTGGGCCACAGGGTTACCTTTTCCCAACAAGTGTTATTGGCTGTGAGGACGGCCTCATCGCAGGCGCCCCGCGAATAGTAATCGAAAGTTTGCTTGTCGAGAACCGCTGCGGCCCGGGCTTGAAAATCATGCAGATTGATCAAGGGATCGAGAGAGGACATGTGAAACCTCGGGGGAAAAACAAAAGCCGCAGTGGATTGTCCACCGCGGCTTCAGATATTTCAACATCCCTTAGCTTGCTGAGGGCTCCACATTGACGCGTCTTCCCTCTCGGTCGAAAACCACTTTGCCATTGACCATGGCAAAAAGTGAATCGTCCCTGGCCCTGCGGACATTCCTGCCCGGATGAAACTTGGTGCCGCGCTGGCGAATAATAATACAGCCGACGGTAACAAAGCCGCCGCCAAACACTTTAACCCCCAGGCGCTGGCTGTTTGAATCCCGCCCGTTTCTGACCGACCCCTGGCCCTTCTTATGTGCCATGGCAATTATCCTCGCAAAAAACGCTCTAAAGGAGCGTGATTATGAATTCTAGTTCAATCCATCTTAGGGGGTTGTCAATCAATTGGAAGGGGTGGCTTTTTTTTCGGCGCCGAGTTCCGGAATCTTGATGGAGCTGGCCCGGTAGATCCATTGCGAAGGCGGGACAAACTGGATTTCCCCGGTTTTTTGCATGAATTTGTCGCCCACACGCCGAAAATTCAACTGCAGGGTCTTGCGCCTTACCACCGGTTCCACATCCGGCGGGATGGGGTCGGTCACCGTCCAGCCGTTCGACAGCCCGGTGACAAAAAGGCTAAAGCGGTTGGAATCCGGATCGACATCGTCCCAGATGGCCACGCCGGTGATTTTTTTCGGCGGCAGCCCTTCCTTCGAAACCGGGATCTCATCCCTGGTGATCGTGACCGAGTTCTTGATCTTGTAGAACCCAGATTCGGAGTCTTCAGGGTCGGCAGTGGGGTCTTCCAGCCGGATGATCGCTTTTTGCACTTTGGGCAGTATCTGGTCCTTGTGAACTTGGTTCGTGTCGAGAGTGCGAATTTCGAATTCAGGAATGAAACGGCGGGGATCCCCGGTGTTGTTGATCACCTGATACCAGAGATACCAGCAGACTTTCTGCCCGCGGCCGGGGATATCGACCTTGATGAGCCTGGGATCCTTGAACTTGAAATCGAGGACCCATATTTTGCCATCTTTTTTGTTGATGTCATCGCGGTCTTGGGGATTGGGCCCCGGTTTTACCAACCGTTCGTTGGGGTTTTGAGCGAAGGCAAGGCTGACCAGGAAAATCCCCAGCCCCAAGACAATGGGACAGAAGATCATGAGCTTTCGCGGGGTTCCGGGTCGAGCCATTCAAGCAGCTCCCAAAGGCAATCCGCACCAGTATCCTTCACCATGAACCGGTAGCGGAATCATTAAACTACCCCTTCTATATCAGTTTAGGGAAAAGCGGGTCAAGGCAGGAAACACCTCGGTTCGAGGGAATAGGCTCGCTTTCCTTTCAAAAAATGAAAACGCCAGAAGTGGAGCAAAATGATTGACGCCACTATCCCTATTCCCCCAGATTAACCTTCAGGTTCAATTTGTTAGGGTGCCCGGGAGCCAATTCACGCTTGGTTTTCTCCCAGGTTTTTCATTGCCTTTTCTCCCTCCACACTGGAGCATTGGAACTTGCCTGCGAATTCCAAACCCCCGGTAAAGGTATATTGAATGCTATGTTGCAACCTTTTTCTTTGGGCAACCCTGGGGGCGCCCGGATGGTATGAAGGTGAAAAACCCAACATTCTGATTATCCTCGCCGACGACCTTGGCTATGGCGACCTGCGGGCGAACAATCCAGCCAGGGGAAAAATCCCCACCCCCTGCCTCGATCAGCTTGCTGCCCAGGGCATGCGTTTCACCGATGCCCATAGCAGTTCCGGAGTTTGTTCCCCTACCCGCTACACATTGCTCACAGGTCGTTACCACTGGCGCACTCGCTTGCAACAGGGGATTGTCCAAGTCTGGGGGCAACCGCTGATCGCCCCCGACCGCCTGACCCTTGCCGGGTTGGCCAAGCAACAAGGCTACCGAACCGCTTGCATTGGGAAATGGCACCTGGGACGCGATTGGCCGATAACGGTGGAACAACGGGAACACTTCCCCGGCTTGAGCGGAATGTCTGGCGGGGGTGGCAGGGCCATTGCCAAGGTTACTTCGAAGCAACAAGAAACTTGGAAGCAGGTCTTTTCCCAGGCCATCCCCGGCGGCCCGACAAGCCGCGGCTTCGATGAATACTTTGGCACCGATGTGCCCAACTGGCCGCCCTATTGCTTCATTGAAAACGACCGCACCGTGGGAATCCCATCGCAATTTCTGCCATTGGAAAAACTGGCCGGGCGCCAGGCCAGCCTTCAAGGGCCGGCGCTTCCCAATTGGAAACTGGAAAATATCCTTCCGGCCCTGATCGACCGGGCAACCGCCACGATTCAAAAGCAGGCCAAGGCCAAGCAGCCATTTCTCCTTTACCTTCCTCTCACCACCCCTCACACCCCCTTGGCGGTGAATGAAACCTTCAAGGGAAAAAGCGGTCTCGACCACCCCTACGCCGACCTGGTTGTCGAAACCGATGCCATGGTCGGCAAGGTGCTGGAAGCTTTGGAAACTGCCGGGGTGGCGCAAAACACTCTGGTCCTCTTCACCAGCGACAACGGCTGCGCTTCCTACATCGGCGTGAAGGATCTCGAAGCCAAGGGCCATTTCCCCAGTGGTCCTTTGCGCGGTTACAAAACCGATGTGTATGAAGGAGGCCACCGCGTGCCATTCCTGGTTCGATGGCCGGGCAATGTCAAGCCCGGAACTGTCTGCAACCAATTAGTCCATCATGCGGATGTCATGGCAACCATGGCGGAAATCCTGGGGGCCAAACTCCCCGCAGATGCTGCCGAGGACAGCTTCAGTTTTCTTTCCCTGTTGCGCGGGCAGGACAAGCCGGTCCGTTCGCACGCTGTCAGTTGCGCCTCGTCCGGCCTGCCGGGGTTGCGGGTGGGGGCGTGGAAGTTTATCCCCTCGGCCAAGGCCGAACTCTACAATCTGGAACTCGACCTGGGGGAAAACCACAATCTTGCGGTGGAAAACAAAGAGCGTGCCGCCTCCATGGCTGCCTTGCTTGAAAAAATTATCAGCGATGGCCGCAGCAACACTGGCCCCAAGCAAAAGAACGATGTCCGCGTGCGGCGCTTTCCTGATGAAGCCTCCAACTCTGCCAAAAAGAAGAAAAAAGAGGGGTAGTCATGACAACTTTTTCACTGGCCGCGATGGGATTTTTTCTGCTGACCGCTCCGGGCGCACAAACCCTGTGCGCCGGCGTGGCCAAGGCAGACATCACCGACCACGCTGCTGGCCCGGTCAATGACCTCCTTTTTGCCAAGGCGCTGGTTTTTAAAAGTGGTGAAAAACTGGCGGCGCTGATCACCATCGACGCGGTGGCAATTGGAGGCATCGGCCGCATTAATGACAAATTCCTTCCGCGCCTGCGGGAACGGCTGCAAAAAGAATTGAAGATCTCTCCGGAAAATGTCCTGGTCAATGCCAGCCATTGCCATGGAGTCGTTCGTGCGGACCTGGACGACCTCGTGGTCAAGGCCGTTACGGAAGCGCACCGGAACCTGGAGGCGGTAAAGGCAGGAGCCGGCACCGGCCGCGAAGACCGCATTCAGGAAAACCGCAGGCTGATTTTGAAGGACGGCAGGCAGGCCGATGTTCGCCATGCTTATTCCATGCCTGAGGACAAAGCCGTGGCTTCATTTGGCCCCATTGACCCGCAGATCGGCTTGCTGCGCATCGACCGGTTGGATGGCACGCCCTTGGCCGCCGTTTACAATTTTGCCTGCCATCCCATTCAAGGTGTTCCCAGCCGTGGGAACACCGCCGACTTTCCCGCTTTCGCTTCGAAGGTGATCGAGGAAAATCTGGGCGAGGGCGTCATGGCTTTTTTTCTTCAAGGCTGCGCCGGAGACATCAACCCGGTTGCTTACAAAGAGGTGCGCTTCCCAAGAGACGCCGAGTCCCTGGGCAATCTCCTCGGCCTCAGCGCCCTGAAGGGATTGAAAACTATTCAGACCAAAGCGGACGCCCCGCTGCGGTTGAAAAACAAGGTCCTGGCCATTCCACGCGCCACCGATATGGAACAGCGGATCGAGGCCATCGAGGCAGAGCAGAAAAAACTTGTCGGCTCTTTGCGCGGCACTACGCTCGATCTGAAAACTTTTGTTCCCCTCCTGGTGCAATACAAACTGGCCGAGGATTTTCCCTCCTATTACTCTCACCGTTACCTGAAGGAAAAAGCCGATGGCAAGGAGTTTCTTTCCAAGCTCGATGTGGAGAATCGCGCCAGCCTGGAGGCTTACCTGCGTAATGTTCGGACCATGGAGCAACTCACGCGTTTGAACGCCAACCTCGATTTGCTGAAAAAAAACCTGGCGTTGAACCGGCTGGCGGGCAAACCCCACATCGACGCCGAACTTTGCCTCCTGCAAATCGGCGGCTTCACCCTCCTGACCTTTCCTGGTGAATTGACCGTGCAAATTGGCCTCAACTTGAAAAAAGCTTCCCCTGTCCAGCAGGCCTTTATTGCCGGGTACACCAATGGGTACTACTTCTACCTGCCCACAGCGGAGCAAAGGAACAACTCGGGCTACGCCCAGGAAGATTGTGATTGTCTGGTGGCGCCCCAATGGCAGAAAATATTCGAAACCGCGGCGCTGGAAATGCTCCGGGATCTGCAAAAAGAAGCGATTCCCTGATGTGAATCCTCAGGCCAGGCCCGCGGCTCGACAGTCAAACCCGTGGGGAGAACCGAATGGCCAAGAAAAAAACCGATTACCATATTCATCCGTTGATTGCTTATTGCCAGGCGGTCATTGATAACATTCCCGCCAAGACTGGGAAAACGATTGCGCAATGGATGGCGATATTGAAAAAGAGCGGGAAGGAAGCGAACTACCGCGCCTTTCTCAAGGGGGAATACAATCTGGGCGCGACCACGGGGGCAATCCTTGCTGATCTTGCCCTGGGGAAAACTAAAGACTACACCAATCCCAAAACTTACCTCAGCGAGGCCTCGGGCTACATCGAGAAAATGTACCAGGGAAAGGAAGCGCTGCGCCCCATCCATGACGCCCTGGTGGACCTCGTCCTGTCGTTGGGAAAAGATGTAAGGATTTGTCCGTGCCAGACGATTGTTCCCGTCTACCGGGACCATGTGTTCGCCCAGATTAAGCCCACGACCAAGACCCGGGTTGATTTCAGCCTGGCCTTGAAAAACAGCAAAAAGAACCCGGTGAAAAGGTTGATTGACACGGGCGGCCTGGCCAAGGGGGATCGTCTTACTCATCGCTTTGCACTAGTTTCAATCAAGGAAATTGACGCGGAAGTGAAAAGTTGGGTGCAAATGGCCTACGATTTAAACCCGCCAAAGGAATAAGATGGGCTGGAATCGACGCGCTCCAGCCCGGCTCCAAGTGGAATTCTTATTTCTTTTTCAGCGCGTACAGGTGGGACATGGTGCGTACGATCAGCAGGTCGCCTACCGCGGCCGGTGAAGCCATGCATCCCGATTCCAACTTGTTCGTTGCCAGGGCCTTCCAGTTTTCACCCGGAACTACGACGAACCCTTCTCCCTGTTCGTTGAACAAGTAAATTCTGCCATCGGCCAGAAGCGGCGAAGCGGAGAAGGTTCCCCCAAGCCGTTCCTGTTTGACGACATTCCCGTTCTTCGGATCGAATTCGGAAAGCACGCCGGCTTCGTTGACAGCGAAAACCTTGCCGTTCACCAGGAGAGGGGAGGAACGGGAGGGCACGCCCTTGATCGTTTTCCATTCCACATGAGTGGTGGAAACATCCCCGGCGCCATCGGGCCGGACGGCGAAAAATTTCCAGCCGCCGTCGCCGGTGGTGACCAGGACCTTGCCATCAACCAGCAGGGGTCGGCAGGCGGCGTTCATGCCGCCGTGATGGACTTTCCACAATTCCTTGCCCGTGAGCGGGTCGTAGGCGACCGTGCCAACCGCGGCGGGACTGACCATTTGCAGTTTGCCGTTAATTTCGAATATGGCCGGAGTGGAGAAGCCCTTTTTCAAGTCGCCGTTGTCGGTGTTGTATTGAATGGTGCGGTCGGTTCGCCAGATTGTTTTGCCGGTCTTTTTATCCAGAGCGGCCAGGTATTGCTGGTCGTAGCCGTCGAAAGTGAGGATCAAAAAATCATTGAAGAGAATAGGCGACGACCCGGCCCCGCGCCAGTGGTTGCAGGGGATGTCCTGCCTGGCCCAGACGGTTTTGCCTGTCTCGGTGTCGATGCAAGCAGTGCCGGCGCTGCCGTAGTGGAGGTAAACCCTGCCCTCTTCGATCACCGGGGTGGAGGAGGCGTAGCTGTTGGTCTTCCAAATGAACATCGGTTTTTCGATTTGAAATATGTTGAGGTCGTGCAGGGCCTTTCCGGTGGTTTTGTCGATGGCCAGGGCGCCCAGTTTTTTCCCATCCTCGCTGGCGTTGCTAAGCCAGATTTGATTTCCCCAGATTACTGGCGAAGCCCAGGCTCTGCCCGGCACGGCGATTTTCCACAGGACATTTTCCTTCTCGCTCCAGGCTGCGGGAAGGTTGGCTGCCTGGGCATGGCCGTCGCCTTGCGCCCCGCGGTAGGAAGGCCAGTTCAAATCGGCGGCGGGTAGAATTGCCAGGAGAAGTGTCAGCATGGGAACCGTCTCTTGAGGAAAGCGGAGGGAAAAGCCTTTATCAGGATAAGCATGACATCAGGAAATGGCAAAGGAGAAAGTTGAGAAGCATTGCGCCAAGGCCGCTGCTTGCCAGTATTGCAGAGAGGCCTGGCGATTCTTGCCACCTCAGGCCAGGATTTGGCTCATCACTTTCCCGTAATCCACTTCCAGCCGTTTTCTTCCCGGGATGTTCAATTTCCTTGAATCAAGGCCAAGCAGGTGAAGCACGGTGGCGTGCAAATCGGTGACATAGTGAGGGTGCTCGACGGCGTGGAAGCCAAGTTCATCGGTGGCGCCATGAACCACGCCCCCCTTGATCCCCGCCCCCGCCAACCAGACGGTGAACCCATGAGGGTGATGGTCCCTTCCGGTGGGGTTGGCGTTTTTCTCGCGGGCTTCCAGCCCCGGGGTGCGGCCGAACTCCGTGCACCAGACGACCAAGGTGTCGTCGAACATGCCCCGGCGTTTCAAATCGCGCAGCAGCCCGGCCAGCGGTTTATCCACGCGAGCGCAACTGCGTCCGTGATTTTCTTTCAAGTTATTGTGTGAATCCCATTCGCCATAATCGCTGAGGTAAACCAAGTTGTAGCGGACGCCCTGCTCGGCCAGTCTGCGCGCGGCCAGCAGCCTGCGGCCATAAACTGCGGTGGTCGGGTTGTCGATGCCGTACAACCGCTGAGTTTCCTCGGTTTCCTTTGACAAATCGAGGGCGCCGGGCACCGCGGTCTGCATGCGGAAGGCGAGTTCATACGACTTTAACCGCGCTTCAATGCGTGGATCGAGGGGATTCTCTTTTTGCGCCGCCTGGTGGAATTCCTTGATCAGGTCGAACTGTTTGGCCTGGCGTTGCGGCGTGAGATCCTTGGGCGCCACGCCAAAAGCCAGGGGCAAGCCAGGCTCCAGTTCCACCGCGCTGTGCTCGGCGCCGAGGTAATCGGGGAAGATGTTCCTGCGCACGCGGGGATCTTTAAATTGTCCCAGGAAAATGAAGGCCGGCAGGTTGGCGTTCAACGATCCCAGCCCATAGTGAATCCACGAGCCCAGGCACGGTTGCTTCTCGTCCAGGGCGTGTCGGCCCGTATGCATCTGGAACTCGGCGGCGTGATCGTTGTCCGTCGTGTACATGGAGCGCACCACGGCCATGTCATCGACGCACGACCCGAGTTCAGGAAACCAATCGGAAACCTCGATGCCGCTCTGGCCCCGTTTCTTGAATCCCACTTGCAAGGGGAAGATTTTCGGGAAGAAGATGCGGTCGTGGTCGAGCACGGAGCGGGAGCGTTCAAGAAAGACAGGAGATTTATGCGGGTCGGGAAAGGGGGTTTCGTTAAAGGTTTTCCCCGCGTGCGTATTGAGCGCCGGCTTGGGGTCGAACGATTCCAACTGGCTGACTCCGCCGGAGAGAAATACCCAAATGACTTTCTTGGCCCTGGCAAGCGCCAGGGGAACCTGGGGAGTGGAACCGAGTTCCCTTGCCAGGAGATCGCCGGCGGCGAGATTGGCAAAGCCCATTCCCAGCCCGCTGAGGAAGCCCCTTCGTGAAGTTCGGCCACAGGGGAAAGGAGAGCGCATGGGTTACCTCAGGGTGGTGAAATCGGGGTGGCTGAAGAGAGCCTGGCAGAAATCGTGGCGGGCCAGTTCCAGTTCCTTTCCCGAGCCTTGCAGAAACCGCAAGGACAATTCCATTTCTTCCGCATTGGGTTTGCGCGACAAGGCAAGTTGAAAGGCCAGGTGAATGAAGCGCTGGTTATCAGCGGGATTTAAGGCCTGAATCCTGCGGGAAAACCGCGCCCCCTCCTCCCGCGCCAGGGCGCTGTTGGCCAGCGCCAAAGCTTGCTGCGGACGGACCGATTCCACCCGCCGGTAGCAGTCGTTGGTGTTGGCGCCATCGAAAGTTTCCGAAAACTCCATCTGCCCTTCGCCATGGTGCGCGAAATAAATCGACCTGCGCGGCGTGGTCATTCCCTGGTTGATGTGGATTTCTTTCCCTCCCAGGGAGCGGTCCAAATTGCCGGATACCGCCAGAATGGCATCGCGCACCGCCTCGGCCTCGAGCCTGCGGCTGGGGAAAACCCACAGCAGACGGTTGTTCGGATCGGTTTTTTTATTCGCCTGCAGCGCTTCTTCGGTCTGACTGGAGGAGCTTTGATACCCCCGGCTGGTGACCATCAGGCGGTGCAGCGGCTTCATCTTCCACCCTTGTTTCATGAACTCCATCGCCAGCCAATCGAGAAGCTGCGGGTGAGTTGGCCTGGCGCCATTGCGGCCGAAGTCTGCCGTGGTGGCGACCAGCGGCTCGACAAAGTGGCCTTTCCACAAGTGGTTGACAGCTACCCGGGCCGTGAGTGGATTGTCCGCTTGAACAATCCACTGGGCCAGGGCCAAACGCCGACCGCTGCTGACCTCCGGGTAAACAGGGGTCAAGGGCGTGTAGGAAATCGACTCTTCATTCAACTTGGTTTTTGCGGCATCGACTGCTTTTTTCGCGTTGGCAATTGCCTGGTCCTGCGTGACAGGCGCGGCGGCTTTTTTCGCTTGCTTGGTCGGCGCCTTCGGCGGCGCATCCTCTGCCTGCAAGAGGGCCAGTTCCGCACGAACCAGGTTCAACTCCTTTTCACTCTTCGCAGCCTTACCCGCCAATTGCACAGCATCTCCCTTGCCCAGCCAGCGCGCATCGTCAGCGGCCAGGCGGGCAAAGAGGGATTTTTCATCCAACCGCGCCGCAGTCAACTGCGCCTCGGCCAGCTTCTTTTTCATCCCCTGGGTTTTGTTGACGCCCTCTTGGGCTTTGGCCACCGCCGTGGCGCGCGCTTCCCTTTCCTCTTGGCGAATGAATTCTTGTAGGCCCGGGTAGACGCTCTCCTTGGGCAGTTTCACCGGGTGCACGGCAAACTTTTCCTTGGCAAGAAAGGCGGGAACTCCTGGAGAAATCGATCCCTTTTCCTTCACCCGGTTCCTTTCATCACCGCCGGTGTAGAACCAGGTAGGCGACTCCAGCCCTTCGTCAAAGACCCGCACCAGGCCGGTGTTGAATGGCGCCCAGTTTTCGCTGACCACATATTTTTTGAAGGGCCTGGGTGGGGCTTCCCCCGGGTAGCGGTCGTGACGAACTTGCAGCGGCTCAAAAAACGCCCGCAGACGAAAATAATCGGCCTGCGACACCGGGTCGTACTTGTGATCGTGGCAATGGGCGCACTGGATGGTCAGCCCAAGAAAGGCCTTGCCCGTATGCTCCACCATGTCGCGCATCCAGCGGTTGTAATTCCAGCGAAAGTGATTGCGCAGAACGAAACCGGTGGCCGGGAGAACCTCGCGGTCCAAGGGCGCCAACTCGTCCCCGGCCAGCATTTCCATCACCATGCGGTCGTAGGGCTTCCCCTGGTTCAGCGAGTTTACCGTCCAGTCGCGCCAGCGCCAGATCATCGGGTAGCTGTTGAGAATATCGTTGGCGTTGCGCCGACCGTACCAATCGGAATAGCGCCAGACATCGAGCCAATGCCTGCCCCAGCGTTCGCCATAAGCGGAGGAAGCAAGCAAGCGGTCGACGACGGCTTCATAAGCCTTTGGGCTGGGGTCTTTATGAAACCGTTCAAGTTCTTCAACAGTGGGTGGGAGGCCGGTGAGGTCGAAGGTTACCCGGCGGAGAAGAGTCTCTGGGTTGGCCAGCCCCGCGGGTGCAACCCCTTTTTCAATCATGGCCTGATAAAGAAAGCGGTCGATGGGGTTTTTATTCCACTGCGGGTTGGCAACGGCCGGGGGTTCAACTGCCTTGGGCTGGCTAAAGGCCCAGTGCAATGCCGGGTTGTCCTCTCCGATGTCCACCTTGGGCGCCTTCATTCCTGATCGGATCCAGGAGGCAAGTGTTTCAATTTCCTCAGGCTTTAACGGCTTGCCTTCCGGCGGCATGAGCTTCAGCTTGCCCTGCCCCTTCACCCGTTGAATCAGCGGGGATTCATCTGGCTTGCCGGGGGTTGCCACGGCCCCTTGCTCGCTCCCTTTTAGAATGAAGGAGGCGCTATCGAGGCGCAAACCGGCTTTTTGCTTTAACGCCCCATGGCAAGGAAAGCAGCGCTCTTTGAGGATGGCGCGCGCCTCCACGAACCCGCCTGGGTCGGGAGGAATGCCGAGAATCAACAGGACCAAGTTGGAAAACAACATCTGGCAGGCCGGTGTAACGGAGGAAGTAAGGTGCCCTAATTATACTCTGAAAAACCCGCAAAAACAAGATAAAAGGAAGGCGTTGTCGCTCACCAATAGGAATGCCCCGGGCAAAGGCCTCCTGCTATGGAAAAAAATGGCCCATGGTGGTGCAAGGTTTCATCTTCAATGAAATCGTGCGTCGATCTGCACCATCCCATAATTTGACCGCCCCCAATCCCGGCGGAGGGAATATTGGCTGGCCTAGAGTGTACCCTGGTGCAATATTCGAGGCCCCAAGGCATCCGTGGCCCGGGCTTCCCGGATGAAACGCACTTTGGTAGTGGTGGCGGCGCCAGGAAGAAACCCTGGCCTTTTTTCCGTTCGACCTGAGTTTGGGGGAAATCGAGTCGGCCATGCAGGCAAACAACTGTCAATAAAAACCCCCCGGAGGGGATCCGGGGGTGAGGTTGGAACGGCCAATCAATCCTGATTGACTTCGCCGCCGCCGCGGGTGGTCATGATGATCAAAGTGCGCAGCGGAATCGAGGAAGGGAGGAAACGGGTGGAGCAATCGCCCATGACCACCATGGCGCCCCCGTTATGGAAGGAGTAAATCTCGCCCTCGTTACGGCAGTTCATGGAGCAGGTGGAAATGGCGCCAGCGCTGGTGGTGCCGTCGGGCGAGCTGCCGTCGATTTTCAGATCGTTTCCTTCATAACCCCATGGGCCGGTCACATAGTTGGTATCGCCCACATATTTACTGGCACGCCAAATCTGGTTTCTGGCGCCGCACTCTGCCAGCAACAAGGTATTGGATAAACCATCTTTGATGGCGGAAAAAGCCGTGTGTTGATTCGAGGTGAGAATAGAGCGGCTGGCAGGATCGCCCGGGTCAACCAGGTTGGTCCCCTTGAGGGCGCCAAAGACAGTGGGATCGGCGCGGGTGACCGCGAAGTAATCGGTGGTGGCCGGTTTGTTGGCATTGCCCCACGGAGTGGGAAGGAATGTGCAACGGTGGTCGGTGGGCACGGAAGGACATTCAAAAGTCTTTACGCGGTTGGCGGTCTTGACCTGGTTGGTGGCTGAGTTCCAATCCTGGCGCGGATCGTACCCTTGAGCCAAGGCTCCCTGTTCGATGTAAGGAAGGATGGGGATGAGGAAACTCATTTTGGCATAGTCGGCGGCATTGGCGCCGGTGGTGCCGACTTTTTGGTAGGCGCTCAGTCCGGCGCGGTCGATGGTGCTGGGGTTGTTAATGCTGGCGGGAGGCAGGTAGTTGAAGGTGCTTTCAAAATTATGGCAGGATAGGCCAAGCTGGCGCATGTTGTTGGAACAAGTGGAGCGGGCAGCGGCCTCGCGGACTTTTTGCACTGCCGGCAACAGCAAACCAATCAATATGGCAATGATGGCAATGACCACCAGTAATTCAATCAGGGTAAAGCCCCTGGTTCGGATACGGTTCATGGATCCTCCGGAAAAAGGGCAAAATAAATAGAGAAGGAAGCGATTACTCTTATTCTTGCAAAGGAGAAGGGGGAAAATCAACCACCAAACGCAAAAGTCCCGGAAAAATATGCTGCAACCTTAGCCGTTCATGCGATCGAGAAAGGCCTTGTTGGACGGGAAGGCGCCCAGCTTTTTCACCAGCATTTCCATTGCTTCCACCGTGCCCATGGAAGCCAGCATTCTGCGTAAAAGATGGGTTTTTTTCAAATCTTCAGGCGACAGGAGCTTTTCTTCCTTCCGCGTTCCCGACTGGCAAATGTCCATGGCGGGAAAGATCCGCCGGTCGGCCAGCTTGCGGTCGAGAACAAGTTCCATGTTGCCGGTGCCTTTGAATTCCTGAAAGATGACTTCATCCATGCGACTGCCGGTGTCGATCAAGGCGGTGCCCATGACGGTGAGGGAGCCGCCTTCCTCGAAATTGCGCGCGGTGCCAAACAGGCGTTTAGGAACTTCCAGCGCCTTGGAGTCGACTCCGCCGCTCATGATTCGCCCACTGTTGGGGACATTCTTGTTGTAGGCCCGGGCCAGGCGCGTGAGGCTATCCAGCAGAATGAAAACCTGTTTGCCCTGCTCGGCCAGGCGGCGCGCGCGCTCCACCACCAGCTCGGCCGTTCGCACATGGCTGGCGCTGTCCTTGTCGGAACTGCTGGCGATGACTTCGCCGCGGATCGTCCGGCGCATTTCCGTGACTTCCTCCGGCCGTTCGTCAATCAGCAAAACGATGAGATGCATGCTGGGGTAATTGGTGGAAACCGCCTGGGCCATGTGCTGCAGGAGGACAGTTTTGCCGGTGCGGGGAGGGGCGACGATCAAGCCGCGCTGGCCCATGCCAATGGGGGTTAGAAGGTCGGTCACGCGGGTGGTCAGCGGTTCCTTGCCAGTTTCCAGCCTGATCCATTCATTGGGGTCGATGGCGGTAAGGTCGTCGAAATTGCGGTTCTTGAAGTCTTCGGGTTTCACGCCCTCAATGGTGTCGAGTCGGAGAAAGCGGGGAGGATGCCCGGAGCGGGAGTGTTCCTTCACCCCTGCAAGAAGCAGTCCTTCACGCAGTCGAAATTTTTGAATCATGCTGGCGCTGACCTGGGGATCTTCCGGGTGGGTATTGTAGTTCCGGGAAGGGTCGCGCAGGTAGCCGTGCCCTTTGTCATGAAGTTCAAGAACCCCCTGGCAGATTGGGGCATCATCCGGGATGATAATTTCTTTATGCGGCTCTAAACTGGGTTCTGCATGGTGCGGACGGAAAGGGTTTCCCGGCTGCCGCCCACTCCCCTGAGGGTAGGGTTTTCGCGGGCCACTGGCATAGGGTTTCTTGGGGCGCTGGGGATGCCCCGGTTTTCGCCCAGGATTGTAGGGGTTCATACCTTGCGGTGCGCGGTGACCGCCTCAAATGTGCCATCGGGCAAAGGAATCAGTTGATAATCGCCAAAGAGGTTGGGCGCCTCCACCTGGAGAATTTTGAGAACCTGAACAGCCAGTTGGCGGATTTCATCCTCGGCGTGGCGGCTGCCGCGCATCTCGATGAAATGCCTTAACGATCGGGCGTTGGCTGTAACGAAAATCTTGGTTTCCGTGGCGTTGGGTAGAACGCTGCGGGCGGCCTGTCGGGCCAGTTTCCGCCGCATGGTTCGGTCGGGCTCGTCTTGAAATTTCTTGGCCAGCAATTCCACCAGCTTTATATAGCCGCTGTGCGCGGCCTCCACCGTTTCCTGCCAGGCCTGATGGCATTCCGGGTCATTGGCGACGCACTCCGGTTCCACATACTCGGCCACCGACTCATCGACATAGCGCTGGCTGAGCTGGGAATAGCCCATTCCTGCGCGGTGGCGCACCAGTTCGTGCGTCAGAGACCTGCTAACGCCGGTGAAAAGAAAATTCCACACCGCGTGCTCCAGCACCGAGCCGTGTCCCACTTCGAGAATGTGCTCGATATAGGCATGGTTGCCCCCCGGCCGTGGCTTGGCGAAACTCATGTAGCAAACCCGGCCCGCCACTTCGGTGAGATATTCTCCCGCCACCTCGGTGTCGGATTCCCAAGACACTCCATGGTCGGAAAGGAACTGGTCTAATTCGGTGTCGTTTACTTTTTGCTTGCCAAGCAAGTAAACGCGGGGCTCGTGAATGATTTTCATTGAAGCTAGTGCTTGTTCGGTCGCCGCCATGAAATCGTGCCTAGTTTCCGGAAGTCTGGGTGAATCCGTTGGAGGTGTGCCTAAACGGATTATCATAAAAGACAAGGGACATCATACCGCCCCCAGCGGGGAAGTCAACAAAAGACTGCTGGCTTGAAATCCGAGCCCGCCGCCTGAGCGGCGGGTTTGTTTTTTGGGTTTTGAATTTACCATGGCTCATGGCTGCCAGCTCCATTTCAAATGATATCCTTCACCACCTGACCATGCACATCTGTCAGGCGGTAGTCGCGGCCCTGGAAGCGGTAGGTCAGTTTCGTGTGGTCGAAGCCAAGCTGATGCAGCAAGGTGGCGTGCAAGTCGTGGACATGCACCGCGCCTTTTGCTGGCTTGAAGCCAAAGGGGTCGGACTCGCCAAAGGTGATGCCGGGTTTGAAACCTCCGCCGGCCAGCCACATGGTGAAACAGCGGTTGTGGTGGTCCCGGCCATCCATGCCGTCCCCCTGCACCATCGGGGTTCTGCCAAACTCCCCGCCCCAGATGACGATGGTGTCGTCGAGCAGGCCGCGCTGAGCCAGGTCGCGCACAAGGGCAGCGGCGCCGCGGTCAGTCTGGCCGGCCGAGGCTTTGATCCCGCTCACCAGCCCGCCATGGTGATCCCAGCTTTCATGAAACAGTTGCACGAAACGAACGCCACGCTCGAGGAGCCTGCGGGCCAGCAGGCAGTTGCGGGCGAAGCCCGGCTTGGGGTCCTTGGGGTCGAGGCCGTACATTTTCAAGGTTGCCTCGGACTCTTTAGTAAGGTCCATGAGTTCAGGCGCGCTTGTTTGCAGGCGGTAAGCCATTTCGAACGAGGCGATGCGGGTGAGGATTTCCGGGTCGCCGATCGCTTGAAACTGCTGGGAATTGAGGGTTTTTATCAGGTCAAGCGTTTGCCGTTGTGTGCGGTCATCGATCCCTTTGGGGTTGGACAGGTAAAGGACGGGGTCGCCTTGCGAGCGGAAGTTGACGCCATGGTAAATGGTGGGCAAAAAGCCGCTTCCCCAGTTGGACGATCCGCCGCTGGTTCCATTGGCCGAACTGAGCACCACATAACCGGGCAGATCCGCGGATTCCGATCCCAGGCCGTAGACGGTCCAGGCGCCAAAACTCGGCCGGCCGAACTGCTGCGACCCGGTGTTCATCAAAATCTGCCCAGGCGCGTGGTTGACGGCGTCGGTGTGCATGCCCTTGAGGAAACACAGATGGTCGGCGACTGCGGCCGTGTTAGGCAGCGCTTCCGAAAGCTCCGCGCCGGAATTCCCATGACGGGAGAATTTGAACTTCGGTCCCATCAGGGCGGAGTTGGTGTGGATGAATGCGGCTCTGTAGTTCTGGATCAGTTCCGCCGGGGGAGACTTTCCTTCCCACTTCTTCAGCTCCGGCTTGTGATCAAAGAGTTCCAGGTGGCTGGGGGCGCCGGCCATGAAAAGGTAGACAACCCGCTTGGCCTTGGGCGGATGATCCGGGCGGGGCAGGGTTCCCGCACCAGAATAGCCGAGTGCGTTTTTCCCAAGGATTGAAGAGAGGGCCATGGACCCCAGCCCCACGGCGCAATCGCGGAGAAACCACCTGCGGGCGGCCAGCTTCCCCCATTCCTTCTTCAGTTCCTGTTTCAGGTTCATGATCGAATTTCCCATGGTTAATTCTTGTTCACGACCTCATCAAGGCTATACAGCAAGCGGGCGATAAGGACCCATGCCGCCGCCTCGTTGGGGGAAGCTTTGCCTGGCAGGTCGGCCAGCTTGCTTTGCGCATGGAAGGCCACCTCGTGAGCGTTGATTTCTCCCTTGGCCAGCCGGTGGCGGTTCTCTTGCAAAAACTTTTGCAGTACGGCGGTTTCTTCTTCCCTCGGCGGTCTGCTGACCAGCAGACGGAAGAGGTAGCGGATTTTATCTCCATCGGTGGCCCCGCCTTCCCGCAGCACTCGCAAACCGAGGCTTTGCGCGCATTCGACAAACACCGGCTCATTTTGGATGACCAGCGCCGCCAGCGGCGTGTTCGACCTTTCCCGCCTGACGCAGGCGGTGTCGCCATTGGGCGCGTCAAAGGCCGACATGACCGGGTCCGGGATCGATCTTCTGCGAAAGACATAGAGCGAACGGCGGTAGCGCTCTGGGCCAGTGGCCGTGTTCCAGAAATCGACAGCGAGGTAGCTGAGGGATAAGAACCCGTCGGGCACTGGGGGAAAGATGCTCGGTCCTCCCACGGCGGGGTTCATCAACCCGGAAGTCGACAGGGCAATGTCGCGAAGGATCTCCGCTTCCACGCGGAAGCGCGGACCGCGGGCCAAGAGCAGATTCCGCGGATCGAGTTGGCGCTGGTGCGGCGTCATGGCGCTCGCTTGCTGATAGGTGGCGCTGCAGACAATCAGGCGGTGCAAGTGTTTGAACGACCAGGGTTGGGGTTTGCCACTCTGGTTTTCCCCCGCCTGCAATTGGGTTGGTTCCATGAATTCACAGGCGAGCCAGTCGAGCAGTTCGCGGTGGGGAGGCATGGCGGCGCGGGTGCCGAAATCCTCCGGCGTGGCAACCAGGCCGTTGCCAAAGAAACTCTGCCAGGCCCGGTTTACTGCCACCCGGGCGGTGGTGGGGGAGTTTTTATCTGTCAGCCAGCGGGCCAGATCAAGCCGCGTGCCTCCATCCGGCAGGGCGGTCTTGTGCAGAATGGTCGGCGTGCCCGGGGATACCACTTGCAAGGGTTTTTGCCAATCGCCCCGGTCGAGAATGCGCGTCTGACGCAGGAACTCTCCCTGGCGGGCGGCGAGGTTCAACACCGTGTTTCCTTCGGGGTGCCTGGACCAGGCGGCGGCGATTTTTTGGTTAATCTCTTTCAAACCCGCCACCGTGGTCCGCCAATTGGGGAAGGATTTTTGAATCTCGGGGGCATCGGGGGGAAGGCCGGCGGCGATTTTGGGCAGCGCCATTCGCACTTCAGGGGGAAGGGGGTCGGCCGTCGCCGTGGCAGATGAGGTCAGGGCAATGCGCATCCGGCCGAGGAACTGGTTGTGCCGTCCGTGGATATCCTTGCCGGCGTGTTTGAAGGTCAAGGTGATTTTGAATCGAGCGCCGCCTTCGTAGTTCACAGGTTTTGCAAAGCGGAAGACAGCGTGGGTGTCCTGGTGGCGCAGGGCCGGGCCGCGGTCGCCCGACCAGGCAGTTTCCTCTTTCCCGTCAATGAGGAACTCCGGCCCGCCTACCAGACGCGAGTCGTTTTCCCCCCTGCGGAAGAAGGGGTCGAGGGGCGAGGGGGCTTTGCTGAAATCCGCGGACGGTTCATTGAGCGCCACGGGCGAGAATTTCCCCGGTTCCTTTAGCGGCGCGGCTTCAACCTTCATTTCGCTAACGGCGAAGGTGCCCTTGGCGCTTCTTCCCGGCCCGCCGAAGGGTAAATCCCCATGCGTCAGCGCCTCCAGCCTTAGGCCGGCATGGTTGTTTCCTTTGGCATCCAGTTGAATCACCAGCACCGCGTCGGAAGGGCGGAAGCCCAGGGTAAGAATCGAACCATCAGGAAGAATGTCCGGGTGTGCCAGTCCGCCGATCACATCGGCATTGAAAGGCTTCACCACTTCCCAAGGTGTGACTTGATCTTTTTCCTTCGCAGCCCACTGGGTGAGTAGCTGATGCCAGTTTGGGATTTTGTTCTTGGCTTGCGGCTGCAAAAGCGCGATTTCCTGGTGGATTCCCTCGATCACTTTTTGTTGTTCATCTGTGTAGACCCAGGAAGTCGCCTCGTAATCGTTGTTAATAAAGGCCATCAGCTTGTAATATTCGGCCTTGGTAATGGGGTCATACTTGTGGTCATGGCACTGGGCGCAACTGATGGTCAGGCCAAGCACCGCTTTGCCCAGGCAGTCGAGCCGGTCGATGAGACCTTCCAAGCGAAACTGCTCAGCCAGGATGGCGCCTTCCTCATTGACCATGGAGTTGCGGAGAAAGCCGGTGGCCAGGCGCTGGCTTGGCCCCGCCCCGGGCAGGAGATCGCCCGCCAATTGTTCCATTAAAAAACGGTCGTAGGGAAGGTCGCGGTTGAAGGCGGCGATCACCCAATCGCGCCAGGGCCACTGGCTGCGAGGAAGGTCTTTTTCGTAACCATCGCTGTCGGCAAAGCGGGCGGCGTCGAGCCACCAGCGAGCCCACCTTTCCCCATAGCGCGGCGAGGCCAGCAGCCGTTCCACCTGCTTTTCCCAGGCCGTGGGCGAGGCATCGTTGAGGAAGGAATCGAGTTCAGGCAGCGATGGAGGCAAGCCGGTGAGATCGAGGGATAGGCGCCTGAGTAGCGTTTCTTTCGCGGCCCGTGGGGCTTGCTTCAGGCCTTCCTTTTGCAGGCGCGCCCCGACAAACGAATCGATCTGGTTGTTCACGACATGTTCGGGGGGCGCTGGATGAACCGCGGGGCGAAGGGGAGTTTGAAAGGCCCAGTGCTGATCGTATTTTGCCCCTTGTTCGATCCATCGCTTGAGGATTTCCTTTTGCTCGGGGCGAAGTGGGCGGTTGGCCCGAGGAGGCGGCATGATTTCATCCGGGTCGCTACTGGTGATCCGCAGCCAGGCAGCGCTCCCCTTGAGTTCACCCGGTTTGAAAACCGACTTGCCTCCATGGATTTTTCCCTGGTCGCCTGGAACATCGAGGCGCAGACTGGCCTTCCTGCCTTTTTCGTCGAACCCGTGGCAGAGCAAGCAGTGGTCGGCGAGGATCGGCAGCACCTGGCGGGAGAATTCGACCTGGGGGCTTTTCTCCTCTCCATGCAACGGGCCACAGGCCAAAAGCCCAATCAGGAAAACCAGCATGAGTAGAGGCTTCATTCTAATCTCGGGATGTTTCATGCGAGTTAGTCCGGTAGTGGGTAAATTATGCGGGAAGGCCACCCCCTATTCTAGGATGTTACAGCACACACGAGAGTTTTCACTGGGAACACGCCTTCTGCCAGACCAATTATTTTGTCAGGCTGGAGACTTGCGCTCCCAGGAAAAGGCTGGAAGCGGTAATTTACCGAATCGAGGATCGGGACGGTTTCCCGTTTTCACAAGAAACAGTCGGGAGTGATCTCCTAAACGGGAGTCAAGAATGTTTACCTATCTGATTATTTCGGGAACCTTTTTTGCCTTGATTGTTGTTCTTCATGGCATGCGATTGGTTTGCCGCTGGCCAGCCCAAATCGGCAGCTTTCAGATCCCCCTATGGGCATCAGGGCTGGCAATCGGTCTGGCTGCCGGCCTTGCTTCCTGGGCTTTTACTCTGGCTTTTGGATGAGCCACATTGCCTAAGCCGCTTGGGCTTCCAGAGACTCTGGGGATTCCAGAAAATCCCGCAGGTCGAGTCGCTGTTTCACCGGGTCGAGGTGGTCACGGGCGAATTGCAGCGCTGCCTCCTGCCTCAGATTCCACGCATGTTGATTGGTCAAAAGGTGAATGACCTCGTGAGCGAAGCTGTTCCAATCGTAAGCTACGGCGGCAACCGATCCATCGAGAATGCCGTATCCTTCCGCCGCCTTCGGTGAAGCCACGGTTGGCACCCCCATGGCCAAGGCTTCCGCCAGCTTGATCGGTATGCCGGCGCCATAGCGCAACGGGCAGACCACCACCCTGCTGGAATCAAAAACCGCTTCCAGATTCTCCACCCGGCCGAGGAACTCCACTCCCTCGCTGGCCGCGTTCACCACTTTCGAGCAGGGGTTGGCCCCGGCAATGCGAAAAACGCCATGGGGCAGCGCTTCACGAATGATTGGCCAAGATTCCTGGAGGAACCCTTGCAAGGCGTCGACATTGGGCGCATGAGCTTCGGTCAACCCGCCAACAAAGAGTATTCCGTTTCTGGAATGAAACCCTGGGGCGTTCTCCCTTGCCACAATGGGATAGCCATAGACTCTCACCCGAGGGTTGCCGCTTCCCTTCAGCGCGAGCTGGCGGTCGCTGGGGCTGACGGTTAACACGCGGTCGGCCATGCGCATGAGAGAAAACTCCCATTCAGCCATGGCGGCCAAGGCTTCAGGGGCCATGGGCTTGCCTTCCAATTCTGCCCGTGCCGCTTCCCGTTGATGAACGATCGCCTCGGTGTCGTAGATCAAACAGGCGTGGGGGAAAAGATTTCTCAGCCGCCACAGCATTTGCTCGGCATTGTGCGGTTTGCCAACGATTACGGTGTCGTAGAAACCTTTTCGCTCTTCCAGCAAGTTGGCCAGGGAGAAAGAGCCATGGAAAACTTCAATGCCCAGGCGTTGAAGTTCGCGCAGGGTGGGTCCCTTGGGTGTGGCATCGATCAGGGGAACATAAGTGACCAGGTAGCCGAGGGCGGCCAGGTCGAGCAGGAGCAATTTCAGGCGCGGCATTCCGGCGCCGCGAAATGGGTCGGGGATGAAGTCGTCCAGTAGGAGAATGCGTTTGCCTGTGCGCCGGTCGCGTGAATGCAGCGCGTCAAAATCGGGCAGGCTTTCCAGATCTTTGCGAAACTTATTGAGGAACTTTGGATGGTTGGCCTGGCACAAGGCTTGGGCCCGGCCGGAAAGCACGCCGTCTTCCCGGTGCAATACGATGGCTTGCCCCTGGTAGACCACTTTTTTCCCCAACCGGCGAAGCTGCAGGCACAAATCGGTTTCCTCGTAATAGGCGGGGAGGTAGCGCTCGTCGAAGCCGCCGAGGCCGAGGAAAGTTTCCCTTTCCACCAGCAGGCAGGCGCCAGAACAGTAATCGACTTCACGGGCATGGCCGTATTCGGGTTTGTAAGGGTTGGGATCATCGCGGCCATAGCCGAAGGCAGTGCCATCGGGGCGCAACAAAGACCCTGCTTCTTGCAAGCGGCCATCCATGCGAATTAGCCTGACCCCCACTGCGCCGCAAGCCGGCCAGGTCTCCATGGTGCGGACCATTGCTTCCAGCCAGTCGGGTGTGACCACGGTGTCGTGGTTGAGAAAGAGCAGGTACTTGCCCCGGGCGTGAAAGGAGGCCTGGTTGTTGCCTTTAATGAAATCGAGGTTTTCCTGGTTGCGAATCACCCTGGCGCCTTGAACCCGGTCGAGCAACTCCAGCGTGCGATCCCTGGAGGCGTTGTCGGCAAGAATGATTTCGTACGGGAGGTTGGTGTGGCAAGCGACGCTCTGCAGACATTCCAAAAGTAACGCCGCCTGGTTGAACGAGAGAATAATGATGCTGACCGAAGGAACCTCGGCCGTGGGAAAAACAATATTTGCGCCCGGGCTGGCGAGGAAGGCGTCCAGTTTTCGGGTGAGGTAAAGGTCGAGAGGATCGCCGCCCCAGGATGCGCAAGGGGAGGGGATGGAAGCGGGTTGCGGCAGGGGAGTCATCCTGCGGGCGAACCAACGCCGTAAAGCGCGCCAGGCGGGCCGCAGCGGTTGCAGAAAACTCAGTTTCTTGATTATCTGGTAAATTCCGGACACAGTTGCTCCTCAAGCCGCGCGGCTTCGGTCCCGTTCGACTTTGTCCGACCAGGGAGTTTTAATTTCTCTACAGGAAACTTCATCCGGGCAGTGGGCGTCCGGCGCCGGTTCATGAGTGAACCCCTGGTGATCGAGGTAAGGGGAGAAATACGGATCGCAACTGGCCAGCAAGTGGGCGTGGCGTTGAACAAAGCGGGCGTTGTCGGCGGTGTGGCTGCGATCCGCCAGACGCGATTGCGATTCCAGGTGGAACAGCGCCGCATGGGGTGTTTGCACGATTTCCCAGCCTTTTTCCCGCAGTCGCAAGCACAGATCAGTGTCGTTGAACCCGACCGCCAGCGTTTCGTCAAACCCCCCGACGGCATGGAATGCGGGTGCCTGAACGATCATGCAGGCGGCGGTCACTGCGGAATAGGCCCGGGTTGCCTGCAGACTGCCATTCATTCCCAAGTGGCCAAAAGGGAAAAACTTATGGGAATGGTCCGCGGGCCCCGCCAGTCCAAGGATGACCCCCGCGTGCTGAATCGTGTGATCGGGGTAAAGGAGAGTCGCCCCCGCTGCCGCAACCGATGGCCGTTGAGCCAGCCCTGCAAGGTGCTCCAGCCAGCCCGGGTGAGCGGCCACCGTGTCGTTGTTCAAGAATAAATAATGGGAATATTTCCCTTTGGTAAGTGATCTGACTCCCAGGTTCATCATGGCGGCAAAATTGAACGGTCCGGAATAGCGAACGATTTGGTAACGCCCCGCCTCCTGTTGCAACAGTTCCACCGCCGCCGGGTCGTCCGACTCATGGTCGATGAGGACGATATCGGCCAAGCCTTTGGGGAGAGTTTTTTCCAGGCTGGCCAGGCAGCCGGATAACAAATCCGCCCGGTTCTTGTTCGGGATCAGGATGGCCACGCGGGTTCCCTGCGCCAGCGGGTAATCGATGCGGAAAAAATTATGATGGGCCAGCGCCGGACTGACCAGCGCCTGGGTCCCCAGCCGGTTCAGGTGCCTTTCCAAGGCGCCCTGGGTTGAAACCGTGACTTCGTGCAGGGCAGCGCAGTGGCTGGCGCTGCCTGCATGCAGCCGCCAGCGGTAGAGAATATCAGGGATGTGCGCCACGGTACGGCTGGCTTCCAGCATTCGTAAAACCATGTCGACATCGTGTGAGACCCGCAATTTGGGATCCAGCAAGCCGGCCGCCTTTACGACTTCGGCCCGCGCGCACACTGGGTGGACGAAATACGGGTGGCTCAGGTAATAATCATGGGAAAACATCGGGCAGCTTTTGATCAAATGAACATGATCAAGATCCTCGGAGGTCAAGGCCTCGTCAGCGTACATAAAGTCTGGGTTGTGTTCCTCAATGGATTGGGCAAAGCGGTGCAGGGCGTGCGGCTCGAGATAATCGTCGTGATCCATGAAGAGGATGTGGGTTCCTCCGGCGGCGCGAATCCCGGCGTTGGTGGCGCCACTGACCCCATGGTTTTTCCCCAGCAATAGGGCGTGGACCCTGGTGTCTTCTGCCGCCTGGCTTTGCAAAATCCAGGAGATGCGGGCGTTGGGCGAGCCATCGTCAACGCAAATCAATTCCCATTCGGCATAAGTCTGGGCCCGGACCGAGGCGATCGCCTCTATCAGCCATTCTGGGCGGGGATTATAGACCGGCATGACGAGGGAAAACTTGGGCCGGTTGATTCCCCATTTAGTTTTGCGGAACTTTTCCAGTTGCTCTGGGGTGGGAAGGTAGTGGCGCAGCCATTTCGACCAGGGCCCAGTGGGGCCCAGCAGAGTTTTTCCGAGTTTAGACTGGCGGATTTTATTCCCCAGGCTTCGCACCAGCCCGGAAATCCCCCCAAGGCGCAAGCGGCGCCATGCTTTCCGCCAGGGGCTGGGTTGGGTTTCCATGGGGCCCAGCAGAGTTTTTCCGAGTTTGGACTGGCGGATTTTATTCCCCAGGCTTCGCAACAGGGCGGAAATTCCCCCTTGGCGCAAGCGGCGCCAGACTTTCTGCCATAGATTAGTTTGGTTTTCCATCAGCATGCTGCCAGGGATCCAGGCGACCCATTTCCGTTTGCGGACTTTTGCCGGGGTCGGTTCCCCTTGTTTAACCGCCAGCAGTAAATCGTGTGAGGTTTCGCCGCTGGCACGACCTACCCAAGAACCCGGCCAGATTTTCAGGTCTGGGCCAAAGCCGCTTACCTGAAAAAGTTCCCGGAGGTACTTTTCGTCGTACCCAATTACCTGTTCGGGGCAGTTTTGGAATTCGTACCAGCAGGGCCCGCGGTGATGCTGAAACTGAAACACTGATTTGCCAGCAGCGATCAATTCCTGGGCTTCGGGGTTGATCAAAAAAAAGGTAATGAAAACTTTGCCCCCTTGGCGTAACACCCGATGGATTTCACTGAGGTAATGATCCATGTCGTGCTGCACCATATGGGTGAACACGCTGGTAAGGAAGACGAAATCGAAAGACCCGTCAGCATAGGGAAACTTATAGCTGCGGGGGGAAAGCCGCCCCTTGGGGTTGTAGTACTTATTGTAAATGTCCGAATGCTGAAAGCTGAAGTTGGGCCACCGGGGTGTGATATTTTCCTTGCACCAGTCGATGCCGTGTTTGACGATGTCGAACCCTTCGTACCGGGCATTTGGATCCATGTAGTGGACTAGGCCCAATGCCATTCGCCCAATACCGCACCCAACATCGAGCACCGATTGGTTCGGTTTCAGGCCGCCGAGGCGAACAAAGAGATCTCGGAAATCCTCGGCGATTTTTAGAAAATCTCCACCCCCGACATACCCTCGGTCGGCCTCCGAGGGGACGGGAAAATCTAATTTCAAGGCTGGGACCATGCAACCTCCTTGCGGTAAAAATTCATCCGTGAGAGAATTCCTTCTCTAAGCTGCCTTGAAACTACTCGAAAAGGGCCTTTTCCCACAATGCGAAGGAAGGGATGAGCCTGGAACTTGCCCCAGGCCTTGGTCGGGGAAGTCGAAGCCCTCGAGCAACTCCTGACTCACTTGGGGTACCGCGGGCCAGCCGCCTTTACGACCTCGGCCCGCGCGCACACCGGGTGGCCGAAATAAGGGTGGCTCAGGTAATAATCATGGAAAAACACCGGGCAGCTTTTGATCAAATGGACAAGATCAAAATTCTCGGAGGTCAAGGCCTTGTCAGCGTACATTATAAGTCTGGGTCGTGATCCATGAAGAGGATGTGGGTGCCTCCGGCGTTGGTAGCGTGGCTTACCCCATGGTTTTTCCGGCATCTTTTATTCTTTGATCTCCCAGTTTTCCCAAATAAAAATTTTCTGAAAGGTAACGCGGTGAGTCTTGGAGAGTTCATCATGGATTTTTCGCATCCTCGCCTCAGCTTTGGGAATCACATCCTCGTGAAACTGCACCTGAATGTTTTTGAACCGTTTGACCATCCCGGAGGAAAGCAAATGCTCTAAAAGGTCATATTCACCCCCTTCAATGTTAATTTTGATTAAATCCACCACCTTGCCGGGCAAATGGGTCTCCAGCCAATCCTCAGCTTTTTTCAACTGGATTTTAATGGCACGCCTTGGTTTCCACGGTGGCTATGGACCGAAGAGCCTTCGTTAGCCAGGTAAAGAGTTTCCGTGCTGTCCTTCCCCGCCAGGCCAAATGGATGAAGAGATATCCTGGGTCGATTGGTGATATCCTTTTGGATTCTTTCACATAGTTCAGGGATTACTTCAAAGACATGGCATTCACAACCATACTTTGCATTCATAAAAAGGGCAAATTCACCATGAAAACCACCCAGATCTAGCAGGATCGATTGCGGTGTAAGGCCAGGGTAATTAGTCCGAAATTTTATGTCGCTATCGTTTTCCTGCCATTTTTTTACACGCTCGGCATGTCTCAACGGGTCAAATTCGGGGTTGGGACAAAGAGGGGCTGGTTTTTTGGCCAACCCCAAAAGTTTTAGCACTTTCTTGGCAACCCTTTTTACTAGCAACATTATTGCCTCCTCACTCCTGGGAAAAAGCAGCGGGTAAAGCCAAGAGCGAAAAGCTCGAAAAGAGGATAACTGCCAAAAATAAACCTACCTACCGGCCGCGGAGGAATGGTGGAAGCCATTTTCAACCCAGGGCCCATAAGTCTTCCTTGGCGCGCTTGGCCTTACTCGATTTTTGCCACCTTATTCAGCCTGCCTTTATTACCTTTTTCCGCATTTTCCCACAAGGCGAACCAAACCGCCGGGGCAGGCGTTTACCCAAGGCCGTTTCTCGTATTGATCCCGAGAATCTTCCTTTTCCTTTGGTTTCCTTTGACCGTCTCGGTTGCCTTACTGTAAAATCTTCACCAGACCTTTGCAGCGTTAGTTCAGTTCCTTCCCGTGGAGGGGTTCCTTGTCCGGATCGGGTAACAGCCAGGGGATGGTCCGGCAACTTCCAGACGGGCCCATTGATGTCGTCGGCGATGTCCACGGGGAAATCGAAGCCCTCGAGCAACTCTTGACCCACCTGGGGTACCGCGGAAATAACCATCCGCAGGGAAGGCATTTGGCCTTCGTTGGCGACTTGGTTGATCGTGGCGCTGATAGTCCCGCTGTTGTTCGCAAAGTGCGCGACTTGATTGAAGCCGGAACGGCGCAGTGCATTCTTGGCAACCACGAGATGAACATCCTGCGCGGGCTCAATAAACTGGGGAACGCCTGGATTTATGGCCAGCAAGAATCCCTCGATCATTCTTCCACTCCGCATCCGCAAGTCGTCGCCACTCCCGAGGATGCCAAGAATTTCATTCAGTTCTTCAAAACCTTTCCTTTGGCATTGGAGCGGCACGACCTGTGCGTCGTGCATGCTTGCTGGGATTCCGCCTGTATTGAATTGGTGAGGCAGGAAACCTGCGTACGGGAAGCCTTTGACCGGCATATGGCCCGGATCGATCGAGAATTGGAGTCCCGGCCTGAGGTCGATAACATCGACAGGTCGCTGCGCCGGCAGAATTTCAATCCTGTAAAGGTTCTCACCTCAGGGCCGGAATTTCGGGCCAACAAACCATTTGAAGCCAACGGGAAAGTGCGCAACAACGAACGCCGTCGCTGGTGGATGGAGTACCGTAACGAGGCGTTCTGTGTGTTCGGCCATTACTGGCGGACCCTGGTGCCCGGCTTGAGCAACGGCCGCCATTTATTCGATGACCACATGGCGGAACAGGCCCTGGGGCCCGGGTATTCCATGTGCATTGATTATTCCGTGGGTGGGCGCTGGAAGGAACGGATCGCCAGTGAGTATCAAGGGAAGTTTATCACGCGGCTGGCGGCTCTCCGCTGGCCGGAGAAAGTCCTGTTCTACGAGAATGGCCAGAGCTATGACCTGGGGAACATACCCAGGGATTAATGATACAAAAGAGATTGTACTTCTAGCTCTTTAATTTTATTCACGAATAACACGGAGTTAATAGAAGCAGCCGGTTGACGACCGCTGTTTGCCAATTATTGACTTGGCATTAAGCCATGATTTCTTCCACTACCCGGCCGTGGACATCGGTCAGGCGGAAATCTCGGCCACCCTGGCGGAATGTCAGCTTTTCGTGATCCAACCCCATCAAATGGAGAACGGTGGCGTGCAGGTCGTGGATGTGGACCCGGCCTTCCTTGGCAAAAAAGCCATACTCGTCGGTGGCGCCGTGCGAGAAGCCCGGCTTCACCCCTCCTCCTGCCAGCCAGTGGGTGAATCCTTCGGGGTTATGATCGCGGCCGTCGCTGCTCCCCTGCGCGGTCGGGGTGCGGCCGAATTCGCCTCCCCACCAAACCAGGGTGTCTTCGAGCAGGCCGCGCTGCTTCAAGTCGTAGAGCAAGGCGGCAATGGGCTGGTCCACTTCGCGGGCGTTCTTACTGTGCCCTTTTTTCAAATCGCCATGTTGATCCCATTGCACAAAGGCGTCGCTGTGCGTGACCTGAACATAGCGAACGCCGCGTTCCAAAAATCTGCGAGCCAGCAGGCACTGTCTTCCGAAGTTTTCGGTCACGGGGTCGTTGAGACCGTAGAGCGCCTTGGTGGCGGGGGATTCGGAAGAGAGGTCCTCGGCCCTGGGCATTTCCGCCTGCATTCTGAAAGCCAATTCAAAGGAAGCGATGCGGCCTTCCAGCGCCTGGTCGGGTCCGGTGGTTCGCGAAAATTCCTGGTTGGCTTGCCTCATGGCATCGAGTTGCAGTTGCTGCAAGGGCAATGGAACGCGGTCGTTGTGAATAAAAGCGACCTGGGCGTTCTTGGCGGGGACGGAGGCGTTGCCAATGGGAATTCCCTGGTAGACGGCAGGGAGGAACGCGCCGCTCCAGTTGTTGACACCGCCATGGGCCAGGGTGGGGCAAATGGTGATGAAGCCCGGGAGAGAGGAATTCTCCGTGCCGAGGCCATAGCTGACCCAGGAGCCAATGGAGGGGCGGACGAAGTTGTCGCTGCCAGTGTGAAGCTTGAGCAAGGCGCCGCCGTGAGCGGCGTTGGTGCCATGCAAACCATGCAGGAAGCAGATGTCATCGACATGCCTGGCGACATTGGGGAAAAGTTCACTGACCTTGTGGCCGCACTGGCCTTGTGGATGAAACTTCCAGGGGGACATCAAGAGGTTGCCCGTGGGCGCGAACTGGTTCTTGGGTTTGGAGTAAGGGTAAGGTTTGCCATTGTCTCTTTCGAGCAAGGGTTTGTGCTCGAAGGTGTCCATGTGGCTTGGGCCGCCCTTCATGAAGAGGAAAACGACGCGCTTGGCCCTCGGTTCAAAGTGAGGTTTTTTAGGCGCCAGTGGGTTGTCCGCCCGACTTTCGTCGGCCAGCAATCCGGCCAGGGCCAAGGACCCAAAGCCGACGGCGGATTGTTTCAGCGCTTCTCTTCGTGATGGCAGCATGGGTTTCGCTTCACCTTAGCGTGACAAATTCGTTGCAGGATAAAACCACTTGAGAAAACGCCGCCAGGGCTTGAAGCGGAGAGCTTCCTGGCAATTGACCCGCGCGCAACAAAAACTCTTTTCCCCTGGCGGCTTCCATTTCCGTGGCGCTTCTTCCCAGGGAGGCGGAATAAAGGTACTGAACCTGGCCGTGGAAGTCTGGCGATGCTTGCAGCGCTTTTTTTGCCAAAGCCTCGGCGCAATCCAGCACAAGTTTGCCATTCAGAAAAAACAATGCTTGGGGCGCAATGGTGGTGACGGCCCGGTCGCCATTGGCCACGGCGGCGTCAGTGCCATCAAAAAGCGAAAAGACCGGGTACAGATTATTCCTGACCACGGGGAGGTAAATGCTGCGGCGCAAGGAATCGTACTTGGTCATGTCCTTGGATGTGTGGTCGAAAAAGAAGGCGCGGTTTTTCACCTGTAAGAGGGAACCGCCCATGGTCTTGTCCAACTGGCCGGAAACTGACAGGAGTGAATCGCGGAGGACTTCCCCCTCCAGCCGCCGGGGAGTGAATCGCCAGTAGAGTTTTCCACCCGGGTCTTTGACGGCGTTTTCCGCGATCACCGCCGAGGCCTGCCGATAGGCGCTGGAAAAGAGAATGGTCCGGTGCAGATCCTTGATCGACCACTTCTCTTCAATAAAGTGGTTGGCCAGCCAGTCGAGCAATTGCGGGTGAGTGGGTTTCTCGCCGAGGAGGCCGAAGTTATCGGTGGAAGGGACGAGGCCCTGGCCGAAGTGCCAGCGCCAAACGCGGTTGACCATGACGCGTGCGGTCAGCGGGTTGGAGGGCGAGGCAAGCCAGCGGGCCAGTTCCAGCCGGCCGCTGGTTTTCTCGGTGAAAACAGGTGGTTTCCCCTGCGACAACGCCACGGGCACGGCGCGAGGCATCATTTTCCCCAGCCGATCCGTGCTGCCCCGGATATGGATGGCCACCTCGGTGACCTTGCCCTCGTTTACTCCCATGGCGCTGGGGAGATCGGGAGCGGCTTTTTCAAGCGCCGCCGTTTCCTCGCGCAGTTTCTTCAACTCCGCCTTGGCGCTTTCCCCCAGCGCCGCTTCGACTTCCTTTGCCGGCGCCTTCTTGTCTTTCAGTTTGTTTTCCTCTTCCAGCTTTTTCCTCTGCGCCCCGAGGAAATCCTCCGCCTTCTTCTTCGACTGGCTCACTTGGCTGGTGTGTTCGTCAACCTGCTTTTGTTCCTTGGCGCTGGCCAGCGAGTTCTCGTTCCATTTGGCGATGGTGACGAGGCTTTCCATGGTCTTGGTGCTTTTGAAGACCCCGGCCAGGGAATAATATTCAGCGGTGGCGATCGGGTCGAACTTGTGATCGTGGCAGCGCGCGCAGCCCAGCGTCATGCCCAGGAAAGTTTTCCCCAGGGTGTCGATCTGCTCGTCGATGATGTCCATTTCCATCTTTTGCTTGTCGACTTCTGCCAGGACTTTTGGCCCCAGGACCAAATAGCCGGTGGCGATGGAGCGCAAGTGTTTTTCTTCCAGGGATTGGGAAGGGAGAAGGTCGCCGGCGATTTGTTCAAGGATGAACTGATTGTAAGGCATATTGTTGTTGAAGGCGGCAACGACATAGTCGCGGTAGCGCCAGGCGTTGCC